>NZ_CP017146.1:670521-1341043 GCF_009930795.1 Marisediminicola antarctica
GATCGCGCTCGCCGCCTCGCTGTTCGTCGCCCTCACGATCGTGCCCGTGCTCGCCTACTGGTTCCTGCGCGCCCCGCAGGCCCGCAAGCACGCCGCGCCCGTCGCCGAGGGGACGGATGCTGCCAGCGCCGCCAACGCCAACGCCGCCGCCAACACCAACCCGGGCCCCGCTGCCAGCCCCGCTGCCAGCCCCGCTGCCAGCCCCGCTGCCAGCCCCGCTGTCAGCCTCGCGCCAGCATCCGCCCAGCCCACCACCGCCCAGCCCGCCACCGCCCAGCCCACCACAGCCCGGCCCGCCACCGCCCAGCCCGCCACAGCCCAGCCCACCACCGCCCAGCCCACCACAGCCCAGCCCACCACCGCCCAGCCCACCACCGCCCAGCGCACCACCGCCCAGCTCACCGCCGACGAGCTCGCGGAGAAGCCGACGCGGCTGCAGCGCGGCTACCTGCCGATCATCCGCTGGACCCTTGCCCGCCCCGTCGCCACGATGCTCATCGCGCTCCTCGTGCTCGGCGGCACGGCCGCGCTCATCCCGCTGCTCAAGACCAACTTCATCGGCGACAGCGGTCAGAACACGCTCACGGTGAGCCAGTCGGTTCCGCTCGGGACGAGCCTCGAGGCGCAGGACGAGGCCGCGACCAAGGTCGAGCAGGCCCTGCTCGACCTCGACGGCGTCGACGTCGTGCAACTGTCGCTCGGAAGTGGAAACGACTCGATCCGCCAGGCGTTCCTCGGCGGCAGCAACATCACCTTCTCGCTGACGACCGACCCGGAGGTCGACCAGGTCGCCCTGCAGGCCGACGTGCGCGACGCGCTCGCCGAGCTCGACGACGTCGGCGAGGTGTCCCTTGCAGCGGCCGCCTCGGGCTTCGCCTCCTCCGACATCGAGATCAATATCACCGCGAACGGGCAGGCCGACCTGGGCGCCGCGTCGGATGCTGTGCTCGAGACGGTCCGCGACCTCGACGTCACCGCCGAGGCCACCAGCAACCTGTCCAACGCCCAGCCGTACCTCGCGGTGAACGTCGACCGCGAGCTCGCCGCCCAGGCAGGGCTCAGCGAGATCGCCGTCGGCGCGATCGTGGCCGAGAGCAAGCTGCCCGCCGCCGTGGGATCCGTCGTGATCGACGAGAAGACCCTCTCGATCTACATCACGAACCCTGACGCCCCGACCACGGTGCAGGAGCTGCGCGACTTCGGCATCCCGAGCGCCCGCGGCATCATCCCGCTCAGCGAGGTCGCCACGGTCGAGCAGGTCGACGGCCCCTCGAGCATCACGACCGTCAAGGGAATCCGTGCGGCGACGATCAGCATCACCCCGAACGGCGACGACGTCGGAACCGCGTCCGCCGCGGTGCAGGCGGCCCTCACGGATGCCGATTTGCCGGCGAGCGCGGATGCCCAGATCGGCGGCGTCACGGCGCAGCAGGCCGACGCGTTCCAGCAGCTCGGGCTCGCGTTGCTGGTGGCGATCCTGATCGTCTACGTCGTCATGGTTGCCACGTTCAAGAGCCTGCGCCAGCCGCTGCTGCTGCTCGTGTCGATCCCGTTCGCGGCGACCGGCGCGATCGTGCTGCAGGTGATCTCCGGAATCCCACTCGGAGTGCCGTCGCTCATCGGCGTGCTGATGCTTGTCGGCATCGTCGTGACGAACGCGATCGTGCTCGTCGACCTCGTGAACCAATACCGGGAGAGGGGTCTCAGGGTCGGCGACGCCATCATTCAGGGAGCGAGCCGCAGGCTCCGGCCGATCCTGATGACGGCGGTGTCGACGATCTTCGCGCTGCTGCCGCTCGCGGTCGGCCTCACCGGAACCGGCGGCTTCATCTCGCAGCCGCTCGCCATTATTGTGATCGGCGGGCTCATCTCGTCGACGGCGCTGACCCTCGTCGTGCTGCCTGTGCTGTACTACCTCGTCGAGGGCGCGAAGGAGCGACGCGAGGAGAAGCGCCTGGGCCTGGTCGAGGTCGAGTCGGGCCGCCGTCGCCGCTCGGCGCACGTGGGCTAGGTCTGGATCGCAGTGTTCGCGCCTGTTCGTGGCATTCGCGCCCGGTCGGCCGGGCGCGGTTGCTAGGTGCGGGAGTGTTCGCGCCTGTTCGTGGCATTCGCGCCCGGTCGGCCGGGCGCGGTTGCTACAAATGGGCGCGTTCGCTTGCGTGGTCGCGGGTGCGCACGGATGTTGGCGGGGGCGGATGCTGCGGGTGCCATGACTTCGACACCGCTATTGTGATCGGCGGGCTCATCTCGTCGACGGCGCTGACCCTCGTCGTGCTGCCTGTGCTGTACTACCTCGTCGAGGGCGCGAAGGAGCGACGCGAGGAGAAGCGTCTGGGCCTGGTCGAGGTCGAGTCTGGCCGTCGCCGCCGCTCGGTGCACCTGGGGTAGAAATCAGTGGATGCTGCTCGGCGGCTACTCCGCTGCCCCGGGCTTCAGCCAGAGGGTGTCGTCTTCGACCCGGTCGAGCCGGTCCGCTGCGATGTGGTCGTTGCCCGCGAACAGGCCTTTGCGGTCGATGACGACGTAGCCAATCCTCAGCATCCGCTCGGCCTCCTGTGGCGAGACAGTCGAGCGTTCCCGAAAAGCATCGAGGAGGCCTTCGAGAATCCCCCCGTTGTCGGGGTCGCGCTGTCCGCGGGAGGTGACGGCCTCCTCGTCGCCCATCTTGAAGTTCTCCACCTCGCCGACCTCGGTGCCATCGGAGTCGACAACACGCATGCCCGAGGTGACCTGCTGCATGACGTCCATCAGAGCTCCCGTACCTCTCGCGTTGGATCAGTTTGTGCGGCCATGGCTGTTCCTCCTGTCGGCTGGTCAAGCGTGGTCGTTCCGCTGGGATGCGGCCAACTCTGAAACAAGCGTAGGCACAGCCTCCGCGCTGGCGAAACCCCGTCGAACGGGTACGCCCGGGCCGGACAAGCCGCTACGGCGCAGGCGCCAGCATCCAGAGCACTTCGCAGCCGACCTCCGTCGACGGGTTGCGCCAAGTGTGCGGCTCCCGCCCGCGCATCGTCATGGCGTCGCCGGCGCCGAGCGAGAGAACCTCGTCGCCGAGGATCAGGTCGAGCGTGCCCGACACGACAAAGATGAACTCGATGTCGCAGTCGAGCGCGTATTGGGTCGATCCGCCGCTGCCTTCCGGCTCGACGAACGAGTGGATGACCTCGATGAGGGTCTGGTCGCCGGGTGTGATCACGTACTCGCGGGCGTCGTGCGCCCCGAAGTTGATGAGGGTGCCCTCGCCGGACCGCACGATCGCCGAGGGCGGGGGCTCGAACAGGTCGCCGACGCGCAGCCCGACGGCAGCGCAGACGGCCACGAGCGACGCGACCGAGGGTGAGACATGGTCGCGCTCGAGCTTGCTCAGGTAGCCCTGGGTGAGCCCGGTGACCGACGCGACGGTGCCGAGCGTGAGCCCCTTCGACAGCCGCGCGGCCCGCAGGCGCGCCCCGATCAAAACCTGTTCTGCCATCACTCGTCCGTTTCTTGCCCCGGTGTTACTCCCCGAACTGTATTGCAACAGCCCGCACCGGCGCGCCGTCTGCCGCTTCGAGGGCGATCGGCAGCAGCGAGATCTGCGGCTGCGCGAAATCGATGGCCGTGAGCCCGGTGAGGTTCTCGCAGATGATGCCGCCAGCGTCGGCGATGAGGTGGTGCACGGGGAACCCGATTCCCGGATGCTCAGAGTCGGGCGTCTCGTCGATATTGATCGCATCGATGCCGAAGGTGCGCACCCCGCGCGCGAGCAGCTCACGGCAGGCGCCGGCGTCGAGGTAGGGGTTGTCGAAGTAGGCGGCGGTGCCGTAATGCCGGCTCCAGCCGGTGTGCAGCAGCACGATGCATCCGGGCTCGATCGAGTCGGCTACGGGCTCGACATGCGCCCAGGTGATCACACCGCGCGGGCCGAGGTCGGTCGCGTCGACGATGACGCCGCGGCCGACGAACCGCTCGAGCGGCACCTCGTCGATCCTCTCGGTCGACTCGTCGAAGTGGTACGGGGCGTCGACGTGGGTGCCTGTCTGCGAGCCCATCTCCACGCTGAGCAGGTTGAAGCCGTCGCGCTCGACGGTGCTGTGCGGGGTCAGCCGGGGCTCCGGGTCGCCCGGGTACACCTGCGTTCCGGCGCCGACGACGACAGACAGATCCACGACCTTGATTATCCTCATGAGAAAACAATATTGCCTAACTGGCAACTTCGGCCCTACTATTTCACCCAAGAGAAGAGGCCATCCATGACCCAGCACGGCAACGACGCCACTGTGACCCTCAACCCGCGCCCCAAGGCGACCGAGGTCGAGCTGCACGGCATCAACACGATCCCCGACGCCGACCGCACCTCGCGGCCATTCGACTTGTTCCGCATCCAGTTCGGCGGCGCGAACACGTTCGCCACCGTGCTGCTCGGCACCTTCTCGATCGCCCTGGGCCTGTCGTTCTGGGAGGCCGTGCTCGCCACGGTCGCCGGCGTGCTGCTCGGTGCGGTCATCCTCATGCCGATGGGCCTGTTCGGGCCAAAGACGGGCACGAACAACGCCGTCTCCTCCGGCGCCCACTTCGGTGTGCGCGGCCGGGTCGTCGGCTCGTTCCTCTCCCTGCTCACCGCGATCGCGTTCTACTCGATCTCGGTCTGGGTCAGCGGCGACGCGATCGTCGGCGCGCTCACCCGCCTGGCCGGCGTCGAGGACTCGATCGGCCTGCGAACGGTGATCTACGCGATCATCGGCGCGATCGTCATCATCGTGGTGGTCTACGGGTACCAGTTCATGCTGCTCGTGAACAAGACCGCGGTCATCGCCAACACCCTGCTCTTCCTGCTCGCGCTCGTTGCGTTCGCGACCACGTTCGACCCGAGCTACAACCCGGGGCCGGATGCCTACGCCCTCGGCTCCTTCTGGCCGACGTTCGTGCTCGCCGCGCTCATCGCGATGAGCAACCCGATCTCGTTCGGTGCGTTCCTCGGCGACTGGTCGCGCTACATCCCGAAGAGCACGCCGCCGCGCAAACTGTTCGCCGCGACCCTGCTCGGGCAGCTCGCTACTCTCGTGCCGTTCCTGTTCGGCGTCGCCACGGCCACGATCGTGGCGGGCGAGGTCGACTACGTCGTCGCCCTCATCCAAGCGTCCCCGCCCTGGTACGCGGTCGTGCTGATCTTCGTCGCCTTCATCGGCGGGCTCTCGACCGGCTCGACGTCGCTCTACGGCACCGGCCTCGACTTCTCGTCGGTATTCCCGCGATTCAGCCGGGTACAGGCGACCATCGCGATCGGCTCACTCGCCTTCGTCTTCATCCTCGTCGGCCGCCTCGCCTTCGACCTGCTCGGCGCGGTCAACGCCTTCGTCGGCGCCATCATCGTGACGACGACCCCGTGGATGATCATCATGGCGATCGGCTACTTCGTGCACCGCGGCGAGTACGATGCCCGCATGCTTCAGGTCTTCAACCGCGGCGAAACCGGCGGAAAGTACTGGTACAACGGCGGCGTCAACTGGCGCGGCATGGTCGCCTGGATCGCCGCGGCGACGCTCGGACTGCTGTTCGCCTACTTCCCGCCCGTGATCTCCGGACCATTCGCGAACGCCGCGGGCGGCGTCGACCTCAGCCTCATCGTCGCGATCGGCACGGCGGCGGTGGTCTACATCGGGGCGCTTCTGATCTTCCCCGAGCCGTCCTACTCGTTCGGCCCGAGCGGCCCGCGGGTCGTGCGCTCCATTCCCGGCACCGAGCGGGAGGTCGTGCTCGACCATGCCTCGCAGGCTGCCCGCGCCCAGGTGCGCGCCGACGCCCGTGCCGACGCCAGCTCCCCCCGTGGCTGACGCGACCGCGGACGAGCTGCGGGACGAGCGGCCGGACCACCCCCCAGCGCAGCGGCCGATCCCGCGCCTGACCACGGGCGGCAAGCTCGGCCAGGTCGACGCGACGATCGTGCCCCGTTTCGGGGGCGCGCCGACCTTTGCGCGACTGCCGCGCATCGACGAGGTCGAGGCGGCGGATGTCGTCGTGGTCGGCGTTCCCTTCGACTCCGGGGTGAGCTACCGCCCGGGCGCGCGCTTCGGCCCGAGCCACATCCGCGAGTCGTCCAGGCTGCTGCGACCGTACAACCCCGCGCAAGACGTGCAGCCGTTCGCGCTGCTGCAGGTGGCGGATGCCGGCGACATCGCCGCGAACCCGTTCGACATCGCCGAGGCGCTCATGCAGATCGAGGAGGCCGCAGCGGTTCACCTGCAGGCCGGGTCGCGGCTCGTCGTGCTCGGCGGCGACCACACGATCGCGCTGCCGCTGCTGCGGGCCACGGCCGAGGTGCACGGGCCGCTCGCGGTCATCCACTTCGACGCGCACCTCGACACCTGGGACACCTACTTCGGCGCCGACTACACCCACGGCACCCCGTTTCGCCGGGCCGCCGAGGAGGGGCTGCTCGCCCCGGACTCGTGCATGCACCTCGGCATCCGCGGTCCGCTCTATTCCGCCGACGACCTCACCGAAGACGGCGACCTCGGTTTTCAGATCGCGCACGCCACCGAGATGGACAGCATCGGCGTCGCGGGAATGATCGAGCGGATGCTGGCGCGCGTCGGCGACCGCCCGGTCTACGTGTCGGTCGACATCGACGTGCTCGACCCCGCGTTCGCACCGGGCACGGGAACCCCCGAGGCAGGCGGCTTCACGAGCCGCGAGCTGCTCGCGATTCTGCGCGCCCTGTCGTCGACAAACCTCGTCGGGGCCGATATCGTCGAGGTCGCACCCGCCTACGATCATGCACAGATCACCGGGATCGCGGCGGCGCACGTGGTCTACGAGCTCATCTCGAGCATGGCCATCCAGACACAGAGGCTCAAGGCGCAGGAGGGATCGGCATGACGGTCAAGGACGACGAGATTCTCGCAGCGGCGGCACAGATCGTTGCGGCGTTCGGTTCACACGACCCGCTGCGCTACTTCGACGGCTTCGCCATGGACGCCTCGTTCATCTTCTACTCGACGCCCGAACGGCTCGAGTCGAGGGCGGCCTACGAGACGCTGTGGGCGAAGTGGGAGACCGAGAACTTATTCCGTGTGCTCGGCTGCATCTCAACGAACCACCACGTGCAGACAGGCGACGGCTTTGGCATTTTCACCCACGACGTCGAGACTATGGTCGAGATGGACGGCCTCGTCGACACGATGCTCGAGCGGGAGACGATCGTGTTCGAGAAGCGCGGAACGCGCTGGCTCGCGGTGCACGAGCACCTGTCGCCGCGCCCCTGATCCGCGGGCTCGGCGGCGCAGGCGAGCTTCGGGCTAGCACGCGCGCCTGCGTGCGCCTGCGTGGCCTACGTGCGCCTGCACGCGCCTGCGTGGCCTGCGTGGCCTACGTGCGCGAGAGTACGTGTTTCGGCTCTTGGCCGGCATGGGGAGGCGCCGTTTCGCGTACTCTCAGCGCCGATGGCTGGAGTAGCCGCGCCCTTGAGCCGCGAGTTCGGCGGCACAGGCGAGCTGTGGGCCAGCACGCGCCTCCGCGGGCGCCAGAGTACGTACTTCGGCTCTTCCCCGGCATGGGGAGGCGCCGTTTCGCGTACTCTCAGCGCTGATGGCTGGAGCAGCCGCGCCCTTGAGCCCCGAGTTCGGCGGCACATGCGAGCTGTGGGCCAGCACGCGCCGAGCGCCGAAGGTTGAAATAGCCGCGACCCTGACGAGTGGACTGAGTCCAATAGGCCCGGTGCTGACAAGATGAGCACATGACAGCCTCCGGAAACACGAAGCTCGCCGTGATCGGCGCCGGCAGCGTCGGCACCTCGCTCGCCTATGCCGCCCTTATCCGTAACTCGGCCCGCGAGGTCGTGCTGTACGACGTCAACGCGGCTAAGGCCGAGGCCGAGGTGCTCGACCTCGCCCATGGCACCCCGTTCACCGGCACCTCCCGCATCAGCGGCGGGGGAGACATCGACGTCGTAGCGGATGCCGACATGATCGTCATTACGGCGGGCGCGAAGCAGAATCCGGGCCAGACCCGGCTCGACCTCGCCGCAACCAACGCCGGAATTCTCGAGCAGCTCATGCCGCAGCTGCTCGAGCGCGCGCCGCACGCGGTCTACCTTCTCGTGACGAACCCGTGCGACGTGCTCACGGTCGTCGCGCAGCAGATCGCGCAGTTGCCCGCCGGCCGGGTCTTCTCCTCCGGCACTCTGCTCGACTCCGCGAGGCTCCGCTGGCTCATCGCCGAGCGGGCCTGCATCGCTGCCCGGAGCGTCCACGCGCACATCGTCGGCGAGCACGGCGACACCGAGTTCCCGCTCTGGTCGGGCGCCCGCATCGGCCCGACGCCGATCCGCGAGTGGACCGACACCGACGGCGAGCTGGTCTTCCCGCCGAACGTGCTCGACCAGATCCGGCACGACGTGGTGCACGCCGCGGACCGGGTCATCGCCGGCAAGGGCGCCACCAACTATGCGATCGGGCTGTCGGGCGCGCGCATCGTGGAGGCGGTGCTGCGCGGCGAGCGCGCGGTCATGCAGGTCAGCTCGGTGTTGGAGGGCTATCGCGGCATCGATGGGGTTGCGCTCAGTGTGCCGTCGATCGTCGGCTCGGGCGGCGTCGAGCGGGTGCTCGATGTGCCGATGGATGCTGTGGAGCTCGGCCAGCTGCAGGCCTCCGCCGAGGCACTGCGGGCGTCAGCGGTGTCGATCGGGCACTAGCGCCGAAGTGTCGCCACGTGCTCGTGGTACCAGTCGACGGTGCTGCGCACGCCGTCTTCGAGGTCGATTCGGGCGCTCCAGCCGGCATCCGCGAGTTTTGACACGTCGAGCAGCTTCTGGGGCGTGCCATCCGGCTTGTCGGTGTCCCAGAGCGTGTCGCCGGTGAAGCCGACGACGCGCGCGATGGTCTTGGCGATCTCGCGAATGGTCGAGTCCTGGCCGGTCCCGACGTTGACCTGTTCGGGGGAGTCGTAGTGCTCGAGCAGGTGCAAAAAGGCGGCGGCCATGTCGTCGACGTGCATGAACTCGCGCCGGGGCGTGCCGGAGCCCCAGTTCGTCACGGTGGTCGCGCCCGACTTGACGGCGTTGTCGTAGCGCTGGATCAGCGCGGGCAGCACGTGGGAGCCCTGCGGCGAGAAGTTGTCGCCGGGCCCGTAGAGGTTGGTCGGCATTGCCGAGATCCAGTGCTTGCCGAACTGTCGGCGCGCGGCCTGGATGTGGAAGATCCCGGCGATCTTGGCGATCGCGTAGGCGTCGTTGGTGGGCTCGAGGTAGCCGGTGAGCAGCGCGTTCTCGGTGATCGGCTGAGGAGCGAGTCGCGGGTAGATGCAAGAGGATCCGAGGAACAGCAGGCGCTCCACGTCGACAGCGATGGCCGCGTCGATCACGTTCACCTGCACCTGCAGGTTCTCGCTGAGGAAGTCGACCGGGTAGGTGTTGTTGGCCATGATGCCGCCGACCTTCGCGGCCGCGAGCACCACATAGCGGGGCCGGGTCTGCTCGAAGAACGCGAATACTGCCGCGCGGTCCTTCAGGTCGAGCTCCGCTGAGGAGCGGCCGATCAGGTTGGTGAACCCCTCGGCCTCGAGCAGGCGCCACATCGCCGAGCCGGCGAGTCCGCGGTGGCCGGCGATGTAGAACGGGGCGTCGCGGTCGAGCCGACCGGGGGTGAACGGGGCAGACTCGGCCGGGGTCAGGTCGGCTGGTGCAGGCCCTGCCGGGTGCAGGTCGGCTGGTGCAGGCTCGGCCGGGGTCAGGTCGGCTGGTGTCATTCAGTGCCCCAGGAGGCGAGTTTGGGGGAGTCGATCCAGTGGCTCCCGTCGTGCCGCCGCGCTTCGATGTCGGCGTCGACCATGATGCGGGCGAGCTCCGCGGTGTCGACCTCCGGCACCCAGCCGAGCTTCTCGCGCGCCTTGGAGGCGTCGCCGACGAGGGCGTCGACCTCGGTGGGCCGCAGGTAGCGCGGGTCGAACTTCACGTGCTTCTCCCAGTCGAGCCCGGCCCGGGTGAACGATGCCTCCACGAAGTCGCGCACGGTGAAGCTGCCGCCGGTAGCGAGCACGAAGTCCTCGGGTTCGTCGGCCTGCAGCATCCGCCACATACCCTCGACATATTCCGGGGCGTAGCCCCAGTCGCGCACCGAGTCGAGGTTGCCGAGGTAGACATGGTCTTGCTTGCCGGCCTGGATGGCGGCGACGGCGCGAGTGATCTTGCGGGTCACGAAGGTCTCGCCGCGGCGAGGGGATTCGTGGTTGAACAGAATGCCGTTGACGGCGAACATGCCGTAGGCCTCGCGGTAGTTCTTGGTGATCCAGAAGCTGTAGACCTTGGCGGCGCCGTAGGGCGAGCGCGGGTAGAACGGGGTCTCCTCGTTCTGCGGCGGCGGGGTAGCACCGAACATCTCCGAGCTTGACGCCTGGTAAAACCGGGTGTCGATGCCGGCCATTCGCACGGCTTCGAGCAGGCGGACCGTGCCCGTACCCGTGGTGTCGGCGGTGTGCTCCGGCTCGTCGAACGAGACGCGCACGTGCGACTGGGCGGCGAGGTTGTAGACCTCGTCGGGCTCGATCTTCGCCAGCAGGGTCGCCATGCGTCCGCCGTCGCTCAGGTCGCCGTAGTGGAGGAACAGCTTCGCGGCGGGGTCATGCGGGTCGACGTAGAGGTGGTCGATGCGCGAGGTGTTGAACGTCGAGGCCCGGCGGATGAGGCCGTGCACCTCGTAGCCTTTGGCGAGAAGGAGCTCCGCGAGGTAGGAGCCGTCCTGGCCGGTGATACCGGTGATGAAGGCGCGCTTGGCCATAGAAGTCTCCTTTAAACCAAAGTGCAGTCTATGTGAGTGCCTTCTCCATGCAGATGCTGAACTCGTCACCGAGGTACTGGCCGAAGTTCGGGATCACGGCGAATCCGCTCGCCAGATAGAGCGCGATCGCCTCAACGTGCTCGGGGCCTGTCTCGAGCTGCAGGGTGTGGATGCCGCAGGTCAGGGCGGCCTCGTCGATCGCCGCGAGCAGCGCGCGGGCGACTCCGCGGCCGCGGGCGGAGTCGTGCACGAACATCCGCTTGATCTCTCCCGAGCCGTCGCCGCGGTCGACGAGGGCGGCGATGCCGACAGCATCCGCCTCGGTGCGGGCGACGAACACGGTGACGCCGTCGGCCTCGAGCGCGCCCACGTCGAGCATGTAGCAGCTCTCGGGCGGGTACAGGGCCAGCGCGAACTCGTCGCTGAGCCGCAGCAGCTCGATCAGCTCGGGCTGGCGGGGCACTTCGACGGCGATGGAGATCTGCATGGGCTTTCATTATTCAGGAGTCAGCCAGCCGGGGTGGCTGGCGGGTGGCTCGGGGTGGCTGGGGACGGCTTTCATCATTCAGGAGTCAGCCGGGCAGGGCGGCTGGGGGACGGCTTTCATTATTCAGGAGCGGCTGCGCGCACGGGTGGGCGGATGCCGGAAAGTTGCGCCCATCCGTGCATCCGGTGCACGAATCGAACGTTTCACGCAACTTACGATCGCCCGGCACCAGACCGGGTGCCGTCACCTCCTGAATGATGAAGAACGTGCCGGACCCAAATCGACCAGGCGGTCGACTGGTGGGCCCTCAAACTCCTGAATGATGAGAAAGGTGCCGGACCCAATCAGACCAGGCTGTCGAGTGGTAGGCCATCAAACTCCTGAATGATGAAAGTGATCGGTCGATTTTGGGCGGCTACCCTCGAAAGCATGGCTAGAACAATCGCGACCTCCACCCGCGTCGAGCTCGGCGACGTGCTCGACTTCGTCCGCCCCCGTCACCGGATGCTGCTCGCCACCACGCGCGCCGACGGCCGCCCCCAGATGTCGCCGGTCGCCGGTGGCGTCGATGCCGACGGGCGCCTCGTCATCTCGACCTACCCGAAGCGCTCCAAGACTCGCAATGCCGAGCGGGACTCCCGCGCCTCGGTGCTCGTGCTGTCCGACGACTGGGACGGCCCCTGGGTGCAGGTCGACGGCGACGCCGAGGTGCTGCACATGCCTGAGGCGGCCGACGGGCTCGTGGACTACTTCCGCTGCATCGCGGGGGAGCACCCTAACTGGGACGAATACCGCGCCGCGATGGCGATCCAGGACAAGTCGCTCATCCGCATCACGCCCACCCGCTGGGGTCCGATCGCCACGGGCGGCTTCCCGGCCGACATCGCGGCGCGCCTCGACGCGCAGTAGCGCCCGACCCCTTCCCGCGCGGTAGTGCCCGGCCCCTCCCCGTTCCCGCGAGGTAGCGCCCGAACCCCTCCCGCCGAGTCGCCCAAATGTGTGGCCTGACGGGGGTTGGGGGTCGCATTGGTGGGCGACTCGCGGGGGTGGATGGCGGCATCTGCCGTGAGTCGCCCAAATGTGTGGCCTGACGGGGGTTGGGGGTCGCATTGGTGGGCGACTCGCGGGGGTGGATGGCGGCATCTGCCGTGAGTTGCCCAGATGTGTGGCCTTACGGGGCTTGGGGGTCGCATTGGTGGGCGACTCGCGGGGGTGGATGGCGGCATCTGCCGTGAGTTGCCCAGATGTGTGGCCTGACGTGGCTTGCGGGACTCCCGCTACAGCAGCTTGCGCTCCAGCGCCCACGCGGTCAGCTCATGCCGCGACGACAGCTGCAGCTTGCGCAGCACCGCCGACACGTGGGTCTCCACCGTCTTGATCGAGATAAACAGGTCGGCGGCGACCTCTTTATAGGCGTAGCCGCGCGCGATGAGCCGCATGACCTCACGCTCGCGGGCGCTCAGCCGGTCGAGCTCGTCGCTCGTCTCGGCCTGCTCCCCGGCGACCGCGCCGAACGCATCCAGCACGAAACCGGCCAGCCGCGGCGAGAACACCGCGTCACCGGCGGCGACGGCGGCGACGGCGCGCGAGACCTCGGCCCCGGAGCTGCTCTTGGTGATGTAGCCGCGGGCCCCCGCGCGGATCACGCCGACGACGTCCTCGGCCGAGTCGGACACGCTCAGCGCGAGGAACCGGATGCTGCCCAGCAGCCGCGCACTGCGCCGGATCACCTCGGCACCGCCGCCGCCCTCTCCGCCGGGCAGGTGCACGTCGAGCAGCACCACCTCCGGCGAGGTCTGCTCGATCAGCGCGAGCGCCTCGTCGACGGTTGCCGCCTCGCCGACCACCTCGATGAACTCGGCGAGGTCGGCGCGCAGTCCCGACCGAAAGATCGAGTGATCGTCGACGATGAGTACCTTCATGCGGAGCCTCCCGGGGTCGGCTGGTTGGCGGGCAGGATGCTGGCGGCGGGTTGCACGGCGGCGGGGTGCGCGGGCACCTGTTGCGCGCCGCCGGCCACGTGATGCGCGGGCACCGGCTGCGGCACCTGCGCGGCCGGCGGCGCAGCCACCTGCACGGCCGGCGGCCCAGCCGCCGACTGCGCGCCACCCAGCGGCAGATGCAGCCGCACCTCGGTGCCCGAATCGCTCGAGACCACGCTCGCCCGTCCGCCGTGCCGGGCCATGCGGCCGACGATCGACTCCCGCACGCCGAGCCGGCCATCCGGCACGCTCGAGACGTCGAAGCCGGCGCCGCGGTCGCGCACGAACACGTCGATCGCGGAGGCCGACAGCTCCACGTAGACCGAGACATCGCCGCCGACATGCCGGGCCGCGTTCAGCATCGCCTCGCGTGCGGCGGCCAGCACCGCCGGAAAGGACCGGTCGGTGAAATCGCCGACCGTGACGACCTCGAAGCGCACCGGATGCTCCAGCTCGAGCTCCGACGCCGCCTCACGCAGCTCGGCGGCGAAGTCGGCATCGCTCGGGGTGGTGCCAGCGAAGAGCCAGTCGCGCAGCTCCCGCTCCTGGGCGCGGGCGATGCGGGCGATCTCGCTCGAGGCACCCGCCCGGTTCTGGATGAGGGCGAGGGTCTGCAGCACCGAGTCGTGCAGGTGCGCGGCGACCTCGGCGCGGCCCTCCTGCCGAAACCGGGTGCTGCGCTCGGCCAGGAGCTCGGTCCACAGGCGCACGACGTGCGGGGCGACGAGCACGCCGATACCGGCGATGATCATCACGACCGAGAGCACGGCGGTCTGCGCGCGCGGGTCGGTGAGCAGCAGCAGAACCGCGGTGAGGAGCAGGAGCGCCGCGGATGCTGTGCGCACCTGAAACCCGTACCGGTCCGACCTCCGCGGGTCGTGCCGGTCGAACAGCAGGCTCCAGGTCACGGCGCCTCCCGCGAAGGCCATCGTGAGCAGCACCTCGACGGCCGGGTCGGCCCCGGGCTCGCCGACCGCGATCACCAGCGAGGCAAGGGCGCTCACACCGGCGAGGCCGAGCAGCACGGGCGCGGCCGGGAAGGAGCGGTGCACGGCGACACCGCCACCCGCTGGGAAGGAGCGGTGCACGGCGGCACCGCCACCCGCTGGAATCTCGAGCGGAGTCAGCGCCCACAGCCACAGGTACAGCAGCGCCCCGGCGCCCCCGAGAAACGTCAGCACGATCGCGAGCAGCCGCATCCGCCCCACCGGCACGCCGAGATGGTCGGCGAGCCCGGCGCAGACCCCGCCCAACACTGCCGCGCGCGGGCGGCGCATCGCGGGTGCGGGCGCCGACTCGGGCGCCGGGGGAGTCTGGGTCACAGCCAAATCCAACCACGGCGGAGGGTCTTCGGGGTATGCAGTCAGGGTGCGTTCAGGGTGAACCCTGATGGCGCGGGGTGCGTCCGCGCTGCCAGCATCGGATCATGCCCACTGAAACCAACCCGGAGAACCCCTCCGACCAGCCCGAGACCCGTCCCGGGACCCAGTCCGAGAGCCCGTCCGGCACCCAGCCCGAGCCCCAGCCCCAGCCCGAGACCCCCCCGGCCGCCCCCTCCGGCGCTACCCCGCCCCGCAGCAACCGCTTCTTCTCGTGGATGCGCTCGCTCGACATCCCGCGTCAGCCCGGCTGGATCGGCGGCGTCTGCGCCGGCATCGCCAGCCGTATCGGCATCGACCCGATCATCGTGCGCGGCATCGTGGTCGTCCTTGCCGTGCTCGGCGCCCCGCTGCTGCTCGCCTACGCGGCGGCGTGGATGATGCTGCCCGACCGGACCGGCCGGATCCACGCCGAGGAGCTCGGCCGCGGAGACTTCGAGCCTGCTGTCGCGGGTGCCGGACTGCTCGTGCTGCTCTCCCTGCTGCCAGGCTTCTGGTTCGGCGACATCGGCTGGGGTCTGCCCTACATCGGTGGCGGCGACTTCGGCGGCTTCGCCCGCGCCGTCTGGACGCTCGCGATCATCGCGGCCGCGATCTGGTTCGTGATCTGGATCGTCCGCCGATCGGGACGCGGCTCGGCGCAACAGGCGGATGCCGCGTCACCCGCCTACGGGCAGCCCGCCTATGGGCAGCCCGCCTATGGGCAGCCCGCCTATGGGCAGCCCGCCTACGGGCAGCCCGCCTACTCGATGCCGGGCTCGTCCGCAGCATCCAGCCCGGGCGCATTCCCGACCAGCGCGCCAACCACCGCCTCAAGCTACGCGCCGAACAACGCCCCCGGTACCGCCGCCACCTCGCCGATGGCCACAGCCCCGGCGGGCCCGCCGCCGACCGACGCGACCGAGCTCGCAGCCTGGACGGCGCAGCAGACGCGGTTCAAGCAGGAACGCGACGAGTTCGTCAAATCCGAGGAGGAGGCCAAACGCGCGGCATTCGCAGCGCACGCCGAGGAGCAGCGCCGCATCCGCGAGGAGCGCGCCGCCGCCTACCGAGAGGAGCGCCAGCTCACCCGGTCGAATCCGTTCTACACGCTCGTCGCGATCGGCCTCGCACTCGTCGTCGGCGCGCTGGTCACCCTCGTGGTCGGCGAATTCGCGTTCACCACCCAGGGACTGGTTGCCGGCCTTGCCTCGGCGCTCGCCGTGCTCGGCGCCGCCATCGTGATCAACGGCATCCGCGGCAAGCGCAGCGGTGGGTCGAGCGGGCTCGCCGTCGTGGTCGCCATTGCACTCGTCGGGGCCGGTGCCGTGAATGGGTTCAACTCCGTGGACTTCGTTGCGGGAGGGGCCCGGTTCATGGCGATCGCCGGCGACGACACCGAGTTCGCGCCAAGCCACGCAGACGGCCGCTCCCAGGACTTCGTCGTCGGGGTCGGCGACGCGGTGATCGACCTGACCGGCTACTGGGACGGCCAGACGGGCTCGCTCCCGCGCCCCGCGAGCGTCGACATTGTCGGCGGGCTCGGCGACATCACGGTGATCCTGCCCAGGAACGAGTTCGCCACCGTCGACCCCATCGTCGGCTGGGGCGCACTCAGCACGCCCGACGGCGACTTCGCCCCCGGTAGCTACGACCTGACGCTCGAGTTCGGGCCCGAGGGCGAGACCGCTGGTGCCACCGACCGCTGGCTGAACATCGACGTCATCGTGGGCGCCGGAGACCTGACCATCACCACCGAAGGAGACCGCTGATGAAAACCCGATCCAGCACCATTGTCTGGGGCGCCATCCTCATCGGCTTCGCCACCCTGTTCCTCGTCGGCACGTTCGTCGACCTCAGCGGCTTCAGCGGGGGAGTTGTGGCCGCGGTCGCGATCGCCTCCGTCGGCGGGATGCTCGTGCTTGGCGGCATCATCGCAGCGGTAGTGCGGTCGGGCCGGACCACCGAGCCAGCTTCGGCGCACGACGAGAGCGCCTGAGCGCCCGGGCGCCTGGGCGCCCGGGCGTCTGAGCGCCCGAGCGCCCGTCGGGGTCGGATGCTCCGAGCACCCGCCAGTGCAGCCCCGCCCCGCCCCGCCCCGCCCCGCCCCGCCCCGCCCCGCCCCGCCGTGCCCTGCCCCGCCCCGCGAGACGCCCACAAAGGCTGCCCCCAAACCCTTGGAGGCGGCCTTTATGGGCGGCTCGCGGGTTTTTTCGGGGTTCTGGGGCTCTTGGGGCCGCGAGTCGCCCAGTTGTGCGGCCTCGAGGCGCTTGGAGGCGGCCTTTATGGGCGGCTCGCGGGCGAGGGCTACGGCTACGGCTACGGCTACGGCTTGAGCTTGTCCCGCAGCCAGTCCGCGATCTGCAGCCTGATCGGGTCGTCGAGCATCGCGATCGAGTGCAGATTTCCCTCAACGTTGAGGTAGGTCGTGTCGACGCCGGCCCCGCGGAGCAGCTCGACGAGGGCATCCGACTGCTTCACCGGGATCATCTCCTCCAGCGAGTGGCCGACGAAGAACGGCGGATCGCTCCCGTCGATCGAATAGAGAGGTGACGCCGGCAGCGCCTGAGGGCAGTCTGTGTAGCTGGCGCAGCCGAGATAGTCGAGCTGCACCTGGCGGAACGCGGGCACGACACCGCCCAGCGCGAACCCGTTCGTCGTGAGGTCGATCGGCCCGCTGAGGTTGACGACCGCCGCGACCCTCGAGCCTTCGGTGAGGTCGCCCGTGCCCTCGAGGCCGAGCAGCGAGACGAGGTTGCCTCCGGCCGAGCCGCCGAATGCGCCGATCCGGTCGGGGTCGATGTCGAACCTCTCGACCTGCGCGTCGTCCCGCAGCCAGCGCACAACCTGGCGCAGGTCGTCGATCGCGGCGGGGTACGGGTTCGCCGGGGCGAGGCGGTAGTTGACCGAGATGGCGACGAATCCCTCCGAGGCGAGCCACTGGCAGGCGCTGCGCCAGTAGAGATCCGCCTTGTCGCCCTGCCGCCAGCTGCCACCGTGCACCGACAGCACCGCGGCGCGGGCAGTCGACGCGGTGATGGCCTCGCCGGGTATGGTCTCGTCCGTGGCGGACGCACTGCTGGCGGACGCACTGCTGAGCGCCTCACTGCTGAGCGCCTCGCCGCTGACAGCCTCGCCGCTTGCCGCCGCGGGGTCGACCGTGACGGATGCCGGGTTGGTCGCCACCTCGGGAAGGCAGACGTCCACGAGAATCTCAGCGCCACCGGCATCCGGCCCCGCTCCATAGGCGAGGTTCTCGATCACGTCGATGTCGGGGTAGGTCTGCACCACCGGGAACGGCACCGGCTCGCGCTCGACCTGCTCGGAGTCATCGCCGGTCGGAGCGCATGCCGACAGCACGATGACCAGACCGACGCACGCCGCCAGCACGCGGGCATGCGTGCCAGCCGCGACCTTCATGATTGGGTTCAACCTACCCCGGCGAGGGAGCGGAAGCCCTGTTGCCTCATGTCAATACCTCCGGGAAGGTTGATTCATTGCCTCAGTTGAAAACCTCCGTGGATCTCAGCCGCTGAATGTCTGATTAACGGGCGGTTTCACGGCCGCGGGTTTCTTCGCCAGCGCGAGGGTTTCGAGCTGTCCGGTGAGCGCGAGGATCTTCCGGGACTGGGCTGCGGGGTGGACTCGTTTGAACTCGGCGTTCATTCTGATGATCGGCATCTTCCGCATGTCTTCGCGGGCGATGGCGCGCTGGTGCGGGGTGGTCGCGGTGTCGTACCGTTTGGTCACTTTCGCGCCGGTGCGTTGCTTGAACACGAGCTTCTGTTGCGGCAGGAGGTAGTTCGTGAACACCCGGTCGAGTTCCCAGATCTCGTTCAGCAGGGCCAGCTCTGCCGGGGTGTCGTAGCGGTGGTAGCCGACGAGTTCGCGCACGTGGGTCCAGTTCTTCTGCTCGACGTGGGCGCCGTCGTTGCTGTGACTCGCCCGCGACCTGGTGAAGGTGATCTTGTTCGCCACGCAGTAGTCGAACAGGTGGTGGTTGATGAACTCGGACCCGTTGTCCGAATCGATGCCGATGATCGGGAAGGGGAACACCCGGCGCACGTGCATGAGCGCCTCAAACACCCATTTCTCGGCCTTGTTCTTGACCGACCGGTTCACCGTCCACCCGGTCGCGATGTCAGTGACCGTCAGGGTGAAACAGAACTCGCCCGACGCGTTCCCGCCCTCGTGGCCGACCAGATCGATCTCCACGAACCCCGGGACCGCGTCGTCCCAGTCGGCCCAGGTTCGGATCGGGATCTGCGACTTCAGCAGCGTCCCGGGCTTGGTATGTGACCGACCGCGAGAGAGCAGCTTCGCCCGCTCCGGCGCGAGCCGCCGATCGATCGTCGCCGCGCTCATCCGCACCAGCAGGGCCGCCTCGGCATCGGTGAGGTCGAGCTCGTTATCGCGGCGCAGCAACGGCACCAGCACCGGCAGCATCGGCGCGAGGCGCTTCCCAGCCGGCGCCCGCAGCACCGCCCAGCACCTCACCAGAGCCCCCGTCACCGCCGGACCGTAGGTCGGCGCCCGCCCCGCCCTGGGCTTGACTGCCTTGAGCGTCAACGCCGACCGCAACGCGGCCCGGGCGTAGTCGCGATGCCACCCGGTCAGCTCCACCAGCTCGGTCAGTATCCGGGACTTGCCGGCCCGGTCGGCGCTCCGGTACGCGAGCGCTTTCTTCTTCGTCACAGCCTGCCGCTGCGTCATCGTCAGCTCCATAGAAACGGGCGTAACCCACATCCATCACTCAACCCTTCAACCACGCCGAAGCGGAGGTTTTCGCATGAGGCAACGAATGGTGCTACGCGGAGGTTTCTTATGAGTCAACGCGGAAGCTGGCATGATCTGCCCGCGCCGTGTAACGTATGTAGGTCGGCTCTTGACACCGCGATCTCGCGGATGGGTTTGTAAGTCAGTTGGGCCGGTACTTCACCAATCGGATATGGACTCCGTGTGCGCGAACTCTGCGTGGGGTGAGACATTCACAATGTATGTGAAACGGCCCCGATCGGTTTTCTGTGCGGATTTCTGTCCGCTCGATCTTGACTGCCCGGGTTCTAGTAGTGCGAGCTCAACCGAGCTCAGCGTTGCCATGCAATGACAACAACCCAGAACTCCTCTTAATGCCTGATTACAAGAAGCCGAACAACAACAAGTTTGAGTCGCGCAAGCCGGCCTCCTCGTCTGCCCCCGGCAGCCGCAGCGAAGGCCACCGTGGATTCCACGGCGACGCCGCTCCCGCCAAGAAGCGCTGGACCAACAACGACCGCGCCGCGCGCAGCGGAGACCGTCCCGCATCGAACGACCGCCGTCCCGACTGGAACCCGCGCGAGCGTCCCGCCTACAACGACCGCCCGAACCGCGGCGGCTCCGGTGACCGTCCGCAGCGCAACGACCGCCCGAACACCAACGACCGCGCCCCGCGCAGCAACGACCGCCCGTCGTACGGCGATCGTCCGCAGCGCAACGACCGCCCTTCGTACGGCGACCGTCCGCAGCGCAACGACCGCCCGTCCTACGGAGATCGCGCGCAGCGGACCGAGCGTCCGTCGTACGGTGACCGCCCGCAGCGGACCGAGCGCCCGTCGTACGGCGAGCGCACCGAGCGCCCCAGCTACAACGACCGTCCGGCCCGCACCGAGCGCCCGAGCTATGGCGACCGCCCGCAGCGCACCGAGCGCCCGTCGCACGGCGACCGCCCGGCCACGAACGACCGTGCCCCGCGCACCAACTTCAACGACCGCGACCGCCCGCAGCGCACCGAGCGTCCCTCTTACGGCGACCGCCCGGAGCGCTCGTCCTACGGCGACCGCTCGGCTCGCACCGAGCGTCCGAGCTACGGAGACCGCCCCGAGCGCACCGAGCGCCCGAGCTACGGCGACCGCCCGGAGCGCTCGTCCTACAGCGACCGCTCTGCCCGCACTGAGCGTCCCTCCTACAACGACCGTCCGGCTCGCACCGAGCGTCCGTCGTACAACGACCGTCCCTCGCAGGACGACCGTCCGAAGCGCGCCTGGGAAGACCGTGCGCCGCGCAACAACTTCGACGAGCGTCCCCAGCGCCGCACGTCCGACCTGTACCCGAGCCGCGACGCCAAGAGCGGCCCGCACGAAGACGTGGTGCTCGAGCGCCTCGAAGCCAAGGTGATCACCGCCGGTGACGTCGAGGGCAAGACCTTCGGCGACCTCGGCCTCGGCGACAACATCACCCGCCAGCTGGCCACGATGGGAGCGGCCGCGCCGTTCCCGATCCAGGCCGCGACGATTCCGGATGTGCTCGCCGGCAAGGACGTGCTCGGTCGCGGCAAGACCGGCTCCGGCAAGACGATCGCCTTCGGCGCTCCTCTCGTCGAGCGCCTAATGGAGAACAACGGCGGCAAGGGACGCAAGCCGGGCCGCAAGCCCCGCGCGCTGATCCTCGCCCCGACCCGTGAGCTCGCGATGCAGATCAACCGTACCGTCGAGCCGATCGCCCGCTCGGTCGGCCTGTTCACCACGACCATCGTCGGCGGAGTGCCGCAGTTCAAGCAGGTCTCCACCCTGCAGCGCGGCGTCGACATCGTCATCGCGACCCCTGGCCGCGTCGAAGACCTCATCGAGCAGGGACGCCTCGACCTCAGCGAGGTCATCGTCACCGTTCTCGACGAGGCCGACCACATGTGCGACCTCGGGTTCCTCGAGCCCGTCCAGCGCATCCTGACCTCGACCGCGAAGGGCGGCCAGAAGCTGCTCTTCTCGGCCACGCTCGACAAGGGCGTCGCGACGCTCGTCAAGCAGTTCCTCAAGGACCCGGCCGTGCACGAGGTCGCCGGTGAAGACCAGGCCTCCTCCACGATCGACCACAAGGTTCTGCTCATCGAGCAGCGCGACAAGCGCGCGATCATCGAGCAGCTCGCATCCGGTGCAGGCAAGACCCTCATCTTCGCCCGCACCCGTGCGTTCGCCGAGGAGCTCGCCGACCAGCTCGAAGACGCCGGCGTTCCCGCCACGTCGCTGCACGGTGACCTCAACCAGTCGCGCCGTACCCGCAACCTGCAGCTGCTCACCAGCGGCCGCGTCAACGTGCTCGTCGCGACGGACGTCGCGGCCCGCGGCATCCACGTGGATGACATCACCTTGGTGATCCAGGCCGACGCACCAGACGAGTACAAGTCGTACCTGCACCGCGCCGGCCGTACGGGTCGCGCGGGCAAGGTCGGAACCGTCGTCACGCTCGTCTCCAAGTCGCGCAAGCGTCGCATGGACGAGCTGCTCGGCCGCGCCGAGATCCGCGCCACGTCGGTCGCCGCTCGCCCCGGCGACGCGCTGCTCGACGAGCTCGCCGCGCTGTAACCTGCGCTCACTGAAAAGGCGCTCGTCCCCTCGGGGCGGGCGCCTTTTTCGTGCGCGGGGGCGGTTACGAGGTCTCTTCACGCCCCAGAGCGTGCTGCAACCCCTGTTGCGCCCTCGGGGGCACCGTTTGATCTGTAGTGTCGTTCACAGCGCGCCGTTCGTGGATCGGGAAGACCAGAGGGGCGCATGGGCGGGCCGGGTCCTTGGCGATGACGCGGATGCAACACGTTTCTGTGGCATGGCGACGACATTGAGGATCATCACGTGGATTGTGCGGGTGCCGCAGGCGGCGAAAGCCCCTTCGCGCGCCTCGGCGGGAGGTCCGCATGGCGATGAGCGACTACGCGATGGGCAAGATGCAGTCGCTGTACAGCAACGGTCCGCTGACGAGATTCGGCACGCAGTACGCGTTCGACGCCGTGGCGTGGACCGCCTCGATACTTCTGGCCGTATTGCTGCGTTACGACTTCGCCGTCGACCGTATCAACTGGATCTCGATCCTCCTCCTGTGCATCGCCGCCAGCGCGCTCCAGTTCGGGGCAGGCTTCCTCTTCTATCTCTACCGGGGGCGACACCCCTACGGCAGCTTCGCCGAGGTGCGCGCTCTCTCGTTCGTGGTTCTGCTGACCACCACGATTTTGGCGTTTCCGCTTCTCGGGCTGGGTCCGACATTCGAGATCCCGCGAAGCACGATCTTCATAGCTGCGCCCATCGCGTTTCTCGCGATGGGCGTCGTGCGCTACGTGAAGAGGCTCATCCTTGAGCGGGCGAACCGCCCCTTGGGCCACACCGACCGCGCGCTCGTCTACGGCGCGGGCTACCTCGGGTCCACCATCGTGCGTCGCATGGTCACCGACCGCGAATCCCCCTACCTGCCGGTGGGGCTTCTCGACGATGACCCCAAGAAGCGCAATCTCTGGCTCCACGGCATCCGGGTGCAGGGAACGGTGCTCGACCTCGCCTACGCAGTGCGGACCACTCGGGCGACGGTGCTCGTGGTGGCGATCGGGAGAGCGGATTCGACCCTGCTGCGGGAGATTTCGGATGCCGCGCTTCACGTAGGCGTCGCCGTGAAGGTGCTCCCGCCGCTCGAGGAGGTGCTCGACGGCAAGTCGCGGTTGAAAGACCTGCGCGATGTCTCGATCGAAGACCTCATCGGCCGGCATCCGGTCGACACCGAGGTCGAGTCGATCGCAGGCTACCTGCAGGGCATGCGGGTTCTCGTCACCGGTGCCGGCGGGTCGATCGGCTCGGAGCTGTGCCGACAGATCTCCCGGTTCGGTCCGAGCGAGCTCATCATGCTCGACCACGACGAGACCGGGCTGCAGAGCACCCAGCTGTCGATTCTCGGGCACGGGCTGCTCGATACCCGCGACGTCGTGCTCGCCTCGATCCGCGATCGGGATGCCCTCGAGCGCATCTTCGAGGAGCGCCGGCCCGACGTGGTCTTCCACGCCGCGGCCCTCAAGCACCTGCCCATGCTCGAGCAGTACCCCGACGAGGCGTGGAAGTCGAACGTGCTCGGCACGCGCAACGTGCTCGAGGCGGCCGAGGCCGTCAACGTGGGCACCTTCGTGAACATCTCCACCGACAAGGCGGCGAACCCGACGAGCGTGCTCGGCCACTCGAAGCGCGTGGCCGAGAAGCTCACCGCCTGGTCGGCGCAGAAGACCGGACTGCGCTACCTGTCGGTGCGCTTCGGCAACGTGATCGGCAGCCGCGGCTCGATGCTGCCGATCTTTACCTCCATCATCGAGGCCGGCGGACCGCTCACCATCACCCACCGCGACGTGACGCGCTTCTTCATGACGATCCCGGAGGCCTGCCAGCTCGTGGTGCAGGCCGGCGGAATCGGGCGTCCCGGCGAGGTGCTGATCCTCGACATGGGAGAGCCCGTGCGCATCCTCGATGTCGCGCAGCGCATGATCGACATGTCGGGCAAAGACATCGCCATCGTCTACACGGGCCTGCGTCCCGGCGAGAAGCTGCATGAAGAGCTCATCGGTGTGGGCGAGACGGACCATCGCCCGATCCACCCGCAGATCTCGCACACGTCGATCGACTGGATCGACCCGCTGGACTTGGATAGGGCCCAGTGGGAAGCGCGTTGCCGAGCCGCGTCGGTAGCAGGGTTTGCGGGCTCACCGATTGCCGGTGGCTCCTGGACATGACGACCGTCGTTGCGGTGGCTGTCGCTTGTGTTTCGAGTCTGGTGGCCCCTTTTGCAGTCCGCCCTCTCCTGCAGCGCCTGGGCGTGATCGACGTACCCAACGAACGGTCATCCCACACACGGCCCGTGATTCGCGGCGTCGGCCTCGCCCCCCTGGTTGCCATCGTCATCGGGTATTCGATTGTGCTCGCATCTGACCCCGCAGACAGGGCCATTCTGCTCGTGCTCCTGGCGGTCTCCGTCGCGGCCGGCGCACTGGGGCTGATCGAGGACACGCGTGGTCTGCCGATCAGGGTGCGCGCGTCCGCGCAGATCGTCATCGGCCTGGTCGGCGCCTGTGCTGTCGTCACGCTGGCAGATGGGCCGTTGTGGCTTGTCCCGATCTTCGCGGCTGCCATCGCCGCGTACGTCAACGCGGCGAACTTCATGGACGGAATCGATGGGATCTCCGGTCTCCATGGGGCCGTCGGCGGCGGAGCCTTTGCACTTATCGGCGGGATCCTCGCCCTGCCGTGGCTGGTCACCGCGGGGCTCCTGCTCGCCGTCGTCTTTGCCGCGTTTCTGCCGTGGAACCTGCTTCGTGGGGGGATGTTCCTCGGCGATGTCGGCAGCTACCTGCTCGGCGGTGGGATCGCGGTCGTCGCCGTCGCGGCACTCGCGAACGGCGTGCCTGTGCTCGCCGTACTCGGCCCGCTGGCCATCTACCTCGCCGACACCGGCGTGACACTCGTGCGTCGCGTCGTGCGAGGGGATCGTTGGTCTGAGGCGCACCGCAGCCATACCTATCAGCGGCTCTGCGACCAGCGGCTGTCGCACCTCCAGGTCGCGACAGTGGTGACGGTGGCGACTGCGGCCACGTCGTTCGCGGGGCTTCTCAGCCTCGTGGGTCCTCGTGCCGGCGCCGTCGGGGCAGTGGGAATGGCGCTCGTGATCGGTGCCTACTTGTGGGCCCCGCAGCTTGCGGCACGCAGTGTTGGCGCTGAGATTCGTATCGACTCCCCGCCGCTGGTGGAATCGGCGCTCCCTTCTCGGGCCGGGGCTGGTCTTTCGCCGCGGTGGGCGGTCGTGGGGGCCTCCGGGTTCATCGGCTCAGCGCTCGTTGAGGAGCTGACGGGGCGAGGGCTCGAAGTGGTGCAGATTGCCGCGCCCCGCCTTCTTCTTGACCCGTCATCCGAGATTGATGCCGTGGTTGCAGAGTCCGATCGCCACAGCCACGAACTCGAGTCACTCGGCCGACGACTCTCGGGAGTCGCCGTCGTCGTGAATGCCGCTGGACTGGCCGCGCCCGATTCAGGCGCGGATGCCTCGCTCTTTGGCGCCAACACGTTGTTGCCGGTCGTGATCGCGCGGGCCGCGAACGCCGCGGGCTGCGCTCGATACATCCACCTCAGTTCGGCCGCAGTGCAGGGGAGATGTGAGGTGCTCGACGAATCCGCCGCGACCCGGCCATTCTCGCCGTACTCTCGCTCGAAGGCCGTCGGCGAAGGAGCGCTGCTCGCCTACCTGGCGGAATTTGATAGCGACGACTCGCCGGAGGTGGTGATTGTGCGCGCGACCTCGGTGCAGGGTTTGGATCGCGCGACTACCGTTCAGCTTCGCCGCGTGGCGACCTCGCCGATCGCCTCCGTCGCGCGACCCGGCAACCGGCCGTCGGTCGTGAGCTCGGTGCGCGGGTTGGTGGACTTCGTGGCAGAGGTCGGGGCGCATCGCCACTCGGTGCCGACCATCGTGCTTCAGCCGTGGGAGGGGCTCACCACCTCCCACGTGCTCGAGCTGGCCGGCGGGCGCACACCCACAATGCTGCCGCTCGCCGTCTGCCGAGCGGTGCTCGCGGTCGGTTTCGCTGCCGGGTCGGTTGCGCCCCCTCTGCGCGGCATCGTGCGTCGGGTCGAAGTCATGTGGATGGGCCAGGCCCAGAACGCGACCTGGGCGCGCTCGGCGGGGTTCAGCGAGACGGAGACCGGCCGCGTGGCGGACGTACTTCGGGGCAGAGCGGTCGAGGCGAGCCGACAATGAGAATCGGAATGCTTTCCCAATGGTTCGATCCGGAACCCGGCCCCGCGGCACTACCCGGCGTGTTCGCACGCGAGTTCGTGAGCGCAGGCCACTCCGTGAGGGTGCTCACTGGCTACCCGAACTATCCGCAGGGCAAGCTCTACCCCGGCTACCGTCAGCGGATGCGTGGAGTGTCGCGAGACCAGGGGCTCGCTCTGACTCGCGTGCCGCTGTACCCGAATCACAGTTCCTCGTCGCTCGGACGAGTGGCTAATTATGCGAGTTTCGCGGGCTCGGCCACGGCATTCGGCGGCGATGCGCTCCGGGGCGCGGATGCAATCTGGGTGTACAACTCGCCAGCTACGGTGAGCATCCCGCTCATGGCCCATTCCCGCTGGGGACGGACTCCCTACTTCCTGCATGTGCAGGACCTGTGGCCGGACTCGCTCATCGAGAGCGGTATGTTCCCCGCTGGACGGCTCGGTAGCGCGGCAGCCGCGGTAGTCCGGCGGATAGTCAAGGCGACGGAAGACCGTGCCGCTGTCATCGGGGTGATCTCGCCCAGCGTGCGCGAACTCATACTCGGCAGGAACCCTGAAATCGACCCGGCGAAGATCGTCTACGTTCCGAATCCAACCGACGAGAGCCTGTTTCGCCCTGTGGGGGACATCCGGGGGCACGGTGTCGAGAAAGCCGACGCAGACCTTTTCACTCTGATGTATGTGGGGGCGATTGGCGAAGTCCAAGGGCTCGACACCCTCATCGAGGTTGCCCGCCGAATGGCTTCCCGCCGTCACATCCGGTTCGCCATCGTTGGTGACGGCATCTCCCGCGACAGGCTCGAAAGTTCCGCACGCGAGCTGGGGCTCACGAACGTCGTTTTTCACGGGCGAGTCGCGAAGGAAGACGTGCCGAGCATGATGGCCGGGGCTGACGCGCAACTGGTGTCGTTGGCAGCAACGCAGTTTCTGCGGCACACCACGCCCAGCAAGATTGCATCATTGCTCGCCTCGGAAGTTCCGATTATTGGACACATTGCGGGCGACGGAGCGACGATGCTGCGAGACTCGGGTGCGGCGATGGTTGTCGAACCGGGCGATGCCGACGGGATGTCGGACGCCGTTCTCGCGTTGGCGAACATGACGCCGGCTGAACGCCAGTTGATGGCCGCGCGGGGACGAAGGTACTACGACGCGAACCTGTCTGCACAGGTGGCCGCCGGCAAGGTTGTTGAGGCATTGAAAGGGACGCTCCGTGAACACCAGCATTAACGACTACCGAGGCAAGCGAGTTCTTATCACCGGCGGCACCGGCTCGTTCGGACACACCGTCACTGAAAAGCTGTTGATGCGCGATGTCGCCGAGATTCGCATCCTCAGTCGGGACGAGGCAAAGCAGGACCTCATGCGCCACGAGCTGCCCGATGCCCGCCTGCGCTTTTACGTCGGAGACATCCGCGACTACCTGAGCGTCGAGCGGGCCATGCGCGACGTCGACTATGTGTTCCATGCCGCCGCCCTGAAGCAGGTCCCGTCGTGCGAGTTCTTCCCGATGGAGGCGGTCAGGACCAACGTGCAGGGAAGCGAGAACGTGGTGCGCGCGGCGGACCACGCTGGTGTCTCCTCCGTTGTCTGCCTGAGCACAGACAAGGCCGTTTACCCCGTCAACGCGATGGGCATGAGCAAGGCCATGATGGAGAAGGTCGCGCAGTCGCATGGCCTCAACAATCCCAACGCCGACACGACCGTGTCGTGCGTGCGCTATGGCAACGTCATGTACTCCCGCGGCTCGGTCATCCCGCTGTTCATTCGCCAGCTCAAGGCCGGCAAGAACCTCACGGTGACAAACCCGGACATGACCCGATTCATGATGTCCCTGGCCGATTCTGTCGACCTTGTCGAGTTCGCCTTCCAGCAGGCAGACCAGGGGGACCTGTTCATTCGCAAGGCGAAGGCCTGCTCCGTCGGGGACCTCGCTCTCGCGACCATCAGCCTGTTCGAGTCGAACGCACGAGTCGAGGTGATCGGCACCCGGCATGCGGAGAAGCTTTCGGAGGCCCTCGCGACCCGTGAGGAGCTCTCCCGGGCGCAGGACATGGGTGCCTACTTCCGCATTCAAGCCGACAACCGCGACCTCAACTACAGCGTGTATGTGGAGGAGGGGGACACGGCCGTTGCCCGCTACGACGACTACGACTCGCACACGGTCGATCGGATGAGTGTGCGCGAGATCAAGGAACTGCTGCTTACCCTCCCCGAGATCCATGCCGAACTCGCGCTCGCCGGCATCACTGCGGAACGTGCGACTGCGTGACAGGCATCGCACTAACCGGAGCGCACGGCTTCCTCGGCTGGCACACCCGCGCCGCGCTGCGCGAACAGGGCTTGGATGCTTCGGCCATCGCGGTCGGCGATGCGTTCGACGCGACGTCCGCTGCGAGCGCGATCTCCGGCAGTTACCGCCTCATCCACCTTGCCGGAGTCAACCGCGCCAGCGATGACGACGTGCGCGACGGCAACCTGCGCTTCGCCGAGCAGGTCGCCTCCGCGCTCCTGCTCGCCGAGCATCCGCCCCGGGAGGTCGTCTTCGCGAACTCCACGCAGGCCGCGAACGGCAGCGTCTACGGCGAAGCGAAGGCCGCGGCCGCGCAGATCGTGCGCACGGCCGCCGAGAAGGTCGGGGCGAACTTCTCCGACCTGCGACTGCCCAACCTCTTTGGCGAGCACGGCCGCCCTTTCTACAACGCTGCGACCGCCACCTTCAGCCATCTCCTCGCCCAGGGCGAGACGCCCAGCGTCGAGCACGACCGCGAACTGACCCTCCTGCACGCGCAGGACGCGGCCGACCTCCTGATCGGCGCGCCGGACCCCGGAGAACTCGAACGGCTCAGCGCGCACGACACCGTGGCTGGGCTGCTCGACCGGCTGCAGGGCATCGCCGCCGCCTATAGGCGCGGGGAGATCCCGGATGTCGCGGGCAAGTTCGATCGCGACCTGTTCAACACCTACCGCTCCTACACGTTCCCCGACCAGGCGCCCGTGCGCCTGACGCGGCACGCCGATGACCGGGGCTCGTTCTTCGAGATCATCCGGTCGCGCGGCGGTTGCGGGCAGTCGTCGTTCTCGACGACCGTGCCTGGCATCAGCCGCGGCGATCACTTTCACCGCCGCAAGATCGAGCGGTTCACAGTGCTCTCCGGCAGCGCCACGATCGCGCTGCGCAAGCTGTTCACCGACGAGGTGCACGAGTTTCGCGTCACCGGTGACGCACCCGTCGCCGTCGACATGCCGACCATGTGGTCGCACAAGATCACCAACACCGGATCAGACCTGCTATACACGTCGTTCTGGACGAATGACATCTTTGACACCGAGAACCCAGACACCATCGCGGAGGCAGTGAACGCATGAACGCCCAACTCAAGGTTGTGACGGTCGTCGGCACCCGTCCCGAAATCATCCGCCTCGCGGCGACCATCAAGCGCCTGGACAAGTACACGAACCACGTGCTCGTGCACACCGGGCAGAACTACGACCATCAGCTCAATGAGGTCTTCTTCAAAGATCTCGGGCTGCGCGCTCCGGACCATTTTCTCAATGCCGACACCAGCTCTCTTGGCGCCGTGCTCGGATCGATTCTTGCGAAGGTGGAGGCGGTGCTCGAGGCGGAGCGTCCCGACGCGATGGTCGTGCTCGGCGACACGAACAGCTGCATCTCGGCTCTCATGGCCAAGCGGATGAAGATTCCCGTCTACCACATGGAGGCGGGCAATCGCTCGTTCGACGAGAACGTGCCGGAGGAGACCAACCGCCGCATGGTCGACCATGTTTCCGACTACAACCTCGTCTACACGGAGCACGCGCGGCGCAACCTCCTCGCTGAGGGGATTCATCCGTCGCGCATCCTGCTGACGGGATCCCCGATGCGCGAGGTGCTCGAGGCGAACGCGGCGGCGATCGACGCGAGTGACGTGCTCGCCGAGCAGGGACTGGAGCGCGGCGGGTACTTCCTCGTCAGCCTGCACCGGGAGGAGAACGTCGACAACCCGACACGCCTCGCGGCGGTGCTCGGTGCGCTCGGCCAGCTCGCCGACGCCTACGCACTGCCCGTGCTCGTGTCGACTCACCCGCGAACGCGCAAGCGGTTGGAGGACCAGTCCGAGGAGCTCAAGGGCAAACTCACTTTCCACCCACCGTTCGGCTTCAACGACTACGTGCGGCTGCAGAAGTCGGCAAAGGTCGTGCTCTCGGACAGCGGCACCATCAGCGAAGAATCGGCCATCCTGGGCTTCCCGGGAGTCTCACTGCGCGACGCGATCGAGCGCCCCGAGGCCATCGACACCGGCGTCACCATCACCTCTGGCGTTGAGGCGGACAGCGTGCTCGAGGCCGTCGCCATGACGCTACGACAGTTCGAGGAGGATGGGCCTGCCACCGTGCCCGCCGAGTACCTCATAGACGACGCGTCGCGCCGCGCCGTGAGCTTTATACGGTCGACGGCGATGACGCACCACGCGCGCACAGGCATTCGGAGAGGAGGCAGTCACTCGTGATCAAAGCAATTTTGTCGACAAGTGGCGTGCGTGCAGTGCGCCGGTGCCGGCACGTCGTGCTGTGGATCAAAGCGGGCGGACACTTGGCTGTGGGTCGGGAATTCGTTGTTGGGCCGCGCGCCCGAGTCGCACGCGGCGCATCGATCAGGGCAGGCTCCCGGGTGAACATCGGTTCGGATTTCGTAACCCACGATCATGTCGAGATCGGCAACGACGTCATGATTTCGTCGAGTGTCTCGTTCATCGGGAACGATCATTCGTTCGATGAGTTGGGCATGACGATTCAGGATCAGAAACTTTTGCCGCGCGCATTGGTGCGCCTGGAAGGGGACAACCTGATCGGCTTCGGGACAATCATTCTCGGTAATGTGACGATCGGACAGGGGACCATTGTTGGCGCCGGCTCCCTGGTAACGCGAGACTTGCCACCCAACACCGTGTGTGTGGGCCGCCCTGCTCGCCCCATTCGAAATCGTGCCGAGAAGTGACATCGGCCCTGATCGTCTACCCGTTCATGCCGAGCTATCGGTATGGCGTGTTCACTGGGCTGGATGCCTCTGACGAGTTTGAGTACACCTTCGCGTCGGATGTCTCCAGCGACAATGGCGTGCCCGTGCTTCCCCCGTCCGTGGTTAAGAGACACGTCTTGGTTCGAACAACCCGCATCGGGAGTGCCACCTGGCAAAGAGGTCTGCTGCCGCACATTGCCAAGAATAAGTACGAGATCGTGATCTTTTTAGGTGACGTGTCGCACCTGTCGACATGGGTGGCCGCAGGCATCCTTCGAGCCCGTGGCGCCAAGGTCTTCTATTGGACCATCGGATGGCACAACCCAGAGGCCGGGTTGAAGCGCTTGATTCGGTTGGCCTTCTATCGTCTAGCGAACAAACTGCTTCTCTACGGGGAGACGGCGCGTTCTCTTGGGGTGATGCACGGCTACCCGCAAGCGCGGATGGTTGTGATTGGGAACAGTCATGTCTCTCCACCTCGGCTAGGGGAAAGGCGGATGGAGGGCGACGCGTCCGTCAAGTCGGCGTTCCCAATTGTTGGCGCGGTTATTCGCTTGAATCAAGTCAAGCGTCTCGACTTACTCATTCGAGCGGCCGCCGAGCTCAAAAGGCGGGGCGATCCAATCACTGTCGTATTGGTCGGCGAAGGGCCAGCGCGAGGGGGCCTGGAGCATCTGGCAAGTGGCCTCGGCGTCGATGTGCGTTTTCTCGGGGCCATCTATGACCGTGATGCAGTGGCCCGGCTGTACACCGAGATTCTCGTGACGGTGGTCCCTTCTGCTGTGGGTTTGACCGCAATACAGAGTCTTCACCACGGAGTTCCCGTGGTGACAGACGGTGACGCCTACACGCAGATGCCAGAGTGGGAGGCGGTGCGCGATGGGGTCACTGGGGGCCTGTTTGCCCAAGGAAAAGTCAGCGCACTCGCAGACGAGATCTCCCGATGGTTGAGGATGGTTGCGACGGACCGCGATGGTATTGCTGTGCGGTGCCGCGCGGAGGTGGAGACTCGTTGGTCGCCTGCCGTTCAGACACGACGAATCGAGCAGGCCCTACGTGGTGATTAGGAAAAACAATGTTGCTCGATTGCGCCCTGATCTGAGGGCGGGTTTTGTGGCGGCTGCTCAAAAGCTCCGGCCCGGTGGTGCCGACCCAGTGCTCGCGACGGCACTAGTCGCGGTGGGTTTTGGCAACCTAATCCTGCCAGCGGTCGTGCAGGACGCGGGTCCGATCGACTATCTGCTTGTATCGCTCGCTGTTTGCATTCTCTTCGTTGCGCTCGGCGTGCGAATCGTCATCGGCCGTCTTCGGTGCGCGGAGTTCGTGCTTTTGTTTTGTCTGGCGGCCGTGCCGGCTTTCTTCGTGGCACCGTTGAATGGGTATGGCATCACGAAGGCGCTTGCGTTCGGAATCGCGGCGATTCTGATGGTGGCACCCTCGGCGTTCCGGAGACCAACTGTGCCCTACCGGTTGGTGCTCCTTCTTATCGGCGCAAGCTCGGCGGTGTTGACGGTTCTCCTGTTTGTATTCGGGGAGCCGACATCGAGCGGTCGATTCTCGGTGTTCGATTTGAACCCTATTGCGGTTGCCCGCAGCTGTGCGCTTCTTGCCGTGATAGCGGTCGCAGTCTCGATGACACACTGGCGTCTGCTGGGTCGAAGCCGATGGGTCCTGCTGACCGCGGCCTTGGTGGCTCTCGCTTGTGTGATCGCCACGGGCAGCCGTGGCCCGCTCTTGTCGGCGGTGCTCGCCCTGGGCGGGCTCGTCGTCGTCCTTGTTCTCCTCCGACGAATAGGCGGGCGCGTGGTTGCCATCCTGGCTGCGACCGGGGCCGCAGGCGTCGGCGTCCTCGCCGTTGTGAGCCCTGACGGGCTTGGCCGGATTCTCCGACTGGGCGATTCGGGTAGGGGTGACCTCTTCGCGGGCACGCTCACCGCATTCATGGAGAACCCCCTCGGGATCGGATGGGGGAACCTTGCAAACTACCTTCCGGAGTACGGCACGCCCGATGGTTTCACGCTTTACCCGCACAACATATTTCTCGAGATCGGCTCCGAAGGCGGGGTTTTCGCTTTGATTGCATTTGTCGCCCTGATCGTGAGTGCGATTGTGGTGGTGGTCAAGGCGGCCAAGGACGAGATCGCCGTTGCCCCCGCACTGCTTGCAGTCCTGCTATTTGCGCTCGCAAATGCGCAATTCTCGAGCGACATCGTCGGCAACAGGCTCCTGTGGCTGGCGCTTGGGCTCATCTTTGCGCTGCCAGTAGGGAACTCTCCTCGCAACCCTATGTTCCGCTCGCGAGTTGCTAAGTCGGAGGCGCAGCTGTGACTCGGTTCCTGATCGTCGAGGAGCGCGCGAGCGGCCATCTGCTTGTCTTCGTGCGCGTCGTGGCGGAGCATGCGCTCGCGGCGGGGCACAGCGTGATTGTCGCGCTGCCACCCAGCGCGCGCGCAAGTTCTGAGTTTTCGAAGCACCTGAGTGGGCTACTCGGGCGCGTACAGTGGCTCGATTTGGTCGGTGTGGTTACACCGGCCACGGTCAACGTGCTTGCCCGGGAGTCACAGGCGGACGTGGCGGTGGTTCCACATGGGGACGAGCTGGCGACCCGGTATGCCTTTTCGCTCGGCGTCCGACCTCTCGCATGCGCAGTCAGACTGCTGATCATGCGCGATCCGCGCTGGGAAAAACCGGCCCCGCTGCAGCGCAGATTCCGCAATGCCGTCAAGCTCGCGCTGGTTCGGCTTGCGTCACTTAAACGGGGAGTCGAGGTGGTCTGGCTCCGCGAGCCTTCGTTCACGCCAGGAAGCTCGACGCAATCGTTCGCTATAGACCCATTTATTGCCGACGGCTCCTGGGAAGCGATCGACGCCGAGGCGGCCCATCTGCGCTCGAACTTGAAAATGCATCCGGATGTCTTCTGGTTTGGAATGACTGGGGCAATCACCGATCGCAAGAACCTTCCGATGGTGCTCAAATCACTTGCCTTGTTCCTCGAGGCACGTCCAGATGCACAAATTGGCTTTGCGATTATCGGCCCGATCGTTAGCGACCAGGGCCTCACCGCAGACTGGGTGCGGGCCGAGACATCCCGCCTCGATCTCGCTTTGGTGATTGTAAACCGACTTTTGAGCAATTTCGAAATGAACGCGGCCGTCGCGGCTTTGGATGCGGTCGTCATGGCTTACTCGACGCATTCGCCCAATTCGACTCTCGGGAAGGCCCACGTTCTCGGCACCCGGCTGGTGGCAGCTGGGCCTCCGTCCGTACGCGGATTCGTGCGCGCCCTCGACGCCGGGTGGGAGAGTGTGCTCGAGGCCACAGCGATGGCCGAGAACCTGGAGCTGGCGTGGGAGGCTGCCCCGCCGGCGAAGCATCCGGACGCAATTCCCGAATCCGGGTTCGCCCGATCGCTGCTCGGCCTAGAAAGCACTGAGTCTGCTCGGGCAGGTGGCAACGATCTTTAAGGCATTGGCGACCAGTGCGGGCGCGAACGCCGTTGCATCGGTATTCGGCAGCGTCGCTGTGCTCATCGTGATTGCCGTGCTGTTGCCATCCGAGTGGGGTCGGTCGGCCGCGCTCCTCGGCATCGGCCAATTCCTCGGCGCCGCTCTGAGCTTTGGGTCACCGATCGAACGGATTCGTCGTTACAGTCGGTTGGCTGACGATGAGGTGTTTCGGGCGGCTCGGGTGGACTCCGTGGCACGACTTGCCGTCGCAGCCCTGTTACTCGCTCTTGCAGCCGTCGGAGCCTTCCTGTGGCCGGTCTCGGGCGTAGTGCTGCTCACCGCCTGTGGCGTGTTTGTGAGCATGGGCTCTTCGAACCACTACATTGCTCAGCGCCGATTCGTTATTGCCGGCATATTTCTCACCTCGGAAAAGCTCTTGGCTCTGGCGATTGTCCTCGTGGCAGTCCAACTGTCCGTTCTGACTTATGCGACGCTGCCCATTGCGATCGGGGCGGCCGGCGTAATCACCGGTATCGGTGCGTTCATCGCGATGCGGCCCAGCCGGGAATCGTTCGCCGCCGGTGCCAAACTCCGTCCTGTGCTCGCCATCTGGAGGGAATCGGGATTCCTCGGGTTAGCGAGCCTTGCCCCCGCTGCGCTGCTGCTCGACGCCACCATCGTGGTTTTCGTATCCGGGGAGAACGAGGCAGGTTTGCTGGCGGTCGCATCCCGCTTAACTGCCCCACTTGGGATTGCTGCGACGGCATTAGTTGCCGTCATCCTGCCCCACTATTCATCCTCTTCAATGCGCACGACACCCTCGGTCGGACGCCGAGGTCGAATGATCGTCGTTGCACTGATTCTCGCACTCGGGTTGATTCTTGTGACGGCTGACTCCTGGGTCCCTCTCCTGTTTTCGGACCGATACCTCGGCGCTGTCTGGCCAGTACGGTTTTACGTCGCAAATGTCATTGTCGTGCTGGGCACCCGGGCGCTGGTCACAATCCTGCAAGCGTGGAATGACGACCGCACTGCGTCCCTTCTCGTGGTGGGTCAAGTCGGGCTTGCGTTGGCAGGGCTGTGGTTGGGTGCCGAACTGGGCGACGCCGTGGGGGCTTCTCTAGCGGTGCTCACCTCCAACATTCTGCTTGTCGTCGCGCTCTGGTGGCGGGTTCGACGAGTGTCTGGGCGCCACGCCCGTTAGGTGGCGGCGAGGCGGGGAGCAATTCGTTGTGTGGTTGACTGACCCAATGCGCGAGCCCGTTCCGATCCGACATTCACAGCGGATCCGGCGCAAGCGCGCCTCTATCGTCAGACGCCCCTGGTTCTGGGTGCTCGCGAGCGTGTTGCTCATCGCCGTCGCGATGCCCACCTGGATCGGTGTGCGCGCCCTGCTCGCCAAGTCCGAGCTCGAGGCTGCTCAGTCGCTGGCTGGTGATCTCACCGCGCAAGCCGCCGCACTCGACATGAAGGGCGCCACGGCGACGTTCGGCAAGATCGCCGACCACACGAAGAGCGCGCGCGGGCTGACGAGCGATCCCGTGTGGCGATTGGGTGAGCTCGTACCGAAACTCGGACCGAACCTCACGGTCGTGCGTGAGCTGGCGGCCGTCACCGACGACCTGATGCTCGATGTCGCCGCGCCGCTGCTCCGCGTCGCCGAGAACGTCGACCCCTCGTCCCTCGCGCCAAAGGATGGTGCTATCGACGTCTCGCTCATCACGGGAGCCGTACCCACCGTTCTTGACGCCAAAGCCGGTGTCGACGCCGCGACGTCTGCGATCGGCGGGATCGACACCGCAGGAACGGTCGCTCAGCTAGCCGCAGCCAAGGACACGCTGGCCGGCCTGGTGGCTCAGATTGCTCCGATAACCGACACCCTCGCCGAAGTGCTTCCACTCGTAGGACCGGCTCTCGGCTCTGACGGGCTTCGCAACTACGTGGTGATGTTCCAGAACAACGCGGAGTCTCGAGCTCTCGGCGGCACCGCATTGTCGTTCGCTCGGATCACGGCCGATCAGGGCAAGATCGAACTGGCGGAGATCCGCGCGGCGGGGTTCGCCAATTTCACGATCCACTCCGAGTCGATCGTGCCCGTCCCCGACGGCGTCTTGGACCTCTATCAGGGCACCTATGGCACGTTCATCCCTAACGCGACTGTGCGGCCCAGCTTCACCAGCGCCGCCGAAGTCGTTCAAGCGAACTGGCTTGAGGAGTTCGGCTACGAGGTCGACGCCATCATCTCGATCGATCCGGTCGCCCTCGGCTACATCCTCCGAGCCTCAGCCCCCATCACACTGTCGACCGGCGACATGCTCACCAGCGACAGCTTGGTTCCGCTGCTGCTCAATGACGTGTACGCGAGATTCAACAGTGGCAACGTCGGCGTGGACAACGTGGCGCAGGATGTCGTCTACGCGGAGGCGGTTGGGGCTACCTTCACGGCCTTGAGCAGCGGTCAGCTCGACTTCCCCCTTTTCTTGGCGGCGCTCAGCCAGGGCTGGGAGGAGCGCCGGGTGCTCTACTCCACCAGTGAACCGGGCGAACAGGCGCAACTTGCCAAGTACGGACTCAATGGGGAGATCCCGCGCAGTGACGAGAAGACCGAGCGCGTCGGCGTCTACTTTCAGGACAACGTCGGCTCGAAGCTGAACTACTACCTCAATCAGGCCGTGCGCCTGTCGACCGCGACCTGCCGTGAGGATCAGCGCCCGAACTACCGCGTGAATGTCGATCTGACCTCGACGCTGCCCCAAGCCGATGTGAAGGCCCTGTCTCCGTCAATTGCAGGAAACTACCTCGCCGAAGGGTTGGAGAAAGGCGTGCAGCGCATGATCGTCATGCTCTACGCACCTCCCGGCGCGCAGATCATCGGCGCATCCGTCGATGGCCTTCCCGTCGAGCTCGAGATGCTCCATGACACCGACTTTCCAGTGGCAAAGGTAATCGTGAGCGTCCTGCCCGGCACCGCATCGACAGTGACTTATGACTTCGTGCCGGAAGCGGCCGGTGTCAAGGGATTCGAGGCGCAGGTGACACCGATGGTGCACCCGACGCCGATAACGACCGAAACGCTCGACTGCACCACGGTCGCGACGCAGTAACACCCCCGCAGTCGGGCCTTCGTGCTTGAATGTGTTCGTGACCGCCAGCGCTGACTCGCCCGCCCTGAAGCCGGAGCCTGCGCCCGGCACGGGTGCGCCGCGCCGCAGCATCCTGCGCCGCTGGTGGTTCTGGGCGATCGTGGTCGTCGCGCTGATCGTGGCCGCCGGAGCATCCGCCGCCTATGTCGGCACCCGCGCCCTCGAGGCCAAGACCGAACTCGAGTCGGCGCAGGCGCTGGTTCCGCAGCTGCAGAGTGAGGCGATGGCGCTCGACCTCGGGGCGGCCGACGCCACCCTCGAGCGAGTCATGGGCCACACCAGCCGCGCCGCCGACCTCACCGACGGGGTGCTGTGGCGGGTTGGCGAGGGGTTTCCGGTGCTCGGCAAGAACCTCACCGCCGTGCGCGAGCTCGCTGCCGTCACCGACCAGGTGATGACGGAGGTCGCGGCCCCGCTCGTCGGCGTCGCCGGCAGCATCGACCCGGCATCCTTCACCCCCGTCGAACAGGTCGTCGACCTCGAGCCGCTCATCGCTGCCGTTCCCGCGATCGAGGAGGCGACCGTCGCCGTCGGGCGCGCCGTGGAGGCGGTCGACTCGATCGACACGGAGGGCACCATCGGGCCGATCGCCGACGCGAGGGACAAGCTCGCCGCGCTGCTCGCCGAGCTCGCGCCGACGCTCGAGACCCTCAACACGATCGTTCCGATGCTGCCGCCCGCGCTCGGCTCCGAGGCCCCGCGCACCTACGTGCTCATGTTTCAGAACCCCGCAGAATCCCGCGCACTGGGCGGAACGGCCCTCTCGTTCGCCGTCATCACCGTCGACAACGGCGCGATCGACCTGCTGCCGGCGGTGCCGACGTCGCGGGCGGGGTTCCCCACCTACCCGGAGTCGATCGTTCCGCTGCCCGACGGGGTGAACGAGATCTATCCGGGCTACCTCGGCACCTTCATTGCGAACGCGACCACCCGGCCGAGCTTCGGCACAGCTGCGGCGATCACCCGGGAGAACTGGAGACGCTCGTTCGGGATGGAGATCGACGGGGTGCTGTCGGCCGACCCGGTCGCTCTCGGGTACGTGATGAGGGCAACCGACCCGATTCCCCTCTCCAACGGTGACGTTCTCACCGGAGACAGCACCGTCACGGTGCTGCTCAACAGCGTGTATCGGTGGTTCAACTCGGGTGACACCACCCTCGACAACATCTCTCAGGACGCCGTCTACGCCGAGGCCGTCGAGGCGACATTCGACCAGCTGACGGGCGGGCAGGTCGACCCGGCCATTCTCGTCGCTGCCCTGCTGCAGGGCTGGGAGGAGCGCCGACTGTTGTTCTGGAGCACCAACCCGCAGGAGCAGGCGCAACTCGAAGCGAACGGCCTCACCGGCGAGCTGCCGGTCAGCGACGACGAGACCGACCGCGTGGGCCTCTACTTTCACGACAACGTGGGCTCGAAACTCAACTACTACCTGCAGCAGAGCGTGGCGCTCGGCACGGCGAGCTGCCGTGACGACGGCCGGCAGAGCAACCGGGTGACGGTCGAGCTGACCAATACCGTCGACCCCGCGGATGCCGCGACCCTCTCGCCCTCCATCGTGGGCACCTGGAAGAGTGAGGGGGTTCCGCGCGCCGCTCAGCGCCTGTGGGTGGTGCTCTACGCGCCCCCCGGAGCGAGCATCACAGGGGCGACCGTTGACGGCGAACCCGCCGCGATCGCCGACCTGCACGACACCGATTATCCGGTCGCGAAGCTTGTCGTGCTCGTGCGGCCCGGGGAGACCGTGACGCTCACCTACGACTTCGCCTCAGCAGAGCCTGGAACGAAGGCGCTCGAAGCGCAGGTGACCCCGCTCGTGAACCCCACCGAGATCGTGACGAAACCGCTCGACTGCGCTACCGTCGCCGGAGAGTGAGCGGATGCAGGGCGGTTAGATCAGCGCGAGCATCGCCGCGGCGGTGAGGGCGAGCACGAGCCCGATGCCCTGCGTCGGCGTAATGCGCTCCTTGAGCAGCACCGCCGCGAGGATGATGGTGCCCGCCGGGTACATCGCCGTGAGCACGGCCATGATGCTGAGGTCGCCCGCGCGCAGGCCGAGCAGGATCAGCACGTTCGCGGTCGCGTCGAGGGTGCCGCCCACGACCGCGAGCCGGAGCCCGGGGGACCAGCGGGCGAGGCGTCCGGGGGTGCTGGCGGGGGAGCTGGCGGGGCCGGATGACGCGGAGGTCGAGGCGGTCGTCGAGCCCGCTGCATCCGCCCGCACCGCAGCATCCGACCGCCGGGCCCGCCTCGACGCGAGAGCGGCGAGCACGCCGATCGTCGTGAACATCAGCGTCGCGTTCACGGTGCGGTTGGCGATGAGCGGGACGACGCCGGAGTCGCTCGGCGTCAGGTCGATCACGATCAGGAAGACGCCGATCAGCGAGCCCGCCCCGACCGCCATCGCGAGCGCCTTGGCCGACGGCCGCACAGCCTTGCGGTCGGGCACGAACCCGACGAGGACGACCGCGATCAGGGCGAGGCCGAGCGCGAGGTAGCCGAGCGGCGGGAGGCGATCGCCGCGCAGCACCCCGGCGGTCAGGGGCACCATCGCCGAGATCACCGCGGTGAGGGGGGAGAGGATGCTCATCGGCCCGATCGCGAGGCAGGCGTAGAGCAGCGAGATGGCCAGTGCCCCGGAGATGCCGGAGAGAGCGCCGAGCGTGACGGCCTCGACCGACCAGGTTCCGCCGGTGACGGGGAGCAGCAGCAGGAGCAGGACGAGTCCGCTCGCGGCGCCGATCGCCGTGACCTTGAGAGCGCTGATGCGCTTGGCGGCTATCCCCCCGAAAAAGTCGGCGGCGCCGTAGACGAGGGCACCGGTCAGACCGAGAATCACTGAAAACAAGGGCAGCCAATCGAGGGGGACAGGAACACGCTACTGGTTAACGCTCGATGACATTTCCTCTTAGTCATAGCGGATATTGCACGGTGCCGTTAGTGTCAAACAAGGCCTCCATGAGGGGGTGACTTATCGACCACGATCCCCCACAAGGAGCCCTCGCCCATGCGCGAAAGCCTGCCCTCGGCCACCCGAGCCGCGTCCCCGACGCGGCCACGATCTCGCCGGAGGGTTGTCGCCACGGCGGTCGCGCTCGCGGTTGGATTCTCTGCATTCGCGGCACCTCCCGCGATCGCCCTTCCTGCCGTTCCGGTGAGCATTGATGTGCTCACCACCAATGACTTCCACGGACGCCTCGAGGCATCCGGCGGGGCAGCCGGAGCCGCCGTGCTCGGCGGGCTCGTGGACTACTACGAGAACCTGAACCCGAACACCCTCCTCGTGGGTGCGGGCGACCTCATCGGCGCGTCGACGTTCACGTCGTTCATCCAGCAGGACCAGCCGACCATCGACGCGCTCAACGCGGCGGGCCTCGATGCCTCCGCGCTCGGCAACCACGAGTTCGACAACGGGCGCGACGACCTCGACAACCGGGTCATCCCCGCGGCCGACTGGCCCTACCTGAGCGCCAACCTCTACGAGGTCGGCACCACCACTCCTGCGTACGACGAGTACTTCGTTCAGGAGCTCGAGGGAGTGCGCGTCGGGTTCATCGGCGCAACGACCGAGGAACTCGGATCGCTCGTGAGCCCGGCCGGCATCGCGTCGCTTTCCGTCGGCGCTGTTGTGCCAGCGGTCAACCGTGTCGCTGACCAGCTCAGCGACGGCGACGACACCAACGGCGAAGCCGATGTGCTCATCATGCTCGTGCACGAGGGCGCCGCGACCACCGACATCGCCTCGTCCACCGACGACTCGGTCTTCGGTCGCCTCGTCTCCGGCGTCAACAACAAGGTCGACGCCATCGTCTCTGCCCACACGCACCTCGCCTACAACCACCAGATCGCGAAGCCCGACAGCCTCGAGACGCGCCCGGTGATCTCGGCCGGCCAGTACGGCGAGAAGTACGGCATCATGAACCTCTCGGTCGACCCGACCACGAAGGAGCTCCTCGCGATCACCTCCGATGTCAGGCCTCTCGCGAACGCCACGGGCCCCGGCCCGTTCGCCCCGGTGCCGGAGATCGAGCAGATCGTCGCGGATGCCGTCGCGGTCGCCGCGGTCGAGGGCGCGGTCCAGCTCGGCAACATCACCGCCGACTTCAACCGCGCGCGCCAGACCGCGGGTACCGAGAACCGCGGCGGTGAGTCGACCCTCGGCAACTTCGTCGCCGACGTGCAGCTGTGGGCGACCGAGGATGCCGGAGTCGACCTCGCTCTCATGAACCCAGGCGGACTCCGCGCGAACCTCAGCTACGCGGCAATCGACGGCACCCCCGGCGACGCCGAAGGTGTGGTGACCTTCCAGGAGGCCGCGAGCGTGCAACCCTTCGCCAACACCCTCGTCGCCATGGACCTCACCGGTGCTCAGCTGAAGGCTGTTCTCGAAGAGCAGTGGCAGCCGGACGGATCGAGCAGGCCGTTCCTCAAACTCGGTGTCTCGGACACGGTCAGCTACACCTACGACCCGACCGCGGCCCGTGGTGAGCGCATCACGCAGATCTTCGTCGCCGGTACGCTCGTGCAGCCGACGGACAGCTACCGTGTCACCGTGAACTCGTTCCTCGCGAGCGGTGGAGACAACTTCCTCACCCTTGCGCGGGGCACGAACCGCGTCGACACGGGCAAGATCGACCTGCAGAGCATGGTCGACTACTTCAGCGCCAACCCGACGGAGTCTCCGTCATACGTCCAGCGCGCCGTCGGCGTCGTTCTGCCGGAGGGTCCGTTCGCTCAGGGCTCCGAGGTCACGGTCGACCTGTCGTCGTTGCTGTTCAGCGCCGGAGAGCCGAACACCGGTACCGCGACCGTCTCCCTGGGTGAGACGGTGCTCGGCACCTCGGCGATCGACCCCGCCATCGTCGACACGACAGACGAGGTCGGCCGCGCGTCGATCACGTTCACGGTCCCCGAGGGCGTCTTCGGCGCCCAGACGCTCACTGTCTCGGTTGCCGAGACCGGCACGTCGGTCACGGTTCCGATCGAGTTCGCCGCCGAGGTCATCACGCCTGACCCCGACCCCGGAACCGATCCTGGCACTGACCCTGGAACCGATCCTGGAACCGACCCCGGAACTGACCCCGGCACCGATCCTGGAACCGATCCTGGCACCACGCCGGGCACGGGCACGGGCTCGGGAACGGGAACCGGAACGGGCACGACCGGCTCGGGCACCTCGACGGGCGGCCTCGCCTCGACAGGAGCCGACGTCGGCAACGCCTGGCTGCTCGCGTCACTGCTGCTCGGCTCCGGCCTGCTGCTGGTAGTCGCCCGACGGATCACCGGCCGCAAGGTAGGCACTAGCAAGTAGCCGTCGCGGTCTCACCGCCACGACTGCACGACTGCACGACTGCACAGAGGGGACTCGCCGACAGGCGGGTCCCCTCTGTGTCGCTACCTGCTCGTGCAGCTACCTGCTCGTGCAGCTACCTGCTCGTGCAGTTACCGGTGCCCGCCGTGCTCCTCGTGCGCGGCGTGCTCCGCCGGCTCCAGCTGGAACGTCGAATGCTCGACGTCGAAGTGGTCGGCCAGGCACAATCCCAAGGCATCGAGCATCCGCCCGGCGCCGCCCTCGCTGAACACGCGCGGCTCGACCACGACATGCGCGGAGAACACGTTGACCCCGGGCGTGATCGCCCACACGTGCACGTCGTGCACCCCGACCGCGCCCGGAGTGCGGAGCACGTGGTCGCGGATGAGGTCGACATCCGTTCCGCGCGGGGTCGACTCGGCCAGCACGCTCGTCGCCTCCCGCAGCAGCGACAGCGCGCGCGGCACAATCAGCCCCGCGACGACGAGCGACGCGATGCCGTCCGCCGCGACGAATCCGGTGAGCAGGATGATCACGGCGGCGATGATCACGGCGATCGACCCGACCAGGTCGCCGAGCACCTCGAGGTAGGCGCCGCGCATGTTGATCGAGTTCTTGCGCCCGCCGCGCAGCACGAGCAGCGACGCCACATTGGCGAGCCCGCCGATCGCCGCGACGATGAGCATCGGGGTGCCGAGCACGACGGTTCCGGCCGGATCGAGCAGCCGGCCCACACCCTCGATCGCCACGAAACCCACGACCCCGAGCAGGATCAGCCCGTTCACGAGGGCAGCGAAGACCTCCGCGCGGCGGGAGCCGTAGCTGCGCCGATCGGATGCCGGGCGTCCGGCGATCGCGATCGCGATCAGCGCGATCACCAGCGCGGTGAGGTCGGAGAGCATGTGCCCGGCGTCGGCGAGCAGGGCTAGCGACCCGGAGACCAGCGCGCCGACGACCTCGAGCACGAACACGCTCGCGGTGATGGCGATCGCGATCACCAGCCGACGAGTGTTCGTCAGATCGGATGCCCCGTGGTCGTGTGCCATACCTCAACTGTAGAGAGCGGGTCGGGCCGCCCACCACGGGCTCTCAGCCGATGCTGCAGACCTTCACCGAAATCTCGGAGGCCTCGTCGCCCTGCTGCTCAAGGTACGCGGCGACAGTGTCGTGCACCCTGCGGCAGATATCGGATGCTGACTCGTCGTCACTCACTCCGATGTTCACGCGCACCTGCGTGCCGCTCTTCGGTTCCTTGACGACGACGGGGTTGGTGTCGGACTCGCGTCCGGTCACAAAGTCCACGACCTTGTCGAGCACCCGCCCGATTGTCGACGCCGCGTCGTACACGATCAGCACACCGGGGGTCGACTGCACGAGATCGGTGAGGTCAGTGGAAATGGTGTCAGTGTCGGGCATCTGCTACTCCGTCGGGGCGAGTGACGCCGAGGCATCCTCGATGGTTACGTCGATGGCCGCGATCGTGAGCTCGGTGTGGCGCTCGAGTTCGGCACGCACCGCGCGGCGAACGTCCTCCTCGGCCTCCGCGAGGCGATCGACCCAGAAGGCATTCGCGTCGACGAGCACGTTGATCGGCTCGCCCAGCACTGCGACGTCGCCCTCGAGGCGGCAGCGTCCCGTGACGATGCCGCCCACCGAGTCGCCGGCGGCGCGGATCATGCCGCGCACCGCACCCTCGGTGACGCTGAGTCGGGCGCTGGAGGAGCCGTGGGTGATCGGGATGTCGCGGCCCGCGTGCACCTCGCGCGTGAGGTTGGCGAGGATCGACGTGACCCAGTTGTCGTCGCGCTCCGGCTCGGCGAGGGCATCCCGGTCGAGGAGTGTTCTCGTGAGGCCGCGCAGGCGCTCGAGTGCGGCGAGGGCGATTTGGGAGCCGGGGGAGTTGTCGATCGAGTCGTCGCTCGGGGTGCGGTCGCGGTCGAGGTAGTCGTTGAGCTCCTCGATGGTGTGGCCGTCGAGGCCCTCGGGCTCGTCGCCGGAGAAATCGGCATGCTCGGCAGAATCGTTGCTCATCGCCATGCCTCCATTTCTCGAGTCAGTGCCTTTCGCGCGCGGGCCAGAAGGCCGCGCACGGTGGAGGTCGGCAGGTCGAGTTGCTCGCCTATTTCCTCGTAACTGTAGTCGGCGAGCTCTCTGAGAGTCCAACATTGTCGCTGCGGCTCGGGGAGGGCCGCGAGTGCCTGCGACAGCGCCTGCTCCTGGGAGCGGGACTCGGCGACATGCGCCGGGGACTTCTCGATCGGCTCCTGAGGATCATGGTCGTCGATGTCGCCGTGCTCGCGCCTGGCGCGCAGGCGGTCGATGCTCTTATTGCTGACGATGCGCATCATCCAGCTCTTCACAGCTCGCCCGTCGTCGAGCGTCGACAGCTGCTGCCACGACGTCACGAAGGCCTCCTGAACGACGTCGTCGGACTCTGCATTCGACCCGAGGATGCGCGTGGCATAGGCGCGCATGAGCGGACCGTACCGGCGCACGAGCACCTCGAACGCCCGCACGTCGCCGTCGGCGGCCCGCCCGGCGAGTGTGCGATCGTCGGCGTCGGTGAGGGATGCCGGAGCGTGTTCAGACACGACGGTGACCACCTCCTCATTTTCCAACTAGTTTTGCCCGCGGCGTGACGAAGTGGCCCCCGGCACCGTCTTAGTCAATGACTATCTCATAACCGTCGCATCCCGTGATGGTTGAAGAGACTCTCCCCCAGACCCCGGGAGCCCCAAAATGGCAGCGATTTCAGCAATTCGAACTACTGCGACTCGCGACGCACACCAGAGGACTCCCGTGAACAAGCGCCGCTCCACCTATCTTGAACTCCCCGCACGCGAAGGGCGCGCCATAAATCTGATGCGGTCCGGTCGCTGGCTGAAGCCCACGCGGTCGGTGCGGGACGGCATCCTTGCCCGATTCCCCACATCTTCCCCTGCGGTGAGCGCACCCGCGGGGGCAGCACTTCCCGAGCGATCCACCCACTCTTCCCCTGCGTCGATTACCCGCGCAGGGGCAGCACTTCCCGAGGCGGCGACGCCGGTGTCGCCGCTGGCCGACCGAGCGACGGCCGAGCCAGCGATGCCGGAGCACGGTAGCTCGATGCGCGCCGTGGTCGTGATCGCCGTCGCCGTTGCGGCACTCGCGTTCGCGGCGTTCGTCGGCACCGAGGTGGTGCTCCGCGCGCTCGGCCGCGCGTCGTTCATCTCGGAATTCGTCGGCTCACCCTCCGCGAATCCCGGCTACATCTACGACCTGATCCTCATCGCGATAGCGGTGCTCGGCGCAAGCCTCGGCCTGGCGTTCCTGCTCGTGAGCGCGATCATCGGCGTGCGCCTCGAGCGCCAGCAAGGGATCGTGCTCGGAACGGATGCCGGCGCCGTCGACGGTCGTGCCGCGGTCGTGAGCCGCTTTGCGCCCCCAGCATCCACCGGCCCTGCCCCGCCGTTCACACCGCCAGGCGCGCCCGGGTCGGCCGTGCGCTAGCCAACAGACTGACCGTCGGGAGGAGATCCTCCGACCGGCATTTCCCCCAACAGAATCAGTGACAAAGGAGATGACAATGGGTGCCGATGACAAAGCTCAGAACACGGGCGAGAAGATGATGGGCAAGGCCAAGGAGACCGCGGGCAAGCTCACCGACAACGAGCGTTTGGAAGCTGAGGGCAAGGCCGACCAGGCCAAGGGCAGCGCCAAGCAGGCCGGTGAAAACGTCAAGGACGTCTTCAAGGGCTAGCCCCACAACTTGATGTTCCCGCCGACTGGGCTCGGCGGGAACGTCATTCACCAACTACTACTGAGCACTGGGCTCAGAGCGAAGGAGAACCTCATGATGGGCAAAATTCTCTTTGTGGCAGGTGCTGCCACAGGTTACGTCCTCGGCTCCAGGGCCGGACGAGAGGCCTACGAGAAGCTGAAGGTCAGGGCAGACAAGCTCTGGAACAGCGACAAGGTTCAGAGCGGCATCAGGGAGACCAAGTCGCGCGTCGCCGAGAAGGCCCCCGAACTGCGCAAGAAGGCCGAAGATGCGATGCATGGCGGGTCGGGTTCTGACAAGAAAGACTCCGACAAGAGCGGTTCTGACAAGAGCGATTCCGACAAGAGCGGCACCGACTCGTCGAAGAACGCCGACGCGGGCGAGCACGGCCACTGATTACTTTCATCATTCAGGAGTAGCAGGGCCAAAGTAGGGCGGATGCTGCCGAATCGACTGATTCGGCGGCATCCGCCCTTACTTAATGGCCGGTTGGGCGGGTGGTGGCCGAGTTTTCGATACCCAACTCCTGAATGATGAAAGCTGCCGGAATATCTGGGGCCCGTGCAGCGCTGGTGGTTAGGGTATGTACGACTGCCCCCAAATCAGGAACGGAACGCGCACACATGGCCGGACGCATCTACTCCAACGTCACTGAACTTGTCGGAAACACGCCCCTTGTGCGCATCAACCGATTGGCAGAGGGCGTCGGAGCCACGATTCTCGGGAAGCTCGAGTTCTACAACCCCGCAGGCAGCGTCAAGGACCGGATCGGGGTCGCGATCATCGACGCCGCCGAGAAGTCCGGCGAGCTGAAGCCCGGCGGCACCATCGTCGAAGGCACGAGCGGTAACACGGGCATCGCGCTGGCCATGGCCGGCGCCGCCCGCGGCTACAAGGTGATCATGACGATGCCCGAGACGATGAGCAAGGAACGCCGCGTCATCCTGCGCGCGTTCGGCGCAGAGATCGTGCTGACCCCCGGATCCGAGGGGATGCGCGGAGCGATCGAGAAGGCGCAGGAGATCGTCGCGAACACCCCGAACTCGATCTGGGCCCGCCAGTTCGACAACGAGGCGAACCCGCAGATCCACCGCGAGACCACCGCGGAAGAAGTCTGGAACGACACCGACGGCGCCGTCGACATCTTCGTCGCGGGCATCGGCACCGGCGGCACCATCACGGGCGTCGGCCAGGTGCTCAAGGAGCGCAAGCCCAGCGTGCAGATCGTCGGCGTCGAGCCGATCGACTCGCCGCTTTTGACCGAGGGCAAGGCCGGACCGCACAAGATCCAGGGCATCGGAGCCAACTTCGTGCCGTCGATCCTCGACAAGAACGCCTACGACGAGATCATCGACGTCACTCTCGACGACTCGCTCGACATCGCCCGCCGCCTCGCCACCGAGGAAGGCATCTTCACCGGAATCTCCTCCGGCGCGATCATCTGGGCCGCCCTCGAGCTGGCGAAGCGCCCGGAGAACGCTGGCAAAACCATCGTCGCGATCATCTGCGACACGGGCGAGCGCTACCTCTCCAGCATCCTGTTCGAACACCTCCAGGACTGAGATTGAGCTACCTGGCCGGCGCGCGTCGGCGGCTGCGCGCCGCGTTCGGCGTCGGCGTCGGCCCGCGCATGACCGAGGACATCGCCGCCGCCCGGCTGCGTGACCCGGCCGCGCGCAGCAACGCCGAGGTGTTCTGGCTGTACCCCGGCGTGCACGCCGTCTGGTGGTACCGGCTGGCGAACAAGCTGTGGCGCCGCCGCTTCTTCTTCGTGGCCCGGGCGATCTCGCAGGCCGCGCGCGCCGCGACGGGAGTGGAGATCCACCCCGGCGCGACGATCGGGCGCCGCCTGTTCATCGACCACGGCATGGGCGTCGTGATCGGCGAGACCGCGGTGCTCGGCGACGACGTGATGCTGTACCACGGGGTCACCCTCGGCGGCCGCAGCACGAAGCTGGAGAAGCGGCATCCGACCCTCGGCAACGGCGTTCTCGTCGGCGCCGGCGCGGTGATTCTCGGACCGATCACGATCGGCGAGGGCAGCAGCGTCGGCGCCGGCGCGGTTGTAGTGCGCGATGCCCCGGCCCGCTCGGTGCTGACCGGAATTCCCGCGAAGGCCGTGCCGATCAATGCGCCGGATGCCGCCAGCGACGACTTCTACATCGATCCGGCGATCTACATCTGAGGTTGACCCCATTGTCAGGGGAGTGTGTCTAGGCTCGTCCCGTGGACTACGCCTATCACCGACTCGCCCGCTCGTGGCCGAAGTACAAGTGGTGGAAGTCGCTGATCACCGCGCTTATCGGTGGGGCGATCTTCCTCGTGCTGTCGATCATCATCGCGGTCGGGTTCATCGTCGGGTCGTTCCTGTCGCCGGATGTCTTCGGCAACTTCAACGACCTCCTCACGCTGGGCGAGATCGACCTGTCCGACCCGATCACCTTCGCATTCGCCGTCGGCTCGATCGCCCTGCTGCTGCCAGCGGTCATCTTCGCGACGCTCATCATGGGGCCGTGGCCGCTCGGCCTGCTGTCGTCGGTGGCCGGGCGTCTGCGGTGGGGCTGGCTCGCGCGCTGCATCCCGATCGGGCTGCTCGTCTACGGCGTGGTCTTCGGGCTCTCCTTCCTCGTGATCGATCCGCTCAGCGGGGCGGGCCCGCTGTCGCCGGTCATCACGTCGACGACGTGGGTGCTCATCGCGCTTGCGCTCGTACTCACCCCGCTGCAGGCGACGGCAGAGGAGTACGTGTTTCGCGGGTTTCTCATGCAGACGATCGGCGGTTGGCTGAAGCATCCGGCCTGGGCGATCCTGCTTCCCGTGCCGCTGTTCGCGATCGGCCACAACTACGACGTGTGGGGGCTGCTGGACGTGTCGATCTTCGGCGTCACCGCAGCCTGGCTCACCTGGCGCACCGGCGGACTCGAGGCCGCGATCGTGGCGCACGTGATCAACAACACCACGTTGTTCGTGCTCGGCGCGGTCGGGCTGACCGACCTCAACGCCGACTCCGGCAGCCCGATCGGACTTCTCGTGACGGGCCTGATCATGGTCGCCTACTCGGCGCTCGTGGTGCGCGCCGCCAATCGCAGCGGCCTCGTCACGACGCGCACGCTGCTGCCGCCGGAGCCGGTGCCGGTCGTGGACGCCGCCGGCTGGCCGCCGGTCGAGCAGCCCGCCCGAGATTCCGCTGGTTGAGCCGCGCGGGCCTGGCTGTCGGCGGGGCCTCGTAAACTTGCCGGTATGAGTTCGACACCGGATGCGCCCGCCCGCCCCCTCGCGCGCAGCGCACCGGCCGAGGTGCTGCACCGCGTCTTCGGCTACGACGAATTCCGCGGAAACCAGGCCGAGATCATCGACCACGTGTCATCCGGCGGCGACGCACTCGTCCTGATGCCCACCGGCGGCGGCAAGTCCCTCTGCTACCAGATCCCGGCGCTTGTGCGCCGCGGAACCGGCATCGTCATTTCCCCGCTCATCGCCCTCATGCAGGACCAGGTCGACGCACTCTCCGCCGTCGGGGTGCGCGCGGCCTACCTGAACTCCACCCAGACCCCGGATGCCAAGGCGGCCGTCGAGCGCGCCTATCTCGCGGGCGAGCTCGACCTGCTCTATCTCGCGCCGGAGCGGCTACGGGTGCAGTCGACCGCTGCCCTGCTCGACCGGGGCGAGATGGCTCTGTTCGCGATCGACGAGGCGCACTGCGTGTCGCAATGGGGCCACGACTTCCGCCCCGACTACCTGCAGCTGTCGGTGCTGCACGAGCGCTGGCCGACAGTGCCGCGCATCGCGCTCACCGCGACCGCGACCGAGCAGACCCACGCCGAGATCGCCCAGCGCCTGCAGCTCGGCGAGGCGAAGCACTTCGTGGCCAGCTTCGACCGTCCGAACATCCAGTACCGGATCGCCTCGAAGAACTCGCCCCAGCAGCAGCTGCTCCAGCTCGTGCGTAGCGAGCACGACGGCGACGCGGGCATCGTCTACTGCCTCTCGCGGGCATCCGTCGAGAAGACCGCGCAGATGCTGGTCGACAACGGAATCCCCGCTCTGCCGTACCACGCGGGCCTCCCGGCACCGGTCCGGGCCGCCAACCAGTCGCGGTTCCTGCGCGAAGACGGCATCATCATGGTCGCGACGATCGCGTTCGGGATGGGCATCGACAAGCCGGATGTGCGGTTCGTCGCCCACCTCGACCTGCCCAAGAGCGTCGAGGGCTACTACCAGGAGACCGGACGCGCGGGCCGCGACGGGCTGCCGTCGACCGCGTGGCTTGCCTACGGGCTGCAGGACGTCGTGCAACAGCGCCGGATGATCGCCGACTCGGAGGGCGACAATGCTCACCGACGCAAGCTCTCCGCGCACCTCGACGCGATGCTCGCGCTGTGCGAGACAGTCGAATGCCGCCGGGTGCAGCTGCTCGCCTACTTCGGCGAGACGTCGACCGCGTGCGGCAACTGCGACACCTGCCTGTCGCCGCCCGAGTCGATCGACGGCACCATCGCCGCCCAGAAGCTGCTGTCGACGGTCGTGCGACTGCAGCGCGAGCGCAACCAGAAGTTCGGCGCGGGTCAGCTCATCGACATCCTGCTCGGCAAGCGCACGCCGCGCGTGGAACAGAACGGCCACGACAACCTGAGCACCTTCGGAATCGGCGGCGAGCTGAGCGAGCCCGAGTGGCGCGGTGTCGTGCGGCAGCTGCTCGCGCAGGGACTACTCCAGGTCAACAGCGACGGCTTCGGCACACTCGTGATCACCGACGACAGCGCCGCGGTGCTCTCCGGGGCACGCAAGGTCTCGCTGCGCCGCGAGCCCGATCGCCCGGCGAAGAAGGCGTCGCGCACGGCGCGCGGGGCATCCGCCGAGCTCCCCGCGGGAGCCACCCCGCTGTTCGAGAAGTTGCGGGCCTGGCGTGCCGCCGAGGCAAAGGAGCAGGGCGTTCCGGCGTATGTGATCTTCCACGATGCGACCCTTCGCGAAATCGCGACAGGCACCCCCGGCACCCTCGCCGAGCTGGGCACGGTGTCGGGCGTCGGCGAGTCGAAGCTCGAGAAGTACGGGCAGAAGCTCCTCGACGCGATCAGCGCGGCCTGACCCGCGCGACGGCGCGACGGCACGCCCGCGCGACGGCTCGCCTGGGGAGTAGACCGACGCGCCGCACAACCCAGTTGCACCGGCGCGGGCGCCGGTCTAGCGTTGGGCCAACCAATGGGGGTGGTCATCGCTGATCGGAGCCCGCATGCCGAAGTACCGCGCCGCCCTTCCGCAACTGGAGGAGGGCGCGCTGTTCCTCACTGACGCCGGGCTCGAGACCACCCTCTTGTTTTGGGAGGGGATCGATCTGCCGCATTTCGCGGCATGCGAGCTGCTGCGCTCTGACGAGGGTCGCGATGTGCTGCGCTCCTACTTCAATCGTCACGCTGCGGTCGCCACCCGGCTCGGCCTGGGCTTCGTTCTCGACACGGCGACGTGGCGCGCAAATCCCGACTGGACCGCCCGTCTCGGCTACGGCTCTCAGGAGTTCGAGAGGGTCAATCGCTCGTCCGTGCTGCTCGCCCAAAAGGTGCGACGGGTCTGGGAGACGGATGCCTCCCGGATCGTGATCGCGGCGGTGGTCGGTCCACGCGCCGGCGGCTACGCCAGCTCCGAGAGGCAGTCCGCGCAGGAGGCCGCCGACTACCACTCCTGGCAGATCGACATCTTCGCCGACACCGAGGCCGACTTCATCAGCGCGCTCACCCTCAACTACAGCGAGGAGGCGATCGGTATCACCCGTGCCGCCCAGGCGGCGGGGATGCCCGTCGTCATCTCGTTCACCGTCGAGACCGACGGCCGGCTCGCGAGCGGCGAGAGCATCAGCGAGGCCATTTCCGCGGTGGACATCGACTCCGGCTGGTACCCGGAGTGTTTCGCGATCAACTGCGCGCATCCGACGCACCTCGCCGAGGGCATGTGGGACGACGACGCTGTGCGCAGGCGGGTCAGGGGGATCCGCGCGAACGCATCCCGCTGCAGCCACGCCGAACTCGACAACTCCGAGACGCTCGACGATGGCGACCCAGAGGAACTCGGGCGCCAGCTCGGCGAGCTGCGGCGAACCAACCCCCAGCTCACGATGCTCGGCGGATGCTGCGGATGCGACACCCGGCACATCGAGGCCATCGGTCGCTCCGCCGTCGCCTCCGGTTCGGCCATCGGTTTACCGCGAATCGGCGCGGCCGCCGACTGACCCGCGGTAGCCGACTACCCGCGGCCGCCGACTACCCGCGGTAGCCGCGCGGCTCCGCTCGTCAGCGTGAGTGGTCCATCAGCTCGCTCCACTTCGACCGCAGAATCCCGGCGAGTGGCCGCTGCTGCTCGCCCTGCTGCGCGGCGAGCACAATGAGCACGGCGGTGAGCACCGGGGTCGCCCACTGCAAGTACTTCTGTTGCGTCTGGGCCGACTCGAGCTCCGAGCTCGCCCCGGAGCCCGCCTCGGTGACACCTTTACCGCCCTCGTCGGCGTGCTCGGCGATCTTCTTCCCCACCACGCCGGAGTACAAGGTCGTGCCGAGCGCGGCGGCGGTGACGGCGATCTTGACGATCGTGTTGGTGCGGCCCTCCGACTGCGCAGACAGTCGCGACTTGTTCGCGAGGATCAGGGCAAGACCGCCGACGCCGTGGATGACCAGAGCGCCCAGCTGCACCGGCGCCCAACGCGCCCAGCCCGCCGACGAGAGGGTTAACCGCTCCGTCGGGTCGTTCGCGCGCGCCGCTGCGCCGTTGAGGCCGACGGCGCCCATGAGGCCGCCGCCAAACCAGGCCGCGAGACCGAGATCGTGCATTGAGCGGACGAAAGTGTTGCGTTCTGACATGGCGCTTCTCCTGGTGTGTCGAGACGGGGGAAGGTCAAATGACCCCTATTAGGGGGACTCTAACCCCGTTTCGACGCGCAGAGGCAGGGGGTAGAACCTAGAGCGAAAAGCACCTAAACAGTCTCAGCGATGTCGGTCGCCGGGGTCGTCCCGCCCGTCCCGCTCGAGCTCCCGCTGCGCCAGATGGGCGAGTTCGCGCAGGTAGACCATGTCTACGTCGGACTCCGCGCGGGGATCCGAATCGAAGACGCAGAGCGCGCCGATCCGCTCGCCGGTGGGCGACTCGATCGGGAATCCCGCATAGAACCGGATGAACGGCTTGCCGGTGACGAGCGGGTTGTTGCGAAACCTCGGATCCTTCCGTGCGTCGCACACGATCATCCCCTCCCGGGTGCGGATCGTGAAGTCGCAGAACCCGTCGGAGCGCGCGATCTCGGTAACCTGGGTGCCGCTGCGCGCCTTGTGCCACTGCCGATCGCCGTCGATCACAGTGAACAGCGCAGACGTCGTTCTCAGCGCGCGGCGCGCGATCGAGACCATTCGGTCGAGGCGCACATTCGGCACGGCGTTCAGGCCCATCCGGTCGAGGGCGCGCTGGCGGTGCGCCTCGTGTGCCGGCTCGTCGGCCGCGCTCGGGCGGTGCGGATCCCGAGGCACCCGGAGCACGTCGTTGAGGCCGGCCGGGATCACCCGCGCGATCTCGCCGGCCCAGTGCGTGTAGGCGGCGGGCTCGCGATGCCGGGTCGTGTTGACGGCGGAGACCGAGGTGAGCGGCGCGAACGTCGCCCGCTCCGAGCGGGCGCACACCTGCTGGGTTATCGCGTTCATCTCCGCGGCGTGCTGGTCCGCGACTGTGCCGAACACCGAATCGAAGGTCGGAATGGATCGGATTGGTTGGATGCCCGTCACGACGACCTTCGTTCCGGTCGAGGTGGCTTCTTCCACCCCTGCGACCAGGTCGTCGAGCTTCTGCTGCCAGGTGCCGAGCGGTGTCAGGCGTGTTGCGTCGTTCACGCCGAGCACGATCACGATCACGTCGTAGCGCCAGAGCTGCATGGCAAGAACGGCCTGCAGGGCACTGGAGATGGAGATGTCCGGATCGGCGGCGAGGTCGACATCCGCCCCCCGTCCGGTGGCCGCGGACAGCGCCCGAGCGAACGCGCCCGGAAGCGCGAGGTCGTGGGTTGCGACGCCCCAGCCGACCGCCGGGCCGGCACCGAAGATCATGGCGCGCAGGCTGTCCCGTCCCGCGGCATTCGCCCGCGCGGGACCGGTCGGGCGGGGGACGTGCCGGAGGGATCGGTCGACGCTCGAACCCCAGAGACTCATCGCGGGGCTGAGGGTGAGGTTTTTGAGTTCGGTGAGAACGCCCCGCGGTGCGCCACCAATGCCTGCGCGGGATTCGTCGTTGTCCATGAGACCCCCCAGTCTCACCAGTCGTGAAGACCGGTCACTATCGACCGTATCAGCCGTTTGCTCGGCTGGCGATCAGGATTATGCGCGATCGACCTAGGCTGGGCCGATGCGCACCTATTACCCCGAGATCGAACCACACGACTCCGGCCTGCTCGAGGTTGGCGACGGACAGAGCCTGTACTGGGAGGCATCCGGTAACCCGCAGGGCAAGCCCGTCGTGTTCCTGCACGGAGGCCCGGGCGGTGCGGTCGCGCCCAAGCACCGCCGGGCATTCGACCCGGCGAAGTACCGCATCATCCTGTTCGACCAGCGCGGATCGGGCCGGAGCGTGCCGCACGCGAGCGAGCCGGGCTACGACCTCGCGGTCAACACCACCTGGCACCTCGTCGCCGACATCGAGCGGCTGCGCGAGCACCTCGAGATCGACCGCTGGCAGGTCTTCGGCGGGAGCTGGGGCAGCACCCTCGCGCTCGCCTACGCCCAGACGCATCCGGATCGGGTCACCGAGCTCGTGCTGCGCGGCATCTTCACCCTGCGCGAGACCGAGCTCGACTGGTTCTACGAGGGCCCGGCCGGGCAGATCTTCCCGGATGTGTGGGAGAGCTACGCGGCGCAGGTTCCCGGCGGGCAGCGTGGCGGCTACATCGACGCGTACCACGCACTGCTCAACGACCCCGATCCGGCGGTGCACGGTCCCGCGGCGGTGGCCTGGTCGACCTGGGAGGCGAGCGCGATCACCCTGCTGCCACAACCCGAGACCGTGGCCGTTTTCTCCGACCCCCGGTTCGCGCTGGCGTTCGCGCGCATCGAGAATCACTACTTCGTCAACAAGGGGTGGATGGCCGACGGCCAGCTGATCGCGGGCGCGCACCTGTTGCGCGACATCCCCGCCGTCATCGTGCAGGGCCGCTACGACATCTGCACCCCGCCCGTCACCGCGTGGGATCTGCACCGGGCCTGGCCGGAAGCCGAGTTCCACATGGTCCCCGATGCGGGGCACTCGTTCGACGAGCCCGGCATCCTGTCGGCACTGATCGAGGCGACGGACGGGTTTGCCGACCGCTGACCGCTGACCGATGACAGCCCGGCCGGGCCCCAACTCCTGAATGATGACAGCGCGCCGCACGGCATCCGCCCGGCGGCAACCCCTTATTGTCGCGGGACCCGGGCGTTACGATTTCGCCAGGAGGTGGCGCAGATGCGCGCGAAGGCAGGCGAGCGGATTGTGATCCGAGGCAAGACGGTCGAGTCGCCAGACCGGCACGGCGAGATCCTCGAAGTGCGTGGCAGTGAGGGGACCGCACCGTACTTCGTGCGATTCGACGACGGACACGAGGCGCTCGTGTTCCCCGGCGGCGACACCATAATCGAGCGGCCGAACAAGAGCTGACCCACGCAAGAGCGGCCACGCAAGAGCGGCCGAACAAGAGCTGGCCCACGCAAGACTCGACCCGGCCGCGAGCTGACTCACGCGAGAGCTGAGAGGAGCCGCTGAGCGCTAATGAATTGGCGTATACCTTTGCTAGCCGTGCAGGTGATCGTCGCGCTCAGCGCGGTGGTGAGCGGTGTGGCCCTCGCGCTCGGCGAACGGGCCGGATCGCTTGGCATCGTCCCACCGCTGGAGTGGCTCGAGGGGACCCCCTTCAACTCCTATCTGCTGCCGGGGCTCGTGCTGATACTCGTCGTCGGCGGCACCCACGCCCTCGCCTTCGTGCTGCTGCTCCGCCGCGCGACCTGGGCGCTCGCCGCATCCGCCGTCGCCGGCTTCGGAATGGTGATCTGGGTCTTCGTGCAGATGGTGTTGATCCCGTACAGCTTCCTGCAGGCGGTGTACTTCGGCGCGGGACTGCTCGAGATCGTGCTTGTGCTGCTCATGCTCGACCTGTTCCACCCGTACCCGCCCGCGCTCGACCCGCCGCCAATGGTGGCGCGCGACCGCATCTTCTGACCGGGCTCAGTCGTGCAGCAGCAGCTCGCCACGTGCGACCGCGCCGGTGGCTACGCCCGCGAACCCTGAGCCGGGGTGCGCGGCATCGCGACGACCGCGACGACGGTTGCCGCCGCCGCGATGACCACGGCGAGGAACACCGCGGACGACGCGGTCGTGATCGTCTCAGCATCCGTTCCGGAGCCCCCGGATGCCGCGAAGATGCCGTTCGCGACCGCACCGAAGATCGCGACGCCGATCGCGCTGCCGATCGAGCGGGAGAACAGGCTCGCGCCGGTCACGACGCCCCGCTGGTTCCACTCGACGCTCGACTGGGCGGCGATGAGCGTCGGCGTGGCGACGAGGCCGAGTCCCAGGCCGATGAGGAAGCAGCTCGCCGCGACGGTGACGAGGTTCGGCTCGCCCGCGAATGCGGCGAGAATGACCGCGCCAGAGACCACGACGACCATTCCGATGAGCGCCGTGTTGCGGAACCCGATGCGCAGGTAGAAGCGCCCGGAGAGGGATGCCGAGATCGGCCAGCCGATCGTCAGCGCGGCGAGGGCGAGCCCCGCGACGAGCGGCGACACCTCGAGTGACCCCTCGAGGTAGGTGGGCACGTACGAGGTGAGGCCGATCAGGATCGCGCCGACGCCGAGCCCCACCAGCGCCGTGGTCAGCAGCAGCCGGCGGGAGAAGACCCAGAGCGGCAGGATCGGCTCGGCGGCGCGCGTCTCGGCCAGCACGAAGCATCCGAGCAGGAGCCCGCCGACGACGAATGCCCCGATGCTCAGCGGGGAATCCCATGCCCACGATTGCCCTCCCTCGAGGATGCCGAGGATGAGCAGACTGAGCGAACTCGTGAGCAACACGGCGCCGAGGTAGTCGACGCGGTGCGCGCGCGGTTCGATCCGCTCGTGCAGGGTGCGCATGATCATCCAGCCCGCGACGATGCATAGCGGGATGTTGATGAAGAAGATCCAGCGCCAGGACAGGAACTCGGAGAACAACCCGCCCAGGGTCGGGCCGACGACCGACGAGATCGCCCAGACGCTCGCGAGATAGCCCTGCACCTGCGCCCGCTCGGCGATGGTGTAAATATCGCCCACGATGGTGATCGCCGTCGGCTGCACCGCGCCGGCGCCGAGGCCCTGCACGGCGCGGAACGCGATGAGCGCCGGCATGCTCCAGGCAAGCCCGCAGAGGATCGAGCCGAGCAGAAACAGGGCGATGCCGAAGATGATGATCGGCTTGCGCCCGAGAACCTCCGAGAGTTTAGCGTAGATGGGCACGGAGACGGCCTGCGCGAGCAGGTAGATCGAGAACAGCCACGGGAACTGGGCGAATCCGCCGAGGTCGCCGACGATGGAGGTGATCGCGGTCGCGAGGATCGTCGCGTCGATGGCGACCAGTCCGGTCGCCATCATGATGGCGATGAGGATCGGGCCGCGTTCCGATCGGAATCCGACGTCGGCTCTGCTCGTCACCGCGTGGTCTCCGTCACTGGCCCATCCTCGTCTACCTTCCTGACTGGAAGGCGCGCGAGGGGCCTGTGCGAGTCTAGGTGCGGGCTCAGATGCGGAAGAGGAACTCTTCCGCCCAGAGAAAGACCGTGATCGTCGTCATGGCGGCAGTCACGAGAACCACGATGGGGCTGTGGTCCCGCCGTAGAAGGATCGCGGCGATGCCGAGTGCGGCAGATGCCACGACGCACGGAATCGTCAGGAACACCGCATCGCTCGTGCTCACAACGTAGGAACTCTCGAAGAGGCGGATCACGAGACCCGTGACGAGGCTCGCGAGCGGGGCGACAAACACGACAAGACCCGCAAGGCCGGAACTCCACCAGCCGAGCCTCGACCGTGGCCGCATCCGTTTGCGCATCGTGGTAATTGCCGTCATCGCGTCGCTCCATTCGTCGTTGAATGTGCTGTGACCTCGGATGCTGTGAGGTGCGGTGCTGGGGGCGATCAATGCTCCGAGAATAGGGGCGGGCACTGGGCCGGGCGAGGGGTTGTTTTGCGGCGGCAGTTCCCCTGCTCGCCGTGGCGCCCGGCCGGAGAACGGGCGTTTCACCCCAGATATGGGGAAGGCGCCGGGCGCTCGCGCACGCCACGATGGGGCAACGATCATTGGGGGGCCACGTGACTGACGTTCCGACCGCTGTGGTTCCCGCCGGATGGCACGTGGATCCGTCGTCGCCGACCCGCATGCGCTGGTGGACGGGCGAGGGCTGGTCGGAGCACACGGCACCACTGCCGGAGCCGGAGCCCGAGCCCGAGCCGGAGCCCGAGCCCGAGCCGGAGCCGGAGCCGGAGCCGGAGCCCGAGCCGGAGCTAGGTTTCGGCTGGCCTCGTCACGAAAGCAATCGGCCCGCGCTCGTCGTCGCGCGCCGCGTCGACACCCCCGGAGGCTGGGACATCCTGCCGAGCCGATGGAGTTCGATTTCCGTCTGGATCATCGCGTTCAGCCCGTTCATCGCGTTCGCCGCGGCCGCCGCCGCGCTCGTTCTGATCACCCTCTACGGGTGGACCTGGTGGATACTCGCCGTGCTCCTGCTGCCCTATCTGGTCACGATCGTCTTCGCTGTGCGTGATGTGCGCCGCCTACGCATCTGGGGGCACCACGATGTCGCTCGGGCATCGTGGTCGCTGCTCGGCGCACCGGTCTACCTGATCGCGCGGGCTGTCGTCACCCGCAAGCATGCGGGAATCGGTTCGGCACCCGCCTGGGTGTGGTTCCTGAACGTGCTGATCGCAGCCGCCGCATGCGTGCTGCTCGCGTTCTCGCTCCGCGCCTCGTTTGTGCCGCTTGTCACGGGCAACATCGAGGAGTCGATCGCGTGGGAGCTGTCCGTCGGCGGCACCGAACACACGGTGGACTGCGGAACGCCGGAGCGGATCCTGCCGGGGGCGACGCTCGACTGCGCGGTCACCGATGACACCGGCGCCGCAGGCACCCTCGAGGTGCGGATCGACAACCTCACCGACGGGTTCTCCTACTCGCAGCCCGTCATGTCGACGGCTGGTTAGCCGGCACGAAATCCGACGACTCCACTGACCTGCCGTCGGCCGCGAACGTGAACGTCGCGCGCACGAACCGCCCGGCGAGGGCCAACGGCAGCCAGTGCTTGGCGTCGGCCCACATCCGGTCGAGGGGCAGGGCGTCGAGCGCGAACCATTCCGGGCGCAGCTCCTCCGACTCGACGGGCTCGCCGGAGAACTCCCGGCAGAGGAACGCCCACGACTTCTGGCTCCACGCTGGACGGTACGGAAAAGGGTAGGTGAGCTCGCCGATGAGGGTGAGCGCATCCGGATGCACGGTCACGCCGACCTCTTCCCGTGTCTCGCGCACCGCAGCATCCGTCGGCGTCTCGCCAGCCTCGAGCTTGCCGCCGGGGCCGACGAGGTTGCCCAGCCCCAGTCCGGTCTTCTTGCGTCCGAGCAGAATCTCGGGCCCGGCCGCGGTCTCGCGCAGCAGATAGCAGACGCTCACCTCGGGCAGGACCATGGGCGCCAAGCGTAGTTGATGGGCGGTGTCGTGGGTCTCTGTCAGGCTGGATGGATGACCGACACCCGCGCATCCGCCCTCGAGATCCTGCGCACGCTCGTCGGGCGTGACGACGCCGCCTTTCACGAGGGCCAGTTCGAGGCCATCGAGACGCTCGTTGACGACCGCCGGCGCGCGCTCGTCGTGCAGCGCACCGGGTGGGGCAAGTCGGCGGTGTACTTCGTCGCCACGCTGCTGCTGCGCCAGCAGGGCGCGGGCCCGACTATCCTCGTCTCGCCGTTGCTCGCCCTGATGCGCGACCAGATCGCCGCGGCGGCCCGCGCCGGGGTGCGCGCGGTCGCGATCAACTCGACCAATGCGCACGAGTGGGGCGACGTGCTGCGGCAGCTCGCCGCCGACGAGGTCGACGTGCTGCTCGTCTCGCCGGAGCGGCTCAACAATCCGTCGTTCCGGGAGCAGCAGCTGCCGCAGCTGATCCCGCGGGTCGGCATGCTCGTCGTCGACGAGGCGCACTGCATCTCCGACTGGGGGCACGACTTCCGGCCCGACTACCGGCGCCTGCGCGACCTCATCGCGCAGATGCCGGCCGGTGTGCCCGTGCTCGCGACGACCGCGACCGCCAACAGCCGGGTCGTGCAGGATGTCGCGGAGCAGCTCGGCGCGCTCGCTCCCGGGGCCGAGCACACCGACGTCGTGACGATTCGCGGGCCGCTCGCCCGGGCATCCCTCCGGCTGGGCGTGCTGCGGCTGCCGGATGCCGGCGCCCGGCTCGGCTGGCTGCTCAGCCACCTCGACGACCTGCCCGGCAGCGGCATCATCTACACCCTCACCGTCGCCGCCGCCGAAGACACGGCCCGCCTGCTGCGCGAGGCCGGACACGTCGTGCGCGCCTACACCGGGCAGACCGACACCGGCGAGCGGGAGGAGTCGGAGGGGCTGCTCAAGGCCAACCAGGTGAAGGCGCTCATCGCCACGAGCGCGCTCGGCATGGGCTTCGACAAGCCCGACCTCGGCTTCGTGCTGCACCTCGGCGCGCCGTCCTCTCCCGTCGCCTACTACCAGCAGGTGGGTCGCGCCGGCCGCGCCACCGCGAACGCCGACGTGCTGCTGCTGCCGGGCACCGAGGACGAGGCGATCTGGCAGTACTTCGCAACCGCGTCGATGCCCAACCAGCAGCGCGCCGAAACCGTCATCGACGAGCTCAACGCGAACGGCGGCGCGCCCCTCTCGACGCCCGCGCTCGAGGCGCGCGTGAACATCCGCCGCACCCCGCTCGAGCTGCTGCTCAAGGTGCTCGACGTCGACGGCGCCGTCAAGCGGGTGCAGGGCGGCTGGGTCGCGACCGGCCAGCCGTGGACCTACGATCGCGAACGCTACGAACGCATCGCGGGCGAGCGGATCGCCGAGCAGCAGCACATGATCGAGTACGAGCAGACCGACGGATGCCGCATGGAGTACCTGCAGCGCTCGCTCGACGACGACACCGCTGTGCCCTGCGGGCGCTGCGACAACTGCGCCGGCGCATGGTACCCCGTCGATGTGCAGGACGAGCAGGCGGCGAAGGCGGCATCCTCCCTCGACCGCGTCGGCGTGATCATCGAGCCGCGCGCGCAGTGGCCCACCGGAGCAGACCGCCTCGGCGTGCCCGCGAAGGGCAAGATCGCGCCGGGCGAGCGGATGCTGGATGGCCGCGCCCTCGCCCGCCTCACCGACCTCGGCTGGGGCGGCACCCTGCGCGCCGTGTTCTCCCCGTCGAACATCGACGCTCCGGCATCCCCGCAGCTCATCGCCGCGTGCATCCGGGTGCTCGGCGAATGGGGCTGGGACGAACGCCCTGCCGCGGTCGTCTCGATGCCGTCGCGGTCGCATCCGCTGCTCGTCGGATCCGTTGCGACAGCGCTCGCCGAAGTTGGCCGGCTGCCCTACCTCGGGTCGCTCGACATCGTCGGCGACGGCCCGGTCGGCGAGCCCGGCGGAAACAGCGCGTACCGGCTGCAGAGCGTCTGGGGTGGCTTCGCCGTGGGCGGGGAGCTCGCGTCGGCGCTGTCGGCGCTGTCGGGGCCGGTGCTGCTGGTCGATGACCTCGTCGACAGTCGCTGGACGCTCACCGTCGCGGCTCGAATTTTGCGCCAGGGCGGGGCCGCGGGAGTGCTGCCGTTCGCGCTGGGAGTGCGCGGGTAGCTGGCGCTCCGCTGGTCGAGCAGCGCGCTCTGGCGCGCCCACGACCGGCGGAGCCTCAGGCTGGGCGCCTATCGTGGCCGTATGACTTTGCATGAGATCGAGCTCACCACCGCCGAGGGCCAGCCCACCACGCTCGCCGCCTACGCCGACCAGGTCGTGCTCGTCGTCAACGTCGCCTCGAAATGCGGCCTCACGCCCCAGTACGAGAAGCTCGAGGAGCTGCAGAAGACCTATAGCGACCGCGGGTTCACCGTGCTCGGCTTTCCCTGCAACCAGTTCGCCGGGCAGGAGCCGGGCAGCGCCGAGAAAATCCAGGAGTTCTGCTCGATGACGTACGGCGTGACGTTCCCGCTGTTCGAGAAGACCAAGGTGAACGGACGCTCGGCGCATCCGCTCTACGCCGAACTGACCAAGACCGCGGATTCCGCGGGCAAGGCCGGCAGGGTCAAGTGGAACTTCGAGAAGTTCGTGATCTCGCCGACCGGCGACGTGCAGCGGTTCCGCCCGACGACGCAGCCGGATGCACCCGAAGTCATCGCGGCGATCGAGTCGGGCCTCGTCCGCGCCTGACCCGCGCCAGACCCGCACCTAACCGAGGGGATCAGGCAGACACGCCGGTTTCGGTGGCGCGTTGCGGCGGCGAGTCGCCGATTCTCCTGTGTTGGATACCCAGTTGGCTCAAGAGTTCCGGCTGTGAGCGGTGCGGCGCACCCCACTCAGGGGCTGCTGTCGCGCCCCGGACTGCATATCGTACTGATATGAGCAATCACAACTGGGACGAGAACGTGGGCGACGTCACCGAGGCGGGCATCGTCGACGAGACCGCCCCGGAGGGCGAGCGCACCGTGGGCTCCGGGCGCACCGACGGCCTCGACGAGCGCGCCCTGCTGGTCGAGGGGTCCCTGTCTCCGGGAACGACAGCGCACGGCAACCCGAGCGACTCAGACGAGCACGAGTCGGACCACGCTCGGCTTGCGTCCGCCGGACCCAGCCAGCACAACCCGAACGCGCTGATCCTTGGCAACCGGGTCACCACCGCGGACGACATGGAGTGAGCCCGGCCTGACCGGGCGAGGCTGAGCCCTCGCGCGGGGCGATCGAAGAAGTTCGGCGCCACCCGATTCCCGGCCGGCACCTCCGCGCGTTACGGGCGATCCTGTTTACGTGCTGTCCAGCTTGCCGCGGCAGCTTAAAATCATGGTGTACTCGGCGAACAGCTCGGAAGGTTCAGAAAGTGGCACGGTTATGAGGCTCGGCATGCGAGCGTTGCGCGACGCGCGCCGGGGCGATCGCCCGACGGCGGCACCCGGGCATCCGACACTCAACGAGATCGTCGAAGAGGGTCTGATCATGTCGCTCTTCGCGGCGCGGATGGCGGTCAAGAACCGCATAATCGTCGGCGCCCTGCGCGAGCACAATGACTTCAGCGCGGAGGACTACGCCCGCGTCGCTCGCGACGAACTGTGCCGATTCGCCCGGCAGAACGAGGCGGATGCCCGGCGCGTGATTCGGGCCCGCAAGAAACTGCTGAACTTGCGCTGGACCGAATCGCTCGGCGACTACCGCCGCGGCGACGTGCGGCAGCTCGCCCTCCGGCGCCGCGTCTACGAGGCGCTGGCGAGGGCGCTGCGCGCCGTCTCGGTCGACGGGGAGCGGGTCGCGGCACTGGTCGAGTCGGCGCGCGTCGATGCGGGCGACGAGATCGCCCAGGCGTTGACCTCGCGGCTCATCGCCCAGGACTTCGAGCACGAGCCCGACTATCTGATCAAACGCTTCGAGCGTCTCAACGAGCTCGAGACGATCGACATTCCGGCGCTGCTCGGCGGGCGGCCCTAGGAGCCGACCACCCCGGCGGGCGGCCCTAGGAGCGCACCAGCTCGATGAACGCGCTGAGCCGGGCGAGCACCGTGATGTTGGTGGGCAGGTGCTCGGTGAGCGCGGGCGAGTAGAGCAGGAACGCCGCCCACTGGGCGCGGGAGATCGCGACGTTGAGCCGGTTCGGCATCAGCAGAAACTCGAGTCCGCGTGGCACCTCCTCGGCCGACGACGCAGCGAGCGACACGATCGCGACTGCCGCCTCGTGACCCTGAAACTTGTCGACGGTGCCGACGGGGATCTGACCGAGCCCGGCATCGTGCAGCCGCTGACGGATCAGATCGACCTGCACGTTGTATGGCGCGACCACGATCAGATCGCCCTCGCTGAGGGGCACCGGCGGGGTAGCAGCCTCGCCCGCGCGGTGGCCCGTGGCCCATGGCCGCCCGAGCACCGATCGCGCGATCTCAACGACCCGGTCCGCCTCCTCGATCGACGAGGTCGAGTTGAGAATGTGGTGCACGGGCACCGGATGCAGCCCAGGGTCGATCCCGTCGAGGTGCCGATCGACGGCCACCGAGACGAGCTTGTCCTCATAGGACAGGCGCGACACGGGGGCGCAGACCGCCGGATGCAGCCGATGGGTCTTCGCGAGGAAGAACCCGAACTCGGGCGGCAGCACCTGGTGGCCGTCGGCGAGCCAGCCGAGTGCGGAGACGTCGACGGGCTCCGGATGCGTGCCCTGGCTGACCTGGGGAAGCTGCTGCGGGTCGCCGAGCAGCAGCATCCGGGTCGCGGCGACCGCCGACGCGATCGTCGAGGCGAGCGAGAACTGGCCGGCCTCGTCGATGACGAGCAAGTCGAGGCTGCCGCGGGGCACGCGGGTCGGGTTGCTGAAATCCCAGGCGGTTCCGCCGAGCACGAAGCCCTCCTGCGCGGTAAAGGTCGCGAAGTCCTTCGGATCGAGTCGCGTCCACGGCACGGCCGTGGGGTCTGTCTTGTCTTTCGGCTTCTTGCCGACCAGGTGCTTGTCGACCCCCGCCTTCACGACGGCCTCGAGCATGTTCTCCACCGTCGCGTGCGATTGCGCGACCACGCCGATCCGCCAGCCGTGGTTCACAACGAGGTCGGCGATCACCCGGGATCCGGTGTAGGTCTTGCCGGTTCCCGGGGGACCCTGCACGGCGAGATAGGAGTGGTCGATGCCGAGCAGGCTGTCGCGGATCGCCGCGGTGATCTCGCCGCCGCGCGAATCGGCGGCGATCGCGGCGAGCGTCGCGAGCTCGCCGCGGGGCGAACGGCGGCGCAGGATGTCGAGCGCGGCATCAGGCAGCATCCCAGGCAGGGCATCGAGCACGCTCTCGCCCCACTCCGCGATCGCCTCGACCTGGGTGCCGGGGTTGGGCGGGGTGCCGGGGGTCAGCGCCATCGGCATCTCGTCGTAGGCCGGTGCGCCGTTCGCGAGCCGCTCGGTGAGGTAGAAGACGTCGTCCTCGATGCCGGTGATCTCGGCGCGGGCATGGGCGTACCTGGCGCCCGGTTCGCTGCTCTGCTCGATCGGCGGGAAGGGCTCGTCGTAGACGAGGTAGGGCTTGTGGCCGACCTTGAGGGAGCTGCCGGGGGCAAGCTCGCCGCGAATCGCGAGCACGCGGGACTCATTGCGGGCGCGAGGCGCGAGGCCCCAATCGCGGTGCACGGTCGTGATGCCGGCATCGACCACGAGAACATCGCGGGTGTCACACCACTGCTCGACGGGGTTGCGCAGCCGGTCAAAGTGCTCTTGCCAGAACTTCTTGCCCTCGCGCCGGTGGTAGTCGATCGCGGCGGAGGCGAGTGCGATAGCTGTGTCGTCGGCGGTGCGGTCGACCGGGGGGATCTCGGCGACGGCAGCCGCGAGGGCGAGGTAGACGGGGCTGGGCTCGCGCACCACGTTCTCGATCAACGCCGGGTCGAGTTCGAGGTCCTGGGGCGACGCGAGCGCGGTGCCGGCCTCGACGGCGCGGGCGAGCAGCCAGTCGCGCAGCCGGAGCGTGGAGACGCAGTCGTATTCGTTGTAGTCGGCGATGTCGGCGAGCTTCGCGCTCGCCGCATCCGTCTCGCCCTTCGCCAGCAGCTCTCGGGAGAGCGCGTACTCGGCGATCGAGTCGGCCGCGTTGTCGACCCCGTGGCGCAGGTGGTCGCCCATGTAGAGCGGCTCGAGCTTCTTGATCGAGTAGCTGCGCGACCCGACCCGCAGGCTCTTCTTGACGATCGGGTACAGGTCGACGAGCACGTGCTCGCGCAGCAGGTCGTCGATGTCGTCCTCGCCGACGCCGTGGCGGGCGGCGAGCGAGAGCAGGTGGGTGCGTTCGTAGGAGGCGTAGTGGTAGATGTGCATGGCCGGATGCTGCCGTCGGCGCTCCCGCAGGTAGTCGAGGAAGTCGCTGAGGGCCTGGCGCTCCTCCTCGTGGGTGTGTGCCCAGAATGCGCGGAACGGGGTGGACCCGTCCGGCCGTGGGGCCTCGACCAGCCCGAACAGATAGTCGATCCCCCACTCGGGGCCGCCGTTCTCGCTGTACAGGGGGTCGCCCTCGAAGTCGAAGAAGATATCGCCCGCGTCGGGCTCCGGGAGCGCGGCGAGCGCCGACGGGTTGAAGACGTCGTAGCTCAGGGCGCCGTCGAGTTGCAGTTTCGCCTGCGCGCGCAGCGAGGCGAGGGTCGCCTCCGCGAGGCCGACGACGGGGGTGGATGCTGCGGCGAGCTGCTCGATCGTCGTGATGCCGCCGTCGCGCAGTCGCCCCCGCTGGGTCAGCCGCATCCCGGCGACGAGGAGCACGTCGCGGCTGGCCTCGACCTCGGGGGTGCAGGTGTCGCACTTGCCGCAGGCGCTGTACCGGTCGTCACCCCAAGCGACCGCGTTGGTGTCGGCAACTCTCTCCTCGACGAGCCGGGTGAGCCGGGCGCGACGGTTGAGGTAGACCGGAAGGATGTCGCGCAGCCGGTGCTCGCTCACCCGACCGTCGCCGAGCACGAGTCGCACCGATTCGCCCGTGGTGACACCCAGCCGGTGCAGCTGGTCGCCGTACGCGGCGAGCTGCAGCAGAGAGGTGATCTTCGCCGAGCGCGCGAGCTTGGTGTCGTGCACCTCGTAGACGCCGTCGCCGAGGTGCACGATGAAGTCGGCGAACCCGAGGAAGGTGCCATCGAAGAAGGTCGCCTGGAAGACGACGTCGGCGCGGTCGGCGAACGCCCGCTCGGTCGCGGTGGCGGCGGCCTCGAACGCGCCGCGGTTGTGCGCGGGCTTCGCGATCTCGACTACGCCAGCGCCGAACTGCAGCCTGAACGCCTCGAGCACGCGCTTCTCGTGCGCACCGCCCAGCTCTGCGGCTCGGGCGAGCATCGCATCCGGCTTCTCGATGACCTTGGGGGTACGGCCGAGCTTGGCGTCGAGAGCACGGAGAAACGCGAATTCGCAGTGCGACGCAGTAGTGAGATCGCTTGCGCTTGTGACGACGCGGTCATCCAGGAGGAACATGCTGGCCACGCTATCGCGCACCACTGATACTGCCGAGCGAGGGCGAGACCGATGGAAGCAGCGCCGAGTACGCAGTAGTGGCTGCTCGTCTCTGTTGGGCAGCGACCACTAGTCCGGAGTCGGCGACCTTTTGCCCGCGCGCGACCTGCGGGAGCTGCGCGACCTGCGCGATCTGCTGGTTGAGCAGCGTGCTCGGATGCGTGTGTTGGAACCCGCCCGTGGTGTCGCGGGGAGGTCGCGGGCTGAGGGACAGCGCCGAGTACGGAGTAGTGGCTGCTCATCTCTCTTGGGGAGCGACCACTAGTCCGGAGTCGGCGAACTTTTGCCCGCGCGCGACCTGCGACTCGTGCTGGTTGAGCAGCGTGCTCGGATGCGTGTGTTGGAACCCGCCCGTGGTGTCGCGGGGTGGTCGCGGGCTGAGGGACAGCGCCGAGTACGGGGTAGTGGCTGCTCATCTCTCTTGGGGAGCGACCACTAGTCCGGAGTCGGCGATCTTTTGCCCGCGCGCGACCTGCGACTCGTGCTGGTTGAGCAGCGTGCTCGGATGCGTGTGTTGGAACCCGCCCGTGGTGTCGCGGGGAGGTCGCGGGCTGAAGGACAGCGCCGAGTACGGAGTAGTGGCTGCTCGTCTCTGTTGGGGAGCGACCACTAGTCCGGAGTCGGCGAACTTTTACCCGCGCGCGACCTGCGCGACCTGCGCGACCTGCGCGACCTGCTCAACCGTCACTGCGCATCGTGAGAGCATTGGCGGATGCCGAAGCCCTCCTGGAAGGCGGCCCTCGAGGCGCTTACCGCTAGTGAGTCGGCGGCATCCGGGGCTCATCCCCCTGAGGGCATACGCGGTCGCACGGCGATGGCGCTGCAGTTCGAGCTGCGCGAGCTGACCCCGCGCACCCCGGACCGCTGGAACGGACCGACCGCCAAGAAGGCCGCTCCAACCTGGACCGGCCACTTCGACTACCGGCTTGCCGTGCGCCCAGTGATCCGCAGCGGCACGACCGGATGGACAAAGTCGACCCTGACCTGGGCGAACGTCACCCATCAACTGAACCGTCTCGCCCTCGAGCCGCAGCAGCATCGCTGGTTCTGCCAGTTCGTGCCGCTGCATCGTGCGAGCACCGAGGCTCAGCTCGGCCAGGAGGTCGACTGGCTCTACCTCGACGACTTCGCGAGCCCGCTGCTCTGGCACCTGCTCGGCGAGGCACAGCGGCTCGGAATCGAGCTCGTGTCGACTACCAAGGGGGTGAGCGTGCTCGTGGGCGCCGAGGCGGAGGTGACGCTGGATGCCGTGCGCGAAGCCCCCGTTTCGGGGGCGGATGCCGAGGCCTCTGCCGCTCCTGCCCCCACCGCGACCGGACTGCAGCTCGTCCCGCGCATCGCGATCGACGCCGTGAGCCGCAACATCGCGTCGACCGCGACGATCGGCGACCACGGGGTCTACTGCTACGAGGTCGGAGTCGAGGGCGCGCCGAGCCGGAGCACCGGGCCCGGAACAGGTCGGGCCGCGGCCCCCAACCGCGGCGCCGCCTTCATGCTCGCCCCGACGCGCGGGCGGCTCTCGCCGGAGCAGCGTCGCCTCGTGGGAGAGGCGCGCACGCTGACCGTGCCGGCAGGGGAGGTCGAGGAGTTCCTCGACGCCTACTACCCGCGGATGCGCCGCTCGATCTCGATCACCAGCTCCGACGCCTCGGTCGAATTCCCTGCGCCCGCCGCCCCCGTGCTCGTACTCACCGCGACGTTCGAGCCGAAGCAGACCCTGCGGCTTGCCTGGCACCTCGAATACGCCGAGGGTCGAGAGGCGAGGCGGATGCCGCTGCCGGCGCTCACCGAGCGAGCATCCGACACCGAGCGAGAATCAGACACCGAGCGAGCATCAGACACCGAGCGAGCATCCGACACCGAGCGAGACACCACCGCCGAACACGACCTCCTCGACCGGACCGGCCGGCAGCTCGCGGCATCCGCCCTCGACTACGCGCCAGAGGCCGCCGTGACGCCGACGCTGTCCACAGGCATCCTGCGCGGCATCGACGCCGCCGAATTCTGCGCCCACGCTCTACCCGCGCTTGAGGCCCTCGACGGCGTGCGGGTCGACGTGCTGGGCGAGCGCCCCGACTACCGGGAGCTCACCGCGACGCCGCGCCTGACCTTCCGCACCGTCGAGAGCGACCACCGGGACTGGTTCGACCTCGGCGTCGTCGTCACGATCGACGGGCACGACGTGCCGTTCGGCCCGCTCTTCCGGGCGCTCGCGCAGGGCAGGGCGAAGCTGCTGCTCATCGACCACAGCTACCTCTCGCTGCGGCAGCCGATCTTCGAGAAGCTGCTCGAGCTCATCACTGAGGCCCGCGCGCTGCCCGAGTGGGAGACCGGGGTGCGCATCAGCCGCTATCAGGCGAGCCTCTGGTCGGACTTCGAGGATCTCGCCGAGGAGACCGAGCAGGCCGCGAGCTGGCGCGCGGCCGTGTCGGCGCTCGGCGCGCAGGGGACCGTGAATGCCGTGCCGCTGCCGACCGCACTGCGCGCCACCCTGCGCCCGTACCAGGTGCAGGGTTTCGAGTGGCTCGCGTTCCTCTGGCGGCACGGGCTGGGCGGCATCCTCGCCGACGACATGGGGCTGGGCAAGACGCTGCAGGCGCTCGCGCTGATCCTTCACGCGCGGGAGGGGGCGGATGCCGCGTCGCAGGGCTCGGCGGATGCCGCGTCGCAGGGCTCGCCGGATGCCGCGTCCTCGGCCGGGCCCCCGCCCGCTAGTGGAGCGCCACCGTTTCTCGTCGTCGCCCCGGCATCCGTCGTCGCGAACTGGGCGCAGGAGGCCGCACGCTTTACACCCGGCCTCGTCGTGCGCACGATCGGCAGCACTCAGGCGACGAGCGGCACGGCGCTCGCGGAGGCCGTCGAGGGGGCGGACATCGTCGTCACCTCGTACACGATCTTCCGGCTGGACTTCGAGGTGTACCAGGCGAGCGCATGGGCCGGGCTGATCCTCGACGAGGCGCAGTTCGTCAAGAACCACGCCTCTAGGCTGCACGAGTGCGCACGCGACCTCGACACGCCGTTCAAGCTCGCGATCACCGGCACGCCGATGGAGAACCACCTGCTCGAGCTCTGGTCGCTGTTCGCGGTCACCGCGCCAGGCCTGTTCCCGTCTGCGCGGCTGTTCACCGAGCAGTACCGCAACCCGATCGAGAACGGCGGCAGCCCGGAGGCGCTGGCGAGGCTGCGCCGTCGCATCCGCCCGCTCATGCTGCGCCGCACGAAGGCGCTCGTCGCGACCGAGCTGCCGGCTAAGCAGGAGCAGGAGCTGCGAATCGATCTCAGCCCAGCCCACCAGCAGCTCTACGACACGTTCCTGCAGCGGGAGCGGCAGAAGCTCATGGGGCTCATCGACGACATCGACCGCAACCGCATCATCTTCTTCCGCTCGCTGACCCTGCTGCGGATGCTGAGCCTCGACCCCTCGCTCATCGACGAGCAATACGCGGGCATCGGCTCAAGCAAGCTCGACGCGCTGCTCGAACAGCTCGACGACGTCGTCGCCGAGGGGCACCGGGCGCTCGTGTTCAGCCAGTTCACGTCGTTCCTCGGCAAGGCGGCCGCGCGGCTGGATGCTGCTGGAATCGAGTACTGCTACCTCGACGGGTCGAGCACGCGGCGCTCCGAGATCGTGGAGCGGTTCAAGGCGGGGGTGGCTCCGGTGTTCCTGATCAGCCTCAAGGCCGGCGGATTCGGGCTCAACCTCACCGAGGCCGACTACGTGTTCCTGCTCGACCCGTGGTGGAACCCGGCGACCGAGACGCAGGCGGTGGACCGCACCCACCGCATCGGGCAGACCCGCAACGTGATGGTCTACCGGCTCGTCGCGGCGGGAACGATCGAGGAGAAGGTCATGGCGCTCAAGCAGCGCAAAGCGCAGCTGTTCGACTCGGTGCTCGACGACGGTGCCGAGTTCGGAGAGTCGCTCACGGCCGACGACATCCGCGGGCTGCTCGAGGAGTAGGCGGGCGCGCGCGGATGCTCAGGCTCGACGGCGCCGCGCCGGCGCGGTGAGCCAGGGCCGCAGCATCCGCGTCACGAGGGGGAGCACCCAATACGCCATGATCGGCGTGAGCACCACAGTCGTGATCAGCACCTTGGTGAGCGTCCACAGGTCGTCCCAACCCGGCACGAACGCGACCACGAGCAGTGTGAACGCAAGGTTGACCGGGAAGAAGCCGAGCCAGATGCTAATCGCCTGCTTCCAGCGCGGTGGCGCCACCTCGCTCGCGCCGTCGTGTGTCGCACGCAGGTCGGTGGCGGCGGTCGGGGTGTCGAACCAGCCCTCGATGCCGGTGCGCCGCCGCACCTGACGGTCCTCCACGAGTCCGGTCCCGGTCTCGAGCCATTCGGCGCGCTGGGCGGAGGTATCCCAGTCGGCGAGCGTCGCGGCATCCTGGAACCGGTAGAGCATGTGCCACTCACGGGAGTCGGCCGAGGTGCGTACCCATCCGGAGCCGAGGAACCCGGGCCAAGTACTCGCGAGCCGGACGCCCGCCTGCACCCACCGGGTCACGTCGGGAACCCTGTCGGGGTCTACGTTGCGTGTGATCGACACGGTGACGGGGGAGGACGATTGGAAGCCTGCTTGTGGCGCGCTCATGCCACCAGTATTCGCCGTGCAGGTTTCCATCCGGTAACGCGCGCTGCTCAGGCCGCGCGCCTCAGGCCGCGCGACTCAGAACCAGATGCTCAACCACGGAGCCACCGCGCTGCGGAAGGCCCCGTCGACAGCATCCGCGGATCCCGGCCGCAGCTCGGTGATCCGGCCCGCCCGCTCGAGCACCACCGCGGAGACGCCACCGAGGTACAACGCACCCAGTTCCGCGATGCCCAGCGCGACCGCCGCCGCATCATCCGGAACCTCGCCCTCGAGCGGCGACACCACAGCGGTGCCATCGGCGGCGACGTCGAGCAGAAAGCGACCGCCCGCGAAGCCCAGCGGATCGCTCACCTCAAGCGCGATGCGGCCGGGCGCGCGATACCGGCGGGCCTCGAGCGCGCCCTTAACATCGAGGACGCGGGTCCACAGGTGGTCCTGCTCGTCGTCTTTCTTGGCGGAGCGGAAGTCGGACAGCTGCCAGACCATCGGCTCGTCCACCCGACGCAGCGGCGCCGTGACCGTCGACACGAGGTCGATCTCAAGCAGGTAGCGCCAGAGTCCCGAGTAGGCGTCGTCCGTCGCGGTGGCCAGGTACTCCACGTTGAGGGTCTGGGCCGAGAAGTCTTCGCTCGGCTGCGCGAACGAGTAGATCGCGAAGCCCTGGGGAACCCCGTCGGCGTCGTCGTACCGCACCGCCCGCAGCGTCTTCTTGCGATCGGGGTCGCCGGCAAGCCCGAAGAGCCTGTTCCAGAGGTGCCCACGCACGTCGATCTCGCCCGGCCCGTTCAGCCGAATCCGCTCCACAATGGCCTCGCCGTCTTGGCGTGCCTGCTCGAGTGGCACCATGTGAATGCGACCGGATGCCATAGGCCCCGCCCACTTCGCCGCGCGGGTATTGATCTTCCAGTCGGCCGCAAAAACCGCCGGCCCGAAACCGAAGCGGCCGTAGATCGTCGCCTCCGACACAGTGAGGATCGCGACGGCGATGCCGAGGCGCTGCGCCGTGCGCAGCTCTGCGGTGAGCATGGCGCTCGCAATGCCCCGTCGGCGGTGCGTCGACGCGACCGTGACCGCGCTGATCGCCCACGCCGAGCTGTCGCTCCCGCCCGGCAGGGTCAGCCGTGCCGGCCACGAGCTGACCGTGGAGACCGGGGAGGATGGGTCGGCGGCCGAGTCGTCGTACACGGCCGAGGTGCGCCGGTCTGTCAGGCCGCGCAGCTGGGCGGCGAGCAGCTCGGGCGAGAGCCGCGACTGGTGGAACCCCCGGGCGTCGGCCTCGAGCCACTGCCCGAAGGCATCAGCATCGCCGGTGTCGACGAGTGCGAGGCGCAGCCCGCCTGCGCGCATCCGTTCGGCTGATTCGTCGTCGATCGGAAGGCTCAGGTACTCGGTCATGGTTTCAGGCTAACGGCAGGCCCGTCGACGGCGCAGACGGACCCGAATCCACGTGCATTCGTCGCGTTCACCGGCTTGTCGCGCATACTCGAAGGAGGATTACAGTCCGGACCCCGCTGCTAAACGCAGATCTCTTGCGCTTGTCGGAGGTGGGAAATGCGAGACCAATTGGCTGCAACCGTCGATCACAACACCACGGCGGGATCGCTCGAGCACCTACTCGTTCGCGCCGGCCACGGCGACCAGGGTGCCTTCGCGCTGGAGCGCTTGCGGGCCGAGGACGGCATGGAGGTTCCCGGGGCGCGACAGTCGTCGGGTGCGTGATTGGCCACCGGAGCGATTCGATGGGTTCGGTTGTTCCGGCCCGGTGTGCCGGTTCAGGAGCTTGTCGGCGGAGGCATGAGCTAATCGAAGCTCATGTTTTTCGGGTTATTTCCTCACGTTCTCCCTGATGAGACTGACTTTCCTCACGTTTGCACGAAGGCGAGACAGAAGGTACGTTTACCGAGCACAATTCGATTCAGTTCGCGCCATAAACGGGTCGCGACAGCGTTGATGCGAGCCGCGACCTGAGGCGGTGCACAGGTGGGCTAGGCGTGATCAACCGGGGGGTCGATCGCGCCTAGCGTACTTGCCCATGGCGCCACGTCGGAGGCATGGTCTGCGGGTCCTGCCTCGCCGGATGCTTGAATGGCCACATGAGCGATTCGATGGCCCACCTGCACGACCTCGCCGACTTCGTCCGCGCATCCCCCTCCTCGTTTCACGCTGTCGAGGAGGCCGGTCGCCGGCTCACCGCCGCCGGATTCGTGGCGCTCGACGAGATGGACCCCTGGGAGCGCGGGCCCGGCAAGCGGTTCGTCATCCGAGACGGCGCCATCGTCGCCTGGATCGAGCCCGCCTCGGCGACCGCCACCACCGGATTCCGGATCCTCGGCGCGCACACCGACTCGCCCGGATTCAAGCTCAAGCCCAAGCCGACGACCACCTCGCAGGGCTGGATCCAGGCGGGGGTCGAGGTCTACGGCGGTCCGCTGTTCAACTCCTGGCTCGACCGTGAGCTCGAGTTTGCCGGCCGGCTCGTCTTCGATGACGGCACGACTGCGCTCGTGCGCACCGGACCGTTCCTCCGGTTCCCGCAGCTGTCGGTGCACCTCGACCGCGCTGTCAACGAGGGTCTGAAGCTCGACCCGCAGGCGCACCTCAACCCGGTTATCGGCGTCGGCGACCCGGCGGATGCCGATGTGGTCGACCACCTCGCTCACCTCGCCGGACGGCGTGGATCGGCCGTTGCCGGCTACGACATCGTCGTCGCCGACACCGCACCGCCCGCGGTGTTCGGCCTCGGCTCGCGCCTGTTCGCGTCAGGCCGGCTCGACAACCTCTCCTCGGTGCACGCGGGGCTGACCGCGTTGCTGCGGGTGCCGACGGAGTCGGAGCACATCCTCGTCTTCGCCGCCTTCGACCACGAAGAGGTCGGCTCGGCAACACGGTCGGGGGCCAGCGGCCCGCTGCTGGCCGACGTGCTCGCGCGCATCAAGGAGGGCTCCTCGGTCTCGGATCAGGCGCGCGCGCTCGCCGCATCGTGGTGCCTGTCCGCCGACGCCGGGCACGCCGTGCACCCGAACTACGCCGAACGGCACGACCCCGCGAATCGGCCCATTGTCGGCGGTGGCCCACTGCTGAAGATCAACGCCAACCAGCGCTACGCGACGGATGCCGTCGGGGCCGCCGAGTGGGCGCGCGCCTGCGGTCAGGCGGGGGTCGGGTACCAGGAGTTCGTCTCGAATAACTCGTTGCCGTGCGGGTCGACGATCGGGCCACTGACGGCGACCAGGCTCGGCATCCGCACCATCGATGTCGGCATCGCGCTGCTTTCGATGCACTCCGCCCGCGAGCTCTGCGGCGTCGACGACCCGGCGGCGTTCACCGACGCGATCGAGGCGTTTCTGGCGCCGGCCGGCTGACACCAGGCGGTGGGCGCTCGTCGGGTCTCGCCGGGTCGGGCCGGGTCTCGCCGGGTCGGGCTTCGGGAGGTACAGCTAGGCCTCGAGGTCAGGGTCGTCGGGGAGGAAGACTCGCTTGTATTTGCGGCCGTCGGCGAGGTCGACCGTTCGGGCGGTGAGCGTTCCGCGGGACACCTTGAGGTAGACGGCCTGCGGGGTCACCCCGAGCCGAGCGGCGGCATCCGAGACCGAGAGCCCCGGCAGGTCGGTGGGCACGCTGCTCGGCCGCGCGGCACGCTTGCGCCCCGCCTCATGCCGTGCCGTGATGTCGTCGTCGGTGCCCTGCCAGCGCCACTTGGCCGCCGCCGGTCCGAGTCCGGCAGCCTCGGCGACCTCGTTCCAGGAGCTTCCGCGCTCGAGCGCCTCCCGCACGCTCTGCAGCATCGCGGACTCGGTCTCGAGGGCGGCGGTGAGCGCGCGGATGCAGCGCACCCGCGTGAGCGGATCGGGCGGCGACTCCGCAGACTCGTCCTGAGCGAGTCGATCGAGCGCGGCGCGGGAGGATTCGGAGAGGAAGGGCATGATGCCGCCATGCTAGCGGCGCTCCCGCGTGGCGGTTAGGCGGTCGCGCCGCCGACGGGAAAAAGGTAGTCGTCCGGTGCGACCCAGCGCACCCCGCGGGCGTGGCTGAGCAGAACCCCGCGCAGGATCAGACTCGACGCCGCCGCCGCGGCGTGCAGGGTGCTGGCCCAGGCGAGGTCGGAGGGGGCGAGCATGTGGTCGGCGTACCGCTCGATTACGACAATGACGCCGGCCGCATCGGTGGCCTCGCCGACGTGCGACAGCATGCGGGTGAACCGCTCGGGGTCTCCGGGCGCGGGAAACGAGGGGTGGTCCTGAAGGGGCAGGATAATCGGCAGTTGGGCGTCGCGATGGTTGACGAAGAGGAACCAGATCTCGCGCCGGGTCGCTCGTCCGACGAGGGAGAGCACCCGGCCCTCGATGCGTTCGGGAGTCGAGAGCGGGAGCATCTGGTCGGGGTCGTAGTGTGGCGGCTTCATCACCCCAGAGTCGCCCGCGAGTGCGGCGGGCGGGCGGCGCGGCAGCGATGTGTGGATAACTCCGACGGGGTGCACGGTTGGCGCGGGTCGGCGCGGGTGGGTCGGCGCGGGCGGGTCGGCGCGGGGGGGGTGGGAGTGTCTCGGTGTCTCGTCCGGCATGTGCCGGGACTGTGGTGGTAGTCCGCCGCCAGCTAGCGCGCCCGTTCGTAGCTACTGCGCCCGGTCGACCGGGCGCGGATGCGTCAATCGGTCGCGGATGCGTCAATCGGGCGCACACCCTGGCCGTGGGGGTGATTACCGGTGCGGGCGCCGGCGCAGTCCGACCGAGAGTCACCGCCGGGTCAGGCGAGCACCCGGGCGTCGGCGATCTCGCTCCAGCCGTTGCTGGACACCGTGATCTCGAGGTGCGCCGTGATCTGCTCCTTCATCGCCTCGACGTGGCTGATCAGGCCGATCGTTCGCCCGCCCGCCCGCAGTGAGTCGAGGGTGCTCATCGCGATCTCGAGTGTGTCGCCGTCGAGCGACCCGAAGCCCTCGTCGATGAACAGGGTGTCGAGCCGGATGCCGCCTGCCTGGTTCTGCACGACCTCGGCGAGACCCAGGGCGAGCGCGAGCGAGGCGAGGAACGTCTCGCCGCCGGACAGGGAGTGAGTTGCTCGGGCACGTCCGCTGTGCTCGTCGCGGATGGCGAGGCCGAGCCCGGACTGCACGTTGCGGTAGGCGACGGCGTCGTCGTGCTCGAGGGCGTACCGGCCGCTCGTCATGGTGCGCAGGCGTGCGTTCGCGGCAGCGACGATCTCCTCGAGGCGGGCGGCGAGCACGTAGGTCTCGAGGCGCATCCGCTTGTCGTTGGGCTCCTTGCCCTCGACCGCGTTCGCGAGTTCCCGCAGCTGGCGTTGCTCGTCGAGCATCGCCCCGGATGCCGTGATCCGACGCCGTGCGGACGCGACAATGGTGCCGAGTTGCTCCACGCGGGCGCCGAGCGAGGTGCGAGCGGCGAGGGCGGCGTCCCGTGCGCTCGCCGTTGCGTCTCGCGCAGCCTCGGCCGGGAGGAGCTCGACCGTGTCGTCGGGCACGGCCGCGATCGCGGGCTCCGCGAGAGTCGCGGCGGCGGCGGCGAGGGCATCGTCGAAGCGGCGGATGCGCGCCTCGATCGCCGCGACTTTGCTGGCGTCGCGCCGCGCGTCAACGACCGAGGACTCGTCGGCGAAACCGTGCTCGTCGAGCACCTCGCGAACGGCCGCGGCCGCGGTGGCGAGCGTCTCGGCGCGCGTGGAGACCGCGGCGATCGCGTCGGCGAGGGCGGACGCTGCATCCAGCTGGTGCCGCAGTGTGGCCTCTCGGACCGCGACGGAGTCGAAGTCGCCGCGGTGGGTCGCGATCCGTGCCTCGAGCGCGGAACACCGGGTGCGGCTCTCGACCAGCTGCCTCTCGGCGTCGTCGCGGTCGGACCGAATCTGGTCGAGGGCGGTCGCGGCCTCCGCGAGCTCGGCCGTGAGGCGCCACAGCTCCAGCTCGAAGTCGGCCGATTCTGCGGCGGCGGACACGGCGGTGGCCAGCCGCTCGCGAGCCTCGGCGAGTTCGACCCGCAGCTGTTCGCTCGCTTTGCCCCCCGCGATCGCGCGCGCCTCGGCGACCCGACGGTCGAGATCCTTCGTGGCCTCATGCGCCGCATCGAGGTCGGCCTGCCGCGCGGATGCGGCCGTGCGGGCGCGCTCGATGTCCTCCGGAGTGACCGGGGCGCCGTCAAAGGTTGCCGGGGCCGGATGCTCCGCCGAGCCGCAGACGGAGCAGGCTTCGCCCTCCCGCAGCTCGCCGGCAAGCTCAGCGGCATGCCCGGAGAGCCGCTGCGCCATCAGGTCGTGGACGAGGGCGGCGGACGCCGCGGCCTCCCCGCTCGCAGTGCTCGCGGCGGCGAGCGCGGCAGTGAGCTTCGGCTCGAGGCGGTCCACCGTCGTCGCGGCCTTCTCGGCGGCGGTGAGCCGCTCGACGCGCTCGGCGGCGTCAGGTTCTGCCGCGCCGAGCACCTTCACCTCGCCCAGTCGGGAACGGATGACCTCGAGCTCGGCGGGCCGCGACTCGGCTAGCGCTATCTGCTTGGCGACCTTGGTCGCAAGGTCGACGCACCCGCGCTGCAGCGTGTCAGTTGCGCCGGTCAGCGCGGGGAGTGCGGCCTCGTCGGCGAGAGCGTCGGAAACAGTGCCGAGCGTTTCTCTGAGTTCGTCGATTTCAGCGCGAAGGTCACCCGTGCTCGGGGAGCGGTCGCCCGCGAAGTGCGTGCGATACCCCTCCCTCGCGACGGTCTCGGCGGACCGGGCGGAGTCGAGCGCGGCGGCGGCGGTTCGCCTCGCGGTCACCTGCGGCGTCGCGGCGGCAGCGTGGCGCGCGAGATTGACGACCTCGCGCTCCAGGGCAACGGCAGCGCGCTCGGCCTCAAGCTCGGCGAGGCGGTGTCGCGCGTCATCGCGCCGCTCCTGCTGCTCGCGCGTCTTCTCGAGTGCGCGATGGGCCCGGTCGGCGACCGTGAACTCGGCGTCGGCTCGCGTTGCGGCATCCGTCGCGGCACGGAGCCGCTCGGTCAGCGCGGCGAGCCCCTGCTCGAACCAGCCGAGGTCGGGATCCAGCGGTGTCGGGATGCTGGTGCCGGCCGTACCGCCAGCCGACGAGTCGGACTCGCCCGTCGCGTCCGTCGCGTCCGTCGCGTCGGACTCGCCGGGGGCGGTGGGCCCGCGGGAGTCCGAGCCGGGCTCGCCGTTCGCCTCACCGTCGCCCAGCAGCGCGGCAGCGTGGGCCGCGTCGACGGCGATCGCCTCGCGCGCGGCCCGCAGCCGCTCGTCGAGTGCCTTGCGCTGGTCGACGAGGGCGGTCTCGATGTCGAGGAAGCGGTGGGTGCCGAAGAGGCTGCGCAGCACCTTCTGCCGGTCGTCGTTTTTCGCAAGCAGGAACTCCTGGAACCGGTTCTGGGCGAGCAGGATGACCTGCAGAAACTGGTCCTTGGTGAGCCCGACAATCCGCCGCACCTCGGGGCCGACCTGGGCAGGGATGGCGGCGATGCCCTCCCAGTGCTCGCCTCGGCGCACGGCGAGCTCCGCGGTGGCCTTCTCCAGCGCCATCCCGACGCCCCTCTTCTTCGGACGGTCGTACGCCGGGCTGCGCGAGAGCCGGTAGTCGGTGTCGTGCACGGTGAACACGAGCTCGACCCGGGTCGGGTCATCGGCGGCGCAGTGGTCGCTGCGCAGGTTCGACTCTGTGCCGTCGTAGCGGGGCACGCTGCCGTAGAGGGCAAAGCAGATCGCGTCGAGGATGCTCGACTTGCCCGCCCCCGTTTTTCCGGTGATGAGAAAGAGGCCATCCCCGGCGAACCGGTCGAAGTCGACAAGCTGGCGCTGCTTGTACGGGCCGAACCCCTCGATCTCGAGCGTGCGGATTCTCATGCCACGGCCTCATCGAGATCGTCGGATGCCGCCTGCACGGCGATGGCGTCGCGGATGGTCTTACGCTCGTACTCGCTGGGCCCGGAACCGTTGCGCACGAAGGTGAGGAAATCGGCGACGATCTCGTTGTCTGACTTGCCGCGTACCCGCTCGGCGTAGCTTTCATCGCCAGCATCGGCGGTGACCTGCGGACGGTGCTGCACATTCACGCAGTGCGGGAACCGCTGCTGCAGCCTGCGCATGCCGTCGAGCGGCCGCACCTGGTCGGTGAGCACGGCGGAAACCCACGCGTCGGCGTCGGCGTCGTGGCGGGCATCCGTCAGCAGCTCCTCGATCGTGCCGGTGAGAGCGGCGAGCCGCCGGGGGATCGGGAGGTCGACCCAGCTCACCTCGCCGAGACCGGCAGCGTCGAGCTGCACAAGCCAGGCGCCACGCGGCCGGGTCGCCTCGCCGAAGGAGTAGTGCAGCGGCGCGCCCGAGTAGCGCACGCGCTCGCTGATCGTGTTGCGGGAGTGGATGTGGCCAAGCGCGATATAGTCGGGCCCGTCGAACACTCCCGCGGGAACATAGTCGATGCCGCCGGAGGTGATGTCGCGTTCGACGTCGCTCGATTCGACGCCCACCGCGAAGCAGTGCGAGAGCACGACCGAGCGGCCGCCACGGGCTGCGAGGTCGGCGCGCACCCGCCCCATCGCGAAGCCGAGCACCTGCTCGTGCGTGGTCAGCTTCGCTTCGGGGTAGAGGTGCCGCACGAGCGACGGCTCGAGGTACGGGATGCCGTAGAAGTGCACCGGCCCGTGCTCGTCGGAGATCGTCACCGGGGTGTCGAGCTGGTCGTGCCTCGTGATGACGTGGATGCCGGCCAGCTGCGCGAACTCCGACTGGAAGCCCAGCCTCGTGGCCGAATCGTGGTTGCCGCTCGTCAGGATCACCGTGGCCCCGGCCTCGCGCAGCTGCCGAAGGGCGGAGGTGAGCACCGTGTAGAAGTCCGCGGCCGGCGTAGCCGAGTCGAAGATGTCGCCGGCGACCACGACGACATCGACCGCGCGCTGCCGCACCTCGTCGACGAGCGCGGCGAGCACGACGCGCAGATTCTCGACCGTCGAGTGCCCGTGGAAGGTGCGCCCGATATGCCAGTCGGAGGTGTGGAGGATTCGCATGTGTCCGACGCTAACCCGCACCACCGACACTGGCGGTGGGAGCGCGCCGGTCACTTTCACGGATGCGCCGGCGCGGGGCTAACATCGGCGAATGGCACCCGGAGCAGAGCGCATGGACGGCACTCTCGTTTCGTGGAAGGATTCGCGCGGTTTCGGCTTCATCGCCCCGGCGAACGGAGGCGACGACGTATTCGTGCACATCTCCGAGTTCGTCGATGCGAGCAGACGGCCGCTCAGCGGCGAGTCCTTCACCTTCGAGGTCGGGGCAACGCCAGAGGGGAAGATCAGGGCGCGCCGCGTGCTCGCGATCGGCGCGACGCTCGACGACACCCCAACGCCGGCCAAACGAGCGCTCAATCTGGGCCTCGCCGGCTATCTCGCTGTCGCCGCCTTCGCCGTGCTTTTCGCCCTCATCGCGACCGAGCGGGACCTGCCGGTCTGGACGATCGGCCTCTACGTGGGCACGAGCATCCTGACCTTTCTCGTCTACGCCGATGACAAGTCCGCCGCGGCGTCGGGGCGCTGGCGCACCCCGGAGGGCTCGCTGCTCGCGCTCGGACTCGTCGGCGGTTGGCCGGGAGCCGTCATCGCCCAACGGATGCTGCGCCACAAGACCCGCAAGATGAGCTTCCAGCTGGCGTTCTGGGGCACTGTCGCGCTCAACATCACGGCGTTCGTCGCGTTCAGCTCGCCGGAGTTTCTCGACCTCGTCGCGCGGCTCTCGCAGCCGTAGCGGGGCGGCGGGTTTCGACACGGTCGCTGCGCGACCTGCTCGGGTGCGCTACTGCGAGTTGGCGATGTCGTCGGCGATGGCGTCCGCGTCGGCCGCGGTCAGCGGCACGCCCGCCTCACGCGCCCGCTGCTGCAGTTCGGCCGAGACATCGACATCCGCGCTGTCGAGATCGATGTCGGCTTTCACCTGATCGGCGATCCCCTGAATCTTCTCGTCGACGGTTGAGTCGTTGCCGTCTTGCATCGGTTCGTTCTGGAAGTCAGCCATGCTCCATCGTCGCAGTATCCCCTGCTTGCCGACTACCGGTTTCGGCCAAGGGGCTTGAAGCCCATGCGAACGGCGCGCACTATGAGGGGCAACGAGGAGAGGTGAGGTCATGACCGGAGAGGGCGTGAGCGGCGGCGGCACCGGGCAGTCCGGAACCGGTCAGTCCATCAAGGGGATCGTGAGGGACCTTCTGGCCGACATCCAGTTGGGGCACATCGACGACGACGTCGTGAACGTTCTCACTGAGCGACTTCGACGGGCCGGGCTCGAGGTGCGGCCGGAGGAGGTCGAGGACCTCGCCGAAGAAATCGAGAACCACGCCTCCCGGTAGCCGGGGCCGCGACCTCCTGGCCGATTACGGCTACGTCGCCCGCGCCAGGGCGCGCACAGTGCGCTCCGGACTGCGCCCGCCGCTGCTGGACCAGGGCAGCGAGGCACCCGTGCTTCTCATCCCGGGGGTATTCGAGACCTGGCACTATCTCGAGCAGCTCGCCGAGACGCTGCACCGCCACGCGCATCCGGTCTATTTCGTGCACACCCTCGGCTTCAATAGCCGCGCGATCGACGTGTCGGCGACGCTCGCGCAGCAGTTTCTGCGCCACAGGGACCTGACCGGCGTCATCATCGTGGCGCACAGCAAGGGCGGGCTCATCGGCAAGCGGATGATGGTCGCCGACGACGTGGAGGGGCGCATCGACCGGATGATCGCGATCAACACGCCCTTCTCCGGGTCGCCGCTCGCGAGGTACGCCCTCGGCCGGGCGATGCGCGAGTTCCGGCGCGAGCATCCGACCATGCGCACGCTCCTGCGCGAGGAGCGCGTGAACTCACGCATCACGTCGCTGTTCAGCTCGTTCGACCACCCGATGGCAGCGCCCTCGAAGGGGCGGAGAACGTGCGTCTGCCGCTCGTCGGGCATTTCCGGCCGCTCGGGCATCCGCTGCTCATCGGCGAGGTGCTGAAGCGGGTGGGCGCGGCGAAGAGCTGAGCGGGGCGGCGAAGAGCTGAGCGGCGCGCTCGTAAACTTCAGGCATGGACCAGCGCGATACCCCCTACGCCGACGCCATGCGCGCGTATGCGACATCGCATCCGGCCCGCTTCCACCTGCCCGGACACGGCGGCTCCGGCGACAGCCTCGGCGACTACTTCGGCGAGCGGATGCTGTCGCTCGACCTCATGCCGATGATGCACGGCATCGACATGGGCGTCACGCCCACCCCGCTGGAACGGTCGCTGCGGCTCGCCGCAGAGGCGTGGGGCGCGCGGCGCAGCTGGTTCCTCGCGAACGGTGCCAGCCAGGGCAACCAGATCGCCGCCCTCGCGATCGCGGGGCTTCGCCCCGGCGGCCAGATGCTCGTACAGCGGTCGGTGCATTCGTCGGTCGTCGACGCGCTCGTGCTCACCGGAGGCTCAGCCCGCTTCGTCGCGCCCGTCGTCGTCGACGGGATGGCGCACGGGCTTGTCGCAGCAGATGTCGCGGCGGCGATCGGTGCTGCCGGTGCTGCCGCCGAGGGGGGCGCTACGATCGGCGCTGCCGGTGCTGCCGGTGCTGCCGGTGCTGCCGGTGCTGCCGGTGCTGCCGGCGCTGCCGCCCTGTCGTGCGTCTACGTCGTGAGCCCGAGCTACTTTGGCTTCGTCTCCGACATTGCCGCGCTCGCCGGTGTCGCCCACGCGGCCGGGCTGCCCCTCGTCGTCGACGAGGCGTGGGGCGCCCACCTCGGATTCCACCCCTCGCTGCCACAGAACGCCCTGCGCCAGGGTGCCGACCTCGTCGTGTCGTCGACACACAAACTCGGCGGATCGCTGACCCAGTCGGCGATGCTGCACCTCGGACACGGCCCGTTCGCCGACGAACTCGAGGCGCAGGTCGACCGCGCGCGGAGCATCGTGCAGAGCACAAGCGAGAGCAACCTGCTGCTCGCCTCGCTCGACCTCGCCCGCTGCCGACTCGCGACGGGCGCCTCACAGATCGGCGACGCGCTCGACATCGCGGAGGCCCTTCGCGATCGGGTGCGCTCGGGAGGGCGGTTCGGTATCGCCTCCGACGGATTCTCGCTCGTGCCGGGTTGTGGGGGTGTCGACCCGTTCCGTATCCCAATCGACACCCGGGTGGGAGGCATCACCGGGCACCGGGCGCGCACGATTCTTGCCGAGGAACACGGCATCCTCGTCGAGATGGCGACGGACGCCGGAATCGTCGCACTCTTCGCGGCATCCGCGGCCCCGTCGATCGACGGACTCGTCGCCGCTCTTCACGCGCTGCCGGTCGACCCGCCCGCGCGCCGCGAGTCGCCGATGCCGCCGCTTCCGCCGTGGGGCAGAGCGCGGATGACCGTGCGCGACGCCTTCTTCGCGCCGAACGAGATCGTGGCCGCCGCGGATGCCGTGGGGCGCGTCGCCGCCGACTCCCTCGCCGCGTACCCGCCCGGCATCCCGAACATCATGCCGGGGGAGGAGGTCACCCGTGAGCTCGTCGACTTCGTGCAGGCGGTGGCGTCGGCCGAGTTCGGGCACGTGCGCGGCGCCATCGATGCGGGCGTGCGGCGGATGCGGGTGGTGGCGCGGTAGCGCGCGGTGCCTGCGCTCGCGCGCGGTGCCCGCGCCTGCGCCTGCGCCTGTGCTCGCGCTCGCGCTCGCGCCTGCGCCTGCGCCTGCGCCCGCGCCCGCGCCTGCGCGCGCGCGGTTGCTGTTCACAAACGCGGCAGTAATCGCACGCGCGGGAGTGAACAGCGTGCGCGCGAACGCAGGTGTGTGGCTACTTCCGCTCGCCGGCTGCCGTGCGCTTGCCGACGTCGGCACCAGCATCCGCCGCCTCGGCATCCGTACCGCGCAGCTTTCCGAGGCCGTTCATCAGGTGGTACACGACGATCGCGGCGACCGTGCCGAGCACGATGCCGGTGAATTCGACGTCGCCGAGCACGATGGTGAAGTTCGCGATTCCCATGATGAGGGCGATGCCCGCGGTGAGCTGGTTCTTGGGCAGGCTGAAGTCGACGCGGTTCTCGACCCAGATGCGCACGCCGATGATGCCGATCAGGCCGTAGAGCGCGGTCGTCACCCCGCCGAGCACCCCGGGCGGGACCGAGAAGATTATTGCGCCGACCTTGGGCGACATGCCGAGCAGGATTGCGGTGATTCCGGCCACCCAGTAGGCAGCGGTCGAGAACACTCGGGTTGCCGCCATCACGCCGATGTTCTCGCCGTAGGTCGTGGTGGGGGAGCCGCCACCGATGCCGGAGATCACGGTGGCGAGGCCGTCGGCGAAGAGCGCGCGTCCGGTGAGCGGGTCGAGGTTGCGTCCGGTGAGCTGGCCGACGCCCTTGATGTGTCCGACGTTCTCGGCGATGAGTGCAAGCACGACCGGCAGGAACATCAGGTACACGCCGATGTACTCGAGGGAGAAGCTCGGGGTCGTGAACTGCGGCAGACCGACCCAGGGGGCGTCGCCGACCCCGGAGAAGTCGATCTGCCCGGCGATGACGGCGGCGACATAGCCGACGGCGACGCCGACGACGATCGAGAGGCGTCCGAGGAGACCCTTGAAGAGCACCGCCGCGAGGATGATCGACAGCAGCGTGATCGTCGCGATAAGCGGTGAGGCCGCGAAGTTGTCGCGGGCGGCCGGGGCGAGGTTGAAGCCGATGAGGGCGACGATCGCGCCGCTCACGATGGGCGGCAGTGCGACGTTGATCCAGCGGGTGCCGCTGAGGTGCACGATCACGCCGACGATCGCGAGCAGCGCGCCGACGACGATGACGCCGCCGAGGGCGACAGACTGTCCGCCCGAGCCGACAGCCGCACCAATCGGCGCGATGAACGCGAACGAGGAGCCGAGGTAGCTCGGCAGCTTGTTCTTCGTGATGATCAGGAACAGCAGCGTGCCGAGGCCCGAGAACAGCAGTGTTGTCGCGGGCGGGAACCCCGTGATGAGCGGCACCAGGAATGTCGCGCCGAACATTGCGACGACATGCTGGGCGCCGAAGCCGATGGTGCGCGGCCAGGTGAGGCGCTCCTCCGGCTGCACGATCTCGTTCGCTGCGACGTTCTTGCCGTCGCCGTGGAGCTTCCAGGGGAGTGCCATCTGATTCCGCTTCCTGTCGGGGAGCGGATGCCCGCGCCCGCGCCCATCGTGGGTCGGACTCGACAGTATCGGACCGCGGGCCCGGTGCGTCGCACGAGGGCCGGATGCCGGTGGGTGTTGCGAGGGCCGGATGCTGGTGGTGCCGACTCCGCTCAGCCGCTCGTGCGGGTCTCGCGCGCGTTCGCCTTCTGCAGCGCGTCGACGAGCTCCGACTTGTTCATCGAGGAGCGTCCCTTCACATCGAGTCGTCTCGCAAGATCCATCAGATGTTCCTTCGAGGCGTTCGCATCCACCCCTCCCTTGGTCTGGCCCGTTCCGCGCGGGCCAGCGGCTCCGGAGTCGGACGGCCCCGACTCGGCCTTCCTCTCCCAGTGGTCGCCGACCTTCTCGTACTCGCGCTTGAGCGCGGCGAAGGCGGTGCGGTGGGCTCGCTCGCCCTCCCCGTAGCTGTCAACAGCCGAGTCGTGCGCCTTCGACCAGAGCGACTGGGCATGCGTGTCCGACCGGCGGAGCGTGTCGGGCATCTCGTCCGATGCGGGCATCTCGAACTCCTTATCTCTCGATTTTCCCGGGCCGCGAAGCTCGGCCAGGCCCGCAAGCGAGGAGCCTAGCCCTTCAGCAGCGACGATCAGTAGAAGAAAATCGGCAGCCACTCGCGGTTGTGGGCATGCACGAGCACCAGGAACACCACGAGGTCGAACAGCAGGTGCACGCACACGACATAGGTGAGCGACTTCGTCTTGGAGAATATGTACCCCTGCAGCAGCGCGAACGGGGCGGTGAGCAGCGGTCCCCACGATTGGTAGCCGAGCTCCCACAGGAACGACACGAAGATCACCGCCTGCAGAATGTTCGCCTGCCACATCGGGAAGTGGCGGCGCAGCAGCGCGAAGACGGTGCAGATGAAGAACAGCTCGTCCCAGATTCCCACGGCGTTGACACCGACGAACAGCCGCGCGATTTCGTCGGGCGTGCTGATCGCCGGCCAGTTCTGGTACGCGCCGGAGCCGATGAAGTAGAACGGCAGGATCGTCCAGCCGAGCACGAGCACGATCGCGAGGTAGGAGCGCTCGAGCGTCGACCACTTTTGCCCGGTGCGGACCGGGAACACGATCGTGCGCCGCCTGTAGCCGTACCGGTCGATCAGGAACGGCACCAGAACCGCGAGCGTCAGCACGGTGCCCATGAGCAGCATGTTGCCGTAGCTGATGTCGGCGGCGACCGAGATGGTGGAGATGATGCCCATCCCGATCCCGATGAGCAGCAGGTCGCTCGCCAGCGACCGGTCGATGACGAAGGCGAGGATCAGGCTCCCGACGAGCACCGCGTATCCGGCGGGCAGGTTCAGCAGGCCGAAGATGAGGATCGCGGATGCTGAGACCCCGGCCGCCGGAATGAGGCCCCACGACAACTGCTGCTTAACCTGTGGTTGCACCGTGACCATGTGTCAAGCATGCCAGCACCCGGCCGGGAATACTCCGACGATTCCCGCCATCGGCTGGTGTTCCCAGAAAGCCGCGGCCGCAAACTGAGGGAACAGCGCCTCCGGGAGGTGCACAACACGCGTAGGGTTTTGGTGTGATCGACGAATGTATCCATGGACTTGACCGGGACCGCTGCGACGCCTGCAGCCCCACGGCGCCCCCCACGCCAGCCTCCGCAAAACCGCCCGTCAAACGGGCCGCAGCACGAACCACGACCAGCCTCCGCACCACCCCGAGCAGCCTGAGGGCTCCTGCCACGAAGTCCCCCGCGGCCAGACGGGCAGCAGCCGCCGCCCCAGCCAAGCCCGTGCCGAGCCTCGGGGAGCAGCGCATCTACCACGTGACCCACGCGAGCAACCTCCCCGGCATCCTGGACAGCGGCGCGCTGAACGCCGAGACGAGCCCGGTCACCGATATCTCCTCGGAGGAAGCCCGCACCGCCCGGCGCGCGACGACCGTCGCAGGCCCGGACAGCGCAACCGTCGCCGAGCACGTGCCGTTCTACCTCTCGCCCAACGCGAGGCTCTGGGAGTCGATGCGCGCGGGATCCACGGACCCTCGCCTCGCGCCGTCAGCCCATGGCCTCGCCGCCGCTGAGTTCGTCATCCTCGTGAGCACCGTGAAGACCGTCGCGACCGATGAGGCATCCATCGTCGTGACCGACGGCGACGCGACCGGACAGCTCACCCGGTTCGCCGCGACGGACGAGACCTGGAAGCGGTTGCTGTACCGGCTGATTTCCGACGACGAATCCGATGCGCTGCTGAGCGCCGAGTTCCTGGTCAAGGACTCGGTTCCGTTCGACGCGGTGACCCTCATCGGCGTACCGCACGACCGGGCCCGGGATGCCGTGAAGCTGGCGCTCGCGGGCTCGTCGCACGTGCCGCGCGTCGCGGTGCACCCGCCGTGGTTCGCGGTGCCGACCGAGGACTGACCGCGGCAGCGCACCTGCTTGACCGGCGGTCAGGCCCGAGCCGACCGCCGCGGGATCAAGCGCGTGCGAGACGGTGCCTCCGAAGCGGTGCGCATCGCCGAGAGCATCCGAGGCAGGATCACGGCCGCGGTGCCGACGAGCACCGACCAGCCAATGAACCCGCGCGCGAGTTCGCGATTCTTGCCGTTCCAGCCGCCGTCCACCCGCCGTCCACCCGCTGCTCGTCGGCGGGGGCCGGCTCAAACAGGGTGCCGTCGGTCACCGGCACCCCGCGCCGCGGCGAGAGGTGGGTCTTCTCGACCAGCGCGGCCATCTGCGCCTCGATCGCCTGCGGGGTGCGTCGGTGCTGGCGCGCCATTGCCCGGCCGGCCCGGCCGCTCCGACCGGATGCTTGCCCCGAGTGACCGGATCGCGGCCCTCGAGCCATAGACGCAGCCCATCAGGTTGACGTCGAGGACGCGACGGAAGTCCTCAAGCGGCACCTCGAGAAACGAGGCGAAGAGCGTCGTTCCGGCGTTGTTGACCCACACGTCGATGCGTTCGAATGCCTCAACGGCGGCGGCAGCGGCGGCAGCCAGGGCTTGCACATCGGTGAAGCCGGCGACCTCGGTCGGCACGGCGATCGCCCGGCCGCCCAGGTTCTCCCACTCCCGCACGAGCCCGATGAGGGCCTCGTCGCTGCGACTGGCAAGCACGAGACTCGCCTCCTTTTTAGCGAAACGGAGGGCGGTCGCGCGCCCGATTCCGCTCGATGCGCCGGTGATCACGACGACGGGATCCTTTCTCTTCGACACGAGATTTTCCTTGTCCTGAGCTCGGGGTGGCAGCCGAATCCACGCTCGCCGAGCCAGAGGCGGAGGTCAAGAGGTAGCGGGATTCGCCTGCCGTGACGCAGACGCGAGTGCGTCCCTGCTGAGCATCGTCGCGCCGGCGACGGCGGCGGGCATGATGACGACCGCGCCGAGCGGGACGAGGAAGAGCACGTAGGTGAGCACCCCGAAGCCGAGGGTCGAGGCGCGCCGGGCACCCAGCATCCGTCTCCGGTCGCGCAGGCGCAGTCCGCGCGCGTCGAACGCGAAGCCGGTGAGCTCGAGCGTGAGGAACCAGCCGCCCAGCAGGGCGCCGAGCACCGGGACCGCCGTCTGGCCGACGATCGGGATGAAGCTCACGGCGAAGAGCGAGAGGCCGACCGTGGCGGTAAGGGCGAACAGTCGGATGCCGCTGCCGATGCCGCGCGTCGCCGAGCGCCAGAACGGCTCGTCGATCTCGACCGGGGCGTCGCCCATCCGCTGTTCCACCGCACGCCAGATGCGCTCGTAGAACGGGTTGCCCAGCGTGAGCGTCACGGCGACGAAGGTGTACACGGCGAGCAGCATGGTCACCGCGCCGAGCGCGGTGCCGGCGGCGATCCGGGTGCCGGCACGGAGCGGGTCGACCCAGCGGTCTGCGAACGGGGTAATCAAGGTGGCGAGCGACTCGAGGTTGATCGCGAACAGCACCAGCGCCGTGGCGAAGAAGAGACCGACGACGAGGGCGGGAAGCGCGCCGAGCAGCATCAGCCGCGGGGAGGTGACCCAGAGGCGGAGTCCGCGCACGAGGTAGCCCATTCCGCCCAGAAATTGCCAGACAAGACCGGGCGGCCGTGCGCTCGTTTTACTGCTGTCCACCCCTCCACACTACGAGGCGATGAGAGTCGTTCGTCAACGTGTGGCAGACATAATCGAGCAGTGACCATTTTCGATCGATTCCGGCGGGTGAAGACCCCGCCGCTGCACGTCGCGATCGATGAGGGCACCGGCCCGGTCGTTGTGCTCGTGCATGGCATCGCCTCGTCGTCGGTCACGTTCGAGAACCTGATTCCGCTGATCACCGACCGGCACCGCGTGATCGCGGTCGACCTGCTGGGGTTCGGCGAGTCGCTGGCCCCGGAGTCGGCGACCTTCACGATCGAGGAGCACGTCGAGGCGCTCGAGGACACCCTCGACGCGCTGCGGCTGAGACATCCGTTCGTGCTCGTCGGGCATTCGATGGGGAGCCTGATCGCGAGCCGCTACGCCGCGACCAACCGCAAGCGGGTCTCCAAGCTCGTGCTCGTGAGTCCGCCCGTGTACATGAACCCGGAGGCGCTCGGTGATCCCGTCGAGCGTGCCGCGATGGGACTGTACCTCAAGGCGTACGAGTTTCTGCGCACGAACCAGAACTTCACGATGCGCAACGCCGCGATGCTCGCGCGCATCTCGCCGATCAAGAACGTGCTTGAGGTGAACGCCCGCAACTGGAAGGCTTTCGTGCTGTCGCTCCAGAACTCGATCGAGTCGCAGACCACGGTGAGCGACATCGCGTCGGTGACCGTGCCGGTCGAGATCATCTACGGCGCGCTCGATCCGTTCCTGATGCCCGGGGGCCTGCGCATTGTCGAGCAGATGCGGCTCGTGACGGTGCATAAGGTCGACGCGAGCGATCACCTCGTGCGCAAGCGGCTGGCCCGCGTCGTGGCGGTCGCGATCGGGTGATGCCCGGCAGGTCAGGTGGCTGCCGGCCGCGTCGGTTCCTCGGTGGCCGCTGGCTCGTCCGACGGGTCTGACTCGGCCGGCTCGTCCGGCCTACCCTCCTGCGGGTCGTCCTCGGCCGGCTTGCCCTCCTGCAGGTTGTCCTCCTCGGGCTCGTGCCGGCGGGCCGAGAGCCGAAGAGTCGCCAGCAGCCCGACCACGAGGAACCCGGCCGCGGCGAATGCGGAGTACCTTGTGCCTTCGCTGAACGCCGCTCGGGCAGCATCCGCGATCTCGGCGCCCTGCGCATCGAGCGAGGGAATCGCCGCACCCGCACTGTCGACGACGGTGGCCACGATCTGCGAGCGGGACTCGGCGGGGAGGTCGCTCAGTTTCGCGTCGAGCGAGGCGCCGACCGAGGTGAACAGGATTGTGCCGAGCACGGCAATGCCGAGCGCCGAGCCGATCTGGCGTGCGGTGCTCGAGGTGCCGGACCCCTGCCCGCTCTGGGCGACCGGGACGTCCCTGAGCACCACGCTCGTCAGCTGCGCCGTGGCGAGGCCAACACCCAGCCCGTAGACGAAGAGGAACGGCACGATGCTGAGCCAGGTCGCATCGGGGGAGATGGCAACGCCGAGGCCCACAACTCCGACGATCTCGGCGATCAGGCCGATGCGCACGATGGTCTCGGGTGAGACGCGGTTGGCGAGCGCCCCGGCGACACCGCTCGCGACGAAGGATCCGATCGCGAGGGCGAGCAGCACGAAACCGGTCTGCAGCGCGGTGTACCCGAGCACGTTCTGCAGCCACAGCGGGAGCGAGAGAATGATGCCGAACTCACCCAGCGACACGATGAGCGCGGCGATGTTGCCGTTGCGGAAGGAGGCGATACGGAAGAGGCCGAAAGCGAGAAGGGTGGACGCTCCGGCGCGTTGCCGGCGGAGGCCCCAGCGCACGAAGGCAATTCCCGAGACGATGGTTACGAGAAACACCAGCGGAATCGGCGAGACGTCGAACGGCCAGGTCCACGCTCCGATCGTCGGCGCGTCATTCGTGGTCCACCACCCGAAGGTGCGCCCCTCGATCAGCCCGAAGACCAGGCTCGCGCTCGTGACCACCGAGAGGATCGCGCCAACAACGTCGATGCGTCGCGGCTCGCCGGCATCCTTCGACTCGATCACGTAGAGGAGCACGCCGACGATGATGATGATCCCGAGCGGCACGTTGATGCCGAACGCCCAGCGCCACGAGTAGTAGGTGGTGAGCCAGCCGCCCAGCAGCGGCCCGACGGCGACCATGCCGCCGATCGTCGACCCCCAGATCGCGAAGGCGATCGCCCGATCCCGACCACGGAACGTGGCGTTGATGATCGACAGGGTTGTCGGCAGCACCATCGCTCCGCCGATGCCCTGGATCACGCGCGATCCGATCAGCAGATCTCCGCTGGAGGCGAAGGCGGCGAGCACGGATGCCGAGGCGAACACCACAACCCCGGTCAGCAGAATCCTCCGCCGCCCGTAGCGATCGGCCAGGGCTCCGAATACGAGCAGCAGGGCGGCGAAGACGAGGGTGTAGCTCTCCTGCACCCATTGCACCTGTGTCGAGGTGATGCCGAGATCGGCCACGATCGACGGGATGGCCACATTGATGATCGTTGAGTCGACGATGATCAGGGCGACCGCGATGCTGATGAAGAGCAGCCCTATCCAGCGGGCCCGCGGTGAGTGCACCCGCGGGAGCGCAACAATCTCGCTCACGTGGTCACGGCGGAGGCCGGCAGCGGCGGGGTCATGAGCCGCAGCGCGACGGTGAAGCCGATGACCGCGAGCACGGAAACGAGAGCGGCGGCAGCGGCGGGCTGGGAGACGAGGTCGCCGGTGAGGCGGGCGACGGCGACCCAGGCGAGCCCCCACGAGAGCGAGATCGCGGGACCGAGCCGGCCGCGGCCACGGAAGGCGAGCAGCACGCCGACCAGGCCCGCCACAGCGATGACCCCGACGGCCCACGCATCCGCGTCGAGGCCGAACCCGTCGAATCCGGTCGTGACGAGCCACGCGGTGATGTTCGCGGCTGTCGCGACGCAGACCCAGCCGAGGTAGAGGCCGACGGTGCCGTCGGCGACGAGCGCCTCGACGAGGGTGCGCGGCCGCGTCACGATCGTCATCCGGAAGGTGTAGACCAGCACCGCGAGAAGCAGCACAATCACGGGAACGCTGAGGGGCAGCAGGTCGAACTGGATGCTGAGGATCCAGGCCGCATTGAGGATGAGGCTCGCCGCGATGGGGTAGCCGAGCAGCCGCTGCCGCGGATCCGACTTCTGCGCGGGCAGGAACTGCCAGATCGCGTACGCGATGAGGCCGACGTAGATCACCGACCAGATGCCGAAGGCCGCACCGCCGGGGGCGATGAGCGTCGCGTCCGTCGCGAGCGCGCCGCCCGCGGCATCCTGAATCGGGGTTCCGCCCGCGGCCCCCGAGCCGATGAACGACCCGACGATCGCGATGACCGCGCTCGCCGCCACCACCGATTGGCGGAGGAGGTCGTTGCCCGTGTGAACCGTGGCGCTTGTCATGTCGTCCCCATCCGTGATCTCGCTGCTGAACCAAGCTAGAATTGAGGGTAGTCCGGTGACGATCCTGTGAGGGAGAGCACAGTGAACGATAGAACATCAACGCAGGCCAAGGTCTTCGGGGCCGCCGACATTGAATCGTGGCCCACCGGCCGACTTCTCTCTACGGCTGCGCGGCTCGTCGAAAACGCGTGGTACGAGTCCCTCGAGAACCTCGGGCTCAGCCACACCGGCCTCGTGGCCCTGCACCATCTGGGCGAGGGGCCGATGAGCCAGACCGAACTCGCTCGTCGAGCGCGCGTCAACAACCAGAACCTGTCCCGCACCCTCGAGCAGCTCGAGACCGATGGTTACATCGTGCGAGTGCAATCGCCGCGGGATGCGCGTCGACGAGTGGTCACGCGCACTCCCGCGGGGAGTTCCATCTGGACGACGGCGCAGCATCTCGAGGCGAACATGTTTCCGCCGGCGCCTGAGACCAAAGAACTCAGGCGGGCACTGCTCGAGATTATCGCGGCGTCGCCAGCGAGGCGCTGGTAGCTACTCGGTGCTCTCGGAAGCCCCGCGCTGCTTGGCGATCTCGGCGTGGACAACGTCCATGTCGAGCTCCTTCACGGCGGTGATGACCTGCTCGAGTGCCGGGGCGGGGAGCGCTCCGGGCTGGGAGAAGACGAGCACGCCGTCGCGGAATGCCATGAGCGTGGGGATCGAGGTGATCCCTGCGGCGCCGGCGAGGGCCTGCTCGGCCTCGGTATCGACCTTCGCGAAGGTCACGTCGGAGTGCTGCTCGCTCGCAGCGTCGTAGATCGGGGCGAAGGCCTTGCAGGGCCCGCACCAGTCTGCCCAGAAGTCGACAAGGGTGATGCCGGGGCTCGTGACGGTCTTCTCGAATACATCGTTTGTCAGTTCGACGGTGGCCATGGGGTCCTCATTTCTGTGGATGATGGGTTGTCTAGTCCACAACAACGTCAACGGCCGGTCAAATCTTCCCCGGCTGCTCGTGCATCATTCAGGAGTTGGGCGGGCCCGAGGTGATCCCAAGCGTCTGACTGGGCTTTCATCATTCAGGAGTTGGGGTCTGCCGGAGTTGGTCCAGGCCGGTTCTGGGCTTTCATAATTCAGGAGTTGGTGGGCGGATGCCGGTTGCTGACGCAATCATCTGGCGTGCCACCGCGCCCCACGCGGGTATTCGCCCCTGAGTCGGCAAATTCATGCGTGAGAGCCGAAGCCGGGCTGGCCCGGCTCCTGAATGATGAAAGTGGTTGGGTGGGCCCGGCTCCTGAATGATGAAAATAGACCGGCGGTGGGGTCAACCCCGAGACCTGGACGCACGGCTCGAGCGAGCAGCGCCAGAGGTGGTTCATGACCGGGTACGACAGCGGGCCCGGCGCCTGCGATACCTTCGCGGTGAGCGCCGAGCAGCTGTAGAGGGGGTGCCGCGGGTCAGCGGCCCGCCGGGCTCAGGAGCAACAGCCGCCTCCGCAGCATCCGCCCTCGGCCTTGTCCTCACCGCTGGCTTCGGTGCTGTCGGATGTGCTGTCGGATGCCTTGTCGGACGGTGCGGATGCGGCGACCAGCGGGATCATCGCGACGGGCTTGCGTGCCACGACAGCCGGGGTGAGCGGAGCGGCCTCGGGTGCGACGGCGACCGGCTTGGTCGTCGCACGGATCGCGCTCGGCGCGTCGTCGCGCGCGGAGGCGGCAGCGGCGGCGTCGGTTTCGGCGAGGTCGAAGTGGCGCTTCGGCTTGCGCGCCGTCGCGACGGACCCTTCGGTCGACGGTGTGGTGGCGGAATCTGGCACGGGTGTCTCCTTTGCCTGTGGGAACCCCCAGTCTGTCACCGCTTGCTGCGCGGCGCGCAGACTGTGCCCACGCAGCGAAGTGCGGTGTCGTGCACTGTCGTGCGGTGTATACGTGGGACTACCTTCATTCGGCACGGGTGCGGCGCGGACGGCGCGGACGGCGCGGACGGCGCGGCCACGGGCGCGACCACGGGCACGGGCACGGGGACGCGAGGGCGTAGCCTCGACCCATGAAGCGCTCGCTCGCCGCCGGGCTCGTTGCCGTGCAACTGCTCCTCATCGCCGCGCTCGTGCTCATCCCCAACGGAACGCTCTGGCCCCTCTCGCCCGCCGTTCTGACGGTCGGCATCCTGCTCGGCATCGCCGGACTGGTGATCGCCATTCTCGGCGTGCTCGGCCTCGGCCCGGCCCTGACCGCGAGCCCGATCCCGCGCGACCGGGCGCCGCTCGTCACGGGCGGGCTCTACGGGTGGGTGCGGCATCCGATCTACACCGGCCTCCTGCTGGGCGGCATCGGCCTCGTGCTGTTGGGTGGTTCGGCCTGGCACCTCGTGCTCTGGCTCGGGCTGTTCCTGCTGCTCGCGATCAAGTCGCGGTGGGAGGAGCGGATGCTGCTCGACGAGCATCCGGACTATCGCGAGTACGCCGCCGACGTCGGCCGGTTCGTTCCGGGCATCGGGAAACTCCGCCAGTAGAAGGTGGCGCGGTCAGCCGATCACAAACGGTCAGCCCATCGCACGCGGTCAGCCGATCACAAACGGTCAGCCCATCGCACGCGGTCAGCCCATCGCACGCGGTCAGCCCATCGCACGCGGTCAGCCCACCGCACGCGGTCAGCCGATCGCGAACAATCCCGCCGCGGCGACCGCAAGCACGAGGCCGACCACCTGCGGGGGAGCGAGCCGCTCGCGCAGGACCAGCGCCGCGAGCACGACCGTGACCGCCGAGCATAGCGCCGCGAGAACCCCGATGATCGACACGTCGCCAACGCGCACGCCGGTCAGCATGAAGACGTCCGCGGTAGCGGCGAGCAGCCCGCCGGTCAGGCCCAAGCGGATGCCCCCGACCCAGCCGTCCCGCCAGCCGTCCCGCCAGCCGCCCCGCCACCCGCTCGCACGGCGCGGACCCCGGGCGGCCACCACGGCGACGGCGGCGAGCAGCACGGTCACCGCGACGACGCGGCCGACGACGAGGGGCAGGATGCCGGAGTCGTCCGGAGTGTTGTCGAGCACGATGATGCCGGTGCCCATGCACGCTCCGGCGAGGATCGCGAGCACGATGCCACTGGCCCGTGGGTGCACGGCCTCCTTGTGCGGCACGAAGCCGACCAGCACCACCGCGGCGAGGGCGACCACGACTCCCGCATAGCCGGTGAGGGCGAGCTGCTCGCCGCTCGCGAGTCCGTAGACGACCGGAACGATCGCCGCGACCACGGCCAGGAGCGGCGCGAGGATGCTCATCGGCCCGATCGCGAGGCTCGCGTAGAGCAGCGCGACGGTGCAGGCTGCGACGACTCCCACGATGACTCCCCAGAAGAGCGCTCCAGCCGACCAGGTGCCACCGAAGAGCGGCAGCGCCGCGGTGAGCACGATGAGCCCGGCGAGAGCGCTCAGTGCGGATGCCCGGATCGCGAGGATTCGACCCGCTGCGAGCCCGCCGAGGAAGTCCGCGGCGCCGAAGAAGACGGCGGTGCCGAGCCCGAGGATCGCGGTGAGCATCCGGTCCCTTCCGCTGTCGCCGCCACTCAGGCGGGCTGAGCGCCCACACTATCCAGTGGGTGAGTCGACCGCGTTTCGGGCGGGCTCGCGGCCCGCGGCGGCGTCGCCTGGCCGGTGAATCGTCACCGGAAGTATTCGGGCCTGCTGACGTAGGTGTCGGCGACGAACATCACTCCGCTCGAGCTGTGCAGCATCGCGCGCACCGCATCGATAAGGTCGCCGGCCTTGTCGGGGGGCAACACGGTGATCAGCATCGTGAGCGTGTCGTACTCGTTGAACAGCAACGCGCCCGAGTGCTGGCCGTGATGTCCGATGCCGGAGACGCCCGAGACCGCCGTGTATCCGGTGGCTCCGGCCGACGTGATCAGGTCGCGGATGGCCGGCGCCTCGCGGGCCGATACGACGATCTCGATTCTCGTCATCTTGGTGAGGTTGTTCACTGCTGTGCTCCTTCTGCTGGCGGCAGGGGTGCCGTGTGCCAGCCATAGCGGGTGTACTGCATCCACGGGTCGGTGGTCCGCCCGCGAGCGGTGATGGTGATCCACTCGTTGTCGAACAGGTCGCGCAGCACCTGGTTGCGGGAGATGATCTGGCCGATGGTGTCGAGGGGCGCCTGGACGATGACGGCCAGTCTCAGCGGCTCGTGCAGGAGGGCAGTGCCGACGCCGACGGACTGCCAGGGAAGGCCGCGCCGTAGGTCTCCGCCCTGACCCGTGATCACGCCGATCGTGCCGATGGCATTGTGGACCGTCTTGGTACCCGCTCCGTGGAGGTCGGGATTGATGCTCGAGAAGTAGTACTGGTGGTTGATCCACTGGGCAACGACGACCGGCGCCGTCAGGATCGTCTCCAGTCCCGTGCCGTCCGGGTCGAGCTCCGGCAGATAGGAGTGAAGGAAGACGCGGCGGGACAGGTCCACTCCGCGGGTCAGCTCACGCGGACCGATGATCATCGCCGCGTTGCCGGCCAGCCCGAGCTCCGGGTAGACCTCGGCCCAGTCGTGGGCCCTTCGGCGCAGGCGCGTCGCCGAGTGACGCGGGGACGCCCCTGGCAGGTCGCGGGCGCGTTCGCGAACCAGGCGGTCTGCCGCGGGGATCTGCTGCCGGATGAAGTCGTCCGCCAGAGCGCGGTGTGAGGCGGGCAGGGAGTGGGTGTCGAGCAGTGTGATCGCGTCGGTGACGGTGTTGTGCTCGGCCGCGACGAACACCGTGTCGTTCGGGATTCGGATGCCGCGGGCGTCGAGCAGCTCGCGCACGCCGGCGTCGTTGAAGATGAGGGCGGCCGCACGAGCGTTCGCTGCCCCAGGGTTGCCGCCGCACGCACCACAGTCCAAGGCGGACTGGTAGAGGTTGTTGCGGCTGTCCGATCCGTGCCCGGCCAGCACCACGAGCTGGCCGAACCGCGCCATTCCCATCATCCGCAGGGATGCCTCGGCCAGCACCGCTCTCTCTTCGAGGGTGAAGGCATCGGCGACGGTGACGCTCGACTCGAGCGCGTTGTCGGCGAGCTGCGCTTCCCTGATCCGCGCCAACAGGCCGGGGGCGAACGTTCGAAGCACGCTCGTCAGTCCGTAGAACCACCCGGCCGTCTCGGCGAACGCGAAGGATGTCGCGGTGCCCGATTCCCCCGCGTGCAGCGCTGCGTGCACGGCGTCGCGTCGGCGCGCGGCGGCAACCCGTCTGGTTGCCGTGGCGTGGTCGTGGGGAGCCTCGGTGACGGTGTGGCGCGGTGTGAGGAGGGCCGGCAGGGAATTGATGGCGCCCTTCCCGCTGTGGCGGACGAACCGGATCGGAACGCCGAAGAATCCGGCGAAGCCGAAGGTCTCGATGGTCGACGCCGTTTCGAGGTGCCGACGAGCGCCCTCGGACCGAGGGTCGATGCACATGACGACCTGGATCTGTGGGCGTTCGGTGGGTGCCGGCTCGGTCGACAGCGACGACAGGAGGCGGCGTCGGTAGTTCAACTCGTAGGCGAGCTGCCAGGTGAACAGATGGTCCCGGGTCGGGTGCGCGGCCAGTACCCGGGACACCGTCGATGTGTCTGCGGGCGTGACGTTCTCGACCACGAGGTGGCCGGCCAGTAGTTCGGCTCGCCCGCGCAATTCGGCGGCCGGGTTGTGCTCGTGCGGGGTTGAGTCGAGCGAAGGCGGGATCTGCAAGGCGTGCCGGGTTCCGAACCGCACTGCCAGAAAGGATGTGAGGTCGATATCGCCGACCTTCTCGGCGCGCCACTTGATGTGGCTGGCCCACCCGGGCAGCTGGTGCAGTTCGCGCGCGAGGACCCGCTGCACATCATCCGCCTCGACTCCGAGCTGCTCCAGCGCCCACGCCAGCCCAGCATCCGGGTCCTCCGGCAGGCCGCGGAGGCGACGCCGCTCTCCCGGTGCCAGAGAGGGGTCGTGGCCGATGAGGGTGCGCCACGCGGGGTAGAGCCCGCGATCCTTGTGGGGCATCGGCCACGGGGAATCAGGCGCCAGATAGGCCGCGACCCACCGGCTGGTGATCTCGTCCAGGCGACTCAGCGTCGGGGCGCGGGGGCCCGCGGCTGTGGCGTGCGACTGGTCCTGCTCCAGCTCCAGCGCGGCCAGGCGAGCGGCGGGCAGCGTGCTGCCGCCGATCGTCACCGTGCCCGTCAGCTCGGGGATCCGCAGGCGGACCGCCGCCTCGAGATCCGTCAGCAGGATCCGGCCCCGCTTGCGGTCGGCCACGTAGTCCGTCCGATGCCGCGTGAGCGCACCGAGCGACTGCGCGGACTCGAAGGGCAGCGATTCGCTGCCAGCCAGCGGATTGACGGCGATGAAGGAGTCCAGTGGCCAGGCGGGCACGATGTCGTGGGCGGCGGACGCAACGGCGACGCGGAGCAGGAGGCTCACAGTGTTCCTTTCGAGGCGGATGTGGGGGAGAGCGAGGAGGCGAGGGCGCGGCTGTACAGGCGGTCGCGAAGGCCACCCCACCTCCGCCCGGTACGGGTCAGCAGTCCGACAGCGGCGAGACCCAGAGCCGGCAGGACCAGCATCCACACGGGAGCCGCCGCGACGGATGCCTGCGCGTCGAGCGCCGAGGCGAAGAGGGCGAGGAACGCGGTGTAGCCGAACCCGATCCCGACGATCGACAGCACGCCCAGGCCGACCGTCAGGGGAGAGAAGTTAGTCGCAAGCCCAACCGCCAGTGTCACGATTCCGGTGACGGCAACGAAGAGCAGCAGCCCGACGCTCGCGGGGGACACCCCGGGGTTGATCGTCGCCTGCGCTGCGACCAGCGCGGCGAGGGTGAGCAGCACGGAACCGGCCACGGCCGCCACCACCACCCGCTTCCGGGTGGGCAGGCGCACGGGAAGATCCCGGGACGCGGCGTGCGTGCGCACACCCATTCCTGCGCCGAGGAACAAAGTGGACTTGAACAGGGAATGGGCGATCAGGTGGAAAATCGCCGCGGCGAACGCACCGAGGCCGCACGCCATCACCATGAACCCCATCTGTGCCATGGTCGAAAACACCAGGCGGCCCTTCACATCGGGTTTCACCATGCGCACGGCCGAGGCGTACACAAGGGTTGCCGCCCCCGCAAGGAAGATGACCGTCATCACGGACTGGTGCAGCGTGATCGCCGGCCCGAATCGGATCAGCAGAATCGCCCCGGCATTCACCACGCCGGCATGCATCAGGGCCGAAACCGGGGTGGGTGCCGAGAGGGTGCTCGGCAGCCACGTGTGAAACGGGATCTGGCTGGATCGCGCAAGCGCTCCGGTGACGAGCAGGAGCGCCACCACAATCTGCACCGTCTCGGGCAGTGTGGCCATGAGGGATCCCAGACGATCCAACGGCACGTCCCCGCCGGCGGTGACGGTGATGACCGCAACGGCCAGCAGAACGGCAGTGTCGCCGATCGACAGCTGCACGGCGGTGCGCCGCACGCCGGCCCGGGCGAGTGGAGCTGACGGGTAGGTGGCCAGAAGCAGCACCAGTGCCGCGCCCGCGGCAACCCACGCGGCGGCAAAGGTGAGCACAGAGCCGGCGCACACCAGCAACACCGTGAAGCCGGTGAGCAGATTCGCCATCGTGACGAACCAGCCCTGACGGATGTCGCCCCGGAGGTAGCGCACAGCGAAGGACTGGATGAGCCCGCTCAGCCCCAACACGACGATCGCCAGGAGAACCGCGAGCGGGTCGAGCCGGACCGCGCCGGCGCCCGCGTCGACACCGGGCTGCGGGCCAAGAACGAGCCACCCGGCGGCCACTGACGCGACGAATCCGACTCCGACGAGCGTGCACGCGACTCGAGCCAGCACGTCCCGGTCGATCCCGGCGCGACTTCCGACCGCCGATGACAGGGCGGCGACGAAGGGCAACGCGACGACGGACGCCACCAGGAACCAGTTGTCCACACACACCTCATTTTCGTGAAACTCAATACACGAAAAACATAGCAGGTATTGCAGAGCGTGAATACGCTGTGCTGAGTCTGATGGCCTGTGACGGCTAGGCTGCACCGATGGCCCAATGGACGTTTCTCACCAACCATGCACACGTGCTGATGTGTGTGGCGGAGAATCCCAACGTGCGGCTGCGCGACGTGGCGCTTCAAGTCGGGATCACGGAGCGCGCCGCGCAGCGGATCGTCACAGAACTCGAAGAGGCTGGCTACCTGGAGCGCGAGCGCGAGGGTCGTCGCAACAGTTACCGATTGCACACGGCGATGCCGTTGCGACACCCGTTAGACATCAACCATCGGGTGGGGGAGCTGTTGGCGATCTTCGCCCGGCCATCCGAGGGCACCGTGGCGGCCAGCACCGACGAGTGAGCCGGGTGGGCCGAGTGCTGCCGCGAGGCATCGCGCGACGCGCCGCGACTGTGCCGAGTTTGCCGCGCGGGTAAGGCGGTTCCGGCCAGGAATCGGTCGGCTTCGTCGATAGCGGGCGCGCCAAATTCTTGACCCTTGACCCTGTGGGAAGGGGTATGTGAGGATCAACCCGACCCGCTTGGCGGGGCGCGACGAGGAGGTTCCCGTGACGAAAGATGAGTTCGTCGGAACGTGGATCAACTCCCACGAGGAAGATCGCGACGGGGTTCAGGTATTCCGCTCTGAGGAGTACGAATTCCCGCCATCACGCGGACGGATGTCGTTCACTCTGCGAGCCGACGGCAGCGCGATCACCGGGCAACCGGGCCCGGATGACCGGGGCGTGACCGGCGACGGCAGCTGGAGAATCGACGGCACCGTTCTCACCATCCGCAGCCCCGGCGGGTCTGCGACGTACGGCGTGTTGGCCGCGGACTCGAGCCACTTGGAGTTGCGTCCGCACTAACTCCGCACCGAAGGAGAGCACCAAAATGGTCACCAAAGCCGAGAAAGCCGAAATCGAGGGCGACGAGGCGCCACTACATCGCAGTTGCGCTACGGGCGAGGTCAACGAGAGACTGCTGCGCACCGTCGAGGGCTACGCCGAATCCAGGGCGGAGATCGAGAACCGCACCGCCCGTGTGCTCGACGCCCAGGTCGCGCTGCGCACCGGCTGCACCGAGATCCCCGTGGTCGTGCACGTCGTCTACCGCAACTCCACCGAGAACATCTCCGACGCCCAGATCGCCAGCCAGATCAGCGCCCTGAACGCCGATTTCCGGGCGACGAACGCCGACAAGGCATCCACTCCGACGGCCTTCCAGGGCCTGATCGGCGATGCGAGGGTGACCTTCAAACTCGCGACCACCGACCCCGATGGCAAACCGACCGACGGGATCACCCGCACCTCGACCACCACCACCCCGTTTAACTCGGACACGGACAACGTGAAGTCCGCGGCGACGGGCGGGGCGGATGCGTGGCCGTCCGACCGGTACCTCAACCTCTGGGTCTGCGGCAACCTGCGCAGCGGGTCGGGACAGTCGCTACTGGGCTATGCCCAGTTCCCGGGAGGCCCCACCGCCACCGACGGAGTCGTCGTCATCCACAGCGGGTTCGGCACCACCGGCACCGCCGCCGCCCCATTCAACCTCGGCCGCACGACGACGCACGAGATCGGCCACTGGCTCAACCTCCGCCACATCTGGGGCGACGACGGAACCGGATGCTCCGGCAGTGACTTCGTGGCCGACACCCCGAACCAGGGCGGACCGAACTACGGCGCGCCCACCTTCCCGTCGTCGTCGTGCTCGAACGGCCCCAACGGTGACCTGTTTATGAACTACATGGACTACACCGACGACCCCGCGATGGTCATGTTCACCGCGGGACAGGTCGATCGCATGCAGGCGGCGCTGGACGGACCACGGTCGAGCATCGGCATCAGCGGTCCGTGCGCAGGGAAGCCGATCAAGGAGTTCGTGAAGGACCTGCCGAAGGACCTTCCGAAAGACGTCATCAAGGACCTTCCGAAGGACGGTATCAAGGACTTCCAGAAGGACGGCGCGAAGGACATTCCGAAGGATGTCGCCAAGGACATCCCGAAAGATGGGGTGAAGGACTTCCCGAAGGACGGGGTGAAGGACTTCCAGAAGGATGGAGTGAAGGACAAGCCGAAGGATGTCGTGAAGGACAGCCCCAAGGATCTGATCAAGGACGCCCCGAAGGACGGCGTGAAGGACGCCCCGAAGGACGGCGTGAAGGACCGCCCGAAGGATTTCATCAAGGATCGCCCGAAGGACCTGATCAAGGACCGACCGAAGGACCTCGCCAAAGACAGCCCGAAGGACTTCGGCAAGGACATGTTGAAGGACTTCGCCAAGGACCCGGTGAAGGACCCGCGCAAAGAGGGGGTAAAGGACCTCCAGAAGGATGCCATCAAGGACACCCCGAAGGACGGCATCAAAGAGTTCGTCGACGACATCCCCAAGCAGCTGCGCGATCCGGTCAAAGAGCTCGGCGGGGAGATCGGACCGATCGACCCCGGACCGCTGATCAACCCGGCGATCGGCGGCGGCGGGTTCGGCGGTGCGTTCGGCGGTGGCGCGACACCGTTCGTGATCGGCGGCCGGGATGAGACGGAGTATGGCGCGGGCCAGCCCGAGGAGGTCTCCCCGCTCGCGGTGATTGCCGAGCAGCTCGGGGGGATGCTGGCCGAGTACAGCAGCGCGGCGGCGGCCGGGCAGTTGTCGCCGGCGGACGTTGCGCGCTGGCAGCAACTCGCCAGCGTGTACGCGCAGATCATTGCGCTGCTCGGCTGGGCGGGCCGACGCCAGGCCCGCCGCGGGGGGGAGCATCCGCCCTCCCGCGGCGGGCCGCGCCAGGCGCGCGCGCGCGATGCGGGGGAGGGCGCAATGATCCTCATCGTCAGCTTTCCCGACAACGCCCACGTCGAGCGGGTGCTCGAGCACCTCGACCGACCGACGGTCGTCTTCGACATTGCCGACTTTCCACACCGCACGCGTCTGGACGCGCGCTTTGGGGCCTCGGCCGACCGGATATCGTTCACGCCCCACGGGCAGGCGGAGATTCCCCTCGAGCAGATCGGTGCGGTCTGGTATCGGCGTGTGCGGCCGATCGGGCTGGATCCCGCGCTGACGGATTCCACGAGTCGTCTGTTCGCGTGGTCGGAGAGCACGGAGGCGCTGACCGGCCTGTGGCACGCGATGGAGTGCTTCTGGATGAACCCGCCCGCCGGCGATGAGGCCGGCCAGCGTAAAATCCGCCAACTGCAGGTCGCCCGCGCGGTGGGGCTGGCGGTTCCGGAGACCCTCATTACCAACGACCCGGCCGCAGCTCTCGAGTTCATTTCCGCCCGCGACGAGGGAGGCGTCATTCGCAAGGCGTTTCGCAACATCGCGGAGGCGCCGCGGTCCACCGCCGTCGTCACGGCCGACGACCGGGCGCGGCTCGACGATGTGCGGTACGCGCCGGTCACCTTCCAGGAATTTGTGCCGGCCGACCTCGACTTGCGGGTCATCGTCGTCGAACACGAGATCTTCGCCGCCGCGATCCTCTCGGAGCCGGAGTACCGCACTGACTACCGCCCCGGCATCGGGTCGGCGAAATTCAGTACATACGAGCTGCCGGACGAGGTGGCGGCGGCGCTGCTTGCCCTGCACGATCGGCTCGGCCTGGCCTATGGGGCATCCGACTTCCGGGTGACGCCCGACGGCGAGCACGTGTTCCTCGAGGTGAACCCGGGAGGGGAGTACCTGTTCGCCAGCGACCGCACCGGGCAGCCCGTACCCCAGGCGATCGCCGCGTGCCTGTCCCGGCACGACCGCGAACACGGCGAATGATCCTGCCGCACGCCGCGGTGCCGGAGGCTGCGGGCGCATGACCGTGCCCCCAGTTGTGGGTCCGCCCCAGATCGGGGACTGGCGCACGGCGCCGCGCGAGGCTACGTGGCGCGGGGAAACGAAAAAACCCCCGCTGAGCGAGGGTTTAGTTGGTGGCTCCGACGGGCGTCGATCCCGTGACCTCACGATTTTCAGTCGCCATCAGACGCCCGTTGGCAAGCCAGAGGAGCGACAGATCCCTGTACTCTCGGGATATTTGAGTGCCAGCGGCCACACTAAAGTGACTGCGGGTGTGCCTCGGTTGTGGGCAGCGGGTGGGAACGGAGAAGCAAAACATAACAGAACTGACTGCATAGTCCCGTGACGTCGACCGAACCGAAGGCTGTCAGTTCTTCGCCCGCCAAACCGGCCGGCACGGGACCGGGCCCTCGTGAAATAGCCTTTCAACAAAGTCAAGCGGCTCCGACAACATCGATCGGGTCTGCTGCCTCGCCGCTGACTGTTACCCAGGAAGGTCAGCGGCAAACCCACGATACGTAGTTGCGAGAAGCCTCCCTCAGTCCCGTGTGGCGGCAGAGCATTGCGCTCTTGCCGAGCCTCCGAGCCGTCGTCTTCCTAGGATTGCGCGAGGCCGGGAGAGCGGAGCAACACCCTCGAGATCGTTCGTAAGACGCTCGGTCATCGGGCTTAATGTCGGGGCACCTAAACGGCGATCTCCCGAATAGCAGCGAGCTCGATCCCTGTTAGGGCGGGGATGTGTCCGCTGATCATCCGTCTACCGGACACCCGGAAGATCTAGGTCCAGCACATACGTCTGCGACGGACGTCCCAACAGAGAATGCGGGTATGGCTCTCCCAGCGGTCGCCAGCCGTACTTCTCGTAAAGGTGCACGGCACCGTGGTGATCGGCAAGAACATGAAGGACAGAGCGCTCATGGCCATGCCCAGCAAGCTCGACTGTTGCTCCAGTAAGAAGTGCGCCGCCGAGCCCATCGTCCCTGAGCACCAGGAGCGACAGCGAGCAGGCCGATGACAGGCGAGTCGGGTGGATCACTGGCCAGACCCGAACCCGGTTTAGTGGCGAGTACAAACCCGATGAGCCCAGCGGCTGCGTCCTCGGCCACGATCCAACATTCTGAATTGTCGAACTTCAGTCGAGCTCGCTCGGCCACTCCATCGACCGCTTCACCATCCCGAGCAAGGCACGCCGCGACCCAAAGCGAAACGCAAGCCGCCGCATCCTCTGCAGTGCCACTTCGGAACACGAAATCGATCTCCCCCCACGGATTCTCCATGTATCGAGTTTCCCACCCGCTTCGATGAACGTTCCCCTTCGAGGATGGCTTGATCAGCGGGCGACATAGCCTGTAACTGGGGGCCGACCTGACGGTAAGGGCATAGCGGGTTGTCTCGGAAACGGGTTCAAGAAGGTCAGGAAGTAGACCCCGACGTGTCGCCACTTTTATCTATTACGACGACTTGCACTCGTCCCATTCGTGGTTGATCGTGTAGTTATGTGAGGGTGTTGGCCTGTCAGGCCCGGCATGGTTCTTGCCCCCAGTCGCCCATGATCCGGGGGGTGTTGTCACCGGGCCTGACTGGCATCAGGTGATCGCTGATAGGGGCTGGACCGGGACTCGTCCCAGGCCCGTTCGTAACGTGGATGCCGAGACTTGATGCCGCGGTTCAGGCCGACTTGTGGAACCTGAGACGGAGGATTCATGATCGAGAACTACGACAGCGTCGACGTCTTCATCGGCGTGGACGTCGGCAAAGGAGAACACCACGCGGTCGCCCTCGACCGGGGCGGCAAGCACTCTTCGACAAGGCACTGCCCAATGACGAAGCGAAGCTCCGCGAGCTGATCGAGCAGTTGAAACGACACGGCCAGGTCTTGTTCGTCGTCGATCAGCCCGCGACCATCGGCGCCCTGCCGATCGCCGTCGCCCAGGCTGAAGACGTGCTCGTGGGCTACCTGCCAGGGCTGGCAATGAGGCGCATCGCGGACCTGCACGCGGGCGAAGCCAAGACCGACGCCCGCGATGCCGCGATCATCGCCCAAGCCGCGAGGAGCCTCCCGCATGCTTTGCGGTCACTGCAGCTCGCCGACCAGCAGGTTGCGGAACTCTCGATGCTCTGCGGCTTCGACGATGACGTCGTCGGCCAGATCACCGGCACGAGCAACCGCATCCGCGGGCTCTTGACCCAGATCCACCCCGCGTTGGAGCGAGTCCTCGGCCCGCACTTGGACCATCCGGCGGTGCTGGACCTGCTGCAGAAATACCCTTCACCGGCCGCGATGAAAACAGCCGGCACCGTTCGGCTCGGCAACCGCCTGGTCAAGCTCGCTCCCCGGATGGGCCGCCGCCTTGCCGAGCAGATCACCACTGCCCTGGGCGAGCAGACCGTGGTCGTGGTCGGCACCAACGCCGCCAGCACCGCGCTCCCCAAGCTCGCCGAACAGCTCGCCGCGCTCCGCCGGCAACGGGACGAGATCGCCGTCGAAGTCGAGCGGCTCGTGGAGGCTCACCCTCTTCACCCCGTCCTGATCAGCATGCCCGGAGTCGGGATCAGGACCGCAGCCAGACTCCTCACCGAGATCTCCGGGAAGGACTTCGCAACCGCTGGCCACCTCGCCGCCTACGCTGGCCTGGCCCCCGTGACCAGGCGCTCCGGCAGCTCCATCCGCGGCGAACATCCCTCCCGGCGAGGCAACAAGATCCTCAAACGGGCGCTATTCCTCTCGGCCTTCGCCGCCCTCCGCGACCCGGTCTCGTGGGCCTACTACGACCGCAAGATCGCCCAGGGCAAGCGCCACAACCAAGCCCTCATCGCCCTCGCCCGACGACGCTGCGACGTCCTCTACGCCATGCTCCGCGACGGCACCCCCTATCAAACCGACCATCAACTCGCGGCTTGACAAAAACATTGGGGCCCCCCGTGCTGGGGGTAGACCAAGCAGTGCGCCGCGACTAGATTTTGAGGGATCGGCAGCATAGCAAGGGCGTCGTCTCTTACCAATGGAGGTACAAAGTGAAGAGAAAGCAGAAACTCCTCGGCGGGCTCGCAATGGCGGGTTTGGTCGCCGGGCTAGTCCTGACCCCGATGTCGGCTAACGCCACGGTGTACTCGACCCCCTGTGGCCACACGACACTCACGTCGGCGACGTCGACCACCGTGCGGGACTCGGGGAGCGGCTGCTATGCAGTTCGAGCTCGCATCGACCGATACAGCAACGGCGGCCCCTTGAGCTACTACGGATCTGAGAACTCGGTTGAGTCCTACGTCTCGGCCTCAAACGGCACCCTCATCCAGCACTACAAGAACGTCAAGCCGTCGAGCACGTGGACCGGCTGGTCGCCCGCGTAGGAACAGTATTCTTTGAGCCTCATGAAGTCTCAAAAGCGAGTACCCGGCCAGAGGTTGGCGCTGATGGCAGCTTCCATCGCGCTGTTGCTGGCCGGGTGCGTCGCCCCACAAGATGAGCCCCTCGCGATCAGCGAAGCTTGGAAGCCACAACTCCGCGAGCTTCAGCGGACCGTAACAGCCGAATTCCCAACTCAAGTTCTCGAAGACCTGGTCATAACACCCGCCGAGTACGAAGAAGCCACCAACCGATACGTCAGTTGCATGCAGGATCAAGGCATCGACGCGGCAAAGGTCCCGGAGGGTTCCTTCTACGGATTCTCAATGCCCACATCATCGACTGCCGAAGCCATTGAAGCTGATTGCTACCAAGAGTTCATGGACGGCATCGCCGTGATGTACGTGTCGATAACCACTAATCCCGCGAACGAGGACTTTTTCGCATTGATGGCTGAGTGCCTCGTGCGATCCGGTGTGGTGGGGCAGGAGTTCGACGCGGAAGCGTACCTTGCGCTTGAGCCTGGACTCCCGGCATCGGGCACGGTCACTCTCGACTCCCCCGAAGTGACCGCCTGCCGCTTGGATCCTTCTCAGTGACCTCGAGCGAACGTGGAAGCCGTAGATTCGCTGCGGCGCCCTTGATCCTTGTGGCGGCAGGAACGATTGCCATGTCAGTAGTGGCCACCCTCGCCTGGGTCGATGCCACGGAGCCGAATGAGGAAGAGGTGAATGACGCAGCTTCATCGCTTGCCGTAGTCCCTGAAGCTTTCGATGATCCGCGCTCGGTGAGTCTCACCCTGGATCGAACGCAGTCCGAACCGATTCGGGCCAGTGCGGCAGGCATCATCACCAGCTTCGACTGCACGACGGGCGGATCCTGGACTTCCGGGACGGCGCCACTAGCAATCGATGGGACACCCCGGTTGCTGCTGTACACAGAAGTCCCACTCTGGCGGGATCTATTCGGTGGAGAGCGAGGAGCAGACGTCGACGCTCTGCAGCGAAGCCTTTCAAGTCTGGGCTTCGCCACGGACACAACCGGCGTTTTTGATTTCGCAACCAGGGAGGCTCTCTCGGACCTCTACGCAAGCGTAGGTGTCGAACGCCTAGGGCAACTCAACCGCGAACTGGTCATGTGGGCGCCGTCGCCCGAGATAGGAATAGCGTCCTGCACCGCAGGCCTTGGTCTGACCGTTCCCCAGGGCGCCCCCGTGCTCGAGCGCCCTCCAATTCTCACCGTTGTGCGGCTCAGCAGCGTTCCGGAAGGACTTGTTCCGGGTGGCCGGATCGTGCAGTTTGGCACCGTCACCGCCCCCGTGACGGACGACGGCCAAATCTTGGACCCCACGGTGCTAGACAAAATACGGTCGGACCCGGCCGTGACGGCGACCGCCGCATCCGCCGAGCCGATACCCCTCGGCGCAACCTATCGACTTGCCGAGCCGATCGAAGTGGTAGCTGTCCCGCCCTCGTCGCTGACGAACATCGCCGGCTCCGCGGCCTGCATCACAAGCGGTGGCGAGTCTTTCACTGTAGAAATCCTTGCATCACTACTTGGCAGCACTCTCGTCCGCCCTACGGGCGCGGATCTTCCGGAAGAAGTTGACGTACCCGGAAACGCACAAGTGCCGTGCGGCTAAATCTTGTCGATGTTGGGTTTCAGTACCCCCGTGGCGCCCCGCTCTTTGAGCACGTCAACCTCACACTCACCCCAGGGACTATCACGGCTTTCACCGGACCATCGGGCTCGGGAAAGAGCACCCTACTCATGCTCCTGGCCGGGGCGGCAATGCCAACGCAGGGCACCGTAACCAGCGCAGGGATCCGCACCACTGCGTGGGTGTTTCAGAACCCGGTCGGCACCCCCCGACGATCAGCGGTCGATCATGTGACACTACCGCTACTGGCACAATCGCGGGCCCCGAACGAAGCTGACGCTTCTGCGCAGCAACTTCTGGACCGTTTCGGATTGCACGACGTTGCCCATCGGGAGTTCCGGCAGCTCTCGGGAGGGCAAGCGCAACGGCTCATGCTGGCACGGGCTGTCGCAACGCAACCCGATCTTCTGCTGATCGATGAGCCGACCGCCCAACTCGATTCCAGCAACGCTCAAACGGTCATCGACGTCGTACACGAAGTCGCTCAAGCACACTCGATCGTGGTTGTTGCCACGCACGACGCCCGACTGGCTGCCCAATGCCACACCCGAGTACAGCTAGGGCTCGCATGAGGCTGGACGCACTTCTCCGGGAAGCCTGGCGGAACCTCGCTTCAGGCACGACCCGTGGTGTCTGGTGGGCAGCAGTTCTGGCAGTGGTCTTGGGGTCCGCCACAGTGTTCGACGCAGTGACCGTCTCGTCGATAGGTCGCTCAGCGCAGATGTTTCAGGACCGTGGAGGCTCCGTCCTCATCGTCGAGAGCATTGGGGCGATCGACGGTGCACAATGTGAAGCTCTCGCATCCTTGGAGCGGGTGCGGGGCGCGGTCGCTCTTCGGCAAAGCGCTGAGCCGCTTCGCCTGGCAGCACTGCCCTCTTCGCCGCCCGCCCTGTATGAGGCAACTCCCGGTTTCGCGCGGTTCTTCACAACTCACCCCTCCGATGAAGGAGCGGGGATATGGCTGTCCGGGCAACTTGAGCAGTCCGTTGGAGAACTGGCGGGTTCGTCACTGATTGACCCTTCCACGAAAGTCCAGTACGCCGGGTACTTTGACTACCCCGACGACGGTCGATCGATGAGCCTGGCCTACACGGCCGTGATCGAAGTGCCCGCGACGGGCCTATTCGACGAATGCTGGGTCGACGTCTGGCCCCAAAGAGACGACCTCGCCTCGCTCGCCACGTTTGCCGTTAGGACTCCGCTCGACGCACCCCCCGAGGTTCGGATCCGGCAGTTGAACACGTCGATGGGCGAGAGCCTGGACCAGGAGCTCGAGTTGGCCAATCGGGTCACTCGTCTGCTTCCGCTGTTCAGCACAGTCATCGCTGGTCTGGTCGGAGTGGTGGCGGTACGTCTCCGCCGACTCGAGATCGCTTCTGCTCTGCATGTCGGGGTTCGAATTCGCGACCTCGCGGGCCAACTAATGCTGGAGTGCATCTCGTGGGCAGTTCCTGCAGGCGCCCTGGCTCTCGCCGCAGCATTCCTCATAGCGAGGCCACTCGAAGGCGGTGACGCCGTGTTCGTCTGGCTATCGGCCGGCTTCACGGTCGCCACAGGAGCTACCGCGGTCATGGTTGGCATCTTCGGCGGGCTTGCTTCGATCCGCTCGAAGCGCTTCTTCCAGTTCTTCCTCGACCGCTGATCGATGGTCTCCACGTCATACACGTAGAGCTCGTCATCGGTGCGTCCTTCGACCCTGAGCTCGATCAGCGCATCGCGTTGGGCGATGAGGTCCTGCTCGGTGATGGAGACCAAGCAGGGATGGTTTATGTCGTCAACGCGGAAGAGGGTGTTGACGCCCGATACCACCTAGCAAGCATTAGAAATCGACTTTTCACCGACGGAGAAGTCGGGCCCTATGAAGGAACATCGCGTTGTACGTGGTTTCTGCGGCCCCCATCGAAGACACACGGTCGCAGACCCTCTTCGTGCGGTAGGTGCTCGTCTCCCACTGGTCAGCCAACAACTCGTCAGCTTCGCCACCGCGGTCAGTCTTGACCAGTCCGACCGCCTGCGCAATAACCTCAGATTGCATATTGAATACTGCCCAGCCTCGCGGGACGATCTCAGTCAGCGCATCCTCAATCTTCTGCATCAATTCCTCCATCCCCACACCGTGCGCGGCCAAAGCATCCCACTGCGCGTCCAGGTCGCTACTCACAGCGGCCATCCAGCTGGGCGGCGCCGGGCTCTCTCCAAGAGCGTCTAGGAGGGGCAGCATTTTTCCATCGGGGTCCACTGCGTGGCGGATTTGGGCGCGAATGGATCGCTTCGAAGGCGCAGAACTCATTTGTTGAGCATGCCACTGCCGACCGTCACGGGAGCACTCATTCGCACGACCTGGCAATAGTTCCTACAAGTGCCCGCTCGTGGTTCCCCTTGCGAGTAGTTCGATTTCCGACGATGCGTTCGCAGTTCATGAAATCCTGCGCGGTGGACATCGCTGCGTAAGTGGCCGGTGTACAGTCTTGCCATGTCCTCGCCTATTCAGCAGAGAATGGCACTAGAGCGTATCCGCACGTCCGCTATTGTGTGGACCCTGTTCGGCGGTTTTTGGGGCCTGCTTGCAATCGCCCAATTGCTAGTAGGCGCAGAGCCGACGCGAGGGGCCTTGTTCTTCGTTATCGCGGGAGTGCTGATCGTCGTTGGGGTTGTCAAAATGAGGCGATACCGGCGGGCACTGGCAGCGTTTGCGGCCGAGAATGGCGTAGACGCCGGCAAGTGTTGACGGTCCGGGCGTCTCGCAGGGGGTTCCGCTACCGGGCGGTGGGGAGATCTAGTCAGCTGCGCCTGATCCAAAGCTGTTCCTCGAGCCAGCCCAAGGCGATACCCGTTGAACCCGCTTCGATGTACTCGGTGGATGGAAAGCCTCGAAGGTGGATCGCTGCTCGCGCTGCCCAGTCGCCGTCCTGATGGATGGATTCAATCAGGTAAGCCATGACCGCGAGTGCGTTGTAGACGCCGAACTCTCTGGGCGTGTCTTTCTGGGTCAGGTGCGCGAGCAGCGGTACCACTTCGGGTCCAAGGCGCTGGGGAGCGGTCACCAATTTCCGGTTGAATAGACGTGCCTGGTGAGCCGCGATGTTGCGAATTTAGTTCACGGTCACAATCCAGCGCGGGTTCGGCTGTCCCGTTGCTGCGTTGCTTAGCTCGGCAACGGGAGCCGGTGAGTGTATCTTTCAGCGGTCGACGGACTGTCGTTGAATGGTTCGGTACACGGTGGAGCGAGCAACGTTGAACAGCTCGGCAAGCTCGCTCGTGGAATGCGTCCCCGCCCGATGAACTTCCATCAGGTGGCGTTGCTGGGCCGTCGATAACTTCGGTTGCTTGCCGCGCAAATGGCCCTTCGCTTTGGCCACCTGCATCCCTTCGCGTGTTCGGGCGCGGATGAGGTCGGATTCGAACTCTGCCACCATCGCCAGAACGTTGAACAGCAGACGCCCGACCGGATCAGTCGGGTCGTGCACGGATCCGCCGATGCTGAGTTTGACACCCTTGACGGTCAGTTCGTCGATGATGTCTTTCGCATCCCGAAGCGAACGGGCTAGTCGGTCGAGTTTGGCGACCACGAGGGTGTCGCCGTTCCGACAAGCGGCGAGGGCTTCGCGGAGACCCGGGCGTGCCCGGTTGGTGCCGGTGAGTCCATGGTCGGTGTAGATCAGGTTCGATCTAACGCCGAGGGCTTCCAGGGCGTTTCGTTGGGCGGTGAGATCTTGCTCGTTCGTAGACACGCGTGCGTATCCAATCAGGAATTCATTCATAACTGAAACGCTGCTCGTCGGCTGAGCCAGAGGTCAAGAAAGGTCCCGTAAGCGGCACCCAACCGGGCACCCGTCCGAGGCTGCAAACCCCGACAATGCGCCCCTCAGGAAAAACCCATTTGCCGTCCGGTGAGGGTCTGTCTTACGGGCACCTTGATCTTGCGAAACCACGACTATCCGATGGCCCACGTGCGTCGGAGACATCTGCGGACGGTTTGCTCTTGTCCATTTGGTCGACTTAGCCTGAGGAGATGACAGAGAGGCCGTCTCCGAATCAGAGCGCCAGCGAGGCTCGCCGCGTCGTCGACCCCATGACGCAGCTGGAAGTACTTGTGCCGCCCGACATCACAGACGAGCGCGCGATCGAACATGCTCGGAAAGAGCGCAATGGTGAGCTGCACCGCATTCGGTTCTTTGTGGACTGGGGGCACAACTACCCACTGTGGGAGAGCTTCACTGACAAGTACGTGATGGAGCCAGATGACTACGGCATCTCACTGCAGATAGGTCAACGCCTCAACGAGTGGTCCCGTTTCTGGCAGCAGCATTTCGACCCGTTCGACGGCTGGGATACCCAGGAGAACAAGGGCTTCTGGCTGACGACGGGTGACGAGTTGGTACGTCTGCTCGAGATCGAGGTTTACGACATCGCCGTTGTATTGCCGCAGTTTCGCCAGGGTGAGTGAGCAGGCGACCGACACGGCGACGATTTAACAACCGTTCACCTAGGGTTCGGCCTACGGGCGGCGATACGGTACCGCTACTCCTCACCAATATTCACAGGTGCGAACGGGAATTGGTCTGCGTCAGCCGGCATCGATGAGTGTCGACCAGACGATATCGATCACGCAGAGACCGTCATCCGTTTCTCGATAGAAGACATCACCGGGAAACGCATCGCCTGGAGTCGCCCCCTCGGGAAGACGCTCTAGGTTGATGCTCCACTGCGGATCGAGTGGTACTTGTTCACCCCAGTACTCAGCGACGAACCGTTCCGGCTCGCCTGCGGAGCGGCCTTCCCAATCATTTGCCGTGCCGAGGTCGGCTTCGGCGTCTTCGCAGACGAGGTCGGATGTTCCGCCAGAAGCGAGGTCTTTGATGAGGTTCTCCGTAGCTTGGATAACCTGAGCACCGTCGTTCCCCCAAATTAGCGTGTCGACGGAGCACCCGCTCAAGACCACTGCGGACACAGTTGCGAATCCGGCAAGAGCGAGGACGCGAGGAGGCTTCATGCCTTGAGGCTACAAGATGGCACGTAGCCGCCTCACATGGAGCGGAGATTCCTAGAGCCCGCGTAATTCCTTATATGTGCCCGCTCCACGTTCGGCTTGCGGGCGGCGGTCCCGAACGATTCGTGCCTGGACTGTTGGCAGGGGCGTGGTCGTACGCTGGGGTGATGGGGACCCAACGACGGATTGATTTACGAGGGATCCTGCAACTCGCCGGGGCCGCCGTTCTCTTCGCGGTCGTTGCCGTTTACGTCGTCTCGCTCACCAAGAGTCTGGGTCCACTGGCGATTGTTCTCGTCGGGTTCACAGCCGCGGCTGCTGGCGTCTTCGTTCAATATTGGGAGTGGAAACGCCTCGGTGGGCGGGCGTCTGTCGTGATGACGGACGAGTGGATTCGCGGAGGCGAAATCCCTTTGAGTGTCCCCCGAGAGGTGTGGGTGCCGCTTCTCGTGAAAAGGGAGACGCGGGCGGTGAGAAATTGGTGGAGCCTCGTTGCTGGTGCGCTCCAGATTCTGCTCGCTGTCGTTTCCATCATGACCCCCAGATCGACCGCTGATCACGCTTTCTGGCTCTGTGTAGTCGTGTTCTGGACTGGAATCATCGCGTGGACGGTGTATTACAACCTGCGGTGGCTACCCGAGATCCGCCGACTTCTTCGACAAATATCAACCGCGGAAGTGACTCCGGCCGCCGCGAGCCAAATCGCCCCGGGCGCCGCATAGCCATAATTGCTTCAAAGCTCCGCCGAGGGTTCGTCTTGTGGGCCACCTACGGGGAGGGAGTAACAGTCGACCTTGGCGCCGCAACGCTGCACGCCACTCGGTGATCGGACGATGAGCAGAGCCCCATTTAGCACCTGCGTAAGCAACTGGCAGACGCGGTCACATTCGCCAGCGGTCGGGCGTCGATGGGTAATTCTCAGGGCGGTATTGCCAGCGGCCATCTTCCACGTACCAATAGCCGATCTCAACGGCGAGGATCCAGCCTTCGATCGACTCGGTGAGCGTGAACCTTGGGAAGCCGTCCAATGGCGATGTCGGATCTTGGATGAACACCAGGCAGTCCCCGCGTGCTGGGTCTGTCACATCTATCTCCGTCGACGTTTGGCCGCCTTTCAACGTCACCCATCTGGTGGCCGCGGACGGTTCCCGATCCGCGCCCCAGATATCGTCAGCATCTCCGTCTCGGCGGATCCGCAGAGTAAGGGCTGCCCAATCGATCGCTGACGTCAGTTGCGGAAACAAATCCCCGAAGCCGGAGTTGGCTGTTCTGTCTGCGCCGTCGTGCCAACCCCACAGTGCGCGGACATCGGCTGGCAGCGGGAGCTGGTACTTGCGTTCGATCTCGTCGAGCCCAACCTGGGTCAACCCGGGGCGGAATCCCTGAAGGCTTCCAGCTCCGAGTGACAGCGCTAGCGCTGACCATCGGTCCAACGCATCGACGACAGATTCAGCCGACAAGCGCGGTCATTTGTCTGTTGATGTTGACCTCTGACATGAAGCTGACAGTATCAGCCGACCTTCCCTGGTGACACAACTCGAGCTCCGCGGCGAGTCGGTCGCTTCCGCTGTCGAACTGCGCCGCTGATCGTCCCGTTTGCGGGAAGGTGAGGCACCGTGGCTGCTATCACCTGAAATTTGTCAGGGCGCATTGCTGACACAGGGGGATGTCGCCGCCCCCGTGGGCATCCGCGATACGATCTCGGCATGTGCACCGGCATCTCTTTGACAGCGACAGACAGCTCCGTGATTGTCGGACGAACCGTTGAATGGGCGCTCAGCGACGCTCACCACGATCGGATCATCGTTGTGCCGCGACACACTCGGTTCACCGCGCTTACCCCGCAGGGAGCGAACGGTATGCAGTGGACAGGGAAGTACGGGTATACGTCGATCACCGCGTACGGGCAGGATTACGGCCCCGACGGCCTCAACGAAAACGGCCTCTATGTCGGCATGTACTACTTTCCCGGATTCGCTTCGCATCGCGAATTCGATCCGGCCGAGGTGCACCGCACGCTGTCGGTAGGCGACTTCATGCGGTGGATGCTCTCGACCGCCTCAACAGTTGACGAGGTGCTTGCTGCCCTCGCACGACCCGACGCACCGATGGTGGTGCGCGTCGACGATCCCCGGTTCGGCGGCGCCCCACTGCCGTTCCACTGGAAGATCGCCGACCGGACGGGTTCCAGCCGAGTGTTCGAGTTCATCGGCGACGGTGAGCTGCACATTCACAACCCGATAGCCGGGGTGATCACCAACTCGCCCACCTACGATTGGCACGTTACCAATCTGCGCAACAATCTCGGCCTCAGCCAGGCTCCCGCTGCAGGCGTTACGATCGGCGGTGTGACGCTGACGCCACTCGGAGGCGGTTCGGGTCTCTTGGGCTTGCCCGGCGACTTTACGCCTCCATCCCGTTTCGTGCGAGCTATCGCTCTTACCGCTAGTGCGAGGCCCTTGCCCACAGCATTGGATGCCGTGTTCGAAGCATTCCGGCTCCTCGATAGTTTTTCGATCCCGGTCGGCATGACTGCCGATTCATCAACACAAGCGACCGACATTGTCAGCGCCACACAGATCACCGTGGTCAGCGATCTGACCAACCGTTCGGTCTACTTCCACACCATGCACGACCGCGCGGTGCGACGCATCGATCTCTCTCGCGTCGACCTTGATGCCGCCTCGATCGCAGTGTTCGACGACCCGGCACGCATCCAGTCCGTTCGCGATCTCGTCTAACCGGGAACCTGCTCGCGCGCCCGGCAGCAATTCCCATTGAGGTTCCCCTGCGGGCACCTCGACAACGTCGAAATCCAGCCTCGATCACTCTTTCGCGAGCACCTGAAATGCCGTCCGGTGAGGGTCCCCCTTGCGGGCGCTGTCATTCCCGGCGCAGCTCGGCGAACCGAGGCGCACACAAAAGGGTTCTGCTGAAGCACGCGACCTGGTCATCCTCTAGATCAAGAAGGGTCGATCGGTCTGATCTGCCTGCACCGAACGAGCCCAACGGCCCTCAGAGTATGGAGCGAACGGAATTCATCGATCCCACTTCGGCTCGGCTTCAATCACTCGCCGACAATTACTGCGGAAGACGGCCATTGCCCCGCCCCGCTGCGTCTGTCACATTAGTGACCATAACGAAAGGGTGAGCCGTGGATTGGGATGATGACCCAGCGCCGAGGAAGCCAGGTGCGTTGGTCTACGACAATGGGTTGCTGGTTGCACTCGTTCCATTCCTTCTGGCCGGCTTTGCGATTACGTGGTGGTTCATGACGGGAGCCACCACAACTGGTGACTTCGTCTTCGTGTTTGTGCTGATCATCGTGGGCTTGGTTGTACCAGCGTCAGTGCTCTGGGCAGCTCTTGAGGATGCCACAAGGGGCTTCACCCGTGGTCACTCAGCTCAACTTATTGTTCTTCTCTGGGCGCCGCCGCTGCTGGTTGTCGCTGTCGTTGCACTCGGCGTGGTCCTCTCCCTCCTGTCGCTGCCCCAAGCTATGTGGACCGGCGGCCTCGTATTGTTCGCATCATTGCCAACTGCAGTTTTCGGCGCCGTAAAGGTGCTCCAGACGCGGAAGCTGCCCTACCAAGATCCGCGTGGGGGTGCGTAGGAGTCTCCCGGGTGTCGGGCAAATGGAAAACGCGAGTTGACGAGCGATGCAATCTCGACATGGGAGCACCGCTCGACTGGCTCACTGACATTCCCGCTGAGCGTTAGGTACGGTCAGCCGATCTGGGCATATATGCGCGCACGATGGCACTGACGACGAGGACGACTAGTAGGAGTGCGCTTATCGGGATGACGTACATCGCTCCAAAGCCGACGACCGCGGGCCACACTGGTTCAGGGCCGTTTAGGCTGCTCCAGTTTTCACCACGAGCCCTGCCGATCGCCGTGTAGGCGACGACCCCCACAAGCGCGGCAATGCTCAAACCGAGTGTGCTGGCCGCAGCGATGATCCAACGCTTCATGTTTCTCTTCCCCGAATGGTTTGCTTACTACACTCACATCGATCGATCGGGTTAGCAAGCGGCATTGAGCACTGCCGAAGTGCAGTTCTTGATCGCAGCTGAAGTGCATCGCCCGGTCAGGGATGTTTGAATCCTGAAGCGCACGCTAGGTGTGCGCCGGAATGAACTGCCGGTTGCACCGTGCTCCGCTCAGGGTTCCCGAAACGGTCACGATCGAGTCTGCGTAGTTGGCGACACCCATGCCGCGCGACGTGCTGCTCGCGTCGCCGAACAGCTGGGCACGCTCCGCCTCTAGCGCCGAAATCGCAGTCGAAGCCACCGAGCTCGTCGCCGCGAACCCGTTGGAACTGATCATCGCGAACGCGTGTAGTGCCGGCATGGAACCGAAGCCCCTCGGGTAACTCGTGTTTCTAGACACTGGTAGGAGTGGCGAACTGATAGCGTCCGGCTGTAGGTCGGTTTTGGACCAGCAACCATTTGGGGGAAAATTGAAAATCAAATCCATGGCCGCGTCGAGTGTATTAGCCGTCGCTCTCGTGCTGGGATCCGCCGCACCAAGTTTTGCCGGCTCCGCAGCTCTGGAATCGGCGGGCACTGGTGGATCAGCTGTGGGCGAGAGTTCAGTGACCCTCACCCAGCTTCAGGAAGCGAGCAAGACCCAAAATGCCTCCAAGGTCGCGTCCGTGATCGCTACCGCTGGCCCTGCACACCGTGTCTCGGTGCTCATGAACGACGCCGGTCAGGGTATAGCGGCCATCGCAACGCATGCCTCTGGTATCTCGGCCTTCTCGGTCACACCTGTGGGCCCGTGACACAACGCGACAAGCGCTTGCATCTACCCCTATAGCGGCTACCAGAGCACCGGCGTCGTTCCATCATCGTCTCCGGCATCAAGACCTTCGCGGGCGGCCACGTTACTACCCAGGCGTCAGGGTGCTGGTCTCGACCGCCGAGGGCTTGCGGGTCGTCACCATTGAGGCCCTGTTGCCGTTTGACGCGGCGTGGACCATATAGGGCGGCACTCAGCAGTAACGACGAGGAGCGTTTTCGCGGACGTCGCGAGGAATTGGATGAGAATAGATTGTGGGGAGCTTGCAGAGTGATACTGACCCGCAGGCGCAAGTGGGGTGCTCTCTTGGTGTTGGCCGGGATTGCGCTCTCCCTCACCGGTTGCCGCACCGAGTACCGCGGTTACGACAGCGGGATCGATGGCACTCTGTGGAGACAGATCGACTCTTTCGAGGACCCATTGAGCCGGAGCCTCTACCAGCCGCCAGTAAACGAACCGGTTGGCTACCTCGACTCCCTCCAGGGCGAGCGATGGAACAGTTCGGTTGCATCAGCATCCGATCTCGAGCTTCCGGAGGGCGGTGTGGTCCTCTACGACCTCTCTTCGACGGATTCTGCGGCCGAGGTTTCGGTATTCATCGCTTCGGGTCCTCGACCTGATGTTCCAACCGATGACGGTCAGCACCACGACGGCCCAAGCCAGGTATTCACGTGCTACCGGATGGAAGCCGCCTTCTCCACAAGAGTGATGCCGTCCGTGGATCGGGTCACGTTTGATGACTGCCCGGCGGCCCTCGTCGAGCTGATGCCTGAAGGTGCGGTCTTCGCGAGTGGTGAGGTATTCGACGGCTGAACGCGCGAGCGCATCGATGTCATGCCCGGAAAGCGTTCCGCTTACGGGCGCCCCTCCCGGGCGAAATCTGGCCGCCAACGCTCTTTCGCAAGCGACCCAAATGCCACCCGGTGATGGACCGGCTTGCGGGCACGGACAGTGCCCAACGCGCCACCGAATCGAGCAACTAAGACAGTGAGGACCAACGGTGCAAAAGGGTACAGCTCATGTCCTCCCAAGTGCTGACTTGCTCATTACTCACATTTGGCCGAGAGTCTGTCTCAGCGAATTAGGGCAGCCTGCTGAATTTGCTTTTACGCCAAACTTTAGTTGGGTCTCCGAATGTCACGCGATAACCGAAGCATCTACCTAGTCGTGCGAAAGTCGAACACGTCGAAACGATCTCGCCGTGCCGACCTCCTAGTCATCTCGACACTGGTGGTGATGAGTGGTCTCGCTCTCAGCGGTTGTGTGACGAACCCCGTCACGGCGAATCCTTCCTCCCCGGCAGGGTCGGCAGCGCCTTCCGGCCCCGCCGATCCTGCTGGGTCCAGGGCGGAACCCATTGACCCGCTGGACGATCTCAAAGACCCGGACTCAACCGATTATGTCGAGGGCGAGCTCTCGCCCGTCATCCACGAAAAAGGAACCGGACCAAGGGAGTTCGAGATCGAACGACCCGACGAGTCCGTGACCGGACTTAAGTACTTTGTATCCTGCGAACCATCGAGCACCTTCACGGTTACCGAGAGCACCTTCTACTCAGGGCCGTGTTCCACTCACTTCTCCAATAGTGGCAGCATCCCGCTTTCACCCGGAGATGGTCCTCTGACCGTCTCGATAGACATTCCTGAGGACATTACCTTCTGGCTGGTAGCTCTACCAGTCCAGTAAGAAAAAGGGGAAATGAAGAAAACACTAGCAACTGCGATCATCGCCACTCTGATGGTCCTTGGGGGAACCACATCGGCAATGGCCGCTGATCCAGGAAATGCAAGCCCACAAGGCTTGTGTTCGGGAAGCAGAATCGTTTTCAAGTCCACCACAACTGGCGGACCGTTCGTTCAAGCTTCCCAACCCAACAGTTCCGTTTCCGGGGGCCCCGGCGTGACGCTCGGAATCAGCACCTCCACCAGCTTCACCGTCAGCGGAAGCATTACCGCTACTACCGGAATCACGGTAAGCAACGTGGTGGCGTCCGTTAAGGCGGACGTTGGAGTCACCATAGGCGCCAGCAAAACCGGCACCACTACGAACTCGGGATCATGGACTGTACCGGCAACGTGGAACGTGGGACGTCTCGCGATTGGCACGGCCAAGTACAGCGGAACGACAAAGCGTTACCTCGAAAACAGTGCCTGCACGCTTGTCCTCCAGAACTCGACGTCCTATAACGCTCCCCAGCAAGAATGGCGCTTCCAGACGTCCAGAGTTTCCTAGCCCGATCCCTACCCAGCGGGATTTTGGTCGTGCATCACACCTGACAGATCGCAGTGACGGAATAGGGGGCGCGCCCAGGCGCGTCCCCTACTTCGTTAACCGCCGCCTTCTCGCCCCAAGCTTGGTGTCCCGCCACTTTCAGGCACTTACGGTCCTAGCGTGACCGCCTGCGTCGGATATGCGACATGAGCGGCTGCTGTTCGGTCCGGGCCTGCCAGCTATCGGAACTTTCCAATGAGCGCGATCCGACCAGAATCGATCGTTGTGACTTCTACATGAGTGAGTCCGAATCGTTTCAGTGGTAGTGGGCGATGAGGGAGTCGCTTGCGCATCGTGTCCACAGGAGGTTCGGCTTGCGGGCGGTATCGGTCCCGCCTAGCTCGAACTCGGAGAATGGAGTGTTTCGTGACCTAAGGGCCCCGAATACGCCCCCCATAGGTTGAAAGTCGTTCTCGCTGCTACGGTGATCGGTTCAGCGCAACTCGACGAGATCGTTTCCGGATTCGATGAGATACACAACGCGTTCGATAAATGGGTCGAACCACTCGAGCAGGGCATGCCGACGAGCATTCCCGGCACGAACCCAGACCACCGTCGGTGGACTGCCGCGGAGAAGTAGCATGTCGCGAAAGTCCTCGTCCTTTGTGACGAGAACTGCGCCCTGTTCAATCGCGTACGTCCAGAGCGTCAGATCTGCTGCATCGCCCAGCCCGATGTCAGTTACGTGCTCGGCAATGTGGCCATGCTCTGTCAGCCTCCGCGCCAGTGCGGGTGGAAGCTGCGCATCAATGAGAAAACGCACGATCTATGAGGCGATGAGGACCGTGTGATTGGCTTGTGCCGCCGCGTACTGCAAGGACGCCTTGATGTCTTCTTCGGTCAGGTACGGGTAGTCCTCAAGAATCTCCGGCGTTGACGCTCCTGAGGCCAAGAGTGACAGCACGTCCGCGACACGCATACGTGTACCCCGGATCGCGGGGCGCCCATGCACCAGGTCCGGGTCGATGACGATGCGGTCAGAAAGCAGCATCTCCCCAGATTAGCGCGGAGGGTGGACAGGGGGAACCCCGACACGTCCCGTGCGTAGGAGCCTTGCTCGTTCAGGCGGCCGAAATTCCTGCTCTGCCTACCTCGACGCCCCCGTCCACTGCATGCTCTTCCCAGAGCCCGACCCCTTCACCGCGCATCTCCTCCTCGCTGCTTTCTTCTGCTCTCTATCTCTTTCCTTATCTCCGCTCTTTTTTCCCTTGCCACCGCCTCTGCTTCTAATTCCCAACCTCCCTCGGACAACTTGTTGGGTGGGGGAGGTTGGGAATCGAGCTCCCCTCGGCAGAGGCGGTGGCAAAGGGAAAAATCGCCCTTTGCTATTCCGTTGCCCCTTCCAGCCCTTGGAATACCCAAAGGAACACTGGAAAGTCGGCCGCGATGCGCGTTCAGCCGAGAACCGCGCCGAAATGCAGTGGGGTTCGTTTACCTATTCGCCCTGCATGAATAGGCAAACGAACACATCGGGGTTGCCGCGGGAGTGCTCCCTTGCCCTTGAGATCCGGCTACCGTCCCCGGCTCGACGTACCCTCAAGAGACACCACGACAGGGGAGTCACGATGGGTTCGATCTCGGCTTACGAAACATCCGTTGGCAAGCGCTACCGAGTCCGCTATCGAAAGCCTGACCACTCGCAGACCGACAAGCGCGGGTTTCGCACGAAACGCGAAGCCGAAGACTTCATGGCCTCTGTCGAGGTGTCGAAGCTTCGCGGTGAGTGGGTCGACCCGACGCGATCCAAGATGACCGTCGCGGAGTGGGCCGAGCATTGGTACGACGCCCGGCCCGCCGCGGGAGGGAGCATCCGCCCTCCCGCGGCGGGCCGCGCCAGGCGCGCGCTCGCGGTGCCGGGGAGGGCGCGATGATCCTCATCGTCAGCTTTCCCGACAACGCCCACGTCGAGCGGGTGCTCGAGCACCTCGACCGACCGACGGTCGTCTTCGACATTGCCGACTTTCCACACCGCACGCGTCTGGACGCGCGCTTTGGGGCCTCGGCCGACCGGATATCGTTCACGCCCCACGGGCAGGCGGAGATTCCCCTCGAGCAGATCGGTGCGGTCTGGTATCGGCGTGTGCGGCCGATCGGGCTGGATCCCGCGCTGACGGATTCCACGAGTCGTCTGTTCGCGTGGTCGGAGAGCACGGAGGCGCTGACCGGCCTGTGGCACGCGATGGAGTGCTTCTGGATGAACCCGCCCGCCGGCGATGAGGCCGGCCAGCGTAAAATCCGCCAACTGCAGGTCGCCCGCGCGGTGGGGCTGGCGGTTCCGGAGACCCTCATTACCAACGACCCGGCCGCAGCTCTCGAGTTCATTTCCGCCCGCGACGAGGGAGGCGTCATTCGCAAGGCGTTTCGCAACATCGCGGAGGCGCCGCGGTCCACCGCCGTCGTCACCGCCGACGACCGAGCGCGGCTCGACGATGTGCGGTACGCACCGGTCACCTTCCAAGAATTTGTGCCGGCCGACCTCGACCTGCGGGTCATCGTCGTCGAGCACGAGATCTTCGCCGCCGCGATCCGCTCGGAGCCCGAATACCGCACCGACTACCGCCCCGGCATCGGGTCGGCGAAGTTCAGTGAGTACGAACTGCCGGACGAGGTGGCAGCGGCGCTTCTTGCCCTGCACGATCGGCTCGGCCTGGCCTATGGGGCCTCCGACTTCCGGGTGACGCCCGACGGCGAGCACGTATTCCTTGAGGTGAATCCGGGCGGAGAGTACCTCTTTGCGAGCGACCGCACCGGCCAGCCGGTGCCGCAGGCGATCGCTGCGTGCCTGTCCCGGCACGACCGCGAACACGGCACATGACGAGGCCGCGTGCTGTGCTGCGGGACAACGAAAAAACCCCCGCTGAGCGAGGGTTTAGTTGGTGGCTCCGACGGGCGTCGATCCCGTGACCTCACGATTTTCAGTCGTGCGCTCTACCAACTGAGCTACAGAGCCAACAAGGCACGGACTACTGGCGAGAGTAAATCCGTGCCTTTGCGACCCTGACCGGACTTGAACCGGCGACCTCCGCCGTGACAGGGCGGCGCGCTAACCAACTGCGCTACAGGGCCATGCTATTTAATTCTGATGTTTTTGTGACCCCAACGGGATTCGAACCCGTGTTAACGCCGTGAAAGGGCGCCGTCCTAGGCCACTAAACGATGGGGCCATGAAGCAAAAGAACTTCGTAGCAACCGAGACGTAAGCATACGTGGGCTGAGGCGAATTGCAAAACCGTGGTGCGTTCTCGCGATGAGGGCGACGCTGATCGCAATTTGACGCCTGTGGATAATACACGATACGTTCAGGTGTTCGTTGAGAGTTTTATGGCGCTGCGTGTGCCGACGTCGCTCGGGTTTGCGGCGTTTGAGAAAAATGATCGCGTGATCCCGTCAATCGGGATGACAAAAATCGGGGATTCATGAAAAACGCTGAACACCGCCGGGGGGCGACTGGATCACATGTCCGGGTTCGCCCGCCGATGAGCGCGCGCGTGCGCCTTCTGTCGGTCATCGCGGCAATCGCGATCGCTACGACCGCCGGCATCTCCGGCAACGCATCCGAGCCCGCCTTCGCGATCGACTACCCCACGTGGGCTGATGTCGAGAACGCCCGCAACAACGAGGCCGCCAAGCAGGCCGAGGTCGCTCGTATTGAGGCAGTGCTCCAGCAGCTCGCCACTCAGGTCGAAGAGACCAAGGCCGCCGAGAAGGCCCGCGGTGAGGACTACCAGGAGGCCCAGCAGGCATTCGACGAGGCGAAGTACAAGGCGGACCAGCTTCAGCTGCAGGCCGACGAGGCCCAGCTGACGGCCGGGGAGTCCAAGCTGCGAGCGGGCCAGCTCGCGGCACGCCTCGCCCGCTCGGGAGGCGGCGACGTCTCCGCCTCGCTGTTCTTTGACGGCGCGTCCGCCGCAGACCTGCTCTCCCAGCTCGGCATGGCAAGCAAGATCACCGACCAGTCGGCCGGCATCTACCAGAAGGCCATCGAAGACCAGAACACGGCGCAGTCGCTCACCGACCAGGCGAACGTCGCCAAGGACGCCCTGCAGGACCTCGCGGATGCCGCCGAAGCCGCCCTCCAGGCGGCTACCGAGGCCGCAGATGCCGCAGCCGCCGCCCTCGCCGAGCAGCAGGAGAACGAGGCGGTGCTGCGCGCTCAGCTCTCGGTGCTCGAGGAGAACCGCGCGGCTACCGAAGCCGACTACCAAGCCGGCGTTCGCGCCCGCGAAGCAGAGGCGAAGCGAGTGGAAGCGGCACGTCAGGCTGCTGTGGCCGCCGCACGGGCAGCCGCAGCGGCGGAAGCAGCGGCCGCGGCCGCAGCTTCGGCAGGCGCAGGCGCAGCAGCAGCCCCCGCAGCCGCCGGCGGATCGCCGTCGCCGTCGGGCTCGTGGGTGCGTCCGTCCTCCGGCTACGTCAGCAGCTCCTACGGATTCCGGGTCAACCCGTACTCCGGTGTGTATGCATTCCACGCCGGCACCGACGTCGGCGCCGGCTGCGGCTACCCTATCTACGCCGCCTCGTCAGGGACGGTCACCTACTCCGGCTGGAGCGGCGGCTACGGCAACTACGTGTCGATCAACCACGGCGGCGGCTTGTCAACCGCGTATGCCCACATTGCCAACGGCGGGCTGCTCGTCTCCCGCGGACAGTCTGTCGGTGCGGGCCAGCTCATCGCCCTCGTCGGCAGCACCGGCGGATCGACCGGATGCCACCTCCACTACGAGGTGCGTCGCGGCGGCGCCACTGTCGACCCGGTGCAGTTCATGAGGGCGCAGGGCGTTTCGTTCTAGGACGGATGCTGGTCAGCTGGTTGCTGGCAGCGGCGTCGCACTTGGCCGTCTCCCGGTGTCTGCGCCCGTTTGTGACGTTTGCGCCCGCTCGAGCGGGCGCAGTTGTCACAAAGGGGCGCCCACGCCGAGGCGGATGCTACAAACGGGCGCAGAAGCCGCAGCGAAGAGCGGCTGCCGACGCGGATACCGACGTCCGCGCGCCCTCCACAGAGGCGCCGAGAGGCTCGCCGAGTGAGGCGCCCCGTGACGGCGCCTAGTGTGTGCCCTCGACCGCGAGCTTCTCGATTCCCGCGACGATGATCGCGTCGGCCTCGGCCGCATCGCCCCAGCCCTCGGTCTTGACCCACTTGCCGGGCTCGAGGTCCTTGTAGTGCTCGAAGAAGTGCTCGATCTCCTTGCGGGTGTATTCCGGGATGTCGTTCAGGTCCTGGATGTGCGACCAGCGCGGGTCGGTCGCCGGCACCGCGATGACCTTGGCGTCGGATCCACCGTCGTCGGTCATGTTGAATACGGCAACGGGGCGCACCTTCACTCCCACGCCCGGGAACAGCGGGTAGTCGAGCAGCACGAGCACGTCGACCGGGTCGCCGTCGAGTCCGAGGGTGTTCTCGAAGAAGCCGTAGTCGGTCGGGTACACGAATCCGGTGAACAGCACGCGGTCGAGGTACACGCGACCGGTGATGTGGTCGACCTCGTACTTGTTACGGCTCCCTTTGGGAATTTCGATAACGGCGTCGTAGCTAGACATGGCGGGACCTTTCGTGGAACGGCGAAGTGGATGCTGGTGCGGGAAGTGGATGCGCGGAACCGACCGGCGGCGCGCTGCAATAACGTTACTGGATGACCATGCGCCGCCGTCTGACCCCCGCGATCGCCGATGTGCGCCGCGCGGTGCGGACGGCGCTCACGGGCGCGTCACCCACAGCGGACGAGCCCACAGCGGACGAGCCCGCCTCCGACGAGCCCACCGCGGTGCACCGTCCCCTCGTCCTCGTCGCCCTCAGCGGTGGGCCCGACTCGCTCGCCCTTGCCGCGGCGACCGCGTTTGAGGCGCCCCGGCTCGGGCTGCGGGCCGGCGCCGTGATCGTCGACCACCGGCTGCAGCCCGGATCCGCGGATGCCGCAGCGGAGGCCGCCCGGGCCGCCGCCGCCCTGGGGCTCGACCCGGTTCTCGTGCGCGAGGTCACTGTCGATGGCGCCGGGGGGCCGGAGGCCGCCGCGCGCGAGGCCCGCTACGCCGCACTCGATGCCGCGCTCGCCGACACCGGAGCCACCCGCCTCCTGCTCGGCCACACCCTCGACGACCAGGCCGAGACCGTTCTTCTCGGCCTGGCGCGCGGCAGCGGCGCCTCGAGCCTGTGGGGCATGGCCCGCGAATCCGGCACCTACCTGCGCCCGCTGCTGGGCATCCGCCGCTCGATCACGGAGCAGGCCTGCGCGGATGCCGCGCTCGAGCCCTGGCACGACCCGCAGAACACCAATTCCCTGTACACCCGGGTGCGCGTGCGCCAGCGGGTGCTCCCCACCCTCGAGCACGAACTCGGGCCGGGCGTCGCGGAGGCCCTCGCGCGCACAGCCGAGCAGCTGCGGGAGGATGCCGAGGCGCTCGACCACTTCGCATCCGAGATCATCGAAGAACTCGCCGAAAGCGCCGAAGCCGGCATCTCGTTGCCCGTCGCCGCGCTCGCGGCGAATCCGCCCGCACTCCGCCAGCGCCTCATCCGCCTGGCTGTTCGGGCCGAATTCCACGTCTCGCTCGGCCGCGCGCACACGCTCGAGGTCGCGCGCCTCGTTACCGATTGGAACGGGCAGGGTCCACTGGACCTGCCCGGCGTTAGGGTGGAACGGCGACACGGCCTGATCGTCTTCAGCGCTGCCGCCATCCACCCAAACGGCTGACACGACCCACCGGAGCACCATGCAACTCACCGACATTGCCGACGACCTCGACTCGACGCTCTACACCGAGAAGCAGATCCACGACAAGATCGCCGAGCTCGCCGCGCGCATCGACGCGGACTACGCGGGGGAGACCCTCCTGCTCGTCGGCGTGCTCAAGGGCGCCGTGATGGTGATGGCCGACCTCGCACGGGCCCTCACCCTGCCGATCGAGATGGACTGGATGGCGGTGTCGTCGTACGGCTCCGGCACGCAGTCGTCGGGCGTCGTGCGGATTCTCAAAGACCTCGACACCGACCTCACCGGGCGCAAAGTGCTCATCGTCGAGGACATCATCGACTCTGGGCTCACCCTCTCCTGGCTGCGCGCCAACCTCGAGAGCCGCGGCGCGGCATCCGTCGAGATCTGCGCCCTGCTGCGCAAGCCCAAGGCGGCCAAGGTCGACGTCGACGTGCGCTACGCGGGCTTCGAGATCGCCAACGAGTTCGTGATCGGCTACGGGCTCGACTATGGGGAGAAGTACCGCAACCTCCGCGGAATCGGCGTGCTCGCGCCCCACGTCTACGGCGACTGACGCCCAGACCCGGTCATTACGCCGCCAGCAAACACGCGGGAGGCATCCAGCCCGGCGGCGGTAACCTGACAGACACCACTACCACCTTGAAGAAAGGCGCCGGGCCGACACCCGGGACACTATGGATTTCAAGAAGTTCCTGCGCGGCCCGCTCGTCTACATCCTGCTGGCGGTCGTCGTCGTCTCGATCGGGTTCAGCCTGCTCACCGGGTCCGGCTTCAAGGAGATCACGACCCAGGAGGGCCTCGAGCTCCTCAAGGACAACAAGGTCGCGACCGCAACCGTGATCGACGGCGAGCAGCGGGTCGACCTCGTGCTCAAGAACTCTGGCGACGACGGCGAGAACGTTCAGTTCAAGTACGCGACCCCCCGCGGCGAAGAGGTCATCACCGCCATCAACGGGTCGAACGTGACGACGTTCGACGACGAGGTCACCACCACCAACTTCTTCACCTCGCTGCTCGGGCTGATCATCCCGTTCCTCATCATCGGCCTCATCTTCTGGTTCCTGCTCAGCCGCATGCAGGGCGGCGGCAACAAGGTTATGCAGTTCGGCAAGTCGAAGGCCAAGCTCGTCTCCAAGGAGACCCCGCAGGTCACCTTCGACGACGTCGCCGGGGCCGACGAGGCCATCGAGGAGCTCCGCGAGATCAAGGACTTCCTCAAGGAGCCAGCGAAGTTCCAGGCCGTCGGTGCGCGCATCCCCAAGGGAGTGCTGCTCTACGGCCCTCCCGGGACAGGCAAGACCCTGCTCGCCCGCGCCGTCGCCGGCGAGGCGAACGTGCCGTTCTACTCGATCTCGGGATCGGACTTCGTGGAGATGTTCGTCGGCGTCGGAGCCAGCCGCGTGCGGGACCTGTTCACCCAGGCCAAGGAGAACTCACCCGCGATCATCTTCGTCGACGAGATCGACGCCGTCGGTCGGCACCGCGGCTCCGGCATGGGTGGCGGCCACGACGAGCGCGAGCAGACCCTCAACCAGCTGCTCGTCGAGATGGACGGATTCGACGTCAAGACCAACGTGATCCTCATCGCGGCGACCAACCGCCCCGACATCCTCGACCCCGCCCTGCTGCGCCCCGGACGCTTCGACCGCCAGATCGGCGTCGATGCCCCCGACATGATCGGCCGCAAGAAGATCCTCGAGGTGCACGCCGCGGGCAAGCCGATGGCCGCCGGCGTCGACCTCGAGGTACTCGCCAGGAAGACCCCCGGATTCACGGGCGCCGACCTCGCCAGCGTGCTCAACGAGGCCGCGCTGCTGACGGCCCGCTCGAACGCCCAGCTCATCGACAACCGTGCCCTGGATGAGGCCGTCGACCGCGTCATGGCCGGCCCGCAGCGCCGCACGCGCGTCATGCGCGACCAGGAGAAGCTCATCACCGCGTACCACGAGGGCGGGCACGCGCTCGTGGCGACCGCGATGAACAACACCGACCCGGTCACCAAGATCACGATCCTGCCCCGCGGCCGCGCCCTCGGCTACACGATGGTCATGCCCGTCGAGGACCGCTACTCGGTGAGCCGCAATGAGCTGCTCGACCAGCTCGCCTACGCGATGGGCGGCCGCGTCGCCGAGGAGATCGTCTTCCACGACCCGACCACGGGCGCGTCGAACGACATCGAGAAGGCCACCGCGACCGCGCGCAAGATGGTCACCGAGTTCGGCATGAGCGCGAGCATCGGCTCGGTCAAGCTCGGTTCGAACCACAACGAGATGTTCGGTCGCGAGATGAGCGGAACGCGCGACTACTCCGAGCGGCTCTCCGAGCAGGTTGATGCCGAGGTGCGCACCCTCATCGAGAACGCGCACGACGAGGCGTGGAGCGTGCTCAATGACAACCGTGACATCCTCGACGCGCTCGCCCAGGAGCTGCTCGAGCGGGAGACGCTCGACCAGACCCAGCTGAAGGAGATCTTCGCGGCGGTCAAGAAGCTCCCGCCGCGCCCGCAGTGGCTCTCGAGCACGAAGCGGCCAGTGTCGGACCGTCCGCCGATCCTGATGCCCGAGAAAGCACCGATCGACGCAGGCGCGACCGAGGGCGCTATCGATTCGGCGCCCCAACCGGCGGCGAAGCGAGCCCCGCGCCGTCCGGCGCCCGGCGTCGCCCCGGCCTAGCCCCGTGGCCGGCATCGACACCGATCGCATCGCCAACGCTGTCGCCGAGATCCTCGCCGCGATCGGCGAGGATCCGACGCGCCCCGGGCTCGTCGATACCCCGCGCCGGGTCGCGCTGGCGCACGCCGAGTACTTCTCCGGCCTCGGCCGTGATCCGCTCGAGCACCTCGTCGACACGCTCCCGGTGGACTCCGCGACGGGCGACCTGGTACTGCTGCGCGACATCGAGGTGCGCTCGATGTGCGAGCACCACCTCCTCCCGTTCACCGGTGTGGCCCATATCGCCTACGCTCCGCGCGAGAGAATCATCGGACTCGGCCGTCTGCCCCTCGTGGTCGATACGCTGGCCTCGCGCCCCCAGCTCCAGGAGCGATTGACCGAGGAGATTGCGGATGCTGTTCAAGCGGGCCTTGATCCCCGTGGGGTGCTCGTCGTCGTCGACGCGGCCCACCAGTGTGTTTCGGCGCGCGGTGTGCGCCAAACGCGGAGTTCGACGGTGACGATGGCAGCCCGCGGCACGCTCGCGGATCCCACCGGGCGGGCCGAAATCATTACGATGATCGGAGCGCCCCGTGTCTAACCATCCCGCCACACCCGTCCAGTCCGCCACACCCGTCCAGTCCGCCACACCTGTTGTCGCGGCACCCACGCGGTCCCGGCGCGCGAAGCCAGCCGGATCTCTCCCGACCGGCCCGGTGCGACCGCTCATCCTGGGCATCCTCAACGTCACCCCCGACTCGTTCAGCGACGGCGGGGCTCACGACTCCGTTGCCGCAGCCGTGGAGTATGCAGTCCACATGCGAGAGTGCGGCGCCGACCTCATCGACGTCGGCGGCGAGTCGACCAGGCCCGGGTCCGAACGTCTCCCGGTCGAGGAGGAGCAGCGCCGGGTGCTGCCCGTGCTCGACGAGCTCGCCAAGCGGCGCATACCGGTCAGCATCGACACGATGAACGCGAGCACCGCCGCGGCGGCCGCCGAGCGGGGCGCCGCGATCATCAACGACGTGTCCGGCGGCACCGCCGACGCCGACATGGCCAGGGTCGCGGCCGAGACGGGGCTCATGTTCATCGCGATGCACTCGCGCGGGCCGAGCGGGACGCGCACCACCTACCGGGACGTCGTCGACGAGGTGCGCCTCGAACTCGAGTACCGCGTCGCCGCGCTGATCATGCAGGGGGTGCACCCCGGGCAGATCATCGTCGACCCCGGAATCGGCTTCGCGAAGGACTCCGCGCAGAGCTGGGAGCTGCTCGGCGGACTCCGCGAGCTGCGCGCCCTCGGCCATCCCCTTCTCGTCGGCGCCTCCCGCAAGCGATTCCTCGGCGAGCTGCTGCCCACGGGGGCCAAGCCCCGCAAGCGGGACGCGGCGACCGCCGTGATCAGTGCGCTGTCGGCCGAGGCGGGCGCCTGGGGCGTTCGCGTGCACGACGTGCCCGCGACCAAGGCGGCCCTCGACGTGTGGAGCGCCATGAACGGAGCAGTGCGGTGACCACGAGCCAGGACGAGTCCCCGACGACCCCGACGTCCCCGACGACCCCGACGTCCCCGGCGCCCCCGACGTCCCCGGCGCCCCCGGCGCCCCCGACGACGCCAAAGCTCACCGGTCCGGAGCCGACCGGGCCGACCGGGGTGCCTGAGCACCAGCATCCGGCACCGAAGATCACCGGGCCCGAGCCCACCGGCGAGGAGGCCGAGCCGGAGCCCGCGTCCGGGTCGCTGCCGCTCGACTCGATCACGCTCACCGGGTTGCGCGCGACCGCACACCACGGGGTCTTCGAGCACGAGCGCGCCGAGGGCCAGGAGTTCGTCATCGACGTCACCGTCTGGCTCGACTTTGCGGCGGCAGCGGCGAGCGACGCGCTCGAGCGAACGATCCACTACGGCGTGCTCGCCGAGGAGGTCGTCGCCGCGGTGGAGCGCGACCCGGTCGACCTCATCGAGACAGTCGCCGAGCGCATCGCCGCCGTCGTGCTCGAACACCGGCCGGCCCGCCGCGTGCGGGTGACTCTGCACAAGCCGTCGGCACCGATCACGGTGCCGTTCGCCGACGTCGCCGTAACCATCACACGGGCGCGCCCGTGATCCGCGAGCAGCGGATGAGGGTCGAGCTTCCGGCTGTCATCGCCCTCGGCAGCAACCTCGGAGACCGCGAGCAGGCTCTGCGGGATGCGGTGCGCGCGATCGACGAGCTGCCCGGCGTTGTCGTCAGCGCGGCGTCGGAGATCGTGGAGTCGCCCGCGCTCAAGCCGGACGGCGTCGACGAAAGCGCCCCGAGCTACCTCAACGCGGTCATCGCCGTGCGCAGTGCGATCGGTCCGCAGCAGCTCCTCGACTGCCTCAACGAGATCGAGCAGCGGCTCGGCCGGGTGCGCACCGAGCGCTGGGGCGATCGAACACTCGACCTCGACATCATCACTGCGGCCGGGCCGCACGAGAACAACGACCGGCTCACCCTGCCGCATCCGCGGGCCTGGCAGCGCGGATTCGTGCTCGTGCCGTGGGCGCAGATGAACCCCGGAGCTCAGTTGCCTGGCCACGGCCCGGTGGCCGACCTCGCCGCCGCGACGACCGACGTCGTGCTGCCCTACCCCGCGGCGCCCCTTATGGCGACGGTGCGGTCCGGACGGCCATCGTGAAGCGCACCAAGGCGTCGACGCTCCTGCTGCTCGTCGCGATCGGCGCTTTCGGAGCCGGACTCGTGCAGGCGGTGCTCGCCTCCGTGGGCCGACCCATCATCATCCCGCCGTTCACGCTGCCCGCCGCACTCGCCGCCATCGGCGTCATCGTCGTGATGATGGCCGTGCCGATCAGCCGCATGGTGCGGGGCACCTCGAGCGCGCGCGGCCCCGTCGACCCGTTCTACGCGACCCGGGTGGTGATGCTCGCCAAGGCATCCGCTCTCGGCGGCGGGCTGCTCACCGGAGGCGGAATCGGGCTCCTTGTCTACCTGCTGAGCCGATCGGTCGCACCGGGGGTAGGCTCGCTGGGATTGACGATCGCCGCCCTCGTCGGCGCTGGGGTGCTGCTGGCCGGCGGCCTCATCGCAGAATTCATGTGCCGCATCCCTCCCGACAACGACAACGATGATGACAAGCCCCTCCGCGCGAGCCCAGGGGCGTGACCGAGCAGAGCCCCAGTAAGGACACCGTGAGCACCGTGACCAATCGAGTCGACCTGCCCGGGATCACCTGGCGGCGTGTATCGGGCAAGTATGTCGTCGCCGAGCTGCTCGGACTTGTCGCCACCGCGGTCGTGCTCGCTGGCGCGACCACCCCCCTCTACCTCATCGGCTGGGACGGCGCCCCGTGGGCGACGCTCGCCGCGGTCGGGTTCGTGCTGCTCTTCGCGGCGTTCACCCCGCGCCGTGTGCGCGCCATCGGGTACCAGCTGCGCGACGACGACCTCGTGTTCCGCCGCGGGGTGCTGCAGCAACGGTTCGTCGCTGTGCCCTACGGGCGCATGCAGCTCATCGACATCAACCGCGGACCGCTGTCCCGCGTGCTCGGGCTGAGCGAGCTGCGGTTCGTCACCGCCGCCGCCTCGACCGGGGTGACCATTCCCGGGCTGCCCGCCGCCGACGCCGAGGCACTGCGCGACGCTCTCGTCGAGCTCGCCGAGAGCAGGCGGGCGGGGCTGTGACCGACGAAGGCGAGCGCCCGGCACACGGCCGTCGCGCGGCCGGTGTCCCCCTCGATCGCGGCGAGCCCGTCACCGAGCTTGCCGCGTCGCTGAGCGACGGTGAGTGGCACCATCTGCATCCCGCCTCCCCGCTTCTCAAGGGCGGCATCGTGCTCATCGCCGTGATTGGCATCGTGATCTCGAACCTGCGTGAACGCTTTTTCGAGAACTTCGTGCCCGGCGCGAACTTCCGCGGCGACGACCCGATCGAGCTCCTCTTCCAAGAGGGCGTCTTCGGCTGGGCGCTCCTCGCGCTGCTCGGGGTGCTGTCGGTGCTCGTCCTCGGCTTCTACATCTCGTGGCGCATGCACACCTTCCGGATCACCGACGAGGTTGTCGAGGTGCGCTCCGGCGTGCTGTTCCGCACCAACCGCAAGGCGAGACTCGACCGCATCCAGGGCATCAACATCGTGCGGCCGTTCTTCGCGCGGCTGTTCGGTGCCGCGCGGCTCGAGGTCAACCAGGCCGGACAGGACGCCAACGTGCGCCTGGACTACCTCGGCTCTGCCGCGGCGGACGACTTGCGCCGCGAGATCCTGAGGCTCGCGTCGGGCACGCGCGCGGCATCCGTCGCCCGCGCGAATGGCGTCGGCCCGGGTGTCGGGGCCGGCCCGTCCCTCGCGGCCGGCCCGTCCCTCGGCGCCGCCGCGTCGATCGTCGAGCAGCGGATGCACGAGTTCCTCGCCCCCGAACTGGACCCCGACGCAGCCGAGCCGGAGTCAGTCGTCAAGCTCGGCACCGGGCGACTCATCGGATCGATCCTGCTGAGCGGCGCATCCGTCTTCCTTGTCGTGGCGATCGTCGCGGTCATCGTCGCCTCGGTCTTCGCCCCCGAGTCACTTTTCGTCTTCTTCGGCCTCGTTCCGGCGGTACTCGGCGTCGCGGGGTTCTACGTGCAAAGGTTCATGAAGTCGCTGCGCTACTCGATCGCGGGCACCCCCGACGGCGTTCGAGTCGGCTTCGGGCTGCTCACAACGAGCAACGAGACGCTGCCGCCCGGCCGCATCCACTCGGTCAAGGTGAGTCAGCCGCTGCTCTGGCGCGGCCCCGGCTGGTGGGAGGTCAAAGTCAATAGGGCCAGCCAGTCCTCCACAAATGGGGCGGCCGGACAGCAGAACACGACGATCCTGCCGGTCGGCAACCTCGCCGACGTGGCCCGCGTGCTCGCCCTCGTGCTGCCCGACCTGCTCGACGAGGGGCTCGCCCTGACCGGGCTGACTGGACCGGGTGCGCCGGACGACGGTTTCACGAACTCGCCGGGCCGCGCCCAGGGGCTCCGCTGGTTCTCCTGGCGGCGCAACGGGTTCGCTGTCACACCGACCGCGGTGTTGCTGCGCAAGGGAGCAATCTGGCGTGAACTCGTGCTTGTGCCGCACCCGCGGCTGCAGAGCGTGTCGGTGCAGCAGGGCCCGCTGCTGCGGATGCTGCGGCTCGCCGCGGTGCGCCTGCACACGGTCACCGGCCCGATCAGCGCCGAGCTGGGTGCCGTCGACAGGGACGCCGCCGTGGAGCTGTTCACGCTGACGGCCGAGTCCGCCGTACGCGCCTCGGGCAGCGACACCTCGCACCGGTGGCGTTCTGCGGAGGGTGTTGACTACCGCGACGGGGTGGATGCGGGACCGGTTGACCGCCCGTCGGTAATAGATGCTGCAGGTTGGGCCGCTCCGGATGCCGGGACTGCTGCGCCTGCCCCCGATGCGGGGTCGCACGACAGGCCGCTCTTATGACCCCCGCCCCGCACCAGCGGTCAGGACGCCTCGGCGTCGGCATCGTCGGCTCCGGTCACGTCGGCCCCATCCTCGGTGCGGCCCTCGCGGGTGCAGGCCACGCGATCGTCGGCATCTCGGCGATTTCCGCCGCGAGCCTCGAACGCGCCGATGCGATCCTGCCTGGCGTGCCGATTCTGCCGGTGCCGGAGGTTGTCGAGCGTAGCGAGCTCGTGATCCTCGCCGTGCCCGAGTCGGAGCTCGAGGCACTCGTCGCCGGACTCGCCGCGACGAAGGCCTGGCAGCCCGGGCAGCTCGTCATGCACACTGTCGCGCGGTTCGGCACGGGCGTGCTCGCTCCGGCGGTGGCGCTCGGCGCGATTCCGCTCGCGATCCACCCGGCAATGGCGTTCACGGGCACCTCGGTCGATCTGGCGCGGCTCGTGGAGAGCCACTTCGCGGTGACCGCGGCGGCCCCGGTGCAGCCGATCGGTCAGGCGCTGGTGGTGGAGATGGGTGGCGAGCCGGTGATCGTCGCCGAGGCGGACCGCCCCGCGTACGCGGAGGCGATTGCGACCGCGACGAGTTTCTCGGCGGCGATCGTTGAGCAGGCCACCGGCATCCTGTCCGAGATCGGCATCGAAGCGCCCGGACGCCTGCTCGCCCCGCTCGTGCGCACCTCCGTCGAGAACGCGCTGCGCCGCGCGCCGTAGCCGGTGCGGGTGGCGCCGCGGCTCGGCTCGGTTGCCGGCTGGGCTCGGTGCAGCTCGGTGCAGCTCGGCTCGGCTGGGCCCGGCGGCCCGCTGCTGCCGGCTGCTGGCTACCGAGCGAGTAGCATCTAGTCGTGCCCGTCGTCGTCGAAACCATTGCGGGACTGCGCTCCCAGCTCCGCCAGGCCAAGGCCCACGCCGCCGCCGAGGGTCCCACCCGGCCGCGGGTCGCCCTCGTTCCGACCATGGGTGCACTGCACGAGGGGCACATGGCCCTCGTCGAACGTGCCCAGGAGCGCGCCGAAATCGTGGTGGTGTCGATTTTCGTCAATCCGCTCCAGTTCGGTGCGAGCGAAGACCTCGATCTCTACCCGCGCACGGTCGAGTCCGACGTCGAGCGGCTGCGTACCCACGGCGTGCAGATCGTGTTCGCGCCGACACTCAGCGAGATGTATCCGGCCGGCGATGTGCCGACCAAAGTGACGGCCGGCGACATCGGCAACCTCTACGAGGGTCGCTCCCGCCGAGGACACTTCGACGGCGTGCTCACCGTTGTCGCCAAGCTGCTCCACGTCGTGGGCCCCGATACCGTGGTGTTCGGCCAGAAGGATGCCCAGCAGGTCTTCCTCGTGAAGCGCATGATCTCCGACCTCAACTTCGACGTTCAGGTGGCCACCGTGCCGACCGTGCGCGAAGACGATGGCCTCGCCCTGTCGAGCCGCAACCGCTTCCTCGACGCGCGCGAGCGCATCGCCGCCCGAGCGCTGTCGCGCGCGCTGGAGGCGGCGGAATCCTCGGCGGATCGGGGGCCGGATGCTGTGCTCGCGGCCGCCCAGTCCGTGCTCGCCGGCGACGACACCGTGCAGCTCGACTACCTGCAGGTCGTCAACCCGGCGACCTTCCTGCCCGCCGACGACAACCACCACGGCCGCGCGATCGTGCTCGTCGCCGCGCGCATCGGCGACACCCGACTCATCGACAACGCGACGATCCAGCTCGGCTGAGCCGCAGCATCCGTCCGCACGCTGGCCAGCGCGCCCGGGCGCCCGCGCGCCCGCCCGCCCGCCCGCCCGCCCGCGAGCCGGCCCGCCCGCCCGCGAGCCGGTCGGCCCGCCCGCGAGCCGGTCGGCGAGCCGGTCGGCGAGCCGGTCGGCGCCGCTCACGCGGGTGCTGTTCACTCGAGCGCATGCGATAACGATCACGCGACTGAATGGCGCCCGCGTGAGGCGGGGATGGCGCGCGGTCAGTCCGCACGGATGGTGACGGCCGCACAGATGGGCGGGCCAGCGGCGAGCCCGCCCGCGGACCGTCCGCCAAGCCGCTGCCCGTCCGCCGCCCTGCCGCGCCAGCCTGCCGCGCCAGCCTGCCGCGCTCGCTTGCCGCGCCGCCCTGCCGCGCCAGCCTGCCGCGCCAGCCTGCCGCGCTCGCTTGCGTGATCGTTATTCACTCGCGCGCATGTGATTACACTCACGCGACTGAACCATGGCCGCGCCAGGAGTGGATGCTGCGCGGACGGCACGCAGCGCGGGCAGCGAGTGCCGCGCGGAGTGAGCCATCGAGCCGAGCGACTTGCCACGCTCCGAACCGGTCGCCCGTACACCCCGAGCGACTTGCCACGCTCCGAACCGGTCACCCGTACGCCCCGAACGAGTTGCCACGCTCCGAACCGGTCGCCCGCACACCCCCGAATCGGCCGCCCCGCCGCGCGACTACCATTAGACGGTTGACACCGCGCCCACCGCGCCACCGCGCCGCCGTGCCGAACCACAACCGTGCAGGAGCCCCCATGACCGACACCATGCCCCAGCCGAGCGAAGCCGAAGCCGCAGCCCAGGCCCTCGCCGAGCTGCAGGAGATCTCAGAGCAGACCGCCGTGCGCCTCGCCAAGCGTGAGCGGCTCATCGCGTCGGGTGGCGAGGCCTACCCGGTCGGCGTGCCGATCACGACGACGATACCGGCGGTACGGGCGAAGTTCCCCGACCTCGAGGCGGATGCTGCGACCGGCGACATCGTCGGCCTGGCCGGCCGCGTTGTGCACTCCCGCAACACCGGCAAGCTCTGTTTCGCGTCGCTGCAGTCCGGCGACGGATCGCGCATCCAGGCGATGGTGAGTCTCGCCGAGGTCGGCCAGGAGAAGCTCGACGGCTGGAAGGACCTCGTCGACCTCGGCGACCATGTCTTTGTCGCGGGCGAGGTCATCTCCAGCCGCCGCGGCGAGCTGTCGATCATGGTCACCGACTGGATGATCGCCGCGAAGGCCATCCGCCCGCTGCCCAACCTGCACACCGACCTCAGTGAGGAGACGCGGGTCCGCAGCCGGTACCTCGACCTCATCGCCCGCGAGGGAGCCCGCACGATGGTGCGCTCGCGCGCCGCCGCGGTCGCCTCGCTGCGCACGACATTCGCGCGACATGACTACGTCGAGGTCGAGACGCCCATGCTGCAGACCATGCATGGGGGAGCATCCGCCCGCCCCTTCGCAACCCACAGCAACGCGTTCGACACCGAGCTGTTTTTGCGCATCGCACCCGAGCTGTTCCTCAAGCGCGCCGTCGTCGGCGGCATCGACCGGGTGTTCGAGATCAACCGCAACTTCCGCAACGAGGGCGCCGACTCGACCCACTCGCCCGAGTTCGCGATGCTCGAGGCATACCAGTCCTACGGTGACTACCACCAGATGGCCACGCTCACCCAGGAGATGGTGCAGAACGCCGCACTCGACGTCGCAGGGTCGCACGTCGCGACGTGGGCCGACGGCACCGAGTATGACCTCGGCGGCGAGTGGGACCGCATTGGCATGTACGACTCGCTCAGCGCCGCCGCCGGCGAGCAGATTACCCCGCAGACCCCGTTCGTCGAGTTGCTCGCGCACGCGGCCCGCCTCGAGATCGAGGTGCCGCACCCGACCCACGGCAAGCTCGTCGAGGAGCTGTGGGAGCACTATGTGAAGCCCGGCCTCGTGCGCCCGACCTTCGTGCTCGACTTCCCCGTCGACACGTCGCCGCTCGTGCGCGACCACCGCACCACCTCTGGCGTGGTCGAGAAGTGGGACCTCTACATCCGCGGCTTCGAGCTTGCGACCGGCTACTCGGAGCTCGTCGACCCTGTCATCCAGCGTGAGCGTTTCGTCGAGCAGGCACAGCTCGCCGCCGGGGGAGACGTCGAGGCGATGCGCCTCGACGAGGAGTTCCTGCGCGCGCTGGAGCACGGGATGCCGCCGACCGGGGGCATGGGCATGGGCATCGACCGGCTGATGATGGCGCTCACTGGCCTCGGCATCCGTGAGACGATCCTGTTCCCGCTCGTCAAGTAGCGACCGCCGCCTACGCCAGCAGCGCGGCGATCTTGCGGAGCTCTGGCAGCTTCATTCCCACCATCGGGTACTTCATCGCGACCATTCCACCCCCGTGTTCGCCTTCCTGACCGGCGGATCACCGTGCGCAAGGCGAGCCGCAGCGATCGCACGGCGGCACGCGCGGCGCCGAAACTCGACCCGACGGAACCCGTCAAGTAGGGTTCGAGCTATGAGCTACCTGCCCCCGGAGAAGAAGGATCCGAACAAGATCACCTCCGCCCGTATCTGGATCTGGGTCATCGTCGGCGGCATCGGCCTCTATCTCGTCGTTTCGGGAGTGCTCGGGGGCCTCGCCGGCGGCTGATGCCCGGCGGCTGATCCCCGGCGCGTGATGCCCGGATGCCGCGGGTGCCGGTTCCCAGCGGGCCCGCGTATCCTGAGACGGTGTTAGAGAACTTCTGGGCCAATGCCGCCTTCTCGGTGACGCCCACTATCCTCGTTGGCCTGATCTTCTGGCTCGTGATGCGCACGATCCTGCGCGCCGACCGCACGGAGCGCAAGATCTACGCCGAGATGGAATCGGCCGAGCGCGCCCGCCGCGGGCTCCCCGCCGACGGCCCCGCGCCGAAGACCGACGCGTAGCGTGCACGCCGCCGCTAGCTGCGCACACACGGTCCGCTCCTGAGCACGCGCCATTAAGCGTCACGCCTAGGGCGAACAGGGGCATGATTTGCCAGTACCCCTCGTTACTCTCTCTATATCGGCACGGAATCCTGCACCGTGCTTAGGGAGCAATCATGTTTGAAAGATTTACCGACCGAGCTCGTCGCGTTGTCGTTTTGGCCCAGGAAGAGGCCAAGATGCTCAACCACAACTACATCGGCACCGAGCACATCCTGCTCGGCCTCATCCACGAGGGTGAAGGCGTCGCCGCGAAGGCACTCGAGTCGCTCGGCATCGCGCTGGATGCCGTGCGCGAGCAGGTCCAGGACATCATCGGCCAGGGCCAGCAGCAGCCGACTGGACACATCCCCTTTACTCCGCGCGCCAAGAAGGTGCTCGAGCTGAGCCTGCGCGAAGCACTTCAGCTCGGACACAACTACATCGGCACTGAGCACATCCTGCTTGGCCTCATCCGCGAGGGCGAGGGCGTTGCAGCCCAAGTCCTCGTGAAGCTGGGCGCCGACCTGAACAAGGTTCGGCAGCAGGTGATTCAGTTGCTTTCCGGATACCAAGGAAAGGAGCAGGTCGCCGTGGGCGGCAACGATTCACAGGCACAGCAGGCTGGCAGCCAGGTTCTCGACCAGTTCGGTCGCAACCTCACTCAAGCCGCGCGCGACGGCAAGCTCGACCCTGTCATCGGACGCGAGAAGGAGATGGAGCGGGTCATGCAGATCCTCTCCCGCCGCTCGAAGAACAACCCCGTGCTGATCGGTGAGCCCGGCGTCGGCAAGACCGCCGTCGTCGAGGGCCTCGCCCAGGCCATCGTGCGCGGCGACGTTCCCGAGACCCTCAAGGACAAGCAGCTCTACACGCTCGACCTCGGCTCGCTCATCGCCGGAAGCCGCTATCGCGGTGACTTCGAGGAGCGCCTCAAGAAGGTCACCAAGGAGATCCGCACCCGCGGCGACATCATCACCTTCATCGACGAGATCCACACCCTCGTCGGCGCGGGTGCCGCAGAGGGCGCGATCGACGCAGCCAGCATCCTGAAGCCGCTGCTCGCCCGCGGTGAGCTGCAGACGATCGGCGCGACGACCCTCGACGAGTACCGCAAGCACTTCGAGAAGGATGCGGCGCTCGAGCGTCGCTTCCAGCCGGTGCAGGTGCACGAGCCGTCCTTGCCGCACACGATCAACATCCTCAAGGGACTGCGCGACAAGTACGAGTCGTTCCACAAGGTGTCGATCACCGACGGCGCGATCGTCGCGGCGGCGAACCTCGCCGACCGTTACGTCGCTGACCGCTTCCTGCCCGACAAGGCCATCGACCTGATCGACGAGGCTGGCGCCCGCCTGCGCCTGTCGATCCTGTCCGCACCGCCGGAGCTGCGCGAGTTCGACGACCGCATCGCGGCCGTGCGCGGTCAGAAGGAAGGCGCGATCGAGGACCAGGACTTCGAGAAGGCCGCAAGCCTGCGCGACGAGGAGAAGAAACTCCTCGGCGAGCGACTGCGCCTCGAGAAGCAGTGGAAGAGCGGAGAGTCCGGCGCGACCGGAACAGTGGACGAAGGCGTCATCGCCGAGGTCCTCGCCGCAGCCACCGGCATCCCCGTCTTCAAGCTCACCGAAGAGGAGACCAGTCGTCTCGTCTTCATGGAGAAGGCCCTGCACCAGCGCGTCATCGGCCAGGAGGAGGCCATCTCGGCACTCTCCAAGACGATCCGCCGCACCCGTGCCGGGCTCAAGGACCCGCGTCGTCCGAGCGGCTCGTTCATCTTCGCTGGCCCCACCGGTGTCGGAAAGACGGAGCTCGCGAAGGCCCTCGCCGAGTTCCTGTTCGACGACGAGAACGCCCTGATCTCGCTCGACATGAGTGAGTACGGCGAGAAGCACACCGTCTCGCGGCTGTTCGGTGCACCTCCCGGGTTCGTCGGCTTCGAGGAGGGCGGCCAGCTCACCGAGAAGGTGCGCCGCAAGCCGTTCTCCGTGGTGCTGTTCGACGAGATCGAGAAGGCGCACCCCGACATCTTCAACTCTCTCCTCCAGATTCTGGAAGAGGGACGTCTGACGGATGGCCAGGGTCGCGTGATCGACTTCAAGAACACCGTGATCATCATGACCACGAACCTTGGCACGAAGGACATCTCGGGAACGCCGATCGGGTTCACCTCGTCGACCGATACCGCCACCGGTTATGACCGGATGCGCGGCAAGGTCATCGAGGAGCTCAAGAAGCACTTCAAGCCCGAGTTCCTGAACCGCGTCGACGAGACCATCGTCTTCCCGCAACTCAGCCCGGAGGAACTGCTCCAGATCGTCGACCTCTTCGTGAAGCGGCTGAGCGATCGGCTGCTCGACCGCGACATGACGGCCGACCTGACCGTCTCCGCCAAGGAGCAGCTCATCAAGGTCGGGTTCGACCCGTCGCTCGGAGCGAGGCCTCTGCGTCGCGCGATCCAGCACGAGGTCGAGGACCGACTGAGCGAGCGCATCCTGCAGGGCGAGCTCAATGCCGGTGACCACGTACACGTGGACTACATCGACGGAGAGTTCGTCTTCACCACCGGACGCCAGCCTGGCCGTGCCTCGCTTGAGGAAGAGATCGCCGCCCTCGAGGCGTAAACCGCAGTAGTCGTCAGGGCCGGGAGCACATCGTTCCCGGCCCTTTCGCGTGCGTGGTGGGCCTTTCACGTGAGCAGTGGGCGCGCCGCTAGGCTCGTGACGTGGGCGACAACGAGTTTTCGGTGCGGTGGGCGCGCACGAGCGACGTGCCGCACATTCAGACGCTCGTGGAGCCGCTCGTGAACCGGCGGATCCTGCTCGGCAAGGACTCGGTCGTGTTCTACGGCACGATCCAGGGCTTCCGCATTGTCGAGGACTCCACCGGCACCCCGATCGGATGCGGCGCGCTGCACGTCATGTGGCAGGACCTCGCCGAGGTGCGCACGCTCGCGGTGCAACCCGAGTGGCTCCACCGCGGCATCGGGCACGCGCTGCTCGACCAGCTCGAGGCGGATGCCCGCGAACTCGGCCTCAGCCGGCTCTTCTGCCTCACCTTCGAGGTCGACTTCTTCGCCAGGCACGGATTCGTGCCGATGGGCGAGGAACAGATGGCTCCCGATGTCTACGCCGAATTGCTGCGCAGCCCTGACGAGGGTGTTGCTGAATTCCTCGATCTCGCGCGAGTTAAGCCGAACACGCTCGGCAATACCCGAATGATCAAAGTCTTGTAGTTACCCTGTCTTCATGTCGACGTTTCGCAATCCCGTCGGCCCGCAGCCCAGGAGTGTGTACTGGCGTCGGCGCCTCGTAGTCCTCCTCGGCGTGGTCGCCGTCATCGTGCTCGTGGTCTTTCTGGTCTCGCGGCCGGGGTCCGGTGAGGCCTCCTCTGGCATCCCGAACCCCTCGGCGTCGCCGACACAGGATGCCGAGAGCGCCGCGGAGCCCGAGCCCGAGGCGAGCGTGCCGCCCGAGGACCAGCCGGTCGAGGGCGCCGACTGCGACCCGGCGAACGTCGTGGTCGAGGCGATCACCGACAAGGCCAGCTACGCGCCGGGGGAGCAGCCGCAACTGTCGTTCTCGATCACCAACACGAGCGTCGTCTCCTGCACCTACAACGTCGGCACGACCCAGCAGCTGTTCACCGTGACGAGCGGTGCCGACCAGTACTGGTCGTCGGAGGATTGCGAGACCGGCGCGGTGGATGCTCCCATCCTGCTCGAGCCGAACCTCGCGCAGTCGTCCGAACCGATCCCGTGGGACCGCACCCGGTCATCCGCCGACACCTGCGACAGCGATCGCCCCGCAGCGCCGGGCGGCGGCGCGACGTTCAACCTCAACGTGACCGTCGGGGCGGCATCGCCTGCAGTGCCGACGTCGTTTTTGCTCAACTGATTCGCGGTCGATCCGCCCGGCCTGCTGTACTGGAAGCTATGCCCAACGCGTCACGTCACCCCCACCCCCGCAAAGCGCAGCCGAAGCTGCCCGCCGCGAAGCAGCTCGCCGAGGCGCTTGCCGCCGCTGACACCGCCGCTGTCGCGTTCGCGCTGCGCAACGATGCGGTGATCGTGCCGCTGCTGCCGGTCGACGGGCTGGCGCAGGTGCGCGTCTTTCGGGCATCCGTCGAGGACCCGTTCACTCTGCTCCTGTTCTCATCGGCGGAGAATTACGTGCGGATGCTGCCCGAGGAGACCGACCTGAGGGTGCTCAGATACGGCCGCGCCCAGCTCGTCGAGTTCATGGAGAAACACCTCGACACCCTCGGCACCGTCTGGTTCGATGTCGCTGGGCCGCACCCGATGCAGGCCGACCCGGTGGAGCTGCTGGCGGCGCTGACGCTGTAGCCAGCCGGTCGGCGCGCGGCCCTGGGCCGCGCGCGGCCGTCGTTCGCTCGCGTGCATGCGATTACGGCCGCGCGAGTGAACAGCGCTAGCGCGACGCAGCATCCGGCGTCACCCGAGCGATAGTCGCTTAATCTCCGCGAGACGGGCAGGATGCAGTAATGGACTCCGAGCAGCGCTCATTCATCGAGCTCTTCCGAACCTTCCTCGAGGAGGTCGTATTCACGTCGGTGCGCGACAGCGCCCTGACGCCCCTCGGCGAGCTCGTCCAGGACTACCTGGGCGTCGACATCGCGACTCTGCCCGCCGTCACCGAGACGATCGGCGGGCATCGCCTCATCGACGCCGACATCGCGCTGGCGCATCTCGCGGCACGTGGGGAGTCCCGCCTGGTCGGCGTCACCAATGGGCAGATGCGCTGGCAGGAGGACCTGCCCGGCCTGCTGGTCAGCCGGGCGACGTTCGCTCCGGGCCCGGTGGACTACGCGTCGGTCGCGTCCGGCCCCGACAGCGAACGGCAGATGGTGACCTTCGGACTGCGGATGCTGGAGTTCGACGGGCACCGGATCGCCCTGCTGCAGCGCTCCGCCCGCCCCGACTTCGGCCAGGCGCACGCCCGAATCGAAGTGCTCGCGGCGAGTCCCGACATTGCGAGCGCCGTGATCCATGAGATCCGCGAGCAGATGATCCGGCTCAGCGTGCTGCGAGGCCAGGTGCTTTCCCTCATCGGCAACGAGTATGGGCAGGGTGCGGCCGGCGCGACGTTCCTCGCGCGGCCCACCGTCACAGCCGAGGAGATCGTGCTGGCCGACGGGGTGCTCGAGCAGGTGAGGCGGCACGTGGTGGGAATCGGCGAGCAGCGCGCGCGGCTCACCTCGGCGGGCCAGCACCTCAAGCGCGGCGTGCTGCTCTACGGGCCGCCCGGAACAGGCAAGACCCTCACCGTGCGGCACCTCCTCGCGAGCACCCCGGGAACGACGGCGGTGCTGCTCACCGGCGCGAGCATCCGGTTCATCACCGAGGCGGCCGAGCTCGCCCGTGCGATGCAGCCCGCCATTGTGGTGCTCGAAGACGTCGACCTCGTCGCCGGCGATCGGTCGATGCACGGTGGGCCGCAGCCGCTGCCTTTCGCGGTGCTCGATGCGCTCGACGGGCTCGACGGCGATGCCGACGTCACCTTTCTGCTCACGACCAACCGGGTGGAGCTGCTCGAGAGGGCGCTGGCGGAGCGTCCGGGCCGGGTCGACCTCGCCGTCGAGATCGGGCTGCCGGATGTCGCCGAGCGCCGCCGATTGTTCGCGCTCTACGCGCGCGCCCTGCCGCTGTCGGCGGAGGCGGTGGAGGCCGCCGCGGATCGGGCCGACGGGGTGACCGGGTCGTTCGCCAAGGAGCTGATGCGCCGGGCGGTGCTCACGGCCGCGGAGCAGTCGCGCGAGGTGACTGATGTTGACCTGCAGGCGTCCCTCGAGGATCTGCTCTCGGCGCGCGAGGCGCTGACCCGGAGCATGCTGGGTGGGTCGGGGGTACCACACGGTGGCGATGGGGTGCACTACTCGGCGAGCTACGGCACGCCGATGTCGAGCTCGCTGACAATCGAGCCGGACGAGTAACGCCCGGGCGTCGACGCCCCGGCGTCGACGCAGCGACGCTGCCGCAGCGACGCGGTTGCAGCGACGCTGCCGCAGCGACGCTGTCGCCCAAGTGAGAACCGTCTGAACCATCATCCGCGAGTTGCCCGCTTATGTCGGGCTGGCGGCGCTGGAGGCCGCAGATGTGGGCGACTCGCGGTTGGAGGTTCTTTTGTATCCCGCGAGTTGCCTGCTTGTGTCGGGTTCGAAGCGTTGAAGGCAGCAGATGTGGGCGACTCGCGGGTTGGATGGCCTATGTGGGCGACTCGCGCATGGAGGTTCTTCTGTATCCCGCGAGTTGCCCGCTTGTGCCGGGTTGGAAGCGCTGGAGGCCGCAGATATGGGCGGCTCGCGTGATTCGGCCCCGGGAGAGCCAGCGGCCTAGAACTCGGGGATCGCCACCCGCTCGACCGCGGCGCTCGCCGTCGCGAAGGCCAGGCGCACCGCCTCGCCGAGGTGCCCGGCCGAGGCATCCACCACGGTCGAGAAGCCCAGCCGCGCGGCCTCGGCGGACCGCTGCTTCGATGACGACGCCTGGCGCACCTCCCCGGCGAGGCTGATCTCGCCGACCGCGGCGAGGCTGCCGGCAAAGGGCCTGTCCTTGTAGGCGCTCGCGATCGCGAGGGCGATGGCGAGGTCGGCTCCCGGCTCCGTCACGCGGATGCCGCCGACAGTCGACACATAGACGTCGTAGCCGCTCAGTGCGAGGCCGGCCCGGCGCTCGAGCACGGCGAGCAGCATCGCCACCCGGGAGGCGTCAACACCGTTCACGACCCGGCGCGGCTGCGGTGCGGACGACTTGACGATGAGCGCCTGCACCTCGACCGGGAGGGCGCGCCGCCCCTCGACGGCGATCGTCACGCAGGTGCCCGACACGGCGACCTTGCCACGGGAGAGGAAGAGGCCGCTCGGGTCGGCGACCTCGGCGATGCCGTCGCCGGTCATCTCGAAGCATCCGACCTCGTCCGTGGATCCGAACCGGTTCTTGTGCGAACGCACGAACCGCAGCGACGTCTGCCGATCGCCCTCGAACTGCAGCACCACATCGACGAGGTGCTCGAGCAGGCGGGGACCTGCGATCGTGCCGTCCTTGGTGACGTGGCCGACGAGGAGGATCGGCAGGTTGCGATCCTTGGAGACGCGGATGAGCGTGGCCGCAACCTCCCGCACCTGCGACGGCCCGCCGGCGAGTCCGTCGGACAGCGACGACGACACCGTCTGCACCGAGTCGACGATGAGCAAATGCGGCTTCACCTGGTCGATCTGTCCGAGAATGGTGGCAAGGTCGGTCTCGGCGGCTAGGAACAGCGACGGCTGCAGCGCGTTCGTGCGCTGCGCCCGCAGGCGCACCTGATTCACCGACTCCTCGGCAGTCACGTAGAGCACCTTCGCGCCGCCCGCCGCGGCCCGGGAGGCGACCTCAAGCAGCAGCGTCGACTTGCCCACGCCGGGCTCGCCGCTCAGCAGGATCGTCGCCCCGGGCACGATGCCGCCGCCGAGCACGCGGTCGAACTCGTTGATTCCGCTCGGCCAGTGGGCGACGGAGTCCGACTCGATGTCGATGATCGAGCGGGCGATGCGCGCCTCGCTCACCCGCACCGGCTTGACCGCCCGCAGGCTGCCCGTGCTCTGGCCGGCCTCGACGACCGTGCCCCAGGCCTGGCATTCGCCGCAGCGTCCGGCCCACTTGAGGGTCGCCCACCCGCACTCGGTGCAGGTGAAGTTCGATTGCGTTTTGGCCATCCCCCCAGCCTAGGGACCGCCGACGACATCCGGATGCGGCGCTCCACAGCCGGGGTCGGTGCGGGTGCGCCGGTGGCCACCGCGCCGCGCATCCGGATGCGAAGGTCAGGAGCGAGTCGAGGGCGTCCCCGGGTCGAGCGCCTGCGCCGCGCGCAGCACGAGCGGCTCGAACGCCGACGCCCATACGGCATACCCGCGATCGTTCGGATGGAAGAAGTCCGCCGCGACATCACGCAACGCGGTGCGCGCGGCGGTCCGCCCCAACGTCGTCCGGTGCAGCGGGGCGACCTCGAGCGACAGCTCGGCGGCGACCCGGCGCACGACCTCGTTTGCGATGCGCACCCGCCGCTCGGACTCGCCGAGGTAGAACGAGGGCAGGTCTGCGACGATCGCGGCCGGCGGGAGCGCGGAGTACAGCTCGCGCAGCTCCCGCTCGAACCGTTCCGGGTCGAAGCTCGCGATGTCGTTCGCGCCGATCGAGACCGTGACGACGTCGGGCTGCAGCTTCGCGAGGCGCGGCATCAGGTGCTCGAGCGCCTCCCGCAGCCGCGCGCCGGACTGGCTGAGATTGACCACCCGCACAGTGCGCCCCGTCTCCCGGCGGATGCTGCGCGCGAGCAGCCCCACGTAGGAGCGGCCAGGTTTGCTCGCGCCGATGCCCTGCGCCGCAGAGTCGCCGATCGCCACGTAAAGCACCTCGCCCTTCGCCTTCTGCTGCTCGCGCCAGTGCGCGGAGTGCACCGGGATCATGTCGGCCAGACGCACCATGCCCGCGGTGCGGCGGCGGATCACAAGGTAGCGCCCGACCGTAGCGGCCCCGGTGAGCAGCGCGGCCGAGCCGACCACGGCGACGGCGACCAAACGGGCTGAGGGCATGCGAAAACTGTAGTCGCGGGGGATGGGCACCGGCCCGACGCCGGCGAGTGCGATCAGTCGCCCGCCGTAAGGCAGGAACCACGTCGGCACCCGCGAGCGCCACCCGTTTTCCGCCGCCGCGCCAGTGGCTATCGTGGCCGCATGAGAACGACGGAGTTCGCACACAGTTCCGGCAGGCTGATCGGTGTGGTCGAGTTCGGGGATCCGGATGCCGCACGCACGGTGGTCCTGTCTCATCCGGCCCCCGGGTCGGCGCAGTTCGACCCGGATCCCGCGGTGACTGACGCGCACGGCATCCGGCTGATCGCCCTCGACCGGCCCGGCTACGGCACCTCGGGCCTGCACGCGGACGGCTCCGCCGGCACCGTCGCGGACGCCGCCGACGACATCGCGGAGTACCTCGCGGCGCACGGGATCGGCCGGGTGGGCGCGGTCGGCTGGTCGGCCGGCGGCCGGGTCGCACTCGCGCTCGCCGCCAGGCATCCGCAGCTCGTCGACCGCGTCGCGGTCGTCGCGACCCCGGCACCGGATGCCGAGGTGCCCTGGGTCGGCGAGGAGAACCGCGCGATGAACGCGCAGCTCGCGGCGCTGCCGCCGGGCGAGGCCACCGCGTCGCTCAGGGCGCAGTTCGCGAACCTCGTGGGGGAGTACCCGCGGGGCATCGACATCGTGGGCATGCTCTCGGCCGACGAGGCGGATGCTGCGCTGCTCGAGCAGATCCGCGACCGCCTCGTCGCGATGCTGGACCGGGCCGTGCTGCACTCGGTGCGGGGTATCGCGGCCGATATCGTGAGCTACTCGGTGCGCGACCTCGACTTCGACGAGAGGGATCTGCGCGCGCCCACGCTCCTCGTTTACGGGCTGGCTGATTCTGTCGTCGGGGCGGAGCACGGGAGATGGCACCTGGCGAAGGTTCCGCATTCCGAGCTGGAGCTCATTCCGGGCGCCGGGCACCTCGTGATCGTGCCGAGGTGGGACCGGATCCTGCGGCACGTCGCGCCCGAGTCCGGGGCGTAGCCGAGGCCCGCCCGAGTCTGTACTAAGATCGTCGACGGAACCGTGTCCGAGCGGCCGAAGGTGCAACTCTCGAAAAGTTGTGTGGGTGAGAGCCCACCGTGGGTTCAAATCCCACCGGTTCCGCTCCTGAAAAGCCCCGCAATCCTAGTGATTACGGGGCTTTTCCCGTCTCTCAGGTGCCTGTTCCCCACGAAAACCCCACAACTGTGCGAGCACGTGCGGCATTCATTCGCTCCGAGACGTCGTCGAGATCGTCGTCGAACAGGTCGGCGTAGGTGTCGAGGGTCATGGCAGCGGAGGCGTGGCCGAGCATTCGCTGTACGGCCTTGGCGCCGGCGCTGATCGCGAGGCTGGCCGCAGTGTGCCGGAGGTCGTGCGGCGTGACTCGCGGGAATGTCGGGTCGACTGCTTGGGCTCGCAGCACTGCGTGCTGGAACCACCCAGAGGTGCTGTCGGATCGCTTCAGGTGCGCGAGTCCGCCGCCGAAGAGGAGCCCGTCGCGGTCCTTCCCCTCGCATTCGCGGGCGATCGGCTCCGAGAGAAATTTCGGGTACGGGACGCTTCGGGCTTCGGGAGTCTTCGGAGTGCCGACGACCACGTCCTTTCCGACCATCACTGCGTTCTCCTCAACCTGTATGCGCAGCCGCAGAGTATCGAGCGCACCGCTTCGGATCCCGATTGCTTCGCCCCATCGAAGGCCGGTGCACGCGAGGAGGTACACGAGTGAAGCGTTCGTGCCGGCCTCGTTGGCAAGCAGTTCGACTTGAGCGCCTGTGAGGTAGGCGCGCTTTCTTCTTGCGCTTGCGTGGGAGGTTCACCCCGCGGGCCGGGTTGGAAGTGAGGCGTTTGTCCTTCACTGCCACGTCGAGGATCGCGGCGAGCACTCCGTAGGCGCGGATAACGGTCGTAGCGGACCGGCCAACGCTGAACCGGGTGATCCACTGCTGGACATCGGAGTGCTGGACTTCGCCGACTCGACGGGATCCCCAGATCGGCTCCACGTGGACTCGCCATGCTATGTCCGATGTGCGGAAGGACGATGGCTTCAGGTGGCCGCCAGAGCGGTGCCGACGCGGCTGCTCTGGGACAACGAGACTGGGGAATCAGCGGGGCGATACAGTTATCAGGGACTTCGATCAGCCCAGTTGCGGGCCGTCGTTAGCGTCCTGGTGCCCGTCGCCATGGGTCACGAGCTCGGGGAAATGCCGTGCACCTGAGCGGAAACTGAGCGGCGGTCGCGGGAGGTGCGCGTCCGGTGCGCCATAGTTTTCCTCGCCATGCGCCTGGGACAGCAAGCCGAGAACGGGGAAGGGCGGCGTTTCAGGTGCCGCAGGCAAACGCTGCGCAAACACGGGTCCGAGGATTCGGAGCGCTCTGTCGGGGAGCCCGTCGCCTGGATAGAACTGGCTGAGAAGCTGCTCTGCTGCCTCGATGTCGGGGATCTCCCACAGCGCCAGGAGTTTGGCGATGTCTTGCGTGTCACGGCCGGGCCGGGAGGCGTTCAGCTTCATGGCAGGTAGCGCAGGAGACGAGGCCACTTCGACCGTGATGTCATCGCTCGAGTAGATGGTCTCCCATTCAGGATCGGCTCCGTAGCGGGGGATGAATTTGCCGGCGTTGGTGTTGAGCCAGTCGAGTGGCCAGCCGTTCTCGTCGGCCACCTCGGCAGCGGAGGATGAGACCAGCCGGCCATGCCTGCGGGTTGGCCAGCTGCTCTGAGCTTCTGGATAACTGCGTTGAGACCGCGGATGAGCTCGTCGCGGTCCAGTGCATCGGTCGCCATTACACACTCTCCAAAGTGGCGGCCTCGATCAGGATGCCGCGCGAGAGGAACTCGTGCGGCACTTGGGCCTGATCAACGGGGATGTCATAGTCGCTCGTGCGTGGGGTCCACGGATCGCTCGGGCTCCCAGTTCGGGTGCTGATCCACTCGGGGCCGGCTCGGTGAGGGGGAGGCCGACCCGGGTAGCGCCGTGCTCAGCTGCGAGGTTGTCAGCGAGTTGCAGGAAACGACGAAAGGCTCCGAAACTGTCCGCGGCCGAGCCTGTGTTGCTGGCTCGGGCGGGGTCGCTATTCTGGCGCTTCTCCCTGGTGGGCTTCTACCCGGGGGACATACGCCCGCACTATCGCGACGAGAATGAGGAGAATGAGGACAGTCGCACTGATTGCGGCGAGCCACATCGAACCGAATCCCACTGCCACTGGCCAAGTAGGTCCGGGGCCATTGAAACTGCTCCACCGTTCGCCCAAATTCCTGCCAATGGCCACGTACGCGGAGACTCCCGCGAGAGCAATAAGGCTCAAAACAAGAGCGCTCGCTGCTCCAATAATCCATCGCTTCACGCTTCTGTCCTCCAGTTATTCACTTGATGCGATTGCACCGATCCCATGGATTCGAGATCTGCTGCCACGGTAGGGACGGCTGCCAGGATTCCATGTTGTGCACCCCAGTGTCCAGGAATGCGCCCACCACATGGCAGACAAACTGCTGTTCGATGTTGTAGTTGACGCGATAGGCCTGCGATCCGAGGATCGTCTTCAGGTGCTGCACGTGGATGTAGTGGAGATTCCACGCGATCTGCTGACGTCCGAGGGCGGTTGGTACAGCATTGACGATGTAGCCGCGGCTGCCTGTTGTCACCCACTCGGAGGAGTACCAGACGGTACTCGCGGCCGCTGTCATGTACTGCCCGAATTCAGTTGACTCCGGCGGTTAGTGGTTTCAGGCGGCTTTGAGGGCCGTGTTTATTGTCTAAAACTTGATTGGGGTGAGCTTGCCGAGGCGGCGTTGCCGCCGCAGCCGCCGACCCTGCCCGTCGACCCGGTGATCCCGTTGTTCTTTAGCACCGGGATTGCAGTTGCTGTCCTGATCGTGAATTACCCCGGTAGCTGGGCGGCGGGCGTGATAATTGCGTTCGCGTTCTTCACCGGAGGAGCTCTGTCATCCGGCATCGTGTGGAAACACCATCCGTTGGTGGCTAACTTGAGTTACTGGGACCGGGTGAGATTCGCATTCCGCAACTCCCGAGTGCTTCGGGAGCAGTCCTTTGCCGATCAAGAGCCCCTGGAGAGCGAAGCCGTCTCGAGGTAGCAGCCCGGCGAGTACGAGGAGCACGGAACGAATCCAGTCTGGATCGCTCTAGTCGGACGCTGCGTTCTTCGCCCGCTATTCGAGGGCCTCGTCCAGCTCGCGAAGCTCGGTGAACGCCTCCAACCGGGCAGCCCGGCGAACTTCGGCGAGGTCGGCGACATCCGTGTGCTTGAAGCGGTGATGCGCGCCAACCTTGTGTGAGGCAAGCAGGTCGTCTTTGACCATCTTCATCAGCGTCGGGCGAGATACTCCGAGGACGCTCGCGGCGGTGGTTGAAGTCATCTCGGCCGGGACTGCGTGCACGCTCACCGTGCCCGAGGGCAACCCACGAATGACGAACTGCACGAGTTCGGCAAGCTTGCGGTCCAGTTGCAGCGTTGTGCCGTCGTCGAGGGTCAGCGATCCCTGGGTGACGTTGCGATCGTGAGCTCGTTCGATGAACAGCTCAGCGTCGCGACGGACAGTTTCATCCACAAGTAGGGCACCGTTGGCCAGTACGTTGGGTGCCATGACAGCACTTCCCTTTTTCGTTCAGCTGTATATGTATAAGTGATTGTTAGATGTGATCCTGAGGCGCCCCCGGCGCCGTTTTCCTCAGACTATGGTCTTGCAGATATAACTGCAAGGGTCACTCGACGTCGGGCCAGTCGCTGGTGAGGTATGCCTCGACAGCGCGGTGGCGGAATGTGTAGGGCTTGCCGCGCTCGATGATCCCGCGCACCGAGTCGAGACGCTGCGAGGTGGGGCCGGCGTCGGTGGCCTTGGCGAGACCCATGTCCGTGGCGATGCGGGTGAGCGTGCGCTCTTTCGCCGGGAGATCAGCCATCGCACGGAGGAAGTCGCTCTCGCGCTTGGGGAGACGCTCGAGGATGCGTTCGACGTGGATCACAGCCTCGGCGCGGACGGCTCTCCATCCCTTTATGGCCTCCGCGCGGGAGATCACATCGCCGGTTCCGGCGTACCAGGCTTGCTCCCCGGCGAGCTGGAACAGGAACGGCTCGCCTCGGCAGATCTCTGTGATGGCCGCTGCGGCGTCCGGGTCCATGCGGATTCGGCTGATGCCGCCCAGGTCGTCCGCCACCGGCCAGCCTTCGATGACGAACGGCTGCACAGCCGACGCCAGGTCCTCGTCGTCGATTGCACTGAGGGTGGTGGTCTTGAACCGCCTGGCGAACGTGGCGCCGATCCTCGAGCCGGCCGTGTCGGCGAAGTCGGGCAGTCCGGTCAGATACACAGCTATCGGCAATGAGCGCAGCACAGTGACACCACCCGGGGCGGCGATCGGTTCCTCGTGGACGAGGGCGTCGCCGAGCGCGATCAGCAACTGGGACAGCGCTTTCTCGTCGGTGATGTTCTGGACCTCGTCGACGTGGATTAGCACCACGACGTTGCCGCGCGCGATCGCAGCGCGCCCGATTTCGACGAGCAGCTGTGTGAGCACCGTGTACAGCTCGGGTCCGTCGTGCTGGCGCAGGGTGAGCGAGAGGCCGCTCACAGCAACAGCCTGCACCCGGCCAAGGGTGTCTTTGATCCTCTGCTCCCGCGACGCAGCCAAGCCGGCCTGGTCGGCGAGCTTCAGTAGAGCAGCCGCGATCATCTTCAGCGGGTCGGCGCCTGCCGGGATCCGCAGTTGCGGCGTCACCCAGTCGCCGGCAGCAGCAGCATCCCGAGCAATACGCCGCACCAGGGTGGACTTCCCGAGCCCCGCCTCGCCGAGAATGGTTCGGCCTCGCTCCGCCAGGCCCGCCTGCCGGCGCGGCCGCAGCACATCGCGCCAGTCGCTCAGCTGCGCAGTGCGCCCCGCCCAGACCTCCGGGACGCTGTCGGAACCGGGAGTGAACGGGCTGTTGAGTGCGGTACGCATGCTGATAACTTTATCAGAGATACGGACACAGCGATAAAGTTATCACGGAACGATTGCTGTGTGCGGCTGGTCAGCCCATTACGATGTCCCACATCTCAGGGTCCGGCTGAGCCGCGACGTACGCCTGAGCTGCGGGCGCAGGTGACCCCCCTCGGGATGCGTTCATCGATGCGCAGGACAGGCGTGTGCTGGGACAACAGCATGGCCGAATCGTTCTTCTCGATGTTGAAGAACGAACGCGTCTACCGCACCGTCTACGCCACCAAAGCGCAAGCCAGACGCGACGTCATCAGCTACATCGAGGGGTTCTACAACAGCCGGCGGCGCCACTCCGCACTCGACTATCGACGACCCAACGATGTCCACTACGGTCACCAACAGCACGCCCTGGCAGCGTAAGAAAACCCATCAATCCGCTGTCCGAAATCTACGCGGCATCCCAATCGATAGTGCCATCGAAACCTGGACCATCGGGACGGCACTGCAGGCGTGACAGGTCAGCGCAGCATCCGGTCTGCGGTCCGGAGCGAAAGCGCCATCTGAGTGAGGCCCGGGTTCGCGTTGAGCGAGCTGGGGAACGTGGAGTTGTCCGAGATCCAGAGATTCGGGATGTCGTGGCTGCGCCCGTCGGCGTCGACGACACCGTCACCCGGGTCGGCGCTCATCCGGCACGTGCCGAGGGTGTGGCAGGTGCGGGCGAGTACACGCGTGTCGAGTGCACCCGCCGCTTCGAGAATGCGGGTCATGGTGGCAGTCGCGTGCGCGTCGATCGACTGCTCGTTGGGGCCGGGTGTGAATGTGACGACAGCGCGCGGGATGCCCCATTCATCCACCTCGTCGCCCAATACGAGCTTGTTGTTTTCGGCAGGGAGGCATTCGCCGTTGATGCCGATGCCGGCCGTGTAGCGCCACGCATCGAGCGCGTCGACCAGCTCGTTGCCCCAGAGCCCGGCACCGCGCACGAGGGAGGTTGCGTATGCAAGCGGCATCACGCCGAGGCTCTGCAGGAGGTAACCGCCCACAAAGTCGACCCCGTCGGGGCGCACGAAGTCTTCGCTGATGAGCGCGGAGGGGTAGCCGCGGTAGCCGCGAATCTGCTTGTCGAACCGGCCCCACACCTGCACGGCTCCGTGGGTGAGAAAGTTGCGTCCGACCAGACCGCTTGAATTGGCGAGGCCGGTGTTCAGCAGCAGGCGCGGCGTCTCGATACCGCCACCAGCGAGCACGAGGGTCGCGCATCGCTGCCGGAAATCCTGACCGTTCTGGCGGTACACGACGGCCGAGATTCGGCCGAGGTTGTCGCGTTCAGTCCCGTGCACCATGGAGTCGGGTCGGATCTCTGCCCCCGCGGCAACAGCGGAGGGGAGATAGGTGTTCGCGGTGGTCGCCTTGGTGCCGAAGCGCTCGCCTTGGTGGATGGTCCCGAGGTTTCGGCTGGCGAGGCGCCGGCCATGATGTGCCTGGTCGCGATCGCGGCTCAGGATGGCGGCTGGCGCGTCAGTGGCTCGGATGCCGAGACGGGCGCAGCCGGTGGCCATGATGTCGGCTGACGCGTTGCGGTCGACCGGTGGTTCGAGGTATTCCCGTTCCGGATCCCACGGGTACCCAGTCGGGCCCGAGACCCCGATGGTCCGCTCTACGTCGACGATGTAGCGGATGAGCTCGGCGTGGTCGACGGGCCAATCTGCCCCCACGCCGAACTCGGTGAGAAGGTTCAGTTCGCGGATGTCCGGTCGGGGGGTGAAGGCGCCCCAGTGCAGCGTGCCGCCGCCGACTCCCCAGCCGCTGTTGTTTGGACCGAAGGCGGTCGGTGCGTCTCCGCCGCTGAGTCGCTCGGACATCCAATTGATTCGGGGCGCTTCGACTTCGTCGTTGGTGAAGTCATCGGGATCAAGGTTGGGTCCAGCCTCAAGGGCGACGACTCGGAGGCCGCGTTCCGCGAGTCGCGCGAGCAGGGGCGCGCCGCCCGCGCCGGTTCCGACTACGACGACGTCGACAACGTCATGCTGCTCGTACTCGCGCATGCCGTTGAGGTTCACGCTGCGTTCTCCCTGCGAGCCTGGCCTGTGTTGTTGGTCGCGCCCCGGTCGCCGCTGCCGTCGCTCTCGTCGGCAGTATCGGAGAGGAGGGTACCGAGGTCCGCTGGCTCCCAGGGGTCGCGCACACCGGCGCCCAGGCTCACATAACCGGCGGGCTCAGCCCCCGGGCCACTGGTCGCGAAACCGTCGTATCCGATGCGGCTGAGCGACGCGGGATGGGCCATCCACGTGCGCGTCAGATCGGTGCGCAGGTCTTCGAACCACCGGCCAAACACCTCACCACCCCATGGCGCACCGGTGATGAGCTCGCCGGCGATAATCCGTCGGATGAGGGCGTCCTGCTGCGCCACACCGTCGGCCCAGACGGCCGCGATGGCGTCGAGTCCCAGCCGGTAGGCGGATGCGTCATCGGGAAGCCCAAAGGGTCGCCACCCATCACCACGCCCGGACGCGAGATCGGCATCAACACGCGCCGCGAGGTCGATCCGGCGAGCCTCGGACTGCGGCACTAGCCGATCGGCCAGCGCGCGAAGGGTCGCGAGCTGCCCTGGCGAGAGCGCCCGCGGTCTGTAGTTCAGGTCGTCCGCGACCGCGCGCCGCGCTAACAGGGAGCGCTCCTCGACGCCGGTGCGGTGAGAGGCGATAACGCGACCCCACTCAGGGTCTACCTCTGGGGATGCGGCAGCTGTCGACTCCCAGAGCCGCACGATCTCGACCGCAACCTTGTGGGGTTGTTCGTAGGGGAGCAGGTGCCCGGTCGCGGGGAGGGATACGAAGCGCGCCCGCGGGTACACGGCGCCGAGGAGCCGCGGCTGCGCCGAAGCCCCCAGATCGTCGTCATCCTCGCCCGCCATCACGACGACGGGCAGGTCGATCACGCCAACCGTGGCCGAAATGTTTTCACGGCTACCCTCGTTGAGCCACCGCTGCCAGGCGAGCGGCGACATCTGCCGAACTTGGCCGACAGCATCCTGCTCCACAGCTGCGTCCAGCGAACTCGCCACGTTCTGCGCGATGAATTTGCGCGCGTCGACCTCGGCGAGCGGACCGTTTTCTGCCCACGAGAGCATGAGGGCACGCGTGTCGTCGTCCATGGGCTCTGGCGTGGGTGGGGATGGCGCGAGGAGTACTACGCCCGCCAAACCGAAGACATTCGCGTGGCCGCTCAGCACCCGTGCCGCAACGAGTGCCGCGACCTTGCCGCCCATGCTGTGCGCCGCGAGCAGCCACGGTCCGCCATCGGCTTTGGCCTCGATCGCCGTGACGGCAGCATCGGCCAGCGTGCTGACGGAACCGTCGACGGCATCGGGGGTGCGACCGTGCCCCGGGAGGTCGATGCCGACAACGCGGAATCGGTCGCCGAGAGCCGCTGCGAGCGGTGCTGCTGATGCCGAGCCGAAACCCAGTCCGGGGAGGAAGAATATGGTGCCGTCATGATTGGTCACGGAGTGACCATACCTCCGTTGACGTTTAAGGTCTCACCCGAGACGTAGCTCGATTCTGCGGAGGCGAGGAACACGAAGGCGGGGGCTAGCTCGGCTGGCTGCCCTGAGCGCTGGTAAGTGCTCTCGTCGTCGAATGCTTTCATCTGCTCGTCTGATACGCCCCCCGACACCTGCAGGGCGGTCCACACGGGACCGGGTGCGACGACGTTGACCCGGATACCGCGGGGAGCCAGTTGCTGGGCGAGACCCTTCGAGAAGTTGTTGACCGCCGCTTTCGTCGCCGCATAGTCCAAGCGGTCCGGTGCGGGCTTGTAGGCCTCCAGCGACGCCGTGTTGATGATGCTGGCACCCGCAGGCAGATGCGCGAGAGCGGCCTTCGTGATCCAGAAGTTCGCGAAGATGTTGGTTCGGAACGTCAGCTCGAACTGCTCGTCGGAGAGATCTTCGAGGCGAGCGACGGCCACCTGTTTGCCGGCGTTATTGACAAGGATGTCGAGCCCACCGAGCATGCGCACGGTCTCGTCGACGATCTCGCGGCACCGGGCTGAGTCGGTGATGTCCGCGGCAATCGCATGGCCCGTCGTGCCTGCCTCCTCGATCAGGCCCAGGATACGGTCAGCATCCTCCTGCTCAGCTGGCAGATGCACGATCACAACGTCGGCCCCCTCGCGCGCGAACGCGATCGCGACCGCACCGCCGATACCGGAATCGCCGCCCGTGATGAGCGCCTTGCGCCCCGCGAGGCGCCCGCTGCCGCGGTAGCTCGATTCGCCAAGGTCGGGGACCGGGGTCATACGCGCCTGCACCCCTGGTTCGGGTTGATGTTGAACCGGCGGTTCCACGCGGCTGTACCGCTCAACGGGATTGTCAAAACTGTACTGATCTCGAATCGTCATACCTCCGACATTAGATCGACGGCAGCATCATCGCGCGGACCTTGTACCTGCTGAGTTTTCTGGTAATTGAGCTGTGGGCTAACACCATCAACGAACGCTGTCAGCGGATCTGTTGTTCACGCAGAAGTGCAGGAATTCGCTCACGAAACGAGAAGAACCCTCGTGTGGCGTGCGGCCACGCCTGGGCATCCCACGGGCGAAGCACGCGGGTGAGCGTGACCCCCTCCGCGGCGAGGTCACTGGCGAGTCGATCGAGTCGATCGCGCACAGCGCCGACTGGCGCGTACGGGGTGACGAGCGCCGTCACGTTGTGAGCCCGCAGCCAGGGCAGAACAGCGGATGCCGTGGGAGCGTCAAGTGCGTCAGTGCCGGTTGCGAAGTGCGCGCCGGCCCGATCGCGGCCGTCAGCGAGCGCGCCGGCCGTGAATTCGACCGCGAGCGGTGAAGACGGCTCAGGCACGGATGCCGCCGTGAAGCCTTCCGCCGACAGCAGCGACAGCGGCGACCGCGGCTCGCCGGCGCTCGGAGCCGCGACCGCGACGACCTGTGCTCCGGCCGCCTCCAGACCCGACGCGAGGCTCTCGGCGTTGAGGTCGTCCTCGTGCAGCAATAACGCCACCCGGCCGGTCGGCAGCGGCTCGGGCTGCGGCGCCGCCAGAGGGGTGGGCGCAGGCGCGTCGTCGTCGAGTGCGATCGCGTGTGTGGCCAGCCCGCGCGGGTGAAACCGCCCCTCGGTGGCGAACTCGATGTTCTGAGTCGTCGCAAGGTAGGTTTTGCCGACAGTCTGCAGCCCGCCGACCCAGCGCCACGAGAGCGTATTGGAGGCGGGGTCTCCGTCGAGCAGGTGCCGCAGGAAGAAGTCGGCTCCGAGCTGCCAGGGCAGACGCAGCGTGAAGATCCAGATGCTCGCGAACCACATGCGTGCGTGGTTGTGCAGGTAGCCGGTGTCGACCAGTTCGCGTGCCCAGTCGTCGAAGCCCTCGATGCCCGTGTGGCCGGTCACGGCCGCGTCGTAGCTCGCACGCTGCGCGGCGCTCAGTCCGGTGAGCGCCGGCTCGACGGCCGCGGCGTACCGCGCCCAGACGCTCGGTCGCAGCTCGAGCCAGCCCTTCCAATAGGTGCGCCAGTAGACCTCCTGCACGAACTTCGAGGCCGAATCGAGCGAGTGCCGCTGCAGCACCGCCCCCACCGCGTCTGCCTCGGTGACGAGCCGGTGCCGCACCCAGGGCGAGAGCGTCGACACGTTCGTGCGATCCGCTGGGCCTCGGTCGAGATTGCGCTCGGCGGCGTAGGCCCGACCGGCACGGGGAACAAAGTCGGCGAGGCGGGCGAGGCCCTCGGCGCGAGTGGCATCGAGCGTCATGCGGTCATCTGCTATTCGAGCAACTTGCCGACTTGGGTGACGTCTTCCATGAGTGCCGCGATCTCGGCTGGCACCGACGGAATCTGCTCGTGCGCGATTGAGCCGTCGGCTGACCACACCAGGTTCACCTGTAGGGCGGGGTCCATCTCGGGGTAGTCACTGCGGTTGTGCGCACCGCGGCTTTCCCGACGTTCGAGAGCGCAGGCAAGGGTTGCTCGCGCGGCCATGAGGGAGGCGCGCAGGTCGAAGGCATGCGCGAGGCCGGAGAAGCCCGCGACATCCGGATGCACGCCGATGCGGCTCTGGCGATCGTCGAGTTCGTCCAACTGGCGCAGCCCTTCCAGCAGCCCCGCCTCGTCGCGCACCACTCCGCCGAAGTCCGTCATGGTATTGCGGATGTCGCGCTGCAACGCCCGCACATTCTCCTGGCCGTCTGAGGCAAGGGTGCCGGTGACCTCCCGCGCGGCCGCGTCGATCGCATCCTGTGATCGATTCTGGGAGACGATCCCCGCACTGTACTCGGCTGCAGCCTGACCGACAATCCGGCCGAAGACGAGCAGCTCGATGAGCGAATTGCCGCCGAGACGATTGGCTCCGTGCAGCCCGCTGGATGCCTCGCCGATGGCGTACATCCCGACGACATCGGTTGAGTGGTCATCCGGTCGCACCCACACGCCGCCCATCGAGTAGTGCGCGGTCGGGGCGATCTCGATGGCGGTGGTGGTGACGTCGAGTACCTGCAACTCGAGCATGGTCTGGTAGACGCGGGGCAGGCGCGTCATGATCGTCTCGCGGGGCAGGTGGGAAATGTCGAGCAGCACGCCGCCCTTCGCGGTGCCGCGCCCCTCTTTGATCTCGGTGTACGCGGCAAGGGCGACCCTGTCGCGGGTCGACAATTCCATGCGCTCTGGGTCGTAGTTCGCCATGAACCGTTCGCCGAGTGCGTTCCGCAGAACCCCGCCCTCGCCCCTGGCGGCCTCGCTGATCAGGGTGCCCGCGGCATTCTCTGGTTCGAGGATGCCACTCGGGTGGAACTGAACCAGTTCGGCGTCGCGCAGCCGACCGCCGGCATCCACCGCCAACTTGAAGGAATCGCCGGTGTTCTCGTCCCGGCGGCTTGATGTGCGACGCCAGATGCGATTGTGCCCGCCGGCAGCAATGATGACCGCGTCGGCGATGATCGTCACCCGGCTGCCATCGCGCAGGTCGAAGCCATACGCGCCGAACACCACATTGTCACGCACCAGAATGCGGGTGATGTACACCGAATCGAGGATGGGCACCTCAAGCTGGGCGGCCCGGGCGACCAGGGTGCGCTGGATCTCGAGACCCGTGTAATCCCCCGCGAAAGCGGTGCGACGGTACTTGTGGGCGCCGAAGTAGCGCTGGCTGATACGTCCGTCACGCTCGCGTGCGAACGGCATGCCCCATCGCTCGAGATCCTGGATGCCGCGGCCAGCGTTCTTCGTCACAATCTCGGCCGTGTGGGGATTGGCGAGAAAGTAGCTCTCCTGGATGGTGTCTGCTGCGTGCTGCTGCCAGCTGTCTTCGGCATCCATTGTGGCCAAGGCCGCGTTGATCCCGCCCGCCGCCAGCGACGTGTGTGCGTCGTTCTTGGGGCGCTTGCCGACGGCGAGAACGTCAACTCCGCGCTCGGAGAGCTCGATCGCGGCCCGGAGGCCCGAACCTCCGGTGCCGATGACGAGCACGGAGGTAGAAATGCGGCGACCAGTGACAGTGTCGTGTGGCATGAGAGGGCCTTCCCGGGGCAACAATATGGAGCCACACCGAAAGCGCCTCCCTTCGCGACGTTAGCTCGCATTGCTGGGCTTTAGCTCGGATCACGCCGGGTATCCGTCGTGTGCAACGAGCACCTCCCGCATCAGTGTGAACTTGATCGACAGAGTGTTCACTAAAGAACACGTGGTACGTTTCGTCGCGTCTCACCACCCCTCGCACTGTTGATGCAGTGCTCGCACCGCTGGCCAGCCAGAGAAATGAACTTTGATGCGCTTTCGCAAGCTCGCGGTCGTTGTGCTCCTGTTCGCGTCCTTCATGGACTTACTCGACACCACAATCGTCAATGTCGCCCTCCCCTCGATCGAGGAGGACCTGGGCGCCACCTCGGCTCAGCTTGAGTGGATCGTGTCTGGCTACATCCTCTCGTTCGCCGTGCTCATCATCACCGGCGGCCGGCTCGGGGACATCTTTGGCCGCAAGCGACTGTTCCTGATCGGCGTCGCCGGGTTCACCCTCGCGTCGGCCTCCTGCGCGGCCGCGACCGGCGGTGAAATGCTCGTGGTCTCGCGCATCGTTCAGGGAGTCTTCGGCGCGGTCATGATCCCTCAGGTGCTGTCCATCATCCAGGTGCTGTTCGCACCGAAGGAACGCGTCGGGGTGTTCGGGGCACTCGGCGCGATCTCAGGACTCGCGGCCGTCGCAGGGCCCCTCGTCGGCGGCATCCTCGTGACCCAGAACGCATTCGAACTCGGCTGGCGGAGCGTATTCATCATCAACGTCCCCGTTGGCATCGCGTTGTTCATCACTGCGGCCCTGTGCATTCCCGAGTCCCGCGCCGCGGGGCGCGTGCGCTTGGACGTGCCGGGGGTCGTCTTCATCTCGGCAGCACTATTCCTGCTCGTCTACGGGCTGATCGAGGGTCGCGCGCTCGGCTGGCCGGTCGGCATCTGGATCATGATGGGATCCAGCCCGGTGCTGCTGGCCGTCTTCGTCTGGTACCAGAACCTCCGCGACAAGAAATCTGGCTCCGCTCTCGTGCCTCCCTCGCTGTTCCACAGCCGCGGTTACTCCGCCGGGGTGCTCACCCAGTTCTCGTTCAACGCGTCCATCGGCGGGTTCTTTCTGATCCTCGTGCTCTACCTGCAGATCGGGCTCGGCTTCTCCGCAATCGAGGCGGGGCTGACCACCCTGCCGTTCAGCCTCGGTGCTCTCCTTGGAAGCGGCATCGCGGTGCCGCTCGGCCCGCGCCTGGGGAAAGGGTTGATCCTTCTGGGTGCTCTCGCCCAGATCAGCGGCTACTGGTGGATCACACGCATCGTCGAAGCCCAAGCCGACGCTCTCGTCGGCACCGACCTGATCGCGCCGATGGCCTTGGCCGGGCTCGGTCTCACGCTCCTCGTAGTGCCCCTGACCGACGTCGCCCTCGCCCAGACGGCTATCGCCAACGCCGGAGCAGCATCCGGGGTACTCGGCACCTTCCAGCAGGTTGGCTCCGCAATCGGGGTAGCCGTGGTTGGCGTCGTCTTCTTCGGCACTGTGGGGGAGGCATACACACCAGACGTTCTCCGCGACGCCTTCCTCGCCGGAATGTGGGTCCCGATGTCGGCCCTCGCCCTGGCCGCACTCGCAAGCCTCCTGCTCCCGAACGTGAAGCAGGTCGCCGCGCACAAAGCCGCCGTCGAAATCACCCAGGACGACCACGAGGCACCGGCACGAGAAGATGCAATCAGCCTTTAACCCCGGCCGCTGCGGTTTCGGTCAGTTTCGTGGTGGTGCCCTGCCTGCACGAGTGAACGCACGGCAGCGCCCGCCCTCATGGTCCTGGCTCTCGAATCCACCGAGACATTCGATCGGTGCGCCCTGAACCATCGCGAGTACCGTGGACCCATGTCGGGAAAGCCAGCGCGGTCGGGTACTCCGGCGGGCGACGACGCCTCCCGAGACGACCGTTCGGTCGCGGCGAGGGTGTTCGCGATTGTCGACGCCTTCACGAGTCCCGCCGCCGCCTCCCTGTCTCTCACCGCAATCGCCAGGCGCACGGGGCTCCCGCTGTCGACCACCCATCGCCTCGTCGCGGAGTGGGTGCAGTGGGGCGGCCTGATGCGGCAGGAGGACGGCAACTACGCACTCGGCCTGCGGCTATGGGAGGTCGGCGTGCAGACCCCCACCGCGCACAACCTGCGTACGATCGCGCTGCCGTACCTCGAAGACCTCTACGAGGCGACCCGCGAACACGTGCACCTCGCGATCCTCGACGGCCACGACGCGCTCAACGTGGAGAAGCTGTCGGGGCACCAGGCGGTGCGCGTGAGCTCTCGTGTCGGCGGCAGGCTCCCGCTGCACTCGACCGGCGTCGGGCTCGTGCTGCTCGCGCACGCGCCCTTCGAGGTCATCGACGCGTACCTGGCCACGTCGCTGCGCCGGTTCCTCCCGCTCACCGTCACCTCGCCCGACGAACTGCGCAAGCGGCTCGCCGCGATCCGCGCGAGCGGCATCGCCCACGCCTCCGAGGAGATGACCGTGGGGTCGAGCTCGATCGCCGCGCCGATCCGCGACCGCACCGGCGCCGTGGTCGCCGCGGTCTCCGTCGTCGTGACGACGACGCCGAAGCCGGATCCGGCCCATGAGTCGGCCGTGCGGGCCGCAGCCCGGGGGATAAGCCGGACGCTCGGGTACCGCCGCTCAATCTGACAAAACCTTCCACTGGGTGGAATGTGTCGCCGGGGGCGTGGTGCCACCACAGACACTGGCCTTCTGCCTGTCAACGTTGCGAGGAGTGCCGGTGCCCCACGAAAGAACACGCGTCGCCATCATCGGCGCCGGTCCATCCGGTCTGCTCCTCGCCTGGGCGCTGCGCCAATCGGGCATCGACTCGATCGTCGTCGAGAACCGCTCTCGCGACTACGTGCTCGGACGCATCCGGGCGGGCGTACTCGAGCAGGGTTCCGTCGAGACCCTCACCCGGCTCGGCCTCGGCGACCGGCTCGCCCGCGAGGGCCTCGTGCACGACGGCATCTACCTGCAGTGGGGCGGCGAACGCCAGCACATCGACTTCGCTGAGCTGATCGGCCGCACCGTCACGGTCTACGGACAACAGGAGGTCGTCAAAGACCTCATGGCGGCGCACGACGCGGCCGGCTCGACGGTGTATTACGACTCGGCCGACGTCGCGGTGCACGGTGTCGAGACCACAAGCCCGCGCGTCACCTTCACTCACGAGGGCGAGGCGCACGACATCACGGCGGACTTCATCGTCGGTGCCGACGGGTTCCACGGCATCTGCCGCTCCGCGATCCCGGCGAGCGAGCTCGCCCTCTACGACCGCACCTACCCCTACGCCTGGCTCGGCATCCTCGCCGACGTCGCCCCGTCGACCGATGAACTCATCTACGCCCTGCACGAGGACGGCTTCGCGATGCACTCGATGCGCTCGCCGCACGTCTCCCGGCTCTACCTGCAGGTCGACCCCGCCGAGAAGATCGAAGCCTGGTCGGACGAGCGCATCTGGGAGGCCCTGCAGGTGCGCCTCGGCGTCGACGGGTGGAACCTCACCGAAGGGCCGATCACCGAAAAGTCGATCACGCCCATGCGCAGCTTCGTCGCCTCGCGGATGGACTACAAGAACCTCTTCCTCGTTGGCGACGCCGGCCACATCGTGCCGCCGACCGGCGCAAAGGGACTCAACTCGGCGATCACCGATGTGACCCTGCTCGCCGCGGGCCTCATCGACCACTATGCCGGCGACGACACCCGCCTCGCCGGCTACGGCGCCGCCTCCCTCGGCAACCAGTGGCGGGGGCAGCAGTTCTCGCAGTGGATGACCGAGCTGTTGCACCGCGACACGACCGACCTGCAGTCGGCCGACTTCAACTACCGAAGCCAACGCGGGCGCCTCGACTACGTCTCGCGGTCGGCGCACGCCCAGCGCGCGCTCGCCGAGCAGTACACCGGCCTCGGGTTCTAGCGGCAGAGAGGAACACACCATGACGACACAGAGCGAGATCACCGCGGAGATCGAGGCGGCGGAGGCGGATGCTGCGCGGCGGGTCGCCGGCGGCGAACTGCCGGCGTTGCAGCCTCGGCTTGACTACCCGGCGTACCGGAGCACCGGCCTGCGGCATCCGACCCACGAATTGATGCGCGCCGATCCGGAGGAGATCGAGCGGGTATCGCCGACCTTCGGGCACAGTGATGTGAACGTGCTCGAGAGCGACCTGACGATTCAGCACGCGGGCGAGCCGATCGGCGAGCGGATCACCGTGTCCGGGCGGGTGCTCGACGGCGAGGGACGCCCGGTGCGCGGCCAGCTCATCGAGGTGTGGCAGGCGAACTCGGCGGGCCGGTACGTGCACAAGCGCGACCAGCATCCGGCCCCCCTCGACCCGAACTTCAGCGGTGTCGGGCGGGCGATCACGGGCGACGACGGCGGGTACCGGTTCACGACGATCAGGCCCGGGCCGTATCCGTGGCTGAACCACGTGAACGCGTGGCGGCCGGCGCACATCCACTTCTCGCTGTTCGGCACGGCGTTCACGCAACGGCTGATCACCCAGATGTACTTCCCGGGCGACCCGCTGTTCGCGCTTGATCCGATCTACCAGTCGATCACCGACCCCGCGGCCAGGGCCAGGCTGCTCGGCCACTACACCCACGACGACAGTGTTCCGGAGTTCTCCCTCGGCTACCGGTGGGACATCGTGCTCACCGGCCCGCGGGCCACCTGGATGGAAGCGGAGGGCAGTGATGTCTGAGGAACTGAAGTTCGTGCAGACCCCGTCCCAGACGATCGGGCCGTTCTTCGGCTTCGCGCTGCCGATCGAGCGCGGCGAGCAGCTCGTGCCGGGGCACCGTGCCGGCGCGATCCGGCTGCACGGCACCGTGACCGATGGCGCCGGGGAGCCGGTGATCGATGCGGTCGTCGAGGCTTGGCAGGCCGATGAGACCGGCGCGATCAGCACCGAGTGCGGCGTCCTCGCCCGTGACGGCTACGGTTTCACCGGGTTCGGGCGCACGAGCACGAACCTCGCTGGGGCGTACTCGTTCACGACCGTGAAGCCGGGTGCGGTCGGTCGGTCGGCGCCGTACGTGCTGATCACGATCTTCGCGCGCGGCCTCACCCGGCACCTGTTCACGAGGGCGTACTTTCCGGAGGACGTGGATGCGCACGCGGGCGACGCGGTGCTGAGCGCCGCGGGCGGCAGGGCCGGTACGCTCGTGAGTGTCGCCGACGGGGATGGCTCCTACCGCTTCGACATCCGACTGCAGGGGGAGAACGAGACGGTATACCTCGACTTCGATGCCTGATCACTCCCTGCTCGACCCCCTCGCCCACGGCACCCGCGCGGCCGAGCTCACGAGCGACGCTGCCTTTCTCCAGGCGATGGTCGACGCTGAACTCGCACTCACCGCCTCGCTCATCGACGCCGGCCTCGTCCCGGGCTGGATGAGCGCGGTCTGCGCCGAGCTCGCGGATGCCTCCCGGCTCGACCTCGCCGCCATCACGGCCGAGGGTCGGGCGGGCGGCAACCCCGTGATCCCGCTGGTGAAACACCTCGGCGCCCGCGCGGAGGAGCTGCGGGCCGGGGCATCCGACCACCTGCACGTCGGGGCGACGAGCCAGGACATCCTCGACACCGCCGCAATGCTCGTCGGCCACAGGGTCTGCGGGGAGGTGCTCGCGAGTCTGGGCACCCTCGCCGACCGTCTCGCGCGGCTCGTAGGCGACAACCGCGACACCCGCCTGGCCGGGCGCACCCTCGGCCAACAGGCCTCGCCCACGACCCTCGGGTTCATCGCGGCAGGCTGGCTCGATGCCGTGCTGCACGCGACGGCGGCACTCGAGCGGGTGCGGGGGAGCCTGCCGGCGCAGCTCGGCGGGGCCGTCGGCACCCTCTCCGTGCTCACGACGATCGCCATCGCGCGCCGCCAGGGCACCCCGCCGGCGGAGACCGTTGACCTCGTGGTCAGCGGCTTTGCGGGGAGGCTCGACCTTGCCGAGGCGCCGATCGCGTGGCACACCAACCGGTTGATCATCTGCGACCTCGCCACCGCCCTCGCCGCGGCGACGGGAGCCGCCGGAGCCTTCGCCCTCGACGTGACCGTGCTGTCGCGCACCGAGATCGGCGAACTGGGTGAGGAGCTCGCACCCGGGCAGGGTGGCTCCTCCGCCATGCCGCACAAGCGCAATCCCGTCACCGCCGTGCTCGTCACGGCCGCGGCACGGCAGGCGCCGGGGCTCGTGGCGACGCTACTCGGCAGCCTGCTCGCCGAGGACCAGCGGCCGAGCGGCGCGTGGCATGCCGAGTGGACCGCGCTGCGCACCCTCGAGAGCGTTGCGATTGCCGCGACGACGGGGGCGGCGCACCTCGCCGGCCGACTGCACGTCGACCGGGAGCGGATGCAGGCGAACCTCGGTCTGACCGACGGCCTCGTCTTCAGCGAGCAGGTCACCACGATTCTCGCGGAGGCGCTCGGCAAGACCGCCGCCTTCGCCCTCGTCGAACGGGCGGCGCTCGAGGCGGCGACGACGACGCGGCCGCTGCAGATCGTGCTCTCGGCCCACCTCGCCGGCGACTCCCCCATCACGCGAGCGATCGACGACTCCCTGCGCGCCCGGGTCTGGTCGGCGTTCACCCCCGGTGCGACGGATGGCGCGGCGGGCCTCGGCCACACGGCTGCCGGCATCGACCGCGTGCTGCGGCGGTACCGCGGGTGCGCGCTGAGCCCTGGGGTGACCGCGCGGACCGAGAGCGTGGCGCCGCCGACCGACGACGAAGGGACCCCGGCCACATGACCAAGCCCACCATTCGAGGCACGATCCAGGAGGTAGTGGGGAATGTCGGCGAGCAACAGATGATCGTGCTCGGGCCCTCCCTCGGCACGACCAGCTCGCTGTGGGACGGCGTCGTGCCCGCCCTCGCCGAGCACTACCGGGTCCTGCGCTTCGACCTTCCCGGCCACGGCCTGAGCCCCGCGGCGACCGAGCCGTTCAGCATCGCGGATATCGCCGACGCGGTCATCACGCTCGTGGACTCCGTCGGCGGCGGCCCCTTCTTCTACGCCGGCATCTCGCTCGGCGGCGCCGTGGGTCTCGAGCTCGCGCTCCGCCACCCGGACCGGATGCTGGGGCTCGCCGTCATCTGCTCCGGCGCGAAGATCGGCGCTGCCGAGGGCTGGGTCGAGCGAGCCGGCCAGATCCGCACCAGCGGCACAGCGTCCGTCGTCGCCAGCAGCGCGGACCGGTGGTTCGCCCCCGGATTCCTCGAACGCGACCCCGCAGCCGGGTCAGCCGCGCTGAGCGCCCTGATCGACGTGGATGACGAGTCGTACGCGCTGTGCTGCGAGGCACTCTCGGCGTTCGACGTGACCGACGAGGTCACCGGCATCCGCGCGAAGACCCTGTGTGTATCGGGCGAATTCGACCTTCCGACCCCCACAGCGCAATTGCAGGAGCTCGCCGACAGCATCCCCGGCGCACGGCACGTGACGATCTCGGGAGTGGCGCACCTGCCGGCGCTCGAACGACCGGACACCGTCGCGGCACTGCTGCTGCGGGCAGTGGAGGTGGCGAATGACTGAGCCCACGAAGGATTCGACCGAGCCCACGAACAATCCGCCCGAGGCGCGTGCAGGCGAGGCGCGTGCATGCGAGGCGCGTGCATGCGAGGCGAGTGCATGCGAGGCGAGTGAGGCCTTCCGTGTGGGGATGCTCGTGCGCCGGGCCGTGCTTGGCGACGCTCACGTCGATGCCGCCACTGCGGCGATCACCCCGGAGACCGCCGACTTCCAGAGCTTCATCACCCGCTACGCGTGGGGCGAGATCTGGACGCGTCCCGGCCTCGACCGGCGCACAAGGAGCTTCCTCACGATCGCGAGCCTCGTCACGGGCACCCACCTGCACGAGCTCGCGATGCACGTGCGGGCGGCCCTCGGCAACGGACTGACCCGCGCCGAGATCAGCGAAGCGATCCTGCACACCGCGATCTACGCCGGCGTGCCCGCCGCGAACTCGGCCATGACGGTCGCGCGCGATACCTTCGCGGCGCTCGATGCAGAGGCGGGAGCCGTGCCCGGGGCCGAGGCTGGAGCGTCCGCATCCGATCCTGGAGCCGATCCTGGAGCCGATCCTGGAGCCGATCCTGGAGCCGATCCTGGAGCCGATCCTGCAGCCGATCCTGGAGCCGACCCTGGCGCGTCTGCATCCTCGCATCCCCGAACTTCCAGCTAAGGACCCCAGATGGACAAGACCTATCCCTCCGCTGCCGCCGCCGTCGCGGACATCGGCAGCGGCGCGTCGCTCGCGGTCGGCGGCTTCGGCCTCGTCGGCGTGCCGATCGTGCTCATCCGGGCGCTCCTCGCGCACGGCAGCTCCGACCTGCGGGTCGTGTCGAACAACTGCGGAGTCGACGGCTGGGGGCTCGGCGAGCTGCTTTCCGAGGGCAGGATCAGCCGGGTGACCGCGTCGTACATCGGTGAGAACAAGGACTTCGCGAGGCGTTACCTCGGCGGTGAGCTCGAGGTCGAGCTCACCCCGCAGGGCACCCTTGCCGAGCGGATGCGCGCGGGCGGTGCGGGTATCCCGGCCTTCTTCACGGCGAGCGGCGTCGGCACGATGGTCGCCGACGGCGGGCTGCCCTGGCGGTACGGGCCGGCTGGCGAGGTCACCGTGCAGTCGCCGCCCAAGGAGACCCGAACGCTCACCTCGCTGGGCAGGGAGCTCGAGTACGTGCTCGAGGAGGCGATCGTCACTGACTTCGCCCTGGTGCGTGCCGCGCGCGGCGACCGGCACGGCAACCTCGTCTTCGAGAAGTCCGCCCGCAACTTCAACCCGGTCGCGGCCATGGCTGGCCGCGTGACCATCGCCGAGGTCGACGAGCTCGTCGAACCGGGCGAGATCGACCCCGACGATGTGCACCTCGCGGGTATCTACGTGAACCGCATCGTGCAATTGAGCGCGGAGGATGCCGCCGACCTGCCGATCGAGAAGGTCACCACCCGCCCGCGCCCGCAGACCACCACGGAGGCCTGAGCCATGCCACTGACCCGCAACGAAATGGCGGCCCGCGCCGCGCTCGAGCTCGCCGACGGCAGCTACGTGAACCTCGGCATCGGCCTGCCGACGCTCATCCCCAACTACCTCGCAGCCGGAACGAGCGTGATCCTTCACTCGGAGAACGGCGTTCTCGGCGTCGGCCCCTACCCGTGGGAGGGCGAGGAGGATCCGAAGCTCATCAACGCGGGCAAGGAGACCATCACGGTGAACCGGGGGGCGGCCTACTTCGATTCCGCGCAGAGTTTCGGCATGATTCGGGGCGGCGTCATCGATGTCGCCGTGCTCGGCGCGATGCAGGTCTCGGCCACCGGCGATATCGCCAACTGGGCCGTTCCGGGCAAGATGATCAAGGGGATGGGCGGCGCGATGGACCTTGTCCACGGCGCCGACACCGTGATCGTGCTGATGGAGCACTCCACCAAGACGGGCGAGTTCAAGATCGTGCCCGAGTGCTCGCTGCCCCTGACCGGCAAGAGGGTCGTGACCCGCATCATCACCGACCTCGCCGTCATCGACGTCACGCCTGTGGGGCTCGTGCTGCGCGAGATCGCGCCGGGGCTCAGCGTCGCCGACGTGCAGGCAGCCACCGGGGTGCCGCTGGTGCTCGAGGGGGAGCCGGTCGTTATCCGCACCACCGACGCGGACGGGCGTGCGGCATGAGCGGCCCGAACACCCTCCGCGAGGTCGTGATCTGCGAGCCGCTCCGCACCCCGGTCGGACGTTTCGGCGGCATGTTCAAGGCCGTGGCGCCTGCAGACCTCGCGGCGACTGTCATCCGCGCCCTCATCGAGCGCACCGGCATCGACGGTGCCGCTGTCGACGACGTGATTCTTGGCCAGGGCTACCCGACCGCCGAGGCGGCCTCGGTCGCGCGCGTCGCCGCGCTCAACGCCGGACTCCCGGTCACGGTCGGCGGTATGCAGCTCGACCGGCGCTGCGGCTCCGGGCTGCAGGCGGTGCTCGACGCGGCCATGCAGATCCAGACTGGCGTCAGTGACCTCGCTATCGCGGGCGGCGTCGATTCGATGAGCCAGGCGCCGTTCTATACGGTCGACTCGCGGTTCGGCGTGACAGGCACCGGCGGCATCCAGCTCCGCGACGCCCTCGCGCGGGGTCGCGAGACCGCGGGTGGCCGCAACTATCCCGTCCCCGGCGGCATGCTCGAGACCGCAGAGAATCTGCGCCGCGAGTACTCGATCGGGCGCGAGGAGCAGGACGCGCTCGCGCTGCGCTCCCACCAGCGGGCGGTGCGCGCCGTTGCCGAGGGCCGCTTCGACGACGAGATCGTGACGGTCACGGTTCCCGGGCGCAAGGGCGATGTAGTGATCGACGCAGACGAGACGCCGCGCGCGGACTCGAGCCTCGAGGTGCTCGCGGCGCTGCGCCCGATCCTTGTGAAGACGGATGCCGAGGCGACGGTCACGGCCGGAAACGCGAGCGGCCAGAACGACGCCGCCGCCGCGTGTATCGTCACGACGCCGGCGCGCGCGGCCGAGCTCGGCCTCACCCCGATCGTGCGACTCGTCGGCTGGGCACGCTCCGGCGTCGAGCCGTCGCGGATGGGCATCGGTCCGGTTCCCGCGACCGCGAGAGTGCTCGACCGGGTCGGTCTGACGCTTCGCGACATGGACCTCATCGAGCTTAACGAGGCCTTCGCCGCGCAGGTGCTCGCGGTCAGCCGCGAGTGGGGCTTCACCGAGGAGGACTGGGAGCGCACCAACGTCAACGGCTCCGGCATCTCGCTCGGGCATCCGGTCGGGGCGACGGGCGCCCGCATCCTCGCCACCGGATCCCGCCAACTGCAGCGGACCGGCGGACGCTACCTGCTCGAGACCATGTGCATCGGGGGCGGGCAGGGGCTCGCGGCAGTCTTCGAGCGGGTGTAGCGGCGGCACGCAGCGCACACCACACGGCACGCGGTACGCCTCGCGCGCCGGCTAGCGCCTCGCGGCGTCAGCCTGAACGGACGCGCGCAGGGGTGCCCGAGAGTGAACTTCATTCTGCCCAATCCACGATATGATGAATTTATGAACTCATCAAGAATAAACACGGTGTCGCCGTGAAGAGCATGAAGACAGTTCTCTACGTGGTCGGCGTGTGCTTTCTCGTCGTCGACGCTGCATATCTGATCTGGAGCCTCGCGGACGACAACTTCGAGCTCGTCGGGCTGCTGACGATCGGGCTGTCGGGTGTCATGTGCGTGATGCTCGCGTTCTACTTCGGCCAGGTTCTCCGCGGTGACGGCGCCAACCTCGCCGAGGACCGCCTCGACGCCGGGATCGACGACGGCGACCCCGAGGCGGGGTTCTTCAGTCCCTGGAGCTGGTGGCCGGTGCTGCTCGGTGGCGCGATCTCGGCTGTTGTGCTCGGCCTGGCGATCAGTCCGTGGATCGCCATGTTCTCCCTCCCGCTGCTCGTAATCACGATCGTCGGATGGCAATTCGAGTACTTCCGCGGCAACTTCGCCCATTGAGGGCCGACCCGATAGGAGCGACATGCAACTGCAACTCTTGATCGATCGGATGATTGACCAGGCCCACGAGGTCGATCCCGGCGGCACGTACAGCATCCTGGTCGGGAACGCGCCCGCGACCGAGCTCGAGTGGGTCAGAGGCAAGAAGGTCTACCGCTGGTGCCAGGTCGTGCAGACGCGGGTCGTGCCTAACTACGCCGTCGTGCTCGCCCCGTCGCCGGACAACCTGCGCAACAGTGACCTGGTCGAATTCCATGGCCGGATTCTCGACGGAGACGTCACCCGCCACACGATCCGGCGTGGAGTGGGGACCGGCCACCTCGCCTGAGCAAAAGATGGCTATTGCTCAGAACCGTTGTACCCGTGCCCGTGCCCGTGCCCGTGCCCGTGCCCGTGCCCGCAGCATCGGCCGAGCTCGCGCTGGTGCAGCCGGCGACCGTCGCGGAGCGGCGGGACTGGCTCGCCGCGAACCACGCCGATGCCCGCGGCGCGTGGGTTGCGATCGGCAAGAAGGGCAACACGGTCACAGCCCTCGACTACGACGGGCCGTCAGGGAGGCCCTGTGCTTCGGCTGGATCGACGGCCTGGCCCGATCGCTCGACGAGAGCCGCTTCCTGCAGCGAATGACACCGCGCAAACGAGGCAGCGACTGGGCGGCCAGCAACAAGGCGCGGGTGGCCGAGCTGGACCGCAAGGGTCGGCTGGCCCGGCTGGGATCCTGGTGATCGAGCGTGCCAAATCAGACGGATCGTGGGCAGCGCTCGACGACATCGAGGGGATGGTCGTGCCCGACGACCTCGCCGCTGCTCTCGCCGTGGATCCGCTGGCGGAGAGCAACTGAGTGCACGTCGCCTAACGGCTGCGCGACATCCGGTCCACCCCTTCTCGGTCGGATCGGAGGCCCCTAGTGTCAGTCTCACGTAATCCTCACGACAAGGACCACGACAAGGACACTGACATGCTCCTCGACAAGGAACAGATCATCGACTTCCTCAGGAGCCTCGGCAGGAACGACGAGGCGACGAGGGCCGATGCGGAGCTGCCCGACAAGGTCGACACCGACAAGGATCGGGGCCTGCTCGAGAAGTTCGGAGTCGACCCCAAGGAGGTCCTGGGCCAGCTCGGACGCTCGTTCGGGCTGTAATAGCGCGGCGCGCGGCACCACGTGATGTGCTGGGGATATGACGCGACTACTGCTGCTGGCCGACACGCACGTGCCGACCCGAGCCCGAGCGCTCTCCGCCCAGGTCTGGTCCGCGATCGAGAGCGCGGACCTCGTCATCCACGCTGGCGACTGGATCGAGACCGGTCTGCTCGACCAGATGGAGGCCCGCGCCGCCCGTCTCGTCGGTGTCTGGGGAAACAACGATCCGCCGGAGCTGCGCGAGCGCCTGCCGGAGATCGCCCGGGTGGAGGTCGATGGCATTCGCATTGCCGTCGTGCACGAGACGGGCCCGGCTCGCGGGCGCGAAGCGCGCAGCGATGAGCTGTTCGCGGATGCCGATGTGCTCGTCTTCGGCCACAGCCACATTCCGTGGGACTCGGTGACTCCCGGTGGTCTGCGTCTGCTGAACCCCGGGTCGCCGACCGACCGACGACGGATGCCGACCTGCACCTACCTGACGGCGGTGGCCGAGGCGGGGGTGTTGCGTGACGTCAGGGTCGTCGACACCGAGAGATGACTCGGACGGCGTCGACTGGTGACCCGGTTCCGACTAGCGGCTGAAGAGGCGCGCGAAGAAGCCGGGCGTGGGGGCGTCGTTCTCGTGTCCGCGGCAGCGCTGCGAGCTTGAGACTCCGCGCATGACCTGATCGACGTGCTGGCCGCAGCCCGCCCACGTCGACTTTCCGCACTTCTTACAGGTGACCGCACGGCACATTCAGTACTCCTTCGCTGGGTGGATAACCCCTACTATACCCCTGGGGGTATAGGTTCGCGCAAATCGTGACCACTGGCTGCAACGGGTTGGCGCCGGCCCGGATAATGGTCAGGTGACCGATTCCGAGTGGCGTCTCGCGGCAACCGCCCGCTGCCCGTGTCTCAGCGGACTGCAGTACGGCGAGTGTTGCGGCCCCTTTCACCACGGCTCGGCGTTCGCGCCAACGGCCGAGCGGCTCATGCGCTCGCGGTACTCCGCTTTCGCGGTCGGCGACGCCGACTACCTGCTCGCGACCTGGCACTCGACAACCGTGCCGTCAAGGCTCGAGCTCGACCCGGAGCAGCGCTGGTATCGGCTCGAGATCGAGGCGACGAGTCGCGGCGGGATGCTCGACACCGAGGGCACCGTGGAGTTTCGGGCGTTCTCCCGCGCCGACGGGTCCGCGAGCGAACAGCACGAGGTGAGTCGCTTCGTGCGCGAGAAGCGTCGCTGGGTCTACCTCGACGGAGTCTGACCCTTAGCGGGCGGGCGCGCACCGCACTGCGCAACGCGCAGATCGAGAGTCGTGGCGGTGCCTGTTCACAGACCTGCCGCCACGACGATCGATAGGGAACCCGATGATCCCCCGCCATTGCACTCACTTCGGGTCGTGAAGGCCGGTGCTGGTGGATGCCGCGGTCTCCGCATCGAGATCGCGACACAACCCGGCACCGTTGGCGGGGGATCGTTCGGGTGCAACACCCACTGACCATGGTGCGCAGCTCCCGCTGGCGCGGCCAGTGACAAAGGTCCCGAGCGCGTGCGCCAGTGCGGACCAGCGTGCGCGGCAGCATCCGCAATTCTGCCTATGCTTAGGCGACCGCAGAGGAGAAGGACCGGATGGGCGAGCGATCGGGCGATGAAGTGCGCGGGCTTTTGCATGGCCGGTATCGGCTGCTCAAGCTGCTCGGTGAAGGCGGGATGGCGAGGGTTTTTCAAGCTCACGACGAGTTTCTCGGGCGTGATGTCGCGGTCAAGGTGTTCCGCTCTAATGCCGTCGCCGAGAGCGACCTTCGCCGGCAGAAGGACGAGATCAATGTGCTGGCCGGGCTTGGACACCACAGCCTCGTGACACTGCTCGATGCCGCCGTCGACAAGTCGGTGCCGGGCGAGCCGCGCATCTTCTTCGTGATGGAACTCGTCGAGGGCATCGACTTGCGTGAGCGTATCGAGAAGGGCGGACCCGTCTCGCCGCGCCACATCGCCCACATCGCACGCGACCTCGCTGAGGGGCTCGAGTTCGTGCACAATCGAGGCATCGTGCACCGCGATATCAAGCCGGCCAACATCCTCATCGTCGATTACGACGACAATGCGACGACGGCCCGCGCGCGGCTCACTGACTTCGGGATCGCGCTGCGAGCGGAGTCGACCCACATTTCGGCGGAGAATGCCGTTACCGGTTCGGTCGCCTACATTAGCCCGGAGCAGGCGCTGGGTGAGCCGTTGGGAGCTCCGACCGACATCTACTCGCTCGGCCTCGTGCTGCTCGAGTGCTTCACGGGAACCATCGAATTCCCCGGCCCAGCGGTGCAGTCCGCCGTGGCCCGGCTCATCCGTCGTCCCAACGTCGATCCGGTGCTCTCGCCGGAGTGGCGGGAGATCCTGGCCGCGATGACGTCGCGGGACCCGGTCGACCGACCGGATGCCGGCGAGCTCGTCAAGGCGTTCCGGCAGATGATCACCGCCGAGTCGGGCCGCCATGCCGGCCCTATGGATGCGCCGAATGAGGCGGGACGGATGGATGCCGTCCTCCGCTACGACCTGCTCGATACTCCTCCCGACGGCAGCTTCGACCGGATCACCGCGGTCGCCGCACGCGTATTCGGGGTGCCGTTCGCGATCGTCAGCGTCGTGGACACCGATCGCGTGTGGTTCAAGTCAAGGCACGGCGTCGATGCGGAGCAGATCGGGCGCGACCCGGGGCTGTGCGCGTCGGCGATCCTGCACGACGAGCCGTGGATCATCGAGGATGCCCGTGCCGACCCGCGAGCGCTCGCGAACCCGCTGGTCGCGGGGGAGTTCGGGATGCAGTTCTACGCTGGAGTTCCACTGACTACGCGCGACGGCTTCAGCCTCGGCACCCTGTGCGTGATGGATCTGGAGCCGCGCACGGTGACCGCGGACGAGATCGCAACGCTCCAGGACCTCGCCGCGATGGTGATGCGGGAACTCAACCTGCGCTGGGAAACGCGGCGCGCGGCCGCGGAGCTCGCATCCGCGGCTCTGTGAGGGGGAGCCGTGTGGCCTCAGCGATGAACTCGACGTTCCGTGCGGGATTCCGGACGATCCCGCGAACTGCCGACCCAGTCGCCGGGGCAGCCGGAGGGTTATTCGCTTGGTGTTGAGGGACTTCACGATCTCGTGCCGCTGAAGTTCACTTGCTCGGTGTCCGTGTCCGTGTCCGTGTCCGTGACGGTGCCGGTGCCGGTGCCGGTGCCGGTGCCCGTGTCCGCACCCGCACCCGTGCCGGTGTCCGTGTCCGTGTCCGTGCCGAATCCGAAGTCGGCGCGCGGCGTTACCCGGAACAGCAGCTCACCGCCGTGCCGGATTTCGTCGCCGCGACCATAGAAGGTTCCCTCGGGCGAGGTGATGAGTAGAGCGAGGTGATGGGTAGTCCGGACCTTTGCTCGTCGGCGTCGGCGTCGGCGTCGGCGTCGGCGACTGGGCTGTTCCGCCCGATTCTCCCCTTGCGCTCGGCACCGCCCCTTTTGGGGACTGCCCGAAGATGCGAGCAATCGGTAGGTTTCGGTGAACCCTCAAGGAGCACGATGACCATCCCGACAACATCCATGCACGATCGCGCGCCCGGCGCGCTCGTGATCGAGCAGCTCCTGAGTCTTCAGAGCCGCGCGTCGCCGCGCTCCGGAGTCGCCCGCTTCTTCGGTGTCTCACCGCTCGCAGACGACAATGCCTCGTGGTACCTGGGAGCGCTGGGCGAGATCGCCGTCGGCGAGATCCTGAGGCGGCTGCCCGACGGGTGGACGTCCTTCCACGCGCTGCCGGTCGGCACTAAGGAGTCCGATATCGACCACATCGTCACCGGCCCCGGAGGTGTCTTCGCGATCAACACCAAGCGCCACAAGGGCAAGCCGATCTGGATCGCTGACCGCACGTTCATGGTGTCTGGCCACAAGCAGCCGCACCTGCGCAACGCCGAATACGATGCCGATCGGGTCGAGCGCCTGCTCGGCGATCGGATGCCAGTGCCTGTGCCTGTGCCCGTCCCTGTGCCCGTGCCTGTGCGCGTGCCCGTGCCCGTGCCCGTGCCCGTGCATCCGATCATCGTGGTCGTCGACCCGAAGTCGATCGACATCAAGAAGGCCCCGGGCCGGGTCGCGGTGATCGAGGCGCGCCACCTCGCGCGCTGGCTCCTGAAGCGGCCAGCGGTTCTGGAGCCCGACGTAATTCGGGAGGTCGCCGCGGTGCTCGCCGACCCGGCGACATGGCGAGCCGCGACGCCACCGGACGCCGACCTCATGGCGCGGTTCGAAGTGCTCGACCGCGAGGTGCGCGCAGCGCGGCGGGTGCAGAGGCTGTGGGTGCTTGGCTTTTCGGCGGCCGCTGCCGTGGGCCTGTTCGCGTTGCTGCAGCTCGTGCCGCAACTGGTGATGGACTCCGTCGGGCTTTAGTTGCCTGCTAGTTGACGATGAAGTACGCGATGGCGGCGAGGCCGACCACGACGATCACGATGCGCAGCACAAGAGGGGGGAGTCGCTGGCCGACCCAGCCGCCGATCTGTCCGCCGAAGATCGCGCCGATGGCGATCACGCCGGCCGCGAGCCAGGCGACTTGCGAGATGAGCACGAACACGATGGCGGCCGCACCGTTCGCGGTGGCGGCGAGCACGTTCTTGTAGGCGTTCGCGCGCTGCAGCGATCCTGGCAGCAGGATCGACAGGGACGACAGCAGGATCACGCCTTGGGCTGCGCCAAAGTATCCACCGTAGACACCGGTGAGTGCGGTCGTCGTGAAGAGCGCGACCCTGTTGTTCGGTGCCTCGTCGCGGGCGAGGCGGCGTGCAGCGATCGTGCGCTTGATGCGGGGACCAAACACGACGAGCAGCAGGGCGAGCACGATGAGAGCGGGCACGACTCCGTCGAAGACTTCGGCGGGCAGTTGGAGTAGCAGCAGCGCACCGGCGAGTCCGCCGATCGCGGAGAAAGTCGCGAGTGCCAGCACCGGCTTGAGCTGCCCCTTGAGCTCCTTGCGGTACGCGATCGCCCCGCTGATCGAGCCGGGGAAGACGCCGACGTTGTTGGTGACGTTGGCTAGCACCGGGGGATAACCGAGGGCGAGCAGTACGGGGAACGTGATGAGTGAGCCGGATCCGACGACCGTGTTGATGATCCCGGCGAGGGTGCCCGAGATAAACAGAACGACGACTTCGATCCAGCTCATGCCGCGCTACTCGTGGCGGATGCTGCGTATGAACTCACGGTGGACCCTCTACTGTGCTGGATGAGCGAGGGCATCCGGTGCCGTCGATCATTATCGTGCCACGCGCACAGCGTCGTGCGGAAATCAGTGCCGGGTACCGGAATCCCGCCGAGTCACGGTGGGGTTCCGGTATCGGCCTCAATTTCGGCCCACTGGCAGCCCTCCAGCAGCTGGATTCCGTGACCGGTCTGCCGGTGCTCAAGCACGCCGGCAGTTGAGTCGCAGATCGCATTGACGAGCAGCGCATAGCCCTCGCCGTTCTGGTAGTTGCCCTTCTCCCCGGGCAGGCCGAATCCCTCGACCGTTCCGGGGGGCACGAAGGCCCACACTTCCGGCGATCCGGGGAACACGCTGGGCAGCCAGGCCCAGTTGCCGTGGATGATCGGACCCTCAGTACAGTTCGATCCGCACGAGGCCGGCGGTTTGGAGACGTTCACGCAGTCCAGGGCTTGGGCTGCGGTGGGCACGAGGACGAACGCAACAGCAAGTCCGGCCGCGAAAAGGGATTTCTTCATTACGATTTCTCCTTCGGGTAGTTGAAAGCGCCTAGCGGCGAGCGAAATCCCCAACCCAACTCCACCACACAGTACTCAGAAGCCTTCCTCCGTCAAGAGTTCGAGCGGACGATTCGGACATGCATCAAGGGAGCCCGAAAGACCCCTCGATCAGGAACCTGGGGGCTGATCTCGTGCTCGGTATGGATCGCCGAGCCGGGGGCAGCCAAAGCCGGGGTGGACCCATGTCCGACCAGTCAGTTGGAGAGGGAGTGGAGGAGGCGCGCGTTTGCCGGGTCGAGCGCGTTCGCCGGTCGCGTCAGGTTGTCGTAGACGCGTCTTCTTGCTGGGTCGCGCCCACCCGGCGCCGGTGATCGCCGGTGGCGCCGGGCCCGCACTTGGTGCCGGCTGGAGGGCAGACTACTGCGCCCGACGCTGGTCGGATTGTCGTTTGAGTGCCCGCATCTCGGGGTTTCGACTGGGGAGGGGGATGAGCTCCCGGTTGGGGTCGACGTCAGCGGGCGGTCTTATGTAGTAGTCGGCGCGCACTCGGATCACCTGCCACCCGTTGTTGTGCAGAAGGAGGTGATGACGTCGGCACAGGAGGATTCCGTCTGCAATATCGGTCTTGCCATCGTCGCGGAGCCACTCATCGATGTGGTGAGCCTCGCAGTAGGAGGGTGGACGGTCACAGCCGGCGAACATGCATCCGCCGTCCCTGAGCGTCATTCCGATTCGCTGTCGTTCGGTGAAGAATCGCTGGTTTCGGCCGACATTTACACACTGGCCGTCGTTGTCGAAGCCGACCGCGATCGTGCCCGTGTCGCACAGGTGGCGTTCCACGGTGGCGAAGGAGACCGGGTCGGGGTGGCCTTCGAGACGACCGTGTCCGGCCATGACATGAAGGTGTTGGTCGGTGACCATGACGCGCACGGCCGGGCGGCGGCGACCGAACATGGTGCCCGGGTCGGCGTCGACGGCGAGACGGATCAGGTCGACGAGGCCGTCGGCGGCGATCTGCTCGGTTGACCGCTGGTCGTTGAGAAGTTCCTCGGCCGAGGCCTTCGCCTCGAGGTCGACGAACCGTGGTCCGCCGCGTCGGGGGGAGAGAATCTCGTCGAACGCGGTGGACACGATCATGCCCTCTTCGGGAGGGAGCCGGAAGCTGCCGCAGTACATACCGGCCGGGTCCCACCAGGTGCGAACGGATCGGAGGTCGCGCCGCTCCTTTTCGCGCCGCTCGATGCCGGCCTCGTCGAGCGAGTCGCGGAGCTGGCGCGCCTTGCGGTACAGCTGCTCGGGAGTCAGGCCAGTCGAGGTCCCGATGAGGTGCTCGCAGGCCGCGGTGAGTGCCCCCGCGGTGATGGCGGGGTCGACATCGCCGAGCGCCCTCCTGATCGACTCGACCGCGTCGATCGACAGGATTCCGGCCGCGAGCGCGGCGGCAAGAGGGGCCTGCCACGGCGGTGGCGGTGGGAATTGCGGAAGGAAGCTGACGTGGCCGTGGGCGTTGCCGTCGCCGGTGCCGTCGCCGGTGCCGTCAAGCCCAGCATCCGGACCGCCGGTGCCAGGTTCCACCCCCGCGCCATCCGTGTCGTCGAGACTGGCGGCGCTCGCCGCGAGCTCCGCTGCGGCCTCGGACTCGGCGATGAACGACCCGACGCGCATCAGCTTCACCGCTTCGATGCGGGAGATATTGGCGATGGACTGCAGCATGGCCTCGGGCGACACGAAGCCGGCCTTCTGGGCGAGTCCGGAGTGGCCGTGCTCCGGAGTCGAGCGGTGCGCAATTTCGCCCGCCGCCATCGCGGCATATCTGTCGACGCACCGGCGAAGAGTGGTGATTGCCGATTGCGCAGCGAGGAGGTCGGCTGACGTGAGGCAGCGGAGGGCGCACGAGTGATCGCCCAGCGAGGCGACCCTGGCGGCGGACTCTCGGAGTGACGACGAGAGCGACTCCGACGGCGGGTCCAAAGGCGACCGCGTGAGCGGTTCCACGAGCGACTCCGAAGGCGACTGCGTGAGTGGCTCCGAGAGCGACTCCGGCAGTGTCTGCGGGGGTGAGAGAGAGGGTTCGTCCATGTCATAATTTTCCCACATTCGAATGTATGTTCGATAGGGGTGTGGGCAAATGGGGATAAGAACTTCTCCCCAGGGCGAGTGCGGAGAGGTTGCATCCGGCGCACTGCGGTCGCTGCCCTCGGGTCGCGCCGCTCCGATCGCCGCCCTGCGGCCGGCGCTGCGATCGCCGCCCTGCGGCCGGCGCTGCGATCGCCGCCCTGCGGCCGGCGCTGCGATCGCCGCCCTGCGGCCGGTCCTGCAATCGCCGCCCTCAGCCCGCCGCCCTCAGTCCGCTGGCCCATGCTCCGCGGCCTCCCGAAGCGCCCGGTACTCCGCCATCATCTCGTTGAACTGCGCGCACGCGACACACGAGCAGTCGCCGAAGTGCGGACCGGAGATGACCGCCGCGCGGGGTAGGTTCTCGCGACCGACATAGTCCCGGAAGCTGTAGCGCGGGGCGCTCGAATATATGTGATCGCCGTCGAAAACGAGGCGACCGAGAAACTGGTCCGGCTCGAAGTCGTGCGCCTCGCACAGCACCTGGTCATCCCAGGAGATCCGCTCCCAGTCGTCGCAGTCGAGCGGCGACGTCGTGTGCGCGAGGGCGAAGTACCGCACGGGCCGGTAGGAGCCCGCAAGCGCCGCAACGATGTCCGCGACGTGAGGCTCGAGTGATCCCGAGAACTCCGGACACACCGGAGAAATCTCCAGCAGGCGCAGGTCCTTGTCGGCAGCCAGCATCCACAGGGCGCGACGGCTGACCGCATCCGCGAGGACCTCGGGGTGAAGGAGTTGGACAAGGTCGAAGCCCGCCTCGATGATCATGCTGCGAGGCTAGGCCCCGGGCCGGCGAGCAGGGCGCGCGCGGTCGCGAACTGTGGACAAGTCCCGGGCCTGGGCAAATCTGGGCGCAGACCGACTGGCACGACTACGCCTTCGTGTGCGTCGTCGGTGCGGCTCCAGCTGTCGCCGCGACGATCCTGTGTCACTCTGGGCTGTGGTACCTGTCGACCGAGTTCTACCGCGGGGTTCGAGGGGGCCGGATGCTGCGGATCGGGATCAGGTCGGTGACGCGGGCGCGCGCCCGCCGGGCGAGAGCGATCTGCAACGAGTGGTGGCACACCCAGCATGCTTTGAGTGAGCGGTCGCTGCAGAGGGCGGAGTGCGCCGCTCGCGTGGGTGTTGTTCATCCGCGTGCACGTAATCTCACCAGCGGGAGTGAACAATGCCCGCTGGAGCGTCGTGGACCCGGGGTCACCCGCAGCGCTGAACCCTAGAAAGCCATGCCAACCTAAGGTGACGGCGACGACCCCTCGCGCAGAACCCGCATCGCCCGCCCCGCGACCCGCTGCCCATCTCGGGCGGGCGCGACGATGGTGCCGCGGCGACCCGCGGCATCCGGCACGTCATCGGCACCGAGCACCTGCACCCGCTCGCGGTGCCGGTGCCAGATCGCGGCGGTCCAGGCGCAGAGCACCGCGTCGAGCATGTCCTCCCGGTGTTTGTAGGCCGCATCGACCAGCGGCGACGGCTCGAGCAGCGAGCGCGACACCTCGTGCGAGGCGATGTGCAGCGGGGGAGTGGCCGTGCCGAGCGCAGCCATCCGCCGGATGAGCTCATCGCACGCATCCGCCCGCGCCTGCCGCCGCAGTGCGGACGGCAACGCCATGTCGAAGCGCTTGTACCGCGGGCGCTTCTCCTCGTACCCCAGCTCCGCCATGCCAACGATGGTCGTGTACGGGTAGCACTCGAACATCGTGCGCTCGAGCGGGCCGGGCGGGCGGATGCCGTCGGTGTAGACGAACCCACGTGCCTCGAGCTTCTTTCGCAACGCCACCCCGCCCTGCCAGCCGAGCGCGGTATTGCTCGCGTTCGCGGCGACGTGCCAGCGCCCATACCCCATGCCGACCTGTCGCTCACAGAGCCGCATCCCGGCCTGGTTCTCCACCACCAGCGGCGCATCGATCGCGATCACCGCGCCGGGGGGCGCGACCTCGACGATCCACTCGGCGACCGGATCGATGCCGCGCGCCCAGCCGGCGTGCAGCACGGTTCCGGTCTCGTCGATGAGCGCGACGCCGGTCTCCTTCGCCGGACGCGTCGCAGTGCCCTCGCCCCAGGCGAGGTCGATGCCGAGGTAGTGGGTCATGGGGCGGAGCCGTGGGTTCCGCCGAGGCCCGCGTTCATGTGCCCGGTCTCTATGTCCGTGTCGTCAGGCATCAGCGCATCCCGCACCTCCACGAACCGCACCAGGAAGCGGCGTTCGTCGAGCTTCTTGCGTCGCATCCAGCTCGTCACCTCGTCGTTGCTCTTGCTCGCGTTGCACGCCCCGCAGGCTGGCACGATGTTGTCGAGCGTGTAGCGCCCGCCCCGCGAGATCGGCTGAACGCAGTCCCGCTGAAGCGCACGATCGCCCGCCCCGCAGTACGCGCATCCGCCCCACAGGTGCTGCAGCATCCCCCACTGCTCCGGGGTCAGGTCATGCTCGACCAGCGCCATGCGTCGCTTGCGGCGGCGGGCGGCCTTGGCGGCGCGGCTGTTGGGGTGGGGCACGGGATTCAGCGTAGGCGGATGCCGGGCTCTCCTGCGCAACCTCAGTGCACCGCCGATCTCCAGCGAGACCTGCCGCGTCGAGTCGCTCCAGGGCTTGCTGGATCATGAGCGGGCGGATGCCGCGGAGCTCACCAGCCTCATCGAGTGGGTGCCGGTCGTCGAGCCGATCTCGATCAGGGCGGGGGAGCTCGGACGGCGCTGGATGTCGTCACATTCGGGGATCGGTGCGGCGCCCGAGTGATGGTCACCGCAATTCGCGGCCAGCGACACTCACGCCGAACGCCGCCTCAACAACGCCCCACGGCAAGCGCTCCTGCTCCAGCCGCGCGTTCGGCTCTGACAGCAACACCTCGTATGCCTCCCGCTCGGATGCCGTCAGGAGCGGCAACTGGGCCGACTGCGGCTTCTCCTCCCGCGCCCACAGGGAGCGATGCGCGAGCAGGGTGTCGGCATCCATCAGCACGGAGTCGACTCGCGGCAGGTGGTGCCGTAGCCGGTTCAGGATCGCGAAGCCGTGCGTGTCGAGGTCGCCCCAATAGCGCACGTGAGCGCGCTGCAGCCAGGGCAGCCCGCCGTAGGCCTCGACTGCGTAGCCTTGTGCCGCGAGCACGACGCACCCGGGGCGATCGCCGAAGGAGTACGCGCTCTGCAGATTCTCCGAGATGATGACCTCCCCTGGCGCCCAGACCAGTCGCGCCAACTCGGTGGCCGGGGCGGCGAACTCCGCGAGTCCGCCGACTTCCGCGCGCAGGGCCGGGTCGAGCACGCGCACCAGCATCCGAGAGTCGATCTGCCGCGTCGTGAGACGCCGGGTACCCGCCCCCGCGGCACGCAGTGCGACCAGCAGCGGACGGTTCTGATCGAACCACTTGCTGTCGACACCGGGAAAGGCGATCTGGCGAGGCAGTAGTTCGGAGAGGTCCAGGTCCGCCGACCAGCGCAGAAAGCCGACGACGTGCGACCACGACGAGGTGGGCACGTCGAGCACGCGGCGCACCGCTGCGGCATCCGGCCTCGACATGTCCGGCCACTGGGCGACGAGCTCGCCCAGTCGTGCGACCAGAGCGCGCCAGTGGGCAGTGGAGGCGATGAAGGCCGCGACCTCTGCGGGCTGCTCCAAGTGGAGGCGCACCGGCACCGACTGCGTGCCGAGATACCGGAACCGTCGCGTCGCGAACTCCACTTCTCCTGCCCCCGCGAAGTCGTGCCAGGCGCTGGACCACTCGCGCATCTCCGCGACCCTGTCGAGCGCCTCATCGCCGGTGGGCGGCTGCAGGTTGAGAGCGAGTGGGATGCGTTCGGCCGGCTCGCCCTGCACGGCCGACCATGCCCATCCGCCCAGGTTCCGGTCGAAGATGCGCCGGGCCTCGACGCGCGCCTCAGCGATCGAGCGCATCGGCACGCTGCTGCGCCGAAGTGGCGGTGAGCTCGACGAGGTCGATCGGGAACGCGGATGACGCCTTGCGATCGCGGATGTGGATGACGGTCGCTCCGCCGATGAACGGGCTCAGGGTCTGGATGAGCTTCATCGGCGTCGCGAGCACCATTTGGAATCCGAACTGCTCGAAAATGCGCATCGACTTCTCGGTGAAGTCGGCATCGGCCTTGTCGAACGCCTCGTCGATGACCACGGTGCCGTAGTCGGGACGCTCGGCATTGCGCCCACCGAGCTGATAGCGGAGAGCCGCAGCGAGGGCGAAGGTGACGAGCTTGACCCGCTGCCCGCCGCTCCGCCCGGCCCCGGAGGTGTGGATCTCGACAGTCTCACCGCCCTCGCCGATCTCGCGCGCCTCGAACTCGACGTGTCGGCGCACATCGAGCACCTGTTCCCGCCAGTGCCTGTGCTCCGGCTCGGGGCTGCCGAACCGGGTGACGAGACGCCGCAGAATCTCGAACCGCTCAGTCGCGCGCGCCGGGTCGTTGACGAGCGACTCGTCGGTCGCCGCCGCGACATCCTTCTTGAAGTCGTTCACGAGGGCGAGCTGCCGCTCCTTCACGTCGATGCGCAGAATGGTGCCGTGCCCATATTCGCTCAACGCCAGCGACTCGTTGATCGGTGTGATCCGATCGCGAATCTGCCGACGCTCCTGGTCGATCTGCCGCCGCAGCTGCCCGAGCGACATCGTCGAGAGATGCTGCAGCATGGTCAGGAACTTCGTTTCGAACTGCGGCAGCCCGTCGTGCTCGATGCGTTCGAGAATGCGCAGATACTCCCCGGTCGCCTCAACATCCGTATCGACGTCGGCGGCTTCGGCGGTCCACTCCGCCTTGAACTCGGTGAACAGCTGCGTCAGCCTCTCCCGAATCGAGCGGATGCTGCGCTCCACCGCCGTCGCCTCGCTCGAGATCTCCTTCTGCACCTCGGCGCGCAGGTCGCCGAGCCGCTCCAGAGTCAGGCTGCGCGACCGCGCGGTGAACCGGGACTCGAGGCGGGCAAGAGCCGCGGCATCCGCGCCCTGCAGCTCGGCCCGGGTCGACTGCCGCTCCTCGAGGCCGCGCTCGAGCCTCGACAGCGCGGTGGATGCCGCGTGAACGCGCGCTCCAGCCTCGCGTAGCGCCTTCTCGACCGCGGCGGCGGCGGATCTCTGCTCCGCAATCTGCTCATCGAGCTGTGCAAGGTCACGGTGGGTGGAGGCGAATTCGGCGATGAGCGTCTCGAGGCCGTGCAGGTGCCGGGCGGCGCTCGCGGTGTCGATGTCGTCCCACGGGGTCTCGACGATGCGGCGGCACGCGGCGAGCCGAGCCTGGGCGGCCGTGCGCCGCCCGAGCACAGCATCCACCTGCTTCTCGGCCGCGCCGAGCTCCGCCTGCAGCCGCTCTGCGTCGGCGGCGAACAGCTGCTGCTTGGCCGCGTTGTCGAAACCGAGCACCCACTGCCGCTGGTCGTCGATGCGCGAGCGGTCGTTCTTCTCGTGGCGGGAGCTGCCGTGGCGCACTTGGCCGTTGCGGGTGATCGCCTTCTCTGCCCGCTGGAATGCGGCGAGGCTCTCGGCGCAGGCGTAGTCGAACCGCCCGCTCAACTCGGCGTGCAACCACTCGGCGGTGGGCGAGTCGGCGACCTCGATGCGGTGCACCACCGAGTCCGGCCCGATCGCCCGCGGCTTGTTGGTCAGCTCGCGCGGCACCCGGTAGTAGAGCAGCTTGCGGCCGAGGTGGGTGCTGTCGATGTAGGCGGATGCCGCGGCATACACCGACTCCGGAATCAGCACCGACCGGGCGAATCCGCCGAGCAGCCGCTCGATCGCGCCGCGCCACTCGGCATGTTCCTCGGGAACATCGAGCAGCTCGGCGACGAACGGCAATCGCTTCGGGTCGACGCGGGCGGCTGTGGCGAGCTCGTCGCGCAGCCGCAGGTCGGCGCTGTCGATGTTGGAGCGGCTCGTCGCGAGCGTCGCCATCTCCGCTCGCACCGCGGCGAGCTTCCGCTTCGCGTCATCGGCTCCGGCAAAGGCGTCGTACTGTTCCCGGTCCACCTCGGCGCCGCCGGCCGCGAGCGTGTCGATCTCGGTCTGCGCCTGATTCACGAGTTCGGCGTGGTCGCCCTGAGTCGACGGTATCGCGGCGCCGAGCACGCTCAGGTGAGAGCGAAGCGCACCCTGGCGACGGGTGCGCGACGACAGCTCGCCGGTGGCCTGATCGCGCTCCGAACGGATGCCGTCGAGCCGGCCGCCGCCAGCGGTGAGGTGCTGCTCGCGCAGTACATCGATGCGGCCGGTGATGAGTGAGAGGTCGGCTTCGAGGGCCGACCCCTCGGCCGCGGCATCCGTGCGGTCCCGCTGCGTGCGGGCGATCTCGTCGTGGTGGAGGACGATGGCACGCTCGGTCACGTACCACTCGGTGGCCGCGGTCTCGTCCTCGAGGCCGGCTGCGCGTGTGGAAAGGGTGCCGAGCTCGGCGTCGAGCCCGCGCACCGGCTCGAGGTGGGCGACCTGCTTGCGGGCGGTCTGCACCGCCTCGTGCGCCGCGGAGAGCTCGTCGAACTGCTCGACCATGCGGCTGGCGATGGCGAATGTCTCCGGTTCGTCGAGCATGAAGTCGCGCAGCAGTGAGTCGAGGCTCGTGAGTCCCTTGGTCGCCTGGGTCTTGTGCAGCAGGCGCAGGGCGCGCTCGCCGCCGATGCCGAGCCGCCGGGCGAACTTCTCCTGGAACGCGGGATACTGGTCGCCCGCGTACCAGGGCGACAGCAGCGCCTTCACGGTGCGCAGACTGAGTCCGTCGGCGAGCACCGGCTCGAGGTCGTGCAGGTCGAACCTGCGATCGGCGATGAGGTTGACGCTTTTCACCCCGCCAGGGTCGGTGACTCCGCGGGCCGCCCAGAACACGCGCACCAGAGTGGTCTCGATGCCCTTGCCGTCGGAGTATTCGAGTGCGACGGCCGACCAGGTGGTGCCCGGGCGCAGCTGCTGGGTGGCGACCTCTCCGGTGATCTCGTCGGCGTTGATCGACCACGATCCGCGCAGATAGCTGAGCACGGTGCGGTCGCGCACCCGCTGCCCGGCGTCGCCCGCCGCGGCGTTGAGGTTCAGGTCTTTCGGGCGCACGAGCACGACCGAGATCGCGTCGAGAATGGTGGACTTGCCCGACCCGGATGCCCCGGTGATCAGGAAGCCCTTCTCTGCCACGTCGATTCGATGGTGGTTGGCGAAGGTGCCCCAGTTGACGAGCTGGATTCCGGTGAGTCGGTGCTGCCCGCGGCTGCTCCGCAGCGCGCCGTCGAGGTCGTCGAAGAGGGTGTCGTCGCTCATGCGGTCTCCTCCGCGGATGCCGTGTCGGTGTCGTCGTTTCGCGTCTCGGTGGACTGGTGCTCGGCGGACTGGTGCTCGTCGGGCGCCTCATCGGGCAGGTCGAGCCGCGCATCCGTCGCATCCGCTCCCCGCAGCGCCTCATAGGCATCGGTCAGCGCGGCGATCTGCTCGGCGGGGAACAGGATTCGCAGCACCGGGGAGATCTCATAGCGGCCCTCGGTGGAGGTGTTCGCGAGCACGCCAGCGTCGATCATCTTGCGCACTGCGCCGTTCATGCGTTTGAGGTGGGCCGACTCGTCGGTCGTTCCCTCGCGGCGGTAGGGGGTGAGCTGCGCGACGATGTCGTCGTATCCGACGATGGCGCGCTGGCCCGTGCCAGCAACGGCGGAGAGCTGCCCGCGCAAAAAGAGGACGAGGGCGCTGTCGATCATGGTGAGCGGCACCTGGCGCAGAACGCTCGGGATCACGGCATCCGATTCGCTGGCCTGCTGGGTGAAGGCGATGCGCTCGACCTCATCGATTACGAGCAGCAGGAAGATCTCGCTCAGGTAGCGCCTCACCGAGACCTCTGAGCGGCGCAGCGCCGCCCAGCGCGCTGGCTCCCGGCTGCCGTCGAGAAAAGGTCCGCGCAGCAGCTTCACGAGCGCGAGCCGGGTGTCGAGGTCGAGGGTTCCGGTGTCGCCGACGAAGAGGGTGGCGGATGCCGCGGACTCGTCGTCGCCCGGGGCCTCGGCGCTCTGCGCGTCGGCGCTCTGAGGCTTCTGCTGCGCGGTGCGGGCCGGTGTCATGGATGCTCCTCGCTCGATTGGGTGAAGAGAATGGTGGGCACGCGGGCGGCGAGCCCCGAATCACCCCAGGCCACAAGATCGCGCTCGTTCTCGACGAGCACGGCGCGGCCGTTGACGGTGCGCTCGAGCCCGATCGACAGCAGCCCGATGAGACTACCGAGTCCCTGAGTCGCCGGATACCGGTCGAGCACATCACTGATGCTCGCGACCGGCAGATCTTCGAGTGTCGCGTCGACATTGCGGCGAAGCTCGTACAGGTTGATGTCGCTTTCGTTGATGAGTTCGCGCACCCGATCGAGGTCGAGCTCGACCGGGGGGTTGTCGACGAGACCGGGCGGGCGCTCGGTGTCGGGTGCGGTCATCGTGAACTGGCTGACCGACCCCAGCTGCGCCTTGCTGAGGCTGAGCGTGAATCCGGTCGGACGGATGAGGCTGCCGTCGCCGCTCAACTCGCCGAACGCGCGTTGTGCCTGCTTGAGCAGCCGGCTGACGCGGCGCTCCTCCACGTATTCGCGCTGCTGCACGAACGTGCGCAGGCTCCGGGCGAGGGAGGCGTAGACCTCGTGCACCTCTCCGCCGCGGGAGGTGAGGCGTTCGACGAGGGTGCGCAGGGCGATGCGTTCGGCCGGCTTGAGCGAACCGAGGGCGTCGCGGGTGAGCACGTCGTCGATCGAGCGGTCGAGCCCGGCGCTGCGTTCAGGATTGATGAGCAGGGCATAGAACGCGCCGAAGCTGCGGCCGGCCTCGTTGTCCTGCAGCACGTCGACTCCGCGGAACAGCGCATCGAGCACCTCGCCGCGCGCTCCGTCGCTCTCGATGATGTCCCGCCGGAACTGCACGTTGAGCGACTCGACATCGCGTCGCACCCGAGCGAAGTCGGCCGGGAGCTGCTCGGCGAGCAGCAGGATGTCCCGGATGCGTTCGAGCGCGGCATCCGGGGCGACGACGTCGATGCGCCCCTCGCGGATGTTCGAGATGCGGTGGTCGAGCCGCTCCCGTTCGCGCGTGAGGGACTCGAGCCGGGAGGCGACGTCGGTGTCGGTATCGATCGCGAGCTGCTCGAGTTGGCCCATGACCGTGGTCAAGCGGCTCTCGGTGACCGAGCGCGGCGGGGTGACGATCTCGGTCGCGATGCGCAGAGCAGCGAGGGCATCGGCGGAGAGTTCGTAGGTCTCTGCGGCGCTCGATCCGGCGCCCGATCCGGCGCCCGAGGTGCCGGCCGATCCGGTGCGGCGCTCGAGATAGCCCGCGTCGAGCCAGTCCGCGACGTACCGCTGGGGCGACTGCGGCAGCTCGTGCCCGGCGACTCGCAGCGCCTCGAGATCGTCGCCGATCCGCTCGAACAGCACGGTCGCCGGCACGCGCGCCTCGCCCGACTCGACGAAGTTGGCGTGCAGCACCGCGAGCACGATGGGCGCCTGGTTCGCGCGCAGCAGAGACCACGCGGAGTCTCTGCGAACCCGGTCGAACCGGGCCGCGCTCTGCACCAGGGCGGCGTCACTGCGGGTCACCATTCGAGGGTAGCGAACTCGTGCGACATCGTCGGGCCGGGAGGCGGGCCCGGGGCTTGGGCCGCTCTGTCGCGGTAGTTATCGAGGTCTCAATCGCACCGCGTCGTTGCGCATCGCGCGGATGCCGCTCACTCGCGCGGGTGCTGTTCACTCGCGCGTGCGATGCGGACAATGCGGCCGGCCGCTCGAGCACTCGCGCGCATGCTGTTCGCTCGTGCAGGTGTAATCGCATGCGCGCGAGCGAACAACAACCGCGCGGGCGCTGGATGCAGTGCAGTCGGCGCATCCACCCCGGCGCCGGCGCAGCGTCGTTCGTCGTGGCATCCCCCCCCGCTACCCCCCCCGCCACCGCCCCGCTACCCCCTCCGCATTTACTTAAGCTGCTAACATAAATCCATGACCAACACGACCATTGCCCTCTTCGGCGCGACCGGCCGCACCGGCCGACTGGTGCTCGCCGAGGCGCTGGCCGAAGGGCACACGGTGCGGGCCCTGGCCAGGCGTCCCGAGGCGATCACCGAGGCATCCGACCGCCTGACGATCGTGACGGGCGACGTCCTCGACACGGCGGCAGTCGAGCAGACTGTGCGCGGGACGGATGCGGTACTCAGCGTCTTCGGTCACGTGAAGGGCTCCCCGCCCACGGTGCAGACCGACGGCACCAGGAACATCGTCGAGGCGATGAAACGGGAGCAGATCACGCGCATCGTCTCGCTGTCGGGAGGGGGGCTGCCTGCCGAGGAGCACGATCGTCCCGGGGTGGCCGATCGCGTCATCCGCTTACTGCTGAAGGCTCTCTCGCCGCAGGTGCTCGACGACGCGAAGGGGCATCTCGAGGTGCTGCAGGACAGCGGTCTCGACTGGACCGTAGTTCGGGGGCCGCGCCTGACCGACGCCCCGGCGACCGGCTCGTACCGCGTGGGGTGGGTCGGCGTGAACGCCAGCACGCAGATCTCGCGTGGGGACCTGGCGCGGTTCATCCTGACCCAGGTGGATGACCGACAGTTCGTGCGCGAACTGCCGTTCGTCAGTCGATGACCGTGCGCGAGCAGCCGAGGACCGTGCGCCAGCGGTCGCTGACCGTCGACGAGCACTCGGTGACCGTTGACGAGCACCCGGTGACCGTCGACGGGCACACGGTGACCTTGGAGGGGCACCCGCTGACCGTCGACGGGCACACGGTGACCGTTGACGAGCACCCCGTGACCGTGGACGGGCAGCCAGTGCCCGCGCCCGAGCAGCAGTCGGTAACCGACCGCGAGGCCTCGCTGCACCGGGTGGTCGCGCGCATCGGCGTCGTCACCCGCGACTTCGCGGCGAGCGGGGCGTATCCGTTCAAGGCCTACAACCTGGGACGCGGGCCCATGAACCTCCTCTTCGCGCTGTCGCAGTCCGATGGCGCAAGCGTGTCCGAGTTGGCCGACAGGCTGAACGTCACCAGCAGCGCCGTGAGCCAGACCGTCGACATGCTGCGCGCCGTCGCTCTCGTGACGAGCGAGACCAACCCCGCCGACCGGCGCGGGCGGATCATCCGGCTCACCGACGCCGCGCGCGTCGAGGTCGACCAGTTCCAGCGGGCCTACTTCGACGGCATCGCCCCGCGGTTCGATGCGCTCAGCGTCGCCGAGATCGTCGAGCTCGACCGAATCCTCTCGCTCCTCCACGACCGGAGTCCCGACGACCGCAGCGGCACCCGATGAGCGCGCCGGGCGGCGCGGTCCTCGTCACGGGCTCCACCGGAAACGTCGGCAGGGCGGTCGCCCGGCACCTCGCATTGGCCGGTGAGACGGTCGTCTCGGGCGTGCGCGACGAGTCCTCGGGCGGGGGCGCAGTGCGCGACACCGAGGCACGCGTGCTCGACTTCGAGAATCCCGCCGGCTGGCCTGCCGCGCTCGCCGGCGTCGACCGGATGTTCCTCCTCCGGCCCCCGCAGATCTCCGACGTGCGGCGCGTCCTCTTCCCCCTGATCGACAGGGCGCTGGATGCTGGCGTGCGGCAGATCGTGTTCCTCTCGCTTCAGGGGGTGCAGTTCAACGCGGCCACCCCGCACCACGCCGTCGAGAAGTACCTGAGGGAGCGGTCGGCGCCATTCACGTTCCTGCGCCCGAACTTCTTCATGCAGAACCTGTCGACCACGTACCGCGACGACATCCGCGATCGGGGCGAGATCTTCGTGCCGGCCGCGCGCGCCCGCACCGCCTTCGTCGACACCGACGACCTCGGCGCGGTGGCGGCGGCGGTACTGACCAGGCCAGGGCATGTGGGTAAGGCCTACACGCTTTCGGGAGAGCAGTCCCTCGATTACTACGGAGTCGCCCGTCAGCTCACGGCCGCCCTCGGCTACGAGGTGCGCTACGCGGCGCCGTCGGTCGAGGAGTACGTGGCGCGCCTCACGGAGCAGGGCGCGGCCGCGGACTACATCGAGGTGCAGAAGATGATCTACCGCGTCGTGCGGATGAACGTGTCGGCGTTCCCGAACCGCACCATCCGGCGCCTGACGGGGAGGCCCGCGACGACCTTCGCGCAGTTCGCGGAGCGCGAGAGGGCGGCGTGGGCGCGGTAGGGAGCGCTGAGCGCTGAGCGCTGAGCGGTCGGGCAGGGCTCCGCGCGGGTGTTGTTCGCTCGCGCTATAGTAATCGCACGCGCGTGAATGAACAGCGACCGCGCGACCGGACAGCGGGGCGAACAGCGGCCGCGCGACCGGACAGCGACCGGACAGCGGGGCGAACAGCGGCCGCGCGACCGGACAGCGGAGCGAACAGCGACCGCGCGACCGGACAGCGGAGCGAACAGCGACCGCGCGACCGGACAGCGGAGCGAACAGCGACCGCGCGACCGGACAGCGGAGCGAACAGCGACCGCGCGACCGGACAGCGGAGCGAACAGCGACCGCGCGACCGATCAGCGACCGCTCGCTCCCGCCCGGTCGCCCCCGACCGCCCCGCCCCGCCCCGCCCCACTCAAACGCGGCGCGCGCGCCCCCGCAGTTCGCGGTGCATCCCGTCGAAGGCCTGCACGCGCGTGAAGTACTTCTTCGGAACCTTCACCACCACGCTGTAGTTGGTATCGACGACGTTCGCGATCGGCGTCTCGGTGATCTGGCTGAGCAGCTGGTAGGCATCCATCTCGTGCAGGTCGAACATCTCCGCCATCCATCGGGTCATCTCCAGCTGCGCGATACGCCAGGAGTCCTCCATCGGACGCGACGAGCCGACGACCATCCAGTAGTCGTCGTTCTCGAGCCTGGGCCAGAGCGGCCCGCCGCCCTTGATCAGCTCGACGATGATCACCGAGTTCATGGCACCCTCGACGGCCGTGCCGCACGCCTCGCCCTCGCCCTGCCGGTAGTGCCCGTCGCCGATCGAGAGCAGCGCGCCCTCCACATTGACGCCGAGGTAGGCGGTGGTGCCGGCCTTCATCTCGGGGGTGTCCATGTTGCCGCCGAACCGCTCCGGGACGAGTGATGACCGCACCTCGCTGCCGGCGGGTGCGACGCCCACTGTTCCGAGCATCGGGGCCAGCGGCAGTGCCACCTCGAAGTCGCCGAAGCGCGACTGGAAGCCGACGGTTCCGGCATCCGTGTCCACCTCGTAGATCCAGGTCGCCTCGGGGAGTGCGGGTTGCAGCATGGCGGTGCGGTCGGTGCTCGTGAGGCCGCCGAAGAACGGGATGGTGGCGGATGCTCCCCAGCTGCGCGCCGGGGTGAGGCTCACGATGTGCACGGCGAGGGTGTCGCCGGCCTCGGCGCCGACGATGTAGAACGGACCGGTCTGCGGGTTGAGGTAGCGCACGTCGAGCTTGGCGCTCGCGAGGTCGTCGACCGAGCGGAGGGCGTGGTTGTAGGCATCCTCCGACCAGAGGGCGAGCGCCGTGCCGGGGTTCACCCGCATCACGGGCTCGGCACCACCGAAGGTGTAGACGTACTGCGACCGCTCCGGGGTGAACTCGACGATGTTCATTAGAAGACGTCCATCAGAACTGCATGCCGCGGGTCAGCGCCCCGTCGACGACCAGGTTCGTGCCGCTCGTGCGGCTCGACCGCGGGCTCGAGATGAAGACCACGCTGTCGGCGATCTCCTGTGGGGTGCCCATGCGTCCGGTCGGGTTGAGCCCCATCGCCAGGGAGAACAGGTCGGGGTTGCCGGTCTCGATGCCCGCCCACACTCCGCCGGGCTCGTAGGTGTTGCCGGGCGAGACCACGTTGGCGCGGATTCCCTTGTCGGCCAGCTGCAGGGCGAGCCCCGAGATGTAGCCGATGATCGCGGATTTGGCGGTGCCGTAGGGGCCGGATGCGAAGTCGGCTTCTCGCCCCGAGACGCTCGAGATCGCGACGATGGAGGGGGCGGGGCTGTTCTCCAGGTAGGGGAGCGACGCCTTGACGAGGTTGACGGTGCCCATGAGGTCGACCTCGAACGACTCGACCCAGTTCTCCGCCGTGTCGGGAATCGCCAGGGCGCTCACGTTGGCCACGATCATGTCGATGCCGCCGAGGCGCACGGCGGTGTCATCGACCCAGGCGGTGAGGGCGGCGGCGTCGCGCACGTTCAGCACCGAGCCGAGCACCGTCGGTGTGGCATCGGCGTAGGCGGCCTCGACGGCCGCGACTTCATCGGCATCCCGCGCACAGAACGCGACATTGGCGCCCTCCGAGACGAACGCGTCGACGATGGCGCGCCCGATTCCCTTGGTTCCGCCGGTGACGAGTGCAGTTTTTCCCGTGAGGTTGAGGTCCATGAAGTGATCCTGCCAGTTTTGTGGGGCGGGGAGGTTATTTAGCTCGCAGGTGTGGCCTGACGGTAAAATCTCCGTCAGTAGGCTTGACGGCAATAACACCGTCATCTACGCTGAAGGCAATAAGACCGTCAGGAGTGGCCACCATGGCAGCACGAGGAGAAGTACGCAGCCCCGACGCCCTCGGACGGATGCTGCAGCAGGGCCGACTCGTCAGCGGACTGACCCAGCGTGAGCTTGCGGACCGGCTCGATACCGACCAGAAGTACGTGTGGGCACTGGAGTCGGGCAAGAACACGATCGTGCTCGAACGCATCTTCGCGATGATGCGGGAGACCGGCATCCGGATGTATCTCGAGATCGAGCCGCCAACCTCCGACAGCCCGGACGAGCCCCGTGGCTGACCTGCGCGTAGAGCTCTGCGGCGAACTCGTCGGCCGCCTCGTCGGCACCGACCGGCGCTCGTTCGATTTCGTCGCCGACCCCCAGGCCATCGAGACCTTCGGGCTCGGCAGCACGATGCTCTCCGAATCGGTTCCCTTCGAGCTCGTCGCCAACCGCAGTAGGGGCGCACGTCGCCGCAACTTTTTCGCCGAGCTGCTTCCCGAGGGCATGGCGCTCGACAGCCTCGCCGCCGAATTGCGAGTGTCGACCGACGACATCATCCCGCTGCTGGCGCAGTACGGCAGGGACGTCGCCGGCGCCGTGCAGATTTACGACCCCGAGGCGCCAGGCGAGCCGTGCACCCCGGAACTCGCTCCGGTCGACGCCGACGAGGTGGGCCGGATGCTGGCGAACACGCAGTCCGCTCCCCTCGGCAACCATCCGCAGTCGGGCCGTACCTCGCTGGCGGGTGTGCAGGACAAGATCGTGCTGGCGCGCCAGGGCAGTCAGTGGTTCCAGGTTCTCGATGGGTATCCGTCCAGCCACATCATCAAGTCGCCGTCGACGCGTCATCCGACGATCACCTTCGACGAAGAGTACGGCTTCCGTGCGGCCAAGGCGGCCGGCCTCACGACGTTCGACAGCTGGATCGAGGACTTCGGCGACGTTCGCGGCCTGGTGATCGAGCGATACGACAGGTCGCGCGAGTCGCCCGATGGACGCATCCATCAGGAGGACATGAATCAGGCCCTGGGCGCCGCAAAGAACGAGAAATACCAGGAGTTCGGAGGCAAGGTCTCGCTTCGCCGAATCGCCGGGGTGCTGGGTCGGAACGGCGACCGGCGTTCGGTGGACCAGCTTCTCCGGCTCGTGACCGTCTCGCAGGCGCTGGGCAACCTCGATCTGCACGGCAAGAACATCAGCATGCTGCACCTGCGCGACGGGAGCACGAGAATAGCGCCGGCCTACGACGTTGTGCCACAGACCCACCTCGACAGCGGGGGAAGGATGGCGCTGGCTATCAATGGCAAGTACGCGCATGCCACGATCGCGATGGACGACCTTGTCGCCGAGGGTGAATCGTGGAAGGTTCGTTCGCCTCGCCCGCTCGTCGCCGAGGCGCTGGAAGCGGTCGAGGCGTTCGTGGCCGCGGAAAACCCTGACGCTGGATCGTATTCCGGGCTGCGGGAGGATATTGCCCGGTTCACGGCGAACCTGCTGGGTGGACGGCCGACCGGGTCCCGCTGACAGCCACGCCAAATTGGACGTGCCGGTCACTCAGGAAACAGAGCAGCCTCGACCTCGGCCTTAGTCACGCTGCGATCGATCGTCCGGGCCCGCCGCTGTGCGTCGTCGAGCACGAGGCTGATGCCGTCCTCGACGGATGCTACGTCGCCGCTCAGATTCAGGCCGTCCATGCCGACCTCGCTGAACGCCCCGACGGAGAGGAGCAGTCGCAGGGCGAGACGGATTTGCTCGGCAGGCACGTCCGATAGCTCGCCCCCGACGCGGTCTGACAGGTCGTCGAACGGCAGTGGCTCGAATTGGAGCGTCAGCTCGGTCAACACCTTGGTCAGCGGCCCAATCTCGGGATAGGAGATGCGCGGCGGCACCGCCTCGAGCTCTGCCCGCAGTGACGGTGGAGTCACCGTCGTGGGCTGCGGGGTGGCGGTGGGCGAGGCGTTCGCAACGTTGGGGCGGAACATCGGGAGCTTGCAGGCATCCTCGATGAAACTGCCGAGCGTTCTGTAATCGAAGTCCGAGTAGGTGACCCGTGGCCACCGGCGGCGCAGCAGACCGCCCATCACCGCGCCATCCACCGCGCCCGATTTCAGTGCATTCGGGTGCGATTTGGTGAGCTGGACCACGGTCGCGACGTACTCCTTGAGCGACGGGATTCTGTCGGAGGGCACCGAGGACAGTGCCGCTGCGGCCGGCTTCGTGGCCGTCGCATCGGCCTTCGCGCGGGCCACGGGTGGCACGGGGCTCAGCAGGTCCTCGCCAACCCGCACCTCCAGAAAGTGGTCGACCACGGTGCGCAGGAGTTTGCTGACGCCGCCCGCCCGTCCGTCGCTCAGGCCGACCCCGATGACGACTTTTCCGAGATACTGGAGGCGCCGCACGAGAGGAACGAAGTCACCGTCGCCGCTGACGATGACGAATACCTTCACCCAGGGCGCCTCGACGGCGACCGTCAGCGCGTCGACCACGAGCTGGATGTCGGCGGCATTCTTGCGCCGGCCGTCGTGATTGGCGGATGCTCGGCCGTCGTTGGAGAAGATGTGCACGGGCTCCACCCCGTTCTCGAGCACCTCACGGTGGTAGGTGGTCATGCCCTTGAAGCCCCAGTTCGCGTAGGCCCGAGTGGTCGCGGCGAGGGAACCAACCTCGAGGCTCTTCACCTCCGCATGGATCTCGTTCAGGATGCGGGAGAGCGGCACCCCCGAGACATCCGCCCCGTACCCGCCGAACAGGTTCTCCATGTCGATGAAGACCGCAATGTCTCTGCGTCCGACGGGGTCGTCCATGGAGTTCCTCTCGTTGGTGGCGCTGCCGCCGGTGTTCTTTCAGTGCGGGACGTCACTCGGGGAGTACTGCGAATCTGCCGTTGAGGTCGTCCGGGGCTGCTCGCTGGCTAAAGGATCAACCACAGGAAGAGTGCGACCCCGATGACACCCAGTGCAATGCCCACACCCGCGGTTCCGCGTCCCGTCGTCCGTGCGCCCAAGCTCTCCAGACGGTACGACGCGGCGAGGCCGACCGCCGAGAACACGAGCCCAAGAATGCTCAGCAGTGCGAGCGGATTGAATAGCATCCCCACAAGAGACAAGAGGAGTCCCGTGTACGCCATCGGGTTGTGCTGGCGGAGCTCGCGGTCTTTCTCCTTGCGTGACAACGGTGCAGGCGGCGCAGTCTCAACATGAATCTCTCGAGGTGTGTATCCGGCCATTGGCAGATAGGCGCGGGCGTCGGGCTCATACAACGCCGTGTTCGGGAGTGGGGCTTGCAGCGGAGCCGGCGCAGGCGTTGGCACCACCGGTGACGGCACTCGACGTCGGGTCTCCTCTGACCAGGCGATGCCGTTCCACCATCGGAACTGTTCGGGGTCGGAAGGGTCTGCCGGGTCCTGGTACCAGCCTGAGACGGGTGTAGTCACGGGTGCGTCCTTGTTTTTCTGGAGGTAGCGGAGAATCCCGTGACCTGGTGCGTGTCTACTGCCGGTTAGTACGAGCCGGCACGTAGTAGTCACCTCGCATGTAGCGGTACTCGCGATCGAGCGCCCTGCGCGAGAACTTGAGAATCAGCCGAACGTAAAGGCTCATGATCCAAGCCGAGAGGATGAAGCCTCCGACAACGAGGACGATCCAGAACAGGATCGCCAAACCGCCGTAGCCGGCAATGCCGATGATGTCATCTGGATTCATTCGATCAACATATCGAGGTGCGTATGAAAATGATAGACACTCGTTTAGGGGACTTGGTGACCTGTTGGGGGGTTGGGGTTCCCTGTCGAGGCCGCTTTGAAAGTGAATAAAAGGTATGTTCATGAATGTGCCTGTTCGGCGCCTGCTGGGTTGAACCGCGCGCCTCAGTAGTTCATAAAAGGGCCAGAAGGTGGGCTCGGACTGGATGATGATGACCGAAGCCATCGACATACCTGCGATCGACGAGCCCACTCTGATTGTGGTGATAAACCGAGCATGGCGCCCGGGTTTGACTGCAGATCAGGTCTACGAAGCCACCCGCGGTCACTGGAGGGTTGGCAGAACTTCTCGAGAGGCCGTATCCCTGGTCATAGGCGTCGCCGATCACGAGGTCCGTGGTGTATACCGTCCCGAGAGCTGGTTTTCCTCACCGCTAATTGGAGAGGAGGGCAGGTGGGGTTTTGAGGGTGTTCCGGCGAACGATCTCCAGGCGATTCTTGGCACATCAGTCGATCGCCTTCGTCGCGCGAATGGGGCAGCAAACCCGGTCCGTTTATTCCTCGATGGGATTCCGGGTGTTGACGTTCTGGAGGCTGCTGGCTACACATGGGAGCTGGATCCGGGAGACTTTCTTGGCCGACACGAGCGCGGTCAAGTTTACGGTGGAGCACTTTACGGTGGAATCGAAATGTCGTCCGTGACACCGAACGTCTTTGTCTACTCCGACCCGCGGGCTGGACTGATTAACGGCTACGACTTTGATGGCTGGAATGAAGATCGCACCCTGTTCTATTACACCGGTGAAGGTCGGGCTGGATCTCAAACTATGCGTGAGGGCAACAAGGCGATCCTCGACCACTCGGCGGATGGAAGAGCGCTTCGGCTATTTGTTGCCGAGGGATTCGAACCGAAGAGCAAAACGGCGCGACAGCGTTACCTGGGTGAGTTCAAGGTTGACGAGCTGCGTCCGTTCGATGTGGAAGAAGCGTTGGATTCGAACGGGGAACTCAGGAGCGTGTTCGTCTTCCGATTGCGACCTGTAGGGGACGTCCTTGCGCGGTCGCGAGAGGACAGCCAAGACCCCATCGCGGCCGAGACGTCGGTGGAAAATTACGAGCTGAATGGTCAGGGTCTCGAGCAGCTTGTGGAGCAGATCGAAGTAGAAATGCTTCGGACGCCATCGTCGATGCATCTGATGTCGGAGCGTCTGACGATAGTGGTTCGACGCGAGGCCGCAATGGTGCTTGCGTTGCGCGACTTTCTCGGCACTAACGGGCAACGTATCGTCAGACACCGGATACGCCCGCAAGGTCAAGCGTTTTCACTCATGACTGATGCCTACGACGCCTCCGGCGGAATACTCTACGAAGCAAAATCTGATGCCACTCGTCAATCTGTTCGCATGGCAATAGGTCAAATGCTGGACTACCAGCGGTTCATGCCCGCCGGCACTCGTTTGGCTTTACTTGTGCCCGTTCTTCCGGCTTTGGATCTGCAGGACCTCTGCCGGAGCCTCGGAATTGGGATTTGTGTTCCCAATGGCAAGAAGTTCGAGACGTATTGGTGATGCGCGCAGCATCCTCGGTTCAAATGACCGATGTGATTCGAGACGTATTGGTGATGCGCGCAGCATCCTCGGTTCAAATGACCGATGTGATTCGAGTGCTCCGCTCGCCCATGATTGCAGGCGGCCCCAAGATCGGCCCAACTGCTAGGTTGACGCAATTACCGCCCGTTCAGTCCGTGACGAACTCGCGGCCTTCGTGGCCGAGCGTGACTGGGGCCAGTTCCATACCCCCGAGAACCTCGCGAAGAGCATCGCGATCGAGGCCGGCGAGCTGCTCGAGTGCTTCCAGTGGAGCCCAGATGCTGACACCGATCGAGTGCGCGGCGAGCTGGCCGACGTACTCACCTACTGCATCCTGTTGGCAGAGCGCATCGGGGCGGATCCGGATCAACTCGTTCTCGAGAAGCTTGCCGTGACTCGGGCGAAGTATCCGGCCGATAAGGCGCGGGGGCGAAGCGCGAAGTATGACGCCCTTTGATATCGCACGGATCGCCTTCACCCCGACCGCTGTAGCGACCTGGGCGGGGAAAGACCACCGCAACACCAACTGGCCGGTGGTCTACGTGCTGGACGATGCCCAGGATGGGCGCAAGGTGGTCCGCGGCGAGCATGTCGACGACGTCTACGTCGGAGAATCGCGCAACGCAGCGGCCCGGATGCGGCAGCATTTCGGCTCCGTCGAGAAGCGGCACCTGAGTACGATCCGGGTCATCGTGGACGAGACGTTCAACAAGTCGGTCTGCCTCGACCTGGAGTCGTACCTCATCCGCATGCTGGCCGGCGACGGCTCCTACCGGGTGCTCAACCGCAACGACGGCATCACCGAGGCCGACTACTACGACCGCGACCGGTATCGCGAGACCTTTCGCGAGGTGTTCGATGAGCTCGCGCGCGATGGGGTCTTCACCCGAAGCATCCCGGAGATCGAGAACAGCGACCTCTTCAAGCTCTCGCCATTCAAGGCACTCACGCAGGACCAGGCCGTGGCGGTCGAGGGCATCCTCGAGGGGCTGTTCGAGGATCTCGCGGCCGATACCGACAGCACGATCGTCGTGCAGGGTGACCCCGGCACCGGCAAGACCGTCATCGCCATCTACCTGATCAAATTGCTGGTAGACATCGCGAACACGGCGCCGGCCGAAGACCGTGATAGCGACACCATGTTCTCGGACTTCTTTGCGGAGGGGTTCCGGGAGCTGCTCACGGGCATCCGAGTCGGCCTTGTTGTGCCGCAGCAGTCGTTGCGCGAGTCGATCAAGAAGGTGTTCCGCAAGACGCCCGGCTTGCACCCCGAGATGGTGATGACCGCGTTCGACGTCGGGATGGCGGATGAGCACTTCGACCTGCTCGTCGTCGACGAGTCGCACCGGCTCAACCAGCGCGCCAATCAGCCCTCCGGCGTGCAGAACAAGAAGTTCCGAGATATCACCGAGAAGATCTTCGGCTGGGATGACACAACGAAGACCCAGCTCGACTGGATCCGGGCGAAGAGCAAGCACCAGATATTCCTGCTGGATGCGGCGCAGAGCGTTCGTCCGGCCGATGTGCCGCCCGAGCTGTTGCGCGAGCTCGTGCTCGGCGCGCGGAGCACGGAGCGGCACTACCCGCTTGTGTCGCAGATGCGCGTGCAGGCTGGCGCGGACTATGTCGGCTATGTGAGGGGGATGCTTGGCGGTCAGCCGGTGACCCCTCAGGATTTCGAAGGCTACGATTTCCGCCTTTTCGACAGCCTCGCGGAGATGCGCGAGGAGATCCGACGCAAGGATGCTGGGTCGGGGCTCTCGCGTCTGCTCGCCGGGTTCGCTTGGCCGTGGAAGACGAAGACCGACAAGTCCGCGTACGACATCGAGGTCGACGGATGCCAGCTGCGCTGGAACAGCACACAGCGAGACTGGATCGCGTCGGCGAAGTCGCTCGACGAGGTCGGATCCATCCACACGGTGCAGGGCTACGACCTGAACTACGCCGGGGTGGTCATCGGGCCCGACCTTCGATACGACGCGGTCGCCGGCAAGCTGTTCGTCGATCGCGGGTCGTACTTCGACGCGAAGGGCAAGGAAAACAATCGGGTCAGCGGCAAGGTGTATTCCGATGACGACCTGCTGCGGTTCATCACGAACATTTATGCGGTGTTGCTGACCCGGGGGATTCGTGGGACGTACGTGTACGTGTGTGATCCGGGGTTGCGGGCGCATTTAAAAAAGTTCATCCCCGTCGACAAGTAGCGGGCGCGGGGCGCAGCTTCGCCATCGGCGAGACAAAACGGCAACGTCGCGGGGAGGCTAGGGCAGCGCAATTGAGCAACCCACCGACGATTCATCTGCGACACGCGCAGCCCCGATGGGCATGAATGGGCCAAGAGGGGTACCCAGGGATACTGTTCGCGCATGAGCTTTCCTTCGCCCAGAGCAAGAATCGTTCCCTCCGACGCAGGCAGATCGAGGGTCATCCAACTTATTTCCATCGTGATGGGGTTCTTGCTGGTGGGCGCCGGCGCCGTTGCAGTCTTCGTTTCCGACAACTCGACCGGGACCGCAGCGCTCCTCGCGTCTGGAGTGGCACTAATCGCTGTTGGGGTGTGGGGTGATCGAGTTGAGACGCTCGAGGCCGGAGGGATCAAGGCCGGGCTTCGAGAAGCTGCCGTCGACGTGCTCGCTGCTGCGGTCCGTGCCGAGTCGAATGGTGAGCCGGAGATCGCGGCCGAGCTTAGGGGGCAAGCCGAGCGCTTGTTGGAAGAAGCTCGAGCATCTGCAACCGAGTACGAGCAAATTAGGTCGACGATGGGACGAGGTTGGGACCGAACCGCATTGCTGGGCGCAGTTGTCGAACGGGCAAAGAGTCTTGCAGGTCGGTCATCTATAACCCGGGACCAGGTGGAGCTCCTCTTTAACGATGGGTCCGACGGGAATCGAATCACCGCGTTGGCGATGATCCAAGCTGATGGGCGTTTGGCGCGTCCCGGAGTGCTCATGGAATCGCTCAGTCACCCGCGGTCGGCTTTCGAACAGTGGAATGCAATCGTTGCCATCGACGCTGCTTTCTCGGCCGGCGTGGTTTCGACCCGAGATAGGGAAGAACTGAAGACGGTGCTGTCCACCAACCTTGAATCGAACGGGTTTGGGTTGGGCGACTCCGACCGCCGCAGAACCGCAAGCGCGCTCCTGGAGCGGCTCTCGTGAGACGGTAGCGGCTCGAATCAGTGCGCCTTTTCCTGCCGGCCGCGGATTCATCGCATGATCGTTGCCCGCGGAGTCCCGCTGGTCGGCCCAACCGAGAGGGTCGTAAACCGGGGACGCCTGTTTGCTCTTGGCCGAGTGCATGCCTTGGGTGCATCGGCGTCGTGTTCGTTGACTCGCCGAAATCTCGCGACACTTGCCGCCTGCGGCCGCGCGACACCAATGTCAGTGGCATGACACACACTCAAATAACTCCCAACCAGGGAGGTCCCTGGCCGAGAGGAACACCATGACTGATCCGAACTACACCGCAATGCTGTTGGTCATTGATCGCAGTGGCTCGATGGCGAGCATCCGCGACGACATGGTCGGCGGCCTCACGGCCATGCTCGCCGAGCAGGCCGCCGAGCCCGGACTACTCACGGTCGACATCGTAACCTTCGACACCGAGATCGAGCTGCAGTGCTCGATGGCGGACCCGAAGACGGTCACCGTCACGCTCGATCCTCGCGGCGGAACGGCGCTGTTCGACGCGGTCGGGCAGTCGGTCACCGCCTTCGGTTGGGTGCTCGCCGAGCTGCCGGAGCATGCTCGTCCGGAGACGGTGCAGGTTGTCGTGGTCACCGATGGCGTCGAGAACTCCAGCCGCGAGTTCGGCCGAGACGCCGTCCGCGCGCTCGTGACCCAGCAGAGGGAGCAGTACAACTGGGACTTCGTGTTCCTCGGAGCCAACCAGGACGCCGTGTTCGCCGGCCAGCGTCTGGGGTTCGATGCCGACAGCTCGATGACCTACGCGGCTGGCGCCGCCGGGGTCGCGGGCATGAGCGCCTCAATGGGCCGCTACGTGAAGGATGTGCGCAGCAAGACCAAGCGCGGCTTCGACTCTGTCGAGCGGATGCAGTCGATGAGCGAAGCTCCGCGTCCCGCGCGTACACCGCGCGAATCGAGCCCGTCCGGGTCGAAGAGCTAGCAGGATGGCGGCTGTTCCGGCGCGTGACCCCTACGCGTGCCGGAACAGCCGCGCCGGCTTGCCCACCGTGCGCTGCCGGATGTCGCCCGTCTCGACGAGCGCCCGGAGCATGGCGCGCCGGAAGGTGTCGCGCTTGGGCGTGGCCGGATCGATCGCGTCGTGCAGGCGCTGCAGTTCGAGCAGGGTGAACTCTTCGCCGAGCAGGCCGAAGGGGTCGGGATGCTCGCGGTGCACCTCCCGCAGGCGGGTGAGCGCGAGCTGCACGATCTTGTCGTGGTCGAAGGCGAGTGCGACGGCATCCGTCACGGGAACGAGTTCGACGTGCTCGAGCGCGTCGCTGCGCACGGCGAGCAGATGCGCGACCGAGAGCACCCAGCCGCGGCTGTCGCGACCCGGCGCATCGAACACGTGCAGCTGTTGCGGAACGAGCCCGCGGATGCCGACCTTGGTTTCGAGCGAGCGGCGCACGGCATCCGCGAGCGTCTCGCCCTCGTGCAGGAAAGTTCAGGGCAGGCGGCGCCCGCCCGCGGTGTCGGCCAGGGCGATCGAGAGGGTGCCCTCGCGCACGGTCAACACCGCGGTGTCGACGGCGACCGACGGACGCGGGTAGTCGGTCAGGTGCTTGCCGTGCCAGTTCGGAAAATTGCCGCTAGTTCGCAAACGACTGTCGCCTGTGGCGCGGTGTCCCCACTGGGATTGGGTCATCCAAGCGCGATCCAATGGCCTCGGGACTAAAAATGGGCATACCGACAGCGAGGTAGTGACAGAAGCTCGGCCGGCAGTTAGCGTGACGATATGGGATCCCGAGGCGAGAGCTACCTGCTGGCCGCAATCTCTGCGAGCGTGCTTGCCTTGCAGCGCACGACAAGATCCCGTCACGACCAACCGAAGGAGCCGCAATGCGACCCGCATTCACATGGAAGCAGCTCCTGTGGACAGGGCTAGTCCTCACCGTCGTCGGCTTGGTCGCCCGACTGTACCTCGCGACTCTGGTGTTCGCGCTCTGGGGGGACGACGCACTGAATAGCCCGGCACTGCACTGGACGCAGGCGGTGCTGGGCCAAGTCGCGTTTCAGGTTGGGCTCGCGCTCATCGCCTTCTTGCTCGTCATCCGGGCAATCGAGCGCGATGGTTTGCCCGACGGCGCACCAGCGAACGGCTCCGTGGATGAAGGCAGCGTTCCGGCCGCCGCATCCGCCCCCCGGGCCCTTGTGAGGGTGTTCTGGATCGGTGTTGCCCTTGTTGTGACGGGTCTGGTCCTGCAGGAATCGCTGGCCGCATGGCAGCACGACTTGTTCGGCGCCGTGGATGTCGCAGGCGGTATCGTCCGCGACATTCTGTGGCTCGTGGGGGCGCCGCTCGAAGCGGTCGCTGTGCCGCTGGGGGTCCTTCTGGCCACCGGCTCCCTTGTCGTTCGCGCGCTTGCGCCCGCTTTCATCCACCCACGTGTCTCATAACCGACGCGTGCCACCCATGGTTGCGAGACAGAACGCTGCACTTGAGCGCGGTGGGCAGCTAAGCAAGCCATCCATCGATGGCTCGATTCCACCAACTCCACGAGAGGATCCGCGAGCGGCGGCCAACGGGCGTTTCCGGAATGGGATGTCAAACCGCCGACTGGAATGCCTATTGAGTTGTCCGCAATTCCGGCATTCCGCCGCTGTCAACTTTTCCGGACTAGCTCGGCGAATGACACTTCCGGATGCCCATCCGAAGGACTTCCTGCTGGCGGGGGTGCGGCGGGTTGCCGTGGGGTGATCCGAGCGCGGGAGCAGCCGCGCCGCCGGGTCGGTGACGGTTCGCCGTCATCCCGACCCGTGCACACTCCCGACCGGCTTCCGGTGACAGCTTCGGTACAACCACCTATTGGAGGCCACACCATGATCCTGCTCGACATCACCACCCACGCGAACCCACTCGCATCCACCGCCCCCGACCCGGCCGACCTCGACCTCTGGTGGAACGACGCCAGAGAGGGCGAGTTCCCGCTGCTCGGGCGCGCCCGACTGGCGGCCCTCCTCAGCGACATCGCAGACCGCTCCTTCGTGGTCGTCTGGCACCGCGAGTCCGGGCGGATGTGCCAGGCGCTCGGCATCCGCGACGCGATGACGGTGGAGATTGCTGTCAATACCTCCGACCAGGTGGTCATCGCTCGGGCCGCGCAGCCGTGGTCGGAGCGCACGCTTATTGAGACCTACACCGGCATCGACCACCCCGCGCAGGAGCGTGAGGTTCACACCGCTGAGGAGGCCGGCGACGTGATGTGGCATTGGGTGACCACGGGGCAGCTGCGGGCGGGCTTCATCGGGCAGCCGGTGCCCTTCAGTCAGCACCGCCGCGGCGACCGGTAGCTGGCGCGACATGCACACCATCTACATTTCCCCCCGCCCGTCCGACCCCACCATTTCCCGCATCGACGGAGACAGAAGGGCACAGGAGGCGCTCCTGCCGGTGTTGGAGTCGCTCGTGCACTCGAAACACCTCGAGCGGATGCCCGGGACGCAGCGCGAATTTTGCAATTGCACCTTCGATGGCCCGTCCCTCGGTCTGTCGACGGTCCACTGCTTCACCTGCGATGGGCGAGGCTTCTGCGATCGCGTGTGGGGAATTGTGCTGCCGATCGACTTTGTGCGGTCGACATTCGCCCCGCGAATCCGCGCTACCGGGTTCGAAATCAGGCTCGAGCGGTACCCGGACAGCACCACTGAATGGATCCCATAACGGGGTCTTTGCCGATGTGCACACTCTCGCCGGGACTCAGGTGACCGTGCACGCGGCCCCGGAATACCTCGGCTCTCGCAGAGGCTGCCAGGATTCCCTGTCAGGACGGATCGGCTTGAGCCGCCGCTTCCTTCATCGTCTGCTTGCACTTCGGGAAGTTCGAGCATCCATAGAATCTCCCGTACGCGCCCGACCGCGGCACCATTAGTCCGTCCGCGCACCCAGCGCAGTGAATGACCCTCGACGCACCGCCTCCAGCCAACGTCATCCGGATGCCCTGTTCCTTGACTAACTCGACCAAGAACTTCGATTCGCGGTGGCGAACCGTGACGAGAGTGACCGACCGACGTGCTCGCGTGAGCGCCACATAGAAAAGGCGCCGCTCTTCGGCATGGGGGAAGGGCTCGCCGGTGGGCATGGCCAGCCGCAGCACGGGGTCGTCCGCGGTTCGACTTGGAAATGCGGACTTGTCTCTCGTGAGTCCGGGGATGATGACGTAGTCGGCCTCGAGGCCCTTCGCCGCGTGAATGGTCGAGAATCTAACGTCTAGGTGGGTCCACTTCCTCAGCGCTGAGGAGGGCGGCATGAACCCCTCCTGATGCCGGTATCTGCCGAGGATGAAGACGGACACCCGCCCGCCTCGCCCGGGTGGCGTGGCACCTGCGGCAATGCGATCATTGAGGTCGGCGAGGTGCTTGCTGATCACTCCGGGCACGTCGTTATCGCTGGCAGCGGCGATCGCGCGCACGCTCGACCGGTACTCAGTGGTCGAAGAGACGACCCGCTTACGCAGCTGAAGGGGATTCTTCGCAATAAACCGGCTGGACACGTCGCAGATTGACTGGGGGCAACGAAACGTGCGCTCCAAGCGCAGCACCTCACCCGGGCCGAACCAGTCCTCAAAGCCCGTCATGACCGAGAGATCCGCGCCGGCGAAGCGGTTGATGCTCTGCCAATCGTCACCCACGGCAAACAGGTAGCGCCCGGGTCGATTGACGAGCGCCCGAGCCAGCCGTGCTCGCGCGTAGCTCGCATCCTGCATCTCATCGACCATGACCAGCCGGAACGGACTCCGCCAGCGACCGGACTCAACATGGTCGGCGGCGAGGTTGAGCATGTCCTCGAAGTCGATGCAGTCGTGACGGGTGAGCTCGCGTTCCCACTCCTGCCTGATTGCGCAGTAGAGCCGCAGAAACATCTCGTGGCGAAAGCGAAACCGGTCGCTGCTCCCCGCTCGAACCCGCTCGAGCAGTTGCTCGTCGCTGAGCTGATTGCCCTTAGCGTGCACCATGAAGGAACGGAATGTGGCGATGAGCCGTTCGCTCTCAATTGGGGGCTGCCCCACCGTGGGACGGTCGGGGTTCGGATCGAGTGAGATGCCCCGCGAGGTCAACTGATCAGTCAGGTAGCCGAAGGCGTCGCCCTCCCACAGATCCGCCATTGTCGTCTCGATCAGGGTGGTGCCGTTCTCTGCGTGCGTGGCTCGCTTCCAGATGACCCCTTCGAGATACCCCTCGAATTCCTCGGGTGGTCGCCCATTTCGGTCGAGTGCGAAGTGCTCGTGATACACCGAGATCGTCGGGTAGAAGAAGTCGGGCTGGTACTGGCTGTGCGACGCGTCGACCGTGTCCACCTCGTAACGGCCCTCGTAGATGTAGTCGACACCGTTGTAGAAGAGCCAGTCGGCGATCAGGCGCTCGCCCTGGGAGCGAACGACTTGGCCTCCGAGTGTGCGGAATCCCTCGCGCCGATTGGCCCCATCCCAGCCATCCGGATCGGCCTCCTCCTGGCCGAACTCGGGCAGATCCCGGCCGAACACGAGACGGAAGAGGTCCCATTCAGTTCGAAAGCCGCGGTCGGCATCGCGAAGCACGTCCACGATTCGCGCGAGCTTCTCGGTGTCGCCACCAGTCTGCTCGACCCACGGAGCGACGCTCGGCTTTCGTCCCGTCGCCTGCCCGATGACGGCGAGGCCGAACGAGTGGAAGGTTTGCGCGACGATTTTGTCGGACGCCAGACCGAGTGGTGAGAGTCGTTCGGTCACGCGCCCCCTCAGCTCGGCCGCAGCCCTGCTGTTGAAGGCGAGCATCAGGATCTGCTCCGCGGGCACAATCCCGCGCCGGACCGCGTATCCGGCTTTCGCGATCATGGTCGAGGTCTTGCCGGATCCGGCCGACGCGATCAGTTGAACGCGGTTGTCGAAGCAGACGACCGCTCTCGCCTGCTCGACGGTGAGGGGCGAGCGCTCCACGGAGTCGAAGAATCGGCGGTTTACCTGGATTTCCCTGGCGAGGAATCGCTCGTTCCACTGGGCGACGTAGGCCGCGAGGTCAGCCGACCAGAGGTCGAGGGCTTCCAGGATGTCGCCGGCCTGCCCGGCGCGGTGCTCCGTAAGCTGCAGCCTGACGGACAGCGTGCCGCGTTTGTCCTCCGGTCTCGCCTGCTGCCACTCTGCCGTGAACTCCCGCGTCAGCCACCCGGATCCCGCGAGATGGGCCTTCGCGCCTGCGAAGAAGCCGCGGGCCCAGTTGCGGACGGATGCGGCGAGTTCGTCGAACTCGTCGATGAGCTGAGCAAGGCGGATGCGGTCGAGAACACGCTCGCGCTCGCCGTCGACGGTGTCCCGAAGGTGGCGGGCGTCCCGCCGCGACAGGCCCCGCAGGGTGAGGCTCGGCGGGTCGCCCCACCTGACGCTCGATGACATCATCCCCGTTCGCGCTCGGGCTGGACCGAGGCTGAGGAGCGGGAGGCGCTTGGCGGATCCGTCGTAGGTGATGACGAGGTCGTCGCCGAGGATTTCCGCTGACCAGACCGCGGTGCGGGTCACGAACGTGCGCCAGCCGGACGGTGTCCACGATGTCGTCAATGCCTACTCCCGGTCGAGTTCGGTTGGCTAAGTCGCGTGGCGGCCGAAGTCTCCGATGCCATGCCTTTCACTACCGCCTTCGACGCCGTCTGCTGCGTCGGTTCGGGAGGATCATCTCGGCGACCACGACGACGCCGAGGAAAACGAAGGGCCACGGGTTGTCCGCAAATGCGACCCCCATGGCATCAGCGAAACTGGCCACCGTGTCGTTGTTGTCGGTTCCCATGAGTGCAGCGTAGGGGGAGAGCTGCGACATTTGCTCATACTAACTGAGATGTCAGTGAGTATCGTTCTGTTCGCCGGCCAGGAACTGGCACAACGACCTCGAGGAAGCCCTCGTCGATGTTGCGGTCCACGTGTCTGATGTTCTGGGCCTCGGTTTGCCGGGGAGATCGAAGACAAGTGCGATTCGAACCGGGCCGAAAGGTCAGTTCAGGTTCTGGCGCAACTGGAATTCCAGCATCCGCTGTTCGACGGGCCCGCGCTGACCAGTGAGAGTACGCGAATTGGCTCATCAATAGCGCCCGGAGCAGCCGAAACCCGTACTCTCGGCGCCGGTCGGCTCTGAAACCCTGCCCGGAGCAGCCGAAACGCGTACTCTCAGCGCGGTGCCAGCCCCAAGGAGTCAGTCGGCGAAGCCTCAACTCCTACTTCCGGCTAGCCCCGCCGCCATCAAGCCCACCGACGCGCTCGAGCGCCGCGATGAACACCGCGGACGCCGGATCCTCGATCACGTGGTTGTTGAGATAGACGCCCTCGAGCCAGGTCAGCACCTCGGCCTCGGGCAGCCCGACCTCGTCCCAGTTGACGCCGGGCAGACCGGCGCACTTGGGCTGGTCGGTGCGCGGGTCGAGCCAGGCCCGTGCGATCGCACGGTCGGCCTCGCCCTGCGGGTTCCACAGCAGCTCGATCGGATGGTTCTCGCCCTCCACATGGTGCTGGTCGACCTGGCCGGAGCCGAGCCAGGGGAGCGTCAGGATCGCGCCCTCGATCTCGATCTCGAGCAGGTCCAGCTGCGCCGGCTCGGTCTCGCAGACGTAGATGCTGTAGCCCTCCTCGTGCCAGGCGGCGGCCTCGGCGGCATCCTCCTCGAGCTCGGGAAGGAGCGCGTGCACGTCGGTGGCGAACGCGCGCGCCCACGCCAGCAGGGCGGGAGTGTCGGCCTTGGCGAACGGGCTGCGGTCGGAGGTCTCGCCGCGCATGTTGTGGAAGTGGTACTCGACGCCGTCGTCGGTCGCGTCCAGGTGCAGCTGCCCCCGGTCGTACTCCACGTAGATCGCGGTGGAGTTGGTCTCCTCGTCCCACTCGGCATCCAGTTCCGGATGCTGGAGGGCGGGCGGCAACGGGAGCCGAGACGCGGTCTTCGCGCCGAGGTTCAGCACGACGGTCAGCCGAGAGGTGGGAAGGCGGAGTCTGTCGTCGGTCACGTTCACCAGTTTCCCACCTTGCGCACACCTCGGTGAACGCGAATGCCGGGGCCGGTGCCTAGCCGATGCGGCCGAGCTGCGTCAGCTTCGCGTGCAAGAGGGAGTCGCTGGGCTCAACCACGTGGGTTCCATCCGGGAAAACGATGACCGGGATCTGGGTGCGACCACTGATTGCCGAGGCGCGGTCCGCGCCATCATCGGCGAGCAGGAGGTCGATGTAGTCGTAGTCGACGCCCAGAACGTCGAGCAACGCCTTCGAGCGCCGGCAGTCACCGCACCACTCGGCACCGAACATCGTGATGCGCTGGGCGGGGTCGGCGGTGTGCGGGGGGTCGGCTGTCTCGAGATCAGTCATGCGACCAGCCTAGGTGCAGGCACCGACACACCCCCGGGAGGTGCAGCCCAGCGCGGATGCCCAGGGTCTCGGCCCATCGCGCGTCGGGCCGAGCGGGTGCGAGACTGTGCCCACCATGAATACTCTGCTCAACATCATCTGGCTCGTGCTGTCGGGATTCTGGCTGTTCCTCGGCTACATGCTCGCGGCGCTCATCATGTTCGTGCTCATCGTCACGATTCCGTGGGGGATTGGCGCGGCCCGCATCGGCATCTACGCGCTCTGGCCCTTCGGCAAGCGGGTCATCGACACTCCGACGGCCGGCGTCGGCTCGATGCTCGGCAACATCGTCTGGGTGCTGCTTGCCGGCTGGTGGATCGCGCTCGAGCACATCGTGAGCGGCATCGCGCTGTGCCTGACGATCATCGGCATCCCGCTCGGCATCGCCAACCTCAAGCTCGTGCCGGTGGCGCTGCTGCCCCTGGGCAAGGAGATCGTCGACGCCTGAGCGATTCCGCGACCCCCACTATTGGGTGTCGAGGCGCTGTGCAGTAATGAATTAAGCTCGGCGAGACGCCCGGGGAGGACGCCGTGCCGAAGCCCACAGATTCCGCACGACTGAAGCGGGCCGGCGCACCAGCCGCGGCGGTGAAACGATGGTTCACGCCGACGCTGAGCACCTGGATCGTGGGAGCGGTTGTCGCCCTGCTCCTTGTGGTCGGAGTGGCATTCGGCGGAGTCGGCGGGGCGCTCATCATGGCGGGAGCGGTCGCATTCTTCACCGCCAGCTACGCCCTCGTCACCGGGCGGCGGTCCTGGGCATCCATCCCGACACGCAAGATCGCGGCGACCGCGCTCGTCGGCAGCTTCATCATCACCTTTTCCGGCGCCATCGCGCTGGAGCCGGCCACACCCGAACCGGCGTCGGCCGAGGTCGCGCTGCCCAGCGCGACCCCGAAGCCGACCCCGAAGCCGACCCCAAAGCCCACGCCGACCCCAACGCCCTCGCCCGCCTCCCTCTTCACCGACGAAGCACCCGCGGACCCGTCGACGGTGTCGCCACCAGCATCCGACGCCTCGGTCGTCGCGCCCAACACGACGACCACCGACACCACCGCGCTCGTGCTGCTCGCGACCATCCCGATCAAGGGCAGGTCGCCGAAGACCGGGTACGAGCGCACCGGCAAGTTCGGCAGCGCCTGGCTCGACGTCGACCGGAACGGATGCGATACGCGCAACGATATTCTCGCCCGCGACCTCACTGCGATCGGCAAGTCCGGGCCATGCAAGGTGATGACGGGCAACCTCGTCTCGCCGTTCACCGCCGAGGCGATCGCCTTCGTGCGCGGTCAGGACACCTCGTGGCTCGTGCAGATCGACCACGTCGTCGCTTTATCGAACGCCTGGCAGACCGGCGCGGCGCAGCTGACGCAGGCGCAGCGGATCACGTTCGCGAACGATCCGATGAACCTCCTCGCCGTCGATGGTCGGTCGAACGCCCAGAAGGGCGACGGCGACACCGCGACCTGGTTGCCGTCGAACAAGGCGTTCCGCTGCAGCTATGTCGCCCGGCAGGTGTCGGTGAAGGCGACCTACGGACTCTGGGTGACGCAGGCCGAACGGGATGCCATGGCGCGCGTGCTCGGCAGCTGCACGGGCGAGCCGGCGGTCACGTCGTCGTTCACACCGGTGCCGGTTGTGGTTGTCGCGCCACCGGCGCCGGCACCTGCACCCGCTCCCTCGGGGTGTGACCCGAACTACGGCGGCGGATGCGTGCCGATCGCCAGTGACGTCGACTGCGTCGGCGGAAGTGGCAACGGGCCCGCTTACGTGGCCGGCCCGGTCACTGTCATCGGCACCGATGTCTACGACCTCGATCGCGATGGGGACGGGATCGCCTGCTGAGGCTGGGCTCAGGGCAGGGGTCTCGAGACGCGGGCTCGCTGCGCTCGCTCGCTCCTCGACCGGCAGAAAGCCGCTCCTCGACAGGCAACCATCCCCGCTAATCGACCGGCGGTAAGTAGTTCGCTACTCGGACGGCGGGCCCGCCAGCGCTGCCCGCGCGAGCAGGCTCGCATCGGGCGAGGCGAGCGCCTGATACGTGCTGCTGCGCGCCATGAGTTTCCCGCTCCCGGCCCACTCGAGCACGTACCTCGTGTCCCGCACGACACTCATCGACGCGGGTAGATACGGGCTCCCGCCGGTGAACTGCACACCGATCATCGACGCCATCAGATCGAGCGAGGCTTCAAGCCGCTGCCCGAGCCGGCCCTCGCCAGCCGCGACGAGCAGCAACAAAAGCAACCCGACATCGCGCTCGCGGTCGGACTTCTCGGCAGGCAATCGCGCAGCGAGATAATTCCACAACTCAACGGGCGAGTCGACCAGTCGTTCGCCCTGTCTCGTCACGAGGAGTTCTCCCCGATACTTGCGCAGCAGTCCCAAGCCGGTCATCGTCTCGCGAAGTTGCAGCAGCGGCGCCGTCTGTATTTCGCGATTGGCGGTCCCGATCCAGCGCTGTTCAGGGTCGAGCTCCTGCATCAGCGCGACGACCGAGGGGGGAGGCAGGTACCCCGCTGAGGTGAGCCGGATGCCGCCGCGCACGTGACGCAGGACGGTGCGGAACACCGCGGTCGCCTGGGTGGCCGCGGCCTCGGTTATCTCGATCGGTTCGGTCAGCGCGGCATCCGTCACGAACCCCGCGGTGAAGAGCTGGGCTTCCTTGCCGAGCGCGCGGACCAGCGTCGAGAGCGGAGTCGACTGACCTCGCAGCCAGTCGAGCGTCGTCGCGGCGCCCGCGAGCCGGTTGAGACCCCGATTCACGGCATCCAGATCCGGCTCGGACTCCGGCGGCAACCAGGCAAAGTACTCGCGAAGGTCGTGGTGTTCCGGATGCCGGAGATCCGCAGCCACTGCCCGCAGGTGTTGGTACCAGTGGATGCCGCCGACGTCTTCCGGGGGAGCGGTGCGGCGTCCCTCGAGGCATCGGATGCCGTGGTCGCCCGCATCCAGCGGATCGACCGACTCGACGACGACCTTGTGCTCCCAATCGTCCCCGAGGTCGTAGGTGTAATAGAAGTTGTCGCCGGCCAGCTCGACAAACTGGTCGAGGCGCACCTCGGTCTCGAGCACGCCCTCGTCGCCCTCATCGAGGTCGAACTGTGTGACGATGCGGACCGGGCCATCGGAGTAGCGGTCCTCCGTCGGGGAGAAGCGGTGCAGGTGCGAGTTCGTCCATTCGAACGCAATCTGCAGGGCGTCGTGCACTCGGTCGAGGGTCAGATCGCCGGGGAGCGTCAGCCGTCTCCAGGTCGGAGGGTTCGCGCCGACCAGATCTGCGCGCACGAGGTATCGCAGTGTCGTCTCTGGTGGTTCGGGCAGCTCAGTCATCGCATTCCAGCCTAGGACGGATGCCGAGTCGCGGGTGATTCGGGCGAAAACTGCGGCCGGGCTCTGCTGCGGTCCATGTCACCCGCTCCTCGTGCCGAACGAAGGCTATACCGCTCGCGATGATCCCCGATCGCTTCGGGGTGTGTCTGCCACCGCGGGTTTGCCTTCATTTGGCACGGGGGCAAGAGGCATGGGGGCAAGATGCGCAGGGGTCTCGAGACGCGGGCTCGCTGCGCTCGCTCGCTCCTCGACCGGCCGCGAGCCGCTCATCGACGGGCGGAACGGATGCCAGACTGCTGGCGTGGAGATCGACGACACCCTCAAGCGGCGGCTGCGTCGCACCGTGCTCATCGTCGCGCTACTGAACTTCGGCTACTTCTTCATTGAGGTGACCGTCGCGCTCGCGATCGGCTCGGTGTCGCTGTTTGCCGACAGCGTCGATTTTCTCGAAGACACCGCCGTCAATCTGCTGATCTTCTTCGCCCTCAGCTGGACCCTCGCGAACCGCGCACGTATGGGCAAGGTCATGGCGGGCATCATCCTGATCCCCGCGCTCGCCGCGGCCTGGCAGGCGATCTCCAAGTTCTCGAACCCCGAGACGCCCGATCCGGTCGCCCTGATTGTCACGGCAGGCGGCGCGATCGTGGTGAATCTCACCTGCTCTCTGCTGCTTGCCCGCATCCGGCACCACGGTGGGTCGATGTCGACCGCCGCGTTCCTCGCCGCTCGCAACGACGTCGTCGTCAACGTGGCGATCATCGCGATGGGTCTGCTCACCCTGTGGGTGCAGTCCGGCTGGCCCGACATCGTGCTCGGGCTCGTCATCATCGTGGTCAATGTGACGGCCGCGAAAGAGGTTTGGGAGGCCGCGCACGAGGAGAGCCTCGCCGCGAAAGTCATCGCCGGCGAAGAATTGTGAAACGAAACGACCCGTTCCATTCTGTTTACGCGCGCGAAATCTGCTCAAACACGCATCACGAGTAGAATTTCACGGGGCTGGCGTCAGCCCTGCCCCCCTGATACGTCTTTTGGAGTTCAACCGTGCCTGCCACTCTGCCCAGCCTTACCGGGTTCAGCGCTGTTCTCTTCGACCTCGACGGCGTGCTCACACCGACCGCCGACATCCACATGCACGCCTGGCGCACTATGTTCTCCGAGCTCTTCGTCGAGAAGGGCATAGCCGAAAAGTACACGGATGACGACTATTACAGCCACCTCGACGGCAAGCAGCGCATGGACGGCGTGGCGAGCATGCTCGCCTCGCGCGGCATCGACCTGCCCGTCGGCTCGCCCGACGACGCCGGCACCGTCGACACCGTGAGCGGGGTCGGCAATCGCAAGAACGACGTGTTCGCGCGCGTTCTCGAGCAGGACGGCATCGCGCCATACCCGGGATCGCTCGCCCTGGTCGAAAGCCTGCAGGCGGCCGGGATGCCCATGGGCGTGGTCTCCAGCTCGAAGAACGCGGTCTGGGTGCTCACCGCCGCGAACCTCCTCGAACCGTTTCCCGTGATCGTCGATGGCGTCGTCGCGGTAGAAGAGGGGCTCGGCAGCAAGCCGGCGCCCGACATGTTTTTGCACGCCGCTCGCGCCATGAACGTCGACCCGGCCGCAACCGCCGTGTTCGAAGACGCGATCTCCGGCGTTGCCGCCGCCCACGCCGGAGCCTTCGCGCTCGTGGTCGGTGTTGACCGCGGTGTGGGCGAGCAAGCCCTTCTCGACGCCGGAGCCGACATCGTCATCGACGATCTCGCCGTATTCATTGAGGACTCGAAATGACCCACAACATCGACATGCTCGACCGCGATTGGTTCCCCGTCGACCCGTGGCGCCTCACCGAGACGCAGTATGACACCGCCAACATCGGCCTGGGCGAGACGCTGTTCGCCCTGGGCAACGGCTATCTGGGGCTCCGGGGCAACAACGCCGAGGGCCGCAAGGCGCACGAGCACGGCACCTTCATCAATGGGCTGCACGAGACCTGGAAGATCCGTCACGCGGAGCATGCCTACGGCTTCGCCGAGGTCGGCCAGACAATCGTCAACGCGCCCGACAGCAAGGTCATGCGCATCTATGTCGACGACGAGCCGCTCGCGCTCGACGGCGCGGACCTGCTCGAATACGACCGCACCCTCGACTTCCAGGAGGGCCTGCTGCGCCGCACCGTGCTCTGGCTGACGCCATCCGGCAAGCGCGTGCGGGTCTCGAAGACGCGTATGGTGTCGTTCCCCGAGCGCCACCTCGCCGTGATGACCTTGGAAGTGACCCTGATCGACTCGGATGCCCCCGTCACGATCTCGTGCCAGATGCTCAACCGGCAGGACGGCGAGGACGAATACGCCGGATCAACCCGGCCGGGCAAGGCGTCGAAAGACCCGCGCAAGGCCGAGCGCATTGCCGACCGGGTCTTCGTGCCGGGGGAGCACTGGCAGCAGGGCGAGCGCAGCGCGCTCAGCTACCGCGTCGCGAACTCGGGTATGACGGTCGCGGTCGTCGCGGACCACACCGTCGAGACCGCGAACGAGTACACCACGGACCACTACATCGACCCCGACATCGCGAAGAACGTCTACTCGGTCACCGCCAAGCGCGGCGTACCGATGAAGATCACCAAGCTCGTCAGCTACCACACCGGGCGCACCACCCCGACGAACGAGCTCATCGACCGCGGCCGCCGCACCCTCGACCGCATCGCCGTCGAGGGCGTCGCGGTGCAGTACGTCAAGCAGCGCGAGTGGCTCGACGACTACTGGAGCCGCTCCGACGTGGAGATCCCTGGCCGTGACGACCTGCAGCAGGCGATCCGGTGGAACCTCTTCCAACTCGCTCAGGCCACGGCGCGCGCCGACGGGCTCGGCATCCCCGCGAAGGGCGTGACCGGCAGCGGTTACAGCGGCCACTACTTTTGGGACACCGAGATCTACATGGTGCCCTTCCTCGCCTACACATCCCCGCTCTGGGCGAGGAACACCCTGAGCATGCGCCAGGACATGCTTCCTCTTGCGAGGCAGCGGGCCCGGATGCTCAACGAGGCCGGTGCCCTGTTCCCGTGGCGCACGATCAACGGCGAGGAGGCATCCGCCTATTACGCCGCGGGCACCGCCCAGTACCACATCAACGCCGACGTGACCTATGCGCTCGCGAAGTTCATCCACGCGACCGCCGACGTCGACTTCCTCGCCAACGGCGCGATCGACATCGCCGTCGAGACGGCCCGCATGTGGATCACCCTCGGATTCTGGCGCTCCAACGGCAACGACACCTTCGAGATCCACGGCGTCACAGGGCCCGACGAGTACACGACGGTCGTCAACAACAACCTGTTCACGAACGTGATGGCCAGGTTCAACCTGCGCTACGCGGCGCAGACCGTGCGTGACCTCGCGTTCGAGCGTCCGGATGCCTACGAGCGCATGGTCACGCGGCTCGGCCTGCGCGACGAGGAGCTCGACGCGTGGGGCCGTGCCGCCGACGCGATGCTGATCCCGTTCTCGGATGCCCTGCAGATCCACCCGCAGGACTCGCACTTCCTCGACCGCGAGGTCTGGGACCTCGAGAACACGCCGCCGGAGCAGAAGCCGCTCATGCTGCACTTCCACCCGCTTGTGATCTACCGCTTCCAGGTGCTCAAGCAGGCCGATGTGGTGCTCGCCCTGTTCCTGCACGGCAACCAGTTCAGCCTCGAGGAGAAGCTCGCAGACTTCGACTACTACGACCCGCTGACAACAAGCGACTCGACGCTGTCAAATGTGGTGCAGTCGATCATCGCCGCCGAGATCGGCTACCAGGACCTCGCTCTCGACTATTTCGAGCACACCCTGTTCGTCGACCTCGCCGACCTGCACAAGAACACCTCCGACGGCGTGCACGTCGCCTCGGCCGGTGGCGTCTGGAGCGGACTCGTCTCGGGCTTCGGCGGGATGCGCGACCACGACGGCGTGCTGACCTTCGACCCGCGCCTGCCGAAGAGCTGGCCCGAGCTGCGCTATCGCATGATCTGGCACGGCACCCGCGTGCTCGTCACGCTCAGGAGCGACTCGATGCACGTGAGTGTTCTCGAGGGGCAGAATCCCATCTCGTTCCTCGTGCGTGGCACGTCATACACGGTCTCGGCTGGCGCCGACACGTTCATCCCGCTCGATGGGCAGGGCACGGTTCGGCCCGGCAAGCCACGGCAGATCCCGAGCGACGGCACCCGGCGCGACGACGGCACCCTCATGGTGCCGCAGGTGCCGCAGGGCACCGACACGATCCAGACGATCCCGACGATCACCGATACGATCCCGACGATCACGAGTGAGGCGTATCGGGATTCGATCCGCAACTGAGGGGTGCGGATGCTGGGGCGTCAGCGTGTGAGATACGCGGTGACCGCGATCCACCAGCATCCGCCGATCGCAGCGGTGAACAGCAGCAGCCACACGACCGACGGCACCCCGGTGCGCCTGTAGAGCAGGTACGCGTCGGAGGAGCCGAGCTGCCCGCGCCGAGTGTGCACCCGGATCACGCTCACGAGGGCGCGCACCGAGCCGACGAGCAGCGCCGTTCCGAGCACGAGCAGCGCGTAGCTCTGCTGCTGCGGCGTCGCGAAGAACCACAGTGTCGCGCTCACACTGGCGGAGGCGAGCACGACAAGCACGCCGAACAGATTGCGGATCACGAGCAGGGTCAGCAGCAGCACGATTCCGCCGGCGAACAGCGCGATCGCCGTGTAGCCGTTGAAGACGCTCCAGAGCTGGGCGGCGCCGACGATCGCCGGGGCCGGGTAGCCGAAGATGCCGCTGACGACCGGACCGATCGAGCCGCGCCCGGTGCTGAGCGCCTCGCCGGAGTGGTTGCGACGGATGCGGATGCCCGTCACCGTGCGCCCGGTCAGCAGCCCGGCGACCGCGTGGCCGAGCTCGTGCACGAGGGTCGTGAACAGGCCGAACTGCTGCCAGGTGACGCGCGGGATGCTCAGAGCCGCCGCCACCGCGAGGATTCCGAGGAGCACCGCAGGCGGCACCTCGACCGGGGCGGCGCGGGCGAACAGGGCGGTCCAGTCAGGGGGGAGAGAGAAGAGGCCGATGGGACCAGTCTTGCAGGACCGGGCTACCGCTCGATCAGGTCGGCGTCAGCCTCCGTGCAGGAACTGCTTCACATCGGCCACCAGTCGGGGCCCGAAGATGCCGCCGTGCCCGACTCCGTCGTAGATGGCGAGTCGCGCTCCGTGGATCAGGTTCGCCGTCTCGGTGAACAGCTGCTCGCTGTAATAGGCGTCCTTCGACCCGCCGATGACGAAGGTCGGCGCCGTGATCTCGTGCAGGCGGTCCCGCACGTCGAACTGCTCCTCCGCGGTGATCGTCGCGAGCACGTCCGAGTAGGGCTTGTTGAATACCGTCGGCCCCAGCATCCAGCCGACGCCGCGAAGTATCCGCTCCGAAACGGGACTGTCTCCTTGCATCGCCATCGCCTCGGCCCCGGCCCCGCGACGGTGTCTCGCCCGCAGCAGGTTGGCGAGGCGGCGCTGCGAATCGATGCCCCGTGCGCTGAGCCGGTACGCGCTCGACACGATCACGAGCCGCCGGACGACATCCGGATGGTCCATCGCGAGCTGCAGGGCGATGCTGCCCCCGGTGGAGGTTCCGATGATGTCGACCGGCGCGTGGAATTTCGCGCGCATCGCCGCGGCATACTGCCCGGCGAGGTCGCCCATGGTGACATTGGGGCTCAGGTGCCGGCGCCGGTTGACCCACCAGACCCGCCGGTCGTCGGCGAACGGCATGATCAGCTCGGCGTGGAACCGGCGCTCCGTCCCCGTGGGAGGTTCGTTGTGGGCGACGAGCCCGGGAATGAACAGCAGTGGCTCGCCCATCCCGACCGAGAGGTATGGCATGTGCCCCGGCCAGAGGCCATGGTGGCGGATGCTGGTGTTGTAGCTGCTGTCCGGGTGGTCGTCGGCGGTCTCGCTGCGTGAGGGGTCAGGCATCCGTGGGTCCTTTCTCGATGTCCCCTCAGGATAAAGAGGTGAACGGATGCCGGGGAGGGAGTTGACTCTCGGCGTTCGAATGGCGAAGGCCCAGGCGTCCTCGGGTCGCCAGCGTCAGCGCGAGGGCGGTGGCGACGTACGTGCCGAGGATCACGACGTCGACGATCGCGGCATCCGGAACGAGGGTCAGGTAGTCCTGTGCCGGGGTGAAGCTCGCGTGCAGGACCAGACAGACCAGAACGCTGCCGGTGCGATTGTAGAGCCAGGTGTAGAAGAACGCGAGCACGAGCGGCACGATGAAGCCGAGCGGACCGTAGAGCGGAACGTGCCAGATGCCCCAGCCGAGGCCGAGGATAAGGGTCGCGATCAGGGGCGACCGGCGCTGCTGCAGCGCGGGGAGGGCGAAGCCGCGCCATCCGGGTTCCTCGAGCCCGCCGCCGATCGTGGCGACCATCAAGAAGGTGCCGAGGTAGCCCGGTGCGAGAGAGCCGAGCAGGGCAAGGTCGGGGGTCTCGCCCAGCATGAAGAGCACGAGGTTGATGACGGCGTAGATCGCGATCGGCAGGAGCAGGGCGATCGCGTAGTAGGCGGGGTTCACCCGCCAGACGAGCAGGGATCGGAGCCAGGTTCGCCGTGTCGCGGTCACGATGAGCGCGGCGCCGAAGGGGCCGAGCCCGCCGAGGAAGAACAGGATCTGGCCGCCGCCCAGCGCCGAGAGGCCCCAGAGGCTCCACGAGATCGCGTAGGCGAGGAGGAAGAAGGCGACGATCGGATGGTCGGCGACCCAGCCGCTGATGCGGTGTGAGTTCTGGTTCTGGTTCTCGTTCTGGGTCTCGTTCTGGTTCTGGTTCTCGGTCTCGTTCTCGGGCATGCTCGCGAGCAAAGCCCATGGGCAGGTCGCGGGGTAGGGGCTTGGGGCCCTGTTGTGGATGCTGGCTCTCCTCCCCACGGGCGCCCCCGAGCCAGTTGTCCACCGTATTTCGTGGGTAGCGCTGCAATGTCGGTGGCCAAAACCATCCTGACGCCATGACAACTCCACGACCGTCCATTGACCAGATCCTCACCCAGTTCTTCGCCCTCCAGCCGGCCACCGGCGTGGGACTCAAGCGGCTGCGCTTTCTCGATCCGCTGCTGCGCCGTTACCTCGAGACCGAGGGGTACCGCACGCTCACCACGCCACTCCTCGCTCAGCTCGCGATCGAGCGCGAGTTCGAGCCCGCAGGCGCGTTCGCGCGGATCATGAATGCCGACGACCTGATCTACACCCTTCCGGGATTCATCGAGCCGCCGTGGCTGCAGGAGAACCTGCTGCTTCGCAAAGCCCAGATCGACATGGTCGCCAGGCTCGCGTCCCTTGTCGTCAGCCGATACCTCGGGCCGGAGGACTTCGCCTGTGCGTTGATGGAGGTCGACGCCACGCTCAGCCGGGCGCGAGTGCAGCTCAAGGAGGACCGCCGTGCGTCCCAGTTCGACCGGCAGGGGTGATGCGGCGTCCCTGGGGGGCAGGCATCCGGATGCCCCGGGGGCTGGCATCCGGATGCCCCGGGGGCGCAGGCGTCCGGATGCCCCGGGGGGCAGGCATCCGGATTCCGCCTGGGGCCGCCTCGTGAAAGCATGGGGCGATGACTTACATTGCCGCCGAGACCCGCTACGACTCCTTGCCCTACCGCCGCACCGGAAAGAGCGGCCTGCTGCTGCCGGCGGTGTCGCTCGGCCTATGGCAGAACTTCGGACAGGACGTGCCGTTCGAGCGGCAGCAGCAGATTCTGCGCCGCGCGTTCGACCTCGGCGTGACGCACTTCGACCTCGCCAACAACTACGGGCCGCCGTCCGGCAGCGCCGAGGAGAACTTCGGGGAGCACCTGCGTCGCGACTTCGCGCCCTATCGGGACGAGCTCGTCATCTCATCGAAGGCGGGCTACGACATGTGGCCTGGCCCCTACGGCAACAACGGATCCCGCAAATACCTGCTCGCGAGCCTCGACCAGTCGCTCGACCGCATGGGCGTGGACTACGTCGATATCTTCTATTCGCACCGTGCCGACCCCGATACCCCCCTCGAGGAGACCATGGGTGCGCTGCACACCGCGGTGACCTCGGGCAAGGCGCTGTACGCGGGGATCTCCTCGTACTCGCCGTCGCGCACGCGCGACGCGGCGCGGATCCTCGCCGACCTCGGCACGCCGCTGCTCATCCACCAGCCCTCCTACTCGATGTTCAACCGCTGGGTCGAGGAGGACCTGCTCGACACCCTCGAAGACCTCGGTGCCGGGTGCATCGCCTTCTCGCCGCTCGCCCAGGGGCTGCTCACCGACCGCTATGTCGGTGGCATCCCCGCGAATGCGCGCGCGGCCCGCGAGGGGTCGATGCAGAAGGACATGGTCAACGAGGTGACGCTCACGTCGATCCGCGCGCTGACCGAGATCGCCGAGAGCCGCGGGCAGACCCTGGCGCAACTCGCCATCGCGTGGACGCTGCGCAACAAGAACGTGACCTCGGCCCTCGTCGGGGCCTCATCGGTCGCTCAGCTTGAGGCCAACCTCGCCGCGGTCGGCAAACTGGAGTTCACGGGCGACGAGCTGACCGCGATCGACGAGTACGCGGTCGACATGGACATCAACTTGTGGGCAGGGTCCAGCGACGTCGCGTGAGAGGCGCGGCGCACGTGGTCGGAGCTCCCGCCCGGTGAGCTCCTGGGCTGATGGCGGGATCGTCCGTCGCTATCGGGCCGCGGACGCATCCGGAACCCTCGCCGTCTTCCTTCTTGCCGTGCGCGAGACCGCGGCGGCGCACTACGACGCGGAACAGGTCGCGGTGTGGGCGCCGGATGACATCGGCCTCGCCGAGTGGGCGCGCGCACGCGCGGCCGTCGCCACCCACGTGGCCGAGATCGACGGCCAGATCGTGGGATTCACCGACATCGACCGTGCCGGACACGTCGACATGCTCTTCGTTCACCCGTCGTTCGGCCGTCGCGGCGTCTCGAGTGCCTTGATCGAGGCCGTGCTCGCGGATGCGCGGCGGGCGGAGCTCACGGCCCTGACCGTCGAGGCAAGCCTGACCGCGCGCGCATTCTTTGAGCGGAACGGATTCGTCGTCGTCGCCCAGCAGCAGGTCGAGCGGAACGGGGTGCGGTTGACGAACGTCCGCATGCGGCTGGAGCTCACATACTGACTCACTTCTCCTCCCCGGCCAGAAGTTGTGCACAGATTAATGCCTTGATCAGATGTCCGTTTCCCATGCTGGTCGACTGTTATTGACTGATCCCATGACGACGTCGAGCGACTACCTGATCGAGGCGCAGCACGCGCTCGACCAGGTGCTGCCGACGGATGCTGACGCGGCGCTGATGACCGAAGCCGAGCTTCTCGCCGCGATACCCGCGGTCGAGGCGATCGTGCGCCAATCCGAGGTGCTGGTCGCGCAGCTCGCCTTCGAGGTCGCCCATCGATCGCGCCGCGAGCTGGGTCACTCGGGGTTGGCGTCCCGGCAGGGGTTCGTGAACCCGGAGTCACTCGTGCGCTCGCTCACCCGGTCCGGCATGCAGGAGGCGAGCCGTAGCATCCGCGTCGGCACGATGCTCGGGGAGTCGGCCGCGGCGGGCGACGAAGGCACGCCGTTCGATGAGATCTCGACCGCGGTGCGCGAGGGGCGAATCGGGGTGGCGGCCGCGGACGGTATCTATCGCGCCCTCGTGCCGGTCGTCGACGAGATCGACCCCGAGCTCCTCCGTTCGGCCACCGCGACCCTCGCTCACGAAGGCGAGAGCGCGAACGCCGACGACGTGACGAGGATGGCTCGGGGGCTGCGCGACACCCTCGATCGGCGTGGCGTTGTAGACCGCGCGAGCTTCCTGCGCGCCAAGCGCTCGCTACGACGAGGCCGCGTCATCGACGGGCTTCGCAGGGTGAGCCTCGTGCTCGATCCGGAGTCCGACGCGATCATCACGGGCGCGATCGACGCGGCGATGAGCCCCCGGCTCGGCGGGCCCCGGTTCACCGACGAGGACGACAAAGACCGCGCCGCCGGCCTCGTCGACGACGACCGCACCAACGAGCAAATGGCCCTCGACGCGCTCACCGAGCTCGTACGCCTCGGCGTCGACCGCGACGACGGAACCATTCTCGGCTCGATCAAACCCGGGCTCCGCGTCACGATCTCGTTCGCCGACCTCACCCGTGCGATCGACGACCGCGGGCGAGAGCACCCCGAGACCGACACGGGCATCGCGTGGCTCGAGGGCTGCTCCGAGCCGATGCCGGCCTCAACCGCCCGCCGCATCCTGTGTGATCAGGGGGCGCTGCCGATCGTGCTCGGCGGTGCGAGCGAGGTGCTCGATCTGGGGCGCACCCGCCGGCTGTTCTCCCGCGCTCAGCGGGTCGCCCTCGCGGGCAAGTTCGGCGGATGCATGTTCGGCGGCTGCGACAGGCCCGCCAGCTGGTGCGAGGCGCACCACATCGACCCCTACGACCCCGGCGGCCCCACCGACCTCGACAACGGCATCCTCCTCTGCCGCCGGCATCACATGCTGCTCCACGATCACGGCTGGCGCATTGACCGCGCGGGAGACGGCTACGTGCTAATTCCGCCGCGCTCGGTTGACCCGGAGCGTACCCCGCGTCCGATGCCGAACAATCTCCCGCCTTGGTTGCGAGCCGGATGAGGCGTGGGGGAGGGGTCGGTCAGACTAGCGGGACGACGATTCGGGTCTGCCACTTGGCCGGATCGGCTTCGGTGTCCGGTCCAACGAGGTACTCCTCCCACATGTCTTCGGGCACCGCGATGCGTTGTTCCTCCAGCCAGGCCATGAGTTCGTTGTATGTGCCAGGCATGCTGTCGTAGCTGCCGGTATGGATCGTCTCGATCGCCGGGCCGCCCGGAAGGGTGGCGACAACAGTTCCGTTCGCCGGAGTAATCGGCTGGTTGACCGGAAAGCCCGCAGTGATATCGATCGTGTCGGTCGGTATGCCGTGGTACATCGCGATCGGCGGCCCGGTCTGCTCGATGCCCTGCTTCTCGATCTCCGCACCGGTGACCGTGTACGCCCTGCCGAAGAAGGCGGTCAATTCGGTCATCGGCACGACGTCGTGCAGACCGACGAGGGTGCGCGGTTCCAGTTCTACTCGCTCAGCGATCATGGGATCCTCCGTTTTCTCGCACGCCACACGCTACGTCGCAGCCCGAACCGCCACCTAGGGCAGAAAGACCCGATTGAGTGGCCCCGCGATTGAGGGCAGCGCGCAACCGGCAGCGCGCAACCGGCAGCCTCAGCCGGCAGCCTCAGCCGTCAGCCGTCAGCCGTCAGCCGTCAGCCCTCGGCCTGCGCGCGCGACATGCCGCGCGCGAAGCCGGATGCCGAGTTTGCGCAGCTCTTCGAACCACAACACGATCGAGGATAAGGCGACGCAGGCTAGCCAGTGTTCGGCATCCATCGATGCCGTTCCGAACGCCGTCTGCAGCAGTGGTATCTCGACGACCGCCACCTGCAGCACGACAGTGAGCCCGAGCGCGCCCCACAGCCACCGGTTGACGAAAAGCCTGCGAAACGCGCTGCTCGAGGCCGACCGGGCGTTGAGCGTATTGAACATCTGTGCGAATACGAGCGTCGTGAATCCGGCGGTGCGGGCGACCGCAAGAGTGTCTTCGCCCTCGATCAGCCCGCCCGGGAGGAAAAGGTCGATCGTGGTGAGCGTCACCACGGCCATCACCAGACCGGTGCTCAGGATTCCCGCCCACATCGCTGCGGGTATCGCCCGGTCGTTCACGCCTCGAGGTTCCCGCGCCATCACGTCGTCGATCTCCGGATCGATCCCCATCGCCAGTGCGGGACCGGAATCGGTGACGAGGTTGATCCAGAGGATCTGCGTAACCAGCAGGGGCAGCACTACCCCGCCGTCGCCAGCGCTGGCCAGGCCGAGCGTTCCGGCGAGGAGCACACCGAAGAAGACCGTGAAGACCTCGCCCATGTTCGAGGAGAGGAGGTAGCGCAGCGACTTCTTGATGTTGTCGAGGATGACCCGCCCCTGGCGCACGGCGACGATGATCGTGGCGAAGTTGTCGTCGGCGAGGATCATCCGCGCGGCGTCCTTGGTCACCTCGGTTCCGGTGATCCCCATGGCGATGCCGATATCCGCAGATTTCAGTGCGGGCGCGTCATTGACGCCGTCCCCGGTCATTGCGACGATTCCGCCGTTGGCCTGCAACGCGTCAACGATGCGGAGCTTGTGCCGCGGCGACACCCGGGCGAACACGGAGGTCGTGCGCACGGCGTCCTGTAGTTCTATGTTGTCGAGGATGTCGAGGTCGTCTCCAGCGAGAGCGGCGGCGGGCTCGCCCGATCCGGCGATGCCCAGGTCGGCGGCGATCCGCGCAGCGGTGGCGGGGTGGTCACCGGTGATCATGACGATCCGCACACCCGCGCGGTGCGCCTCCCGAATCGCGGCCTTCGCCTCCTCGCGCGGCGGGTCGAGGATGCCCACGACTCCGACGTAGATCAGGTCACGCTCGAGGCCGTCCGCGTCGCCGGGCACAGCAGCTTCGCCGCCGTTCGCGCCGATTGGTCGGTACGCGACGCCAAGGGTGCGGAGAGCCTGGCCCGACAGCGCCTCGATGTCTGCCAGCGCTCGCTGCCGCATGCCCGCATCCATCGGAAGGACCGACTCGCCGCGCTGCATCCGATCGCACCGATCAAGCAGAACATCCGGAGCGCCCTTGCTGAACAGAACAAGGGTGCCGTCGCGGACGTCACGATTGACCGTCGACATCATCTTGCGTTCCGACGTGAACGGAATCTCGTCGACGCGCTCGTACGGGGCGACGACTGCGTCCATTTCGGCGAGTTTGCCCGCCGCAACGAGAAACGCTGCCTCGGTCGGGTCGCCCTGAATCGTCCACTCCCCATCGGATCCGGTGAGCTGCGCGTTGTTGGCGAGGCCCCCCGGCCCGAGCAGTTGGCGTACCTCGAACAGCGCACCCGCATCGGTGATCGGCGCGCCCTCATCGAGCAGAGCACCGTCGGGCTGGTAGCCGGCGCCGGTGACCTGGACGCGTCCGGATGCCGTGATGATGCGTTGGATCATCATTTCGTTGCGAGTGAGCGTGCCGGTCTTATCCGCACAGATCACCGATGCCGAACCCAGCGTCTCGACCGACTTGAGCTGCTTGACCACGGCATTGCGCTTGGCCATTCGCTGCACGCCGATCGACAGGACCACCGACAGGATCGCGGGCAGACCCTCCGGAACGGCCGCCACCGCGAGCGAGACGCCCAGGAGGAAGACCGTGACCAGTCCGGCTGGCGTCGTCACCCCCTGCACGAGCACCGTCGTGACCATGACGACTAGCGCGATGGCGATCACGGCCAAGCTGAGCGCCCTGCCCACCCGGCCGATCTCCTCCTGTAACGGAGTCGGTTCCTCTTGTGTCGCATCAAGCATCGTCGCGATGCGCCCGACCTCGGTGTTCATGCCGACGCCGGTGACGATCGCTCGCCCAACGCCCTGCGACACGGCCGTGCCCTTGAAGGCCATGCAGGATCGGTCGGCGATCGAGGCGTGCCGGGCGATAGTGTCCGCGTTCTTGGCGACGGGGTGGCTCTCACCGGTCAACGAGGCCTCGGCGATACGCAGTGCATTCGCCTCGAGGAGCCGCGCATCCGCGCCCACCTGGTCGCCCTCGCCCAGCACGAGCACGTCCCCGCGGACGAGTTCGGAGCTGAGCACGGTCGCGAGCCGGCCATCGCGCAGCACCGTCGATGAGGCGGCCGTCATGGTCGAGAGGGCGGCAACCGCGTCGTCGGCGCGCCCTTCCTGCACCCAGCCGAGCAGCCCATTGAGCAGCACGATTGCGGCAATGACCACCGCGTCGATCGGCCAGCCCTCCGCGCCCTCGACGAACCAGCCAATGAGCGAGACCACGATCGCGCCGAGGAGGAGGTAGATTAGCGGATCGCGGAACTGTCCGAGGATCCGGCGCCAGGTCGGCACCCGGGGCGAGCCGCGCAACTCATTCGGTCCGTCGCGATCGAGGCGCCGCACGGCCTCCTCGGCGGACAGCCCGACGGCGGCGTCGACCTCGTAGGCGGCGGTCACGTCGGCGGCGTCGACGAGCGACGGGTCGGCGATCGGGGCACCCGCCATGCGCTGGTCCCCAATCTCGGTGGCTCGCGTCGTTCGTGGCTCAGCCTAGGTGCGCACGCGATCGGCTGGGCAGGGCCACAGGGAGGGCAGCGGCAGTCGACTGGGCTCTACTCCACCAGATCCTGCCAGCCGTCGCCCTCGACGTACTCGAAGATGATATTCGTCTCGGTGTGGGCGACCGCCGGATGCTCAGCGAGGTGCTCAAGCACGAAGTCGCGCAGACCCGTGGCATCGCGAGCGGCGACGTGCAGCAGGTAGTCGTCCGCGCCACCTGTATGGAACAGGGCGACGACCCCCGACCAGTGCGGCGCCTTGGCCCGGAAGTCATCGATCTGCGCCCGTGCGTGCCGTCCGAGCCGCACCGCGATGAGCGCCTGGAGCGACGCTCCGAGCGACGTGAGGTCGACGATCGCCCGGTATCCGCGGATGTGCCCGAGCTGCTGCAGCCGGCGCAACCGCGTCGACACCGTGGACTCCGCGACCCCGACCTCGGCGGCGAGGGCGGCCCCGGATGCGCGGGCGTTGACCGACAGCGCGCGCAGAAGAGCGCGGTCGACGCGATCGAGTTCGGGCTTCTTCGGCTCACTGGCTGCACGGTCGGTCATTCCCGCAGCTTATGCGCACAGAGGGACGTTCGGTGAAGCTACTGCAGAGATGCTTGCGCATAACGCCAGTATCTGTTTGCCTCGACCCATGTCGCCATCGCTGCCGTCCCCGTCCGAGTCCGCATCCCACCCCGCACCCGCACGGCACATCGACACAATCGCGGTGCACGCGGGGATGGACGGAGTCACAGCATCCGGCTCCCACGTTCCGACGATCGACCTGTCGACGACGAACCCGCTGGCCGGAATCGAGTCGGGCGGCGACTCCTACGAGAACCTCGCGACTGGCGGCACGCCGAATCCCGGGGATTCCGCCGTGTACCAGCGGCTCTGGCAGCCCGGCGTCGCCCGTTTCGAGGACGGACTGTCGGCGCTCGAGGGCTCCGCCGGCACGGTCGCCTTCGCGAGCGGGATGGCCGCGCTCACCGCTGTGCTGATCGCCTGCGTGACGGTGGGCAAGCCGCACGTCGTCGCGCTGCGCCCGCTCTACGGCGGCAGCGACCACGTGCTCGCGACCGGCCTGCTCGGAACAAGCGTCACCTGGGTCGGGGCCGACGGCGTTGCCGACGCCATCCGCTCCGATACCGGCCTCGTGTTACTCGAGTCGCCCGCGAACCCGACGCTCGAGATGACGGATATCCGCGCCGTTGTGGATGCCGCGGGCGTGGTTCCCGTCATGGTCGACAACACCTTCGCAACGCCCGTTCTGCAACGCCCGATCGAGTCGGGCGCGACCCTCGTGATGCACAGCGCTACGAAGTACCTCGGTGGACACGGCGATGCGATGGGCGGCACGATCTCCGGACCCGAGGAGTGGATGGTGCGCCTCCGCCAGGTACGCGCGCTGACCGGCGCTCTGATGCATCCGTTCGGGGCGTATCTGCTGCAGCGCGGCCTTCGCACCCTGCCCGTGCGGGTGCGGGCGCAGCAGGGCACCGCGGCTCTGGTGGCGGAGCGTCTCGTCGGGCATCCGGCGATCGCTCGCGTGCTCTATCCGGGGCTTCCGGGGCAGGACCCGCAGGGGCTCATCGGGCGCCAGTCGTCCGGCGCGGGGGCGCTCATCGCGCTAGACCTCGCTGGCGGATTCGACGCGGCGGCCCGCTTCACCGAGGCGTGCTCGCTGATCACCCACGCGGTGTCGCTCGGAGGGATCGACTCGCTTGTGCAGCATCCGGCATCCCTGACGCACCGTCCCGTCGAGGCGAGCGCGCGGCCAGGTGCCGGGATTGTGCGGATCTCGATCGGGCTTGAGCACACGAACGACCTGATTGAAGACATTCTGCAGGCTCTTGAGGCGGCGCTGGTCGATGCCGTGGTCGATACCGTGGTGGACGCGCCCTGGCGGACGCTCCGGCTCCGGATCTCGCTGCGGCGGATGCTCCGACCGCGCCCCCTACTGCGCCTGCGGCCCATTGGTCGGATTCGCCGCTCTCGTCGCCGCAGGCGCTGGAGAAGAATCACGCGCTCAGCCTGATCTGAGGGGCTTGGCCTTGCGGGCGTTCCTGACCGGGTAGCCAGGCCGATCAGCGTTTCTCACTCCGGCGATCTGGCGGAAACGCCGGTTTTCGCGGCGTCGGAGCGCGGCGATTCGCATTTACTCGTGAGTTGGGAACGTCCTTGACCCGGTGCTGGGTCGGGCGGCTTCGCGAGGGCCTGGCGGCGCCCCGCTACTTCGCTTGGCGGGCCCGGCGTTCGGCGTCGCGGGCGGCGACACGCTCCTTCTCGGCGCGAACCTCGAACTGGGTGGCGCGTTCCTGAACGAGCCAGGCTGGCGGGGCCTGCAGCAGCGCCAGGATCTCGGCCGACGTGAGCGGCTCTGTGATCTCGCCGCGGGCGAGACCGCTGATCGAGACGCCGAGCTTGCCGGCGACGACCGGGCGCGGGTGCGGTCCGGTCGTGCGGAGTTCGGTGAGCCAGACCGGTGGGTTCGCGAGCATCTCGTTGTACGCGTCGCGCGTGATCGCCTGGTCGCGGAACTCGGCCGGCGCCGCCTCCAGCAGGATGCCGAGCTTCTTCGCCGCGGTCTCGGGTTTCATGGTCTGCGGGGTCTTGGGCGAAGTCATCCGATAATCGTACTCCGAGCGTCCGGTCTGTCGCGTGCCGGGCTGCGGTGCGCTGCGCCCGCCGGGGGCGCCTGCATTAGCCTGAGAGCTGCCGCGAATGCGTCGCGGCTGGTGGGAGGATGCGCGTGGACGACGAGCAGGACCCCTTCCGGATCGCCGCAGTGCCCGGCGTGACCCTTACCAAGTGGACCCGTGCGTGGCAGGAACGCCGTCCGGACGCTCCGCTGCAGGTGCTGCGCAGCACCGCCGGGACCCAGTCCTCCGTGCTGCACGACGGGGCGGCCGACGTGTGCTTCGTGCGACTGGCCGGCGGCGAGGATGCCGGGAGCGCGCTCGACGCGCTCGGCGACGACGACCTGAGCGCGATCACGCTCTACGTTGAGGCCCCCGTCGTGGTCGTGCCGAAGGGGCATCCGCTCGCCGAGCTGGACTCCGTGACACTCGCCGACCTCGAGGCCGAGAATCATCTCGCGGGCGAGTGGGAGGACGCGGTCGACCTCGTTGCCGCGAACGTCGGCGTGGTCATCGTGCCACAGTCGATCGCGCGCCTGCACGCACGCAAAGACGTCGCCGCCGTTCCCGTGACGGATGCTGCCGAGACTCGTATCGCGATCGCCTGGCTCATGGCGCAGACGACCGAGCGGGTCGACGAGTTCGTGGGCATTGTGCGCGGCCGCACGGCGCAGAGCTCCCGAAGCACTCCGACTCCGCCGACTCCGAAGGTCGCGCCGCCGAAGAAGGTCGTGCAGCCGCGCAAAAAGGAGCAGTCTGCCGGGCGGACCCGGCCGACTGCCAACCGGCGGTCGAAGAGGCGCTGACGAAGAGGCGCTGACGAAGAGGCGCCGACGTTGCGCCGCCCCCGACCAGAGCCGGTTGCAGGCGGACGTTGCCTACGAAGTCGGGCTTATGCCTCGGAGTCGGCCGGATCCCTGCCGACCCGTCCCTGCGCGGCGAGTGCAGCGGACCGCTCGGCATAACGGCGGTGCACCTCGGCTTGAGCGTCGTCCATGATCTTCTGATCGAGCGGCGGGTTCACGTGGTTGTTGTGGCCGTGGTGCTTCGCGATGTATGCGTCGAGCGCCGGGCCCGACTCCCACGAGGTGATGAGGCAGTAGCGCGCCTGGGGCCCCTTGTGCCAGACGGCATGCCAGAAACGCTGCGTATCCACGATGATCTGCGCGCCCGCTGGCAGCGGGATTCGGATCTCGGTCGTCGGGTCCCAACGGTCCTCACGCAGAGTCATGAACGACTCGGGGTCGTCGGTCAGATTGAAGAACCCACGCACAATCCACCCGCTGCCATCGGGATTCAGGCGGTTGTTGTCGTCCTGATGGAGGTTGTAGAGAGTGTTCGCGTAGTTGTTCGGCTGCAGCTCGATGACGCGGCAGCGGCCGACGTTCGCGCCCGGCTCTTTCGCGCGGGCGGCGAGGTGTGGCGCCTTCGCGACCTGGGAGTCGACCCAGACGCCGTCCTTGTCGGTACGAGGCGGGGTGTGATTCCAGAACCCGTTGGCCTCGATCTCGCCGAAGGCGCTGGCCAGAGGGGCGAACTGGGTCACGCCGGACGATTTCCAGTCGACGTACTCGAGGTCATTCCACTCCTGCGGGTCGGCAGCCTGGTCGTACCGGTCCAAAATGACGTAGCCCTTTTCGTCGAGCAGGGCGGACTTGATATAGCTCATTTGGGAAAATGCGCCTTTCGGTAAGAGAAGTAGCACGTTTAAACTAGCTCAACTTAGGGAACCCTAACATTCGAGACGCGGATGCAACCGTTAGAGACTGGCTGGCTCGAACCGGTGTCGGGCTTCCCCGCGTTCACGAAGCACCAAGCTGGCGCGCGTAAAGTCTCCGCACAAACGGAAAGGGCGCCGATGACCGATCGAAGAGGTGAGACGACCAGGTTTGACCCCCGGTTCGATCCGGCGTTCCAGCCCGGATACGACACTGCGGCGACACTGCAGGGCGAGAGGGTCGACGGCGGGGCGCCACGGCGGGGCATCGCGGATGCTCCCGACGCCACGGTCTCGGATCGCCGTAGTGCCGACCAGCGCAGTGCCGACCAGCGCAGTGCCGACCAGCATGCTGCCGACCAGCATGGCGCCGACCTCCCCACCACCGAGCGCCGCGCGACCGACCGCGCCACCACCGAGCGCCGCGCGACCGACCGCGCCACCATCGAGCGCCGCGCGACCGACCGCGCCACCGCCGAGCAGCCCGCGACCAACCGTGCCACCACCGACCGTGCCACCACCGACCGTGCCACCACCGACCAGCGCGCCGCTGGTTCGCAGTCGGGGTTAGCGCCGAATGGTTCCGGCCCGCGCCCGCACGGCCCCCCGCTTCCCTACGCGGAGGCCGAGACGGGATCGGGCGCACCGGGCAGATTCGGGGTCGAGGAGTCGGATGTCGCACCGCCCACCCACTCAGTGAATCCCTTCCTTCTGGTGCTGTGGGTCGCGAGTGCACTCATGGTGTTCGGCGGTGTCGCGCTGTTCCAGTGGGTCGGGCAGCTGACGGCGGAGGCCCAGCGCACTGGATCGGCGCCCTACGACTACTTCCTCGTGCAGAGTCTCATTTTCGGAGCACCACTACTGATGGTGCTCGGGGTCGCGACGGCCACCGGGATCCTGTTCGTGCACGCGGTGCGGTGGCGGAAGCGGCGGTAGGTCCACGCGGCTGCGGTATGCGGCTGGCGGTCCCGGTTCGAGCGACCGCGGCGTCGGTAGCGGAGGAGTTCACGCAGCCACGCCGGCATCGATGGCGCCGGGACACGGCGTGGCGCCGATTCTCCTGCGGAACCTGCTGCAGCGGGATGCCGCCAACGGTCCTAGACTCTGTCCACATCGGAGAGGTGAGGATGACTAAGCGAAGTGGTGGCGCGGCCGGGGCCGATCGGCAGTTCGACCCGCGGTTCGATCCGGCGTTCCAGCCCGGATATCGTCCACCGGCGGTGAAACCGAGCGGGTTAGAGGCGCTCGGGTCTGCCGTCACAGGCCAGGCGGCGAGGGTGGTGCCCGGACTCCGGTCGGACGCACCCGCCAGCACGGGTGTCAACGCGGGCACCGCCGGCACAGCTGGCGCGGCTGGCGCGGCTGGCGCGGCTGGCGCGGCTGGCGCGGCTGGCAGGGATGGCGCGGCTGGCGCGGCTAGCGAGACTGGCGAGACTCGCACCGCTGGTGCGGGCTACGCCGATACCAGAAACGACATCGCGGGCATCGACGACATTGCGCACGAGTCATCCGACGGATCGCATCGCCGAAATCCTTTCGTGCTCGTGCTCTGGGTGATCTGCGTGCTCGTCACCCTCGCGGGAATCGGGATGGTGCGCTGGTCGTTTGCGCTGACCGAAGATCTGCAGACCAGCGGTACCGCGACCCAAGCCGATTTTCAGCTCAGCTACCTGCTGCAACAGTCCGCGCCGCTATTCATCGTGCTGGCGCTCGCGGTGGCGACATTGACTGTCTTCCTGCATGCCCAGATCTGGAACAGGCGCCACAGCTAAGCGCGCGCGGGCGTCGGACGGAGCTTCGCGTCAGCTTTCGACGACTCGACTGTTCGGCGACTCGACTGTTCGACGGCTCACCTGTTCGGCTGCTCAGCCGTTCGACCGCTCAGCCGTTCGACCGTTCAACCGCTCACACGCCCGGCGGGTCAATCACCCCATCACCCCGTCAGCTCTGGCAGCTCGGGCACCAGAACGTCTCGCGCAGCTGGAGCACGTTGACGCCGAGGCGTCCCTCGAGAATCCGGGTGCCGCAGCGCATACAGGGTTGCCCGCTGCGGCCGTAGACCCAATCGGTCGCGCCTCGCAGGGTGCCCGTCGTGGTGCGCTCCACCCTGTCCTTGTTCGCGTCGATGAGCGAGTGCGCGAGCGCGATCAGCCGCTCCGGTTGCACCACCGAGCCCACGGGCCGTGTCGGCAGGATGCCGCGAAGAAAGCACAATTCGTTTCGGTAGACGTTCCCGAGCCCAGCGAGCACGCTCTGGTCCAGCAGCGCGAGTCCGACCGCGCGCGCCGGGTCGGCGGTGAGCCGGCCGAGCGCCTCGGCGGCATCCCAGTCCGGTCCGAGCAGGTCGGGGCCAAGGTGTCCGACGACGGTGTGCTCCTCCGAGCGCGGCACCACCTCGACGATGCCGAGCGAGTAGCCGACCGCCACCCAGCCGGCCGTCTCGAGCACGATGCGCGCCGAGTGCGCCGGACGCTTCCACTTCGTACCGGGCCGGTAGAGGTGCCAGGAGCCCTCCATCTTGAGGTGGGTGTGAATCGTATGCTCGCCGATGCGCATCAGGAGATGTTTGCCTCGGCTCGCGACCTCGTCGACCCGCTGGCCGGTCAGGTCGACGGTCGCGAATTTCGGAACTCGGATGTCGCACCGCGTGAGCTGGGCGCCCTCGAGCGCGGCACGCAGGTTCTTCGCCGTGCGGTAGACGGTGTCGCCCTCTGGCATCGGATCAGCCTCTCAGCCGCAGGCCCTGCGGCGTGGTCTGGAATCCGGCGAACGTGAGCGCGTCACCGAGCGGACTGCCGATCACGAACTGACCGTCGACCCGCTCGACCCGCAGCTTGCCGACCGAACGGCGGATCGTCTGCGCGAGCGACTCCGCCGCAACGACCAGGGTCGCCTCGTCGGCGCCGAAGGTCAGCACGGTCTTGCCGCCACGCTCGATGTAGAGCGCGAGCCGGCCGTCGACGAGCACGACAAGTGCGCCCGCCTTGCGTCCCGGGCGGTGGCCGCGCGCGCTGGGTTCGGGCGGGGCGGATGCTGGACCGCCCGAGCTGCCGGTTGTGCTGCCGGTCGTGCTGCCGGTCGGACTGCCGCTCGAGCCGCCGGTTGCGCCGCCGGTCGTGCCGACGGTCGAGCCGCCGACCGCGCCGCCGGTTGGGCCAGCGACCGGACCGTCGGACGGACGACCAGTCTGGCTGGCGATCGCCGCCCCGGCCGCAGCATCCGCCCCGGCCGCAGCATGCGCCACGGGCGCCGCTGGCCAGGGCAGCGCGGCCCCGTACGGGTTCGCGGGATCGGTCGCCGCGAGGGTGATGGCGACGGGCGGGGTGGAGTCGTCGGGCTCGCGGGTGAAGGAGCGCAGCCGGTCGACGGTCGCACCGGTGGCGAACTGCGCGGCGCCGAGGTGCTCGATGAAGTAACCGCGGCGGGCGCGTCCGGTGTCTTCGAAGCCGCTCAGCACCTTGTAGACGAGGCTGAAACCGCCGCGCACGCCCTCATTCGCGACGGCGCCACGCGTGACGACGCCGTGCCGCTCGAGAAGTAGCTCGGCGGTAGCGAGACCGCGGACGGTCGCATCGGGCTCCGCGAGGGGCAGCAGTGACCAGCGTCCGGCCACGCTCGGCGGTCCGCTTTGCATCGGTAGGGCCGGGCGGGCGCGTCCACGGTAGGCGCGGCTGCGCGGCACCCCGCGACGGGCCGGGGCCGCCCCGCCGAGAAACGACCGCAGCGGCGAGAAGGTGTCGTTGGTGATCAGGCCCGACCAGACGAGGTCCCAGATCGCCGCCGCGAACTGCTTGTCGTCGAGTACCCCGAGCTCGCCGCCGACTGCGTTCGACAGCTGCCGGAAGAAGTACGCCCCGCCACCCGCGAGCGCCGCAAGGATGGAGCGCTGCAGTTCGGTGGTCTCGTCGCCGGTCGGCTCGGCGAGTGTGACCGGCGCGGACTCCGCGAGGTGCAGGCTGATCCAGCCGTCGCTTCCCGGCAGGGCGCCGGTGCCCGACCAGATGACCTCGCCCGTCGCGGTGAGCTCGTCGAGCATCACGGGGGAGTAGTCGCGCACCCGGGCGGGCAGCACGAGGCTCTCCCACGCGGATGCCGGCAGAGCGACCCCCGCGAGCTGGTCGATGACCTGCGCGACGCCGTCCACCCCGCGCAGCGGCTCGGTCACGTGCTGCCAGGCGGGGAGGAAGCGGCCGAGCGTCGCGGCGTCCGCCGGCTCGACCTCGTGCCGGAGCGCGGCGAGCGACCGGCTGCGGAGCCGGCGCAGCACCTCGACATCGCACCACTCGCTGCCGGTCTGCATCGGCCTGAACTCGCCCTCCACAACCCGGCGCTGCTTCTCGAGCCTGCGCAAGGTATCGAGGACGACGGCGGTGCCCACGCCGAGCCGCTCGGCGGCGGCGGCGACGGTGAACGGCGCGTGGGTGCGGGCGTAGCGTCCGACGAGGTCGCCGAGCGGATCGTCCACCGGCTCGATGAACGCGGCGGGGATGCCGATCGGCAGAGGCGTTCCGAGCGCATCGCGGAGGCGCGCGGCATCCTCGATCACCGCCCAGCGGTCGGCGCCCGCGCGCCAGACCCGGTTGGCGCGGGCGAGTTCGGCGAGCCAGCGGGGCACGTCGGTGATGTCGTCTGCGTCACCCGCACGCCCGTCACCCGCACGCCCGTCACCCGCACGCCCGGCAGCCGCGCCAACGGCACCCGCACCCGCACCCGCACCCGCACCCGCACCCGCACCCGCACCCGCGGCAGCCGTACCCCCGGCATCCGCGCCCCCCACGACCCTCGGAACCGGCTGAACCCGCGCCTCGATCTCCTCAACCGACAGTGGGCCGAGGATGCGTAGCAGGTCGACGACGCCCTCGGCGCCCTTCACCTTGCGGTCTGGGGCGAGGCGCTGCAGCTCGAGCTCGGTGCGCTCGATGACGTCGGGGTCCAGCAGTTCGCGCAGCTCTGCGCGCCCGAGGAGCTCAGCGAGCAGGGTCGAGTCGAGTGACAGCGCGGCGGCCCGGCGCTCCGCGAGCGGGGAATCGCCCTCGTACATGAACGCGGCCACGTATCCGAAGAGCAGCGACCGGGCAAAAGGTGAGGCTTGCTCGGTCTGTGACTCGACCACGCGAATCTGCCGGCTCTCGACCTGCTTCGCGAGCGCGATCAGGCCGGGCAGGTCGTAGACGTCCTGCAGCACCTCGCGCACCGCCTCGAGCACGATCGGAAAACTCGGGTACTTCACCGCGACCGCCAGTAATTGGGCGGATCGCTGCCGCTGCTGCCAGAGCGGCGACCGCTTTCCGGGGTTGTACCGCGGCAGCAGCAGGGCGCGCGCGGCGCACTCCCGGAACCTCGACGCGAACAGCGCCGATCCGCCGACCTCCTCGGTGACGATGTCGCTCAGCTCGTCGGGATCGAAGACGAACAGCTCAGCGCCCGGAGGCTCGCTGTCGGTGTCGGGGATGCGCGCGATGACGCCGTCGTCACTCGCCATCGCGGCGCCCTCCATGCCATAGCGCTCGCGGATCCGCGCGCCGACGGCCAGCGCCCACGGCGCGTGCACCTGCATGCCATACGGCGAATGCAGGATGACCCGCCAGTCGCCGAGCTCGTCGCGGAACCGCTCGACGACGAGCGTGCGGTCGGAGGGGACGTGGCCGGTGGCCTTCTTCTGGTCGTCGATGAACGCGATGAGGTTGTTGACGGCACGGTAGTCGAGGCCGCCGGCGCCGACGCGGGCGCGGGCATCCTCGATCGACGCGGTCGCGACCTCGCGAGTGAACGACCCGATCGCCCGGCCGAGCTCGGCGGGCCGGCCGATACCGTCACCCTTCCAGAACGGCACGCGGCCCGGCTGGCCGTAGGCGGGGGTGACGAGCACGCGGTCGTGGGTGATGTCCTCGATGCGCCAGCTCGTCGCCCCCAGGGCGAAGACGTCGCCCACCCGGGACTCGTAGACCATCTCCTCGTCGAGCTCGCCGACGCGACCGCCTCCTCCGCCGGTTGGGCCTGCCGAAGCTCCGGTTGAGCCGACCATGAAAACGCCGAACAGCCCGCGGTCGGGGATCGTTCCGCCGCTCGTGACGGCGAGGCGCTGAGCACCGGGGCGTCCGGTGATTGTGCCCTTCACACGGTCCCAGATGATGCGAGGCCGCAGCTCGGCGAACTCGTCCGAGGGGTACAGTCCACTCAGCAGGTCGAGGGTCGCGTCATACGCGCCGCGCGGCAGGTTCGCGAAGGGGGCCGCCCGTCGCACGGTATCGAACCACTCCTCCACATCGAGGGTGTCGAGGGCGACCGCGGCGACGGTCTGCTGCGCGAGCACGTCGAGCGGGTTCGTCGGCACGGTCAGCGCCTCGATCTGGCCTGACGACATCCGCTCGCTCGCGACCGCGGAGTGGATGAGGTCGGCGCGGTGCTTGGGGAAGATGATGCCGCGCGACACCTCGCCGACCTGGTGGCCGGCGCGGCCGACGCGCTGCAGCCCGCTCGCCACCGAGGGCGGTGCCTCGACCTGGATGACGAGGTCGACCTCGCCCATGTCGATGCCGAGCTCGAGCGACGAGGTCGCGACGACGCAGCGCAGGCGGCCGCTCTTGAGGTCGTCCTCGATGAGGGCACGTTGGTCCTTGGACACGGATCCGTGGTGGGCGCGGGCGAGCGCGGTGGAGCTCTGAGGATCGCGCCAGCGATCCTGCGACCCCAGCGCCGAGGGAGCCTGCGACCGAGGGTCTTCCCCCACCGCGGACTGAGGCCCAGCGAGCGGGTCGCCACCGGCCCCCACACCGACGAGCTCCGGCTCGGCGGTGCGCAGCGCCCAGATTTCATTGAGCCGCGCCGTGAGCCTCTCGGCGAGCCGCCTCGAGTTCGCGAAGACGATCGTCGACCGGTGCTCGAGGATGCGGTCGACAATATTCTCCTCGACGTGCGGCCAGATCGAGCCCTGGGTCGGCGCGCTTCCCGCGGCGGACCCCTCGAGGATCGGCGCGGTGCCGAGCTCGGTCATATCCTCGACCGGGACGACGACGGCCAGGTCGAACTTCTTCGTCGACGGCGGCGCCACGATGCTCACGTGCTCGCTGCCGCCGAGGAACCGCGCGACCTCCTCGTGCGGGCGCACGGTCGCGGACAGTCCGATGCGCTGTGCCGGCTTGTCGAGCAGGGCGTCGAGCCGCTCGAGTGAAATAGCGAGGTGCGCGCCCCGCTTCGTCGATGCGACCGCGTGCACCTCATCGACGATGACGGTGTCCACCCCGCGGAGGGTTTCCCGCGCCGAGGCCGTGAGCATGAGGTAGAGCGATTCCGGGGTCGTGATCAGGATGTCGGGGGGCGTGCGCTGCAGCATCCGCCGGTCGCCAGATGTCGTGTCTCCCGAGCGCACGCCCACCGTGATGTCGGGTGGCACTTCTCCGAGTCGGCGGGCGGTCTGGGTCACACCGACGAGCGGTGCGCGCAGGTTGCGCTCCACATCGACCGCGAGGGCCTTGAGCGGCGAAATGTACAGCACGCGGGTGCGCCGGTTCGGCTCGGGCGGTGCGGGCGCGGATGCGAGGCGGTCGATCGACCACAGGAATGCAGCGAGGGTCTTCCCCGACCCCGTCGGCGCGACGACGAGGGCGTGCGCTCCGCTGGCGATCGCGCTCCACGCGCCGGCCTGCGCGGTCGTAGGCGCAGCGAACGCCCCGGTGAACCATTCGCGAGTGGCACGGGAAAAAAGGTCGAGCGGCGAGCCCATTGCTCCATCTTCTCCCACGGCGCCGACAATCCGCCGGGCTGAGAAGGGCGGGCGCACAGGCCCGGCGCGCAGGCCGGCTGAGAAGGGCGGGCGCACAGGCCCGGCGCGCAGGCCAGCTGCGAAGGGCGGGCGCACAGGCCCGGCGCGCAGGCCAGCTGCGAAGGCCAGCTGCGCAGGCCGGCTGCGAAGGCCGGGCGCGGACAGATGAGCGCATACGCCGTAGCGCCGCGCAAGCCCATGGTGCCTGACGGGGGCGCCTCCTAGCATCGGGGAATGGATCGGGTGGATTACGTCAACACTTTTATCGCGGTAGCGCCCGATAATCGGGCGGTGCGGGGAGTGAGACCGCCAGCGCGTCACGGCAGCTCGACCGAGCCGACCGGCCCGATCGCGACGGACCCAATCGCGACGGGCCCAATCGCGACGGGCCCTATCCCCGCCGGCCCCATCGCGACGGGCCCCACCCCGACCGACCGCATCCCGACCGGCCGTATCCCGAGCGGCCGTATCCCGAGCGGCCCCATCCCGAGCGGCCCCATCCCGACAGGCCCTATCCCCGCTGGCCCCGTCCCCACCGTCGCCGCGCTCACCTACGAGCTGATCACCGGGCATCCGTACGAGCTGACCTCCGGCGATGTCATCTTCACCGTGATGGCACTGCGTCGGGGGATACCGGATGCCGATCGCGTCGCCGCCCGAGCCGAGTTTTACGCCGCGCCCCGGGCGTGCCTGCGCTCCTCGGATCTCGGCAAGCGATATGGCTGGGGCATTCACGCCGACGCCGACGGGCGTCTCGCCCTCTATGGGGTCGAGTCGCACGAGTACGGCCGGCTGCTCGACGGGCGCGATCCGTTTGGCGCCTGTGTCACGGTGACCCGGGCAATGCGCAGCTCCCGCTGAGCCCGCCCGCGCCGCGTGACGCGCACACACTGTTTCGTGGGCGAGAATGAAGCATGAGCTCAGTAGGCACACCCGACCCGAATTCCGGCTGGCTGTCCGACGAGGAGCTGGCCGAAACCAGACGCCGCCTCCCGCTGCTGTACGTCGAGGCGGTGCCAGTGCGCGTCAACGGGCTCGGAGAGATCACCGAGGTCGGCATCCTGCTCCGCGCGAACTCCGCGGGCGCGATGACCCGCACCCTAGTCTCCGGTCGCGTGATGTTCGGCGAATCGCTGCGCGACGCGCTCTTCCGCCACCTCGAGAAGGACCTCGGGCCGATGGCGTTCCCACTGCTACCTGCGAGCACGGTGCCATTCTCGGTCGCCGAGTACTTTCCGTTTCCGGGCACGCAGTTCAGCGATGCCCGCCAGCACGCCGTGTCGCTCGCTTACGTCGTGCCCGTCACCGGCTCGTGCGATCCGCGCCAGGATGCCCTCGAGCTCACGTGGATGAGCCCCGCGGATGCCGCATCCGACGCCATTGCCGCCGAGATGGAGGGCGGGCGCGGCGCACTACTTCGCGCCGGCCTCGCATCGGTCGGTCGACTCTTCTAGCCCACCGGCACTGGCACGAACCGATGTGCAGCGCGGCTAGGCTTCGTCAGCCCTGCACTGCACCGATGATGGCCCCCATGATCGTGAAGGCCACGATGTTGTAGGACGCGTTGATGAGGAACAAGCTCACCGGTCGCCGCTCGAACAGGTAGTTGATGCCGAACGCGGCGGTAACCCAGGTGACGCCGACCGCGAACCCGGCGGAAGTTCCGAACACCGTGCCGCCGGACCCGATGAACGCAGCGAGGCTCGCGGCCATGACCAGGGCGAGAGAGAACGATCCGATGAAGACTCGCGCTGACCCGCTGCGCAGGGTCTCATCGGTGACGCCTGCCGCCCGCTGCCACCTTGTCGCGAAGAGCAGCGAGTACCAGAGCCCGCCGATGATGAAGGTCGAGAGCGCGGCGAGTGCAACAGCGAGTGGGTTGATGACGATGTCCACGGTTACTCCTCAGGGCCGGATCCTGAGTCTGTTCCAGCGCACGTCGCCCGCGATTGTAGAAAACTAACCCGTATCGATCGACCTGGTAGGCAGGAACGAGGGCGCCGCGCCGACGGTGTTCCTCACCGATTCGAGATACCGCTGTGGAGTCTGGCCGGTGAAGCGTGTGAAGGTGTGAATGAAATGGGGTTGGTCGTAGTATCCGGTCTCGGCGATGAGCTCGGTCCAGGTCGGGATGGGAGCCCGCGAAGGAATCGAGTTGACGAATCGGTGCAGCCGAGCCACCTCCGCGTATCGCTTGGGGGTGATGCCGCAGTGCATCGTGAAGAGGTTGATCAGCGCCTTGCCCGAGATGCCGACCGTGCGTGCGACGTCGGCGATGCGCAGGTTCGGGTCGTCGTCAATCATCCGCAGGGCGCGCTCGAGGGCGGGGTGGCGCGACCACTCGGGTCGTATCCACTCACGGAGCTGAGTCTCTACCGGGTCGAGAGCTTCGACGGCCGCAGTTGCCCGCAGAATCGAGGCCCGAAGTGCTGTAATGCCGGGCATCAGCGGTTCGGCATTTAGCACCTCATGTCCCACGCTGTGATCGGTGAGCGCGATCAGCCCACTGGGCCGCAACCGGATCCCGACGTGGTGCAGCACCGCGGGGTTCTCGTTGATCAGCACCGTGTGCTGAACTCCGGCGACGAATGCACCCTCGACGCGCTGGGCAACGGTGACGCCATCCAGCTGGCGGACCCTAGAGGGCTCGCTCAGGTTGATGATGAGGTGGACAAACGGCAGCGGCAGAATCCGTTCAAACTGTTGCGGAGACGGAGCGCGCAAGTACCACAGCCGCTCCGCGATCGCGTCGAGCGACCGCTCGGCGTGCGCTCGAGGTATTCGAGCGGCGACCAGTCCGTCACCGGATGCTCGGCGCTCACGGCACCGCGCGCATCAGAGCGCTCGCACCGAATTGTTCCGGGGGTCGTGGGTGAGCTCGACGGTCCCGAGGTGCTCGAGCAGTGGCGGCAGGTACATCCCGAAGCGCCCACGGTAGCCGTTGCGCAGCCCGTACCACCCGCCGACGGGGTTACTGGCCGAGCGCCCCCACGCCTCAACGGTGCCCTCGGTCACCGCCTTCTTCTCGTCCGCGGCACCGAGCGGCACCCAGTCGCCCTGTTCGGCGAGCCACGCGTGCAGGTCGTCGATGGCGCGCGCGTGGTACTTCAGGGTGGTGGAGCTCACCTGGCAGACGAGCTCGTCGCCGTCCACATACATCGTGTACTGCGAGGTGCCCGGCGCGGTCGTGAGCTGCCAGGGGGAGTCTTTGGTGCCGTCGACCACGGGGGCCTCCAGGTGAGGTGCAGGAACTTGGGTCTCAGAACGAATTGTGACAGCAGCGGCGCCCAGCCGCCCTGCACAATGGAACCCCTGTTCGATCAGGTGTCTTCACGGTACAGTCCCGGGCGACAGCGTCCGACGCTGCGGTGGCCTGACGCCGGGCACGTTTCCCTGCCCAGAACTGGATCGAATACGACTGCGGCGGGAGTAAACCGTTGCCGTAAAATGGTGCGATGGTCGAGCCCGCTGACCCGCTGACACCCGGGGGCTTCGATGCGGCCGAGTCCCGGCTCTTCACGGGGCCGTTTATCGCGCTCGCCGTCGCGGACCTGGCCTACTTCACGTCGCAGGGGATGCTGATCCTCGTCACCCCGCTCTTTGCACGTGGTCCTCTGGGTGCCGATCCCGTGGGCGTCGGGATCGCGGTCGGCGCGTTCAGCGTCACATCGCTCGTCCTCCGGCCGTGGAGCGGGCGCGAGTCCGATCGACGCGGACGGCGCCCACTCCTGTTCGTCGGAGCGATCCTGGCGGCGGCTGTCATCCTCGCGCACACGATGGTCACCGACCTGTTGGTCCTCATCGTCCTTCGTCTGGTCCTCGGGGTCGCAGAGGCGCTCTTCTTCGTCGCCGGTTTCGCGATGCTCGCCGACCTCGCGCCTCGTGGCCGCGAGGGCGAGGCGCTCAGCTTCAACTCGCTTGCGCTGTACCTGGGCATTGCCTTCGGTCCGCTGCTCGGAGAGTTACTGCTCGACATGGGCGGCTTCCCAGTGGCCTGGATCGGGGCCGCTGCGCTGTCGCTGGCCGCCGCGCTGCTCGCGCTGCGCCTGCCGGTGACCGGCCGGGTTCCGGATGCCGATGGCGGTCCGATGATCCTCATCCACCGCGGCGTGGTGTGGCAATCTGCCGGGCTGTTCACTGGAGTGGTGGCGATGGCAGGCTTCCTGGCCTTCGTCGCCATCTACGGGCGCGACGAGCTCGCCATGCCGAACACCGGTCCGGTCCTGCTCCTGTTCGGACTCATCGTGGTCGGTTGCCGGATCGTTTTTGCGAAACTCCCCGATCGGGTGGCACCGTTCCGGCTGGCATCGGCGGCGCTCGCCTTGATCGCCGTGGGCATGGCCACGACCGGTCTGGTTCCCAATGTCCCTGGTCTCTTCGCCGGCGCAGCGGTCATGGCGGTCGGGGTCGCCTTCGTGACGCCCGCGTTCTTCGCCGCCATCGCCCGCGGGCTGGAACCATCCGAGCGCGGGGCGGCGTTCGGCACGGTCAGCATCTTCCTGGATCTGGCCTTCGGCGGAGGGCCGGTGCTGCTGGGGCTCATTGTCGGGGCTGCGAACATCCCGAGTGCCTTCCTCATCGCCGCACTCATCCCCGCGGCCGGTGCCCTCGTCACGGCCTTCGCGGCACTGCGTGCACGCGCCCATTCCTAGCCAGGCTGCCAGCTGGAAACACGCTGCCGGGCCGTCCGGTCGTTCGATCTCGTCGGGAGAGCTGATGGTGATGACGCCCCCCCCCGAGTCGGCACCTGCCCATGTGCACGCGCCGAAGGCCGCGATCATGAGGCCCGACCGGGTCGTGGACCGCGACGGGTGCAACAGCCTGCTGCATGCCGACGGGATGCCTGTGGAGTCGGCGCACGGCGGCAGGCTAGCTGAAACTGCGCCGAGTACGGAGTTGTGGCCGTTGACCTGGCCTGACGAGGGACCACAACTCCGTACTCGACGCGATATCGTGACCCGGCACGACGTCGTGCCCGTTACCGCGTCATCAACCACGCGAGCATGTAGCTGCGCGAGTTGCCGTCGTCGAGCAGCTCCTCGGGCATCGACTTGGCCGCGCTGACCAGCTCGGCGTTGTCGGCGGTGCCGAGTCCCGCGTACATGAGCAGCCAGTCGCCGTACTGCACGTCGAAGCCGCCCGGTGTGGCCGCGGCCACGTTCTCATCGACCCGCTCGGGGTCGGTGCCGAGGTACTCGGAGGCCGGGCTCATCGGCAGTGCGATGATCGCGAGCTTCGCGGCCGGCTCCGCGCTGAACCATGTGGCATAGTCGCGCTTGGCCCCCCAGTTCAGCGGAGCGATCGAGTGCTCATAGCCGTCGTAGACGCTCTCCGAGCGGTCGAAGTTGGTCCAGTAGGCATTCGCGGAGTCGGCCTCGGCGGCCAGCATCCAGCGCGCCTGCGTCTCGAGCGCGGCGTCATCGGTGGTTGCGGCCCAGAGGGCGAGCCCGTTCCACGCGAGCACGGCCTCGGAGCTCGACTCTTGGTTGTTGCCGTCGGCGAACGGCGAGTACCCGGATGCCCACGAGTGGCCCGCGTAGGCGTCGAACGCCCGGCGCTCGGGGAACAGGGTCGAGTCGCCGCTCGTGGCGACGTCGGCCGCGAGCAGCGTCATGACCGGTTCGATCTTCTCGAGCAGGGTGTCGTCGTACTTCGCCGCGACGGATGCCGCAAAGAAGAAGTATCCGTAGTGGAAGTGGTGGTCGTTGAACTCCTCGGAGCCGAACGAGGGCGCCAGGCCCACGATTCCCTTGCCCTCGGGGTCGTAGACGAAGCAGCGTTCCTCGCGCTCGTCGCATCCGCCCGGCTCCATCCACTCGGCGAGGGCGCCGCTCAGGCGCTTGGACAGCACCGCGGCCGACTCCTCGTCGCCGAGCTGCTCGGCCAGGTCGAGGATGTTGGCCAGGCGGTACATCGCTTTGCCGCCGAAGTACGTGTCGGCCGGCAGGTCGATCTCGCCCGCGGCGTCCTTCTTGACCTGCTCGGCGAGTGTCGCGCGCTGGTCGTCGTCAAGAGTGCTGATATCGACGCTCGCGCTCGGCTCGATCGCCGGCGAGGTCCACGACAGGCTCGTGCTGGACTGGAGGGTCATGGTGCCGTACGCGGACTCGTAGCTGCCGAGGCCGGCGTCCGCGTCGGATGCCTGCTGGTGCGGCATCGAGGCGATGAGCGTGTCGCCGTCGGCGCGGTAGCCGAGCGTCGTCGAGGCGGTCTCGCCGTCGACGGCGTACTCGATGCTTGTCGACTCGACCGGGGCGGCGGATGCTGCGAGCTCGGCGATGTCGCCATCCTCGGGCACCGCGAACCACACTGCGGTCTCGCCGCCAGCCAAAGCCAGGGTCGATCCGTCGAGCTCGCCGGCGGTCGTCAGGCCGTACTCGGTGTCGGCGACGGTCGCCGAAGCGAGCTCGCCGTCGACGGCCTCGAACGGTGCGCCGAGCTTGAGCTCGACGTCCTGCTCGGCCGTGAAGCTCACGAGTGGGGACCCCTGGGCGATGGTGACCGCACCGATCGGCTCGCCGTCGGAGTCGAGCTGGTCGATCGTGACCGAAGCCTCGTCGTAGGCGCTGATCTCGCTCGCGGCGGCACCGGCATCCACCGTGATCGACGGGGTGAACGGCGCGCTGATCGTCTGTGCGCCGGTCGTCACCTCGGGCAGGCCGAATGCGAAGCCGGGCTCGGTGAGGTTGAATGACAGCGGCAGTGGGAACACCGGCAGGGGCTCCTCGCCGAACACGAGGCCGGAGAACCACTGGTTCGTCGGCGGGAGCAGTCCCTCAGCCAGCCGCGACTCGGGGGCCGGGGCAACGCTGCGCTGCACGATGCCGTCAACGAGGCTCTGCATGCGGGAGTCGGGGAAGATGCTCTCCCCGGATCCCGAGCTCGTGCTGCTGTCTCCCTCACCCGTGGTGCAGCCGGCGAGGAGCGCGATGGCGAGGCCCGAGGCGATGCCCCCGCTGATGGACCGTTTCGTCACGCTCGGAGTCATATGCCCACCTGTTCCAGGAGTCGATAAAGGGAGTCTTTGATACCCGCGAGCGGGCCTTCTTCGCGCAGGTGCAGGATCGCGGTGACCGGGGTGCCGCTCGCGACGAGCCCGTCCATGTCGCCCACGATGAACTCCTTGCTCGTGACCTCGAGTTGCACGTTGGCGTTGCCGTCGACAGTGTCGACGGACTTCTTGGCCACGGTCGCCTCGATGCGCTCGTGGTCGGGCAGCACGATCTCGACCCTCGCGCCGTCCTCGATGCGGGTGAAGTTGTACGGGTCGATGATGAAGTCGGCCAGCACGAAGATTGACTCGTCGCGTTCGACCGTGGCGAGCGTCTGTCCTGCGCCGACGAATCCGCCGACCTGGGCCTCGACCTTGGACAGGATCCCCGGCTCGGTTGCGATGAGGGTGAGGGTGCCGTCGTCGGCGACGATATAGGCCGTGTTCTCGGGCACGCCCTGCGTTGACTTGAGCGCGTTCAGCAGGGTCGCGCTCTGCACGCTCAGGAGCTTGTCGCCCTTGGCGACGGCGGCGCCCTCCTCGACGAACTGCTCAGTGACGGTTCCGGCGTAGTCGGAGCCGACCGAGTAGGAGACGGCCTCGAATGAGGCGGTGCGGCTGGCGACCTGGCCCTCACGCTGGGTGAAGACCATGGTGGCGGCGGCGACGATGATGAGCACGAAAAGTGCCCCGCCGAGAAGTCTGAATCGGTTGGACCAGGTCATTTGAGGCTCCTCCGGGTGGGGTAAGTGAGGGTGGGGTCTGTCGCTGTCGCTGTCGCTGTCGCTGTCGCGGTCGGGATGTCGGCGTCGGCGCGGCGACCGGCCAGTGCGGGTTCCGCGTCGGGGCGCACCGTCAGGTACTCAGCCCGGCCGAAGTAGGGGTTGAGGCGGGCACGGCCGGACGAGGCTTCCCGTTCCTCCTCGGCGTCGCGGGCGTCGGCCTCGTTTCGCGATGCCGCGAGGCGCATGGCCCGCGGCTCGCGCAGTGCGGCGATGATGAACACGCCCATCACGATGGTGTTGGTAAGGTTCCAGCCGGTCGCGAGGGTGAGCGTCTGGTGCATGTAGTCCTTATAGACGCCGACAATTGAGGTCAGCACCAGGAACAGGAACACGAGCACCTGCGGAATGATGAAATTGAACGGGGACGACCGCTTGGCGCTGCCCCCTGTGACGTGCCACTTCTGCTCCCGCCCGGCGAACACGTTGATGAACGCGCGGATGTAGATGGGGAACGACACGGTGGCCATCACGAGTGTCTCCAGCCGGAACGAGCCCATGGTGTTGAACGCCAGCAGGATCTGCAGGCCGTAGAAGCCCAGATAGAACAGCGCCCAGGTCAGCCACGTGACCGTGAGGTTCACGGGCCGCAGGTCGAAGTAGATCTCGAGCGGCGGAACCATCAGCAACAGCAGCGGCGTGATGCCGACGAGGTAGTGGGTCGCCGTGACGAAGTACTGCAGGCGCTGGTCGGCGGTGAGGCGCACGCGCGGGCTGAGCGGGTTGGACTGCATGAGGATCTCGAATCCTCCGGATGCCCAGCGCAGCTGCTGCTTCGTGTAGTCCTCGATCGTCTCGGGGGCGTCGCCGGTCGCGAGCGTCACCGCGATGTAGACGGACTTCCAGCCGGCCTGGTGCAGGCGCAGCGACGTCCAGACGTCTTCGGACTTGGAGTCTGTGCTCATGCCGCCGACGTCGTTGATGGCGGTGCGGCGGAAGATGACGTTGGTGCCGACGCAGAACGCGGCGTTGAATCGGTTGCGGCCCGGCTGGATGAACCGGTAGAACACCGACTGCATGAAGCCGGCACCGCGCGAGATCAGGTTGTGCATGTTGCCATAGGCCTGGGGGGTCTGCACGAAGGCGAGCTTCTCGTCGACGAAGAACGGCACGGTTTCGTAGAGGAACTCCGGCTCCGGCACGAAGTCGGCGTCGAAGATAGCGAAGTACTCGCCGTTCGACAGGGTCAGAGCGTGGTTGATGTTGCCAGCCTTTGCGCCGTTGCTGCTGAGCCGACGAACGTAGCGGGCACCGACCTCTTCGGCGAGGTCCCGCACGACATCCGAGCGTCCGTCATCGAGGATCCACGTCGTGTGCTCGCCGCGCATGGCGAGAGCGGCGACCACCGTCTTACGGATCTTCTCGACGGGCTCGCCATAGACGGTGATGAACACGTCGACTCCGACGGGCTGCTCCTCGAGCATCATCGGCCAGTACTGGGGGTGATCCTCGAGGTTGTGCTCGTCGACGGACTCGCCGTCGAACAGGCGCTCCTGCGCGTGGTGGAAGGAGAAGTCGCGCGGGTCTCTTCCGCCGGACAGGATCGTCCACATCGAGACGAGCGCCTGCGTGACGAGCACGAACTCGGCGGTGATGACGAGCGCGTAGGGCAGCCAGTCGCCCCGGTTGTCGGGGTTCAGCAGGAACCAGGTGTAGCCGAGCACGCCGATCGTGGCCATGAGCACGAAGAGAACGAGGGTCGGAGAGTGAACAGCGGTGTTCTCCACACGGTTGGGGAGAGGCTCGCGTTCGGTGCGGCGCGGCCCGCGGTACGGGCGTTGAGTGCGGTTAAAAGCCATGCGTTCAGTGGATCCGATCCGCCACAGAGGCACGCGGGGGCGCACGTCATGAGGCTGGGGGGCGATGACGGCGTTCTTGACGTCGGTGGGGGATTACGGTGGCGGGGTATCAATCCCGTGCCGGGGCAGTCATTGCGCTGGCATCGTCGGGAGAACCACGAAGTTCGTAACTTTAGCCCCGAATGGGGGTCAAGCGCGAGAGGTTGGGCGCTTTTGTACCCCACTTGTCCCCCTAGTGGCGCAAATGTACCCCGAAATGGGCGCGGGTGTACCCCAGGAGACGTGTGGCCATTACCCTCGCGCCTCGGCGATCAGCCGCGCCGATAGACCTCCGCGGCGATGACAAGGTCTTCCCAGGACATGCCCGAGCTAGTGAACACGCGCGGCCGGCCGCGGTCGACCGGCACGGCACCGGTGACGATTGCGGCGAGCGGCACGAGATGGTCGGCGTCGATCATCCCCTCACCGATCGGGATGACGACGTCGCCGCCCTCGCGCAAGGCCACCGCGATGTCTTCGACGACAACCTGGGCTCGCCCGATGAGGGCGGAGTCGAGTTCGCGGGCATCCGTCTCATGCGATCCGACCGCGATCGTGCAGGAGTCGACGGGCACGAGGGAGCCGTCGAAGAGGGGCGCACGCGCGGTCGTCGCGCAGATGATGAGCTGCGCGTCGCGCACGTCGGATGCCGAGCCGACCGTCGCTGCGATGCCGACCGATCCAGCGGTGACGCCGTCGGTATCCGACCGGGCAGGAACCGCCGCGGGCACTCCCGCCGACACCCGCGCAGCGAAGGCGTGGGCCTTGCCCCGGTCGCGGGCGACAACGGTGACCCGCCCGATCGTGCGGATCGCCCGCATCGCCTCGACGTGTCCCCAGGCTTGCGGACCGGATCCGAAGACCACGAGATGGTCGACGACCTCTGGTGCGAGGAGGTCGGCCGCCGCCGCGGACACCGCGGGAGTGCGCAGCGTCGTGAGTGCGGCCCCGTCGATGAGGGCGACGGGGGCAAGGGTGGCGGCGTCCATGAGCAGGTAGACGCCCTGGATGCGCTCCATACCGAGCGCGGGATTACCCGGCGCAACGGTCGCGATCTTGACCCCGACGAACTCGCTCGACGCGCTGGGCATGATCAGCAGCTGCCCGCGGGCAACAGCGAGGATGCTGCGGGCGAAGTCGCTCTCCGGCTCCAGCCCCTGCTTCAGTGCTCGGCCGAGGGCCGCGGCGGCGTCGCCGAAGCCGACCCGCCCGAACACCTGCTCGGCCGAGATCCACGGGGGGCCGGCCGTGCCACCCGCCCGGGCCTCGGTGCCGCTCATCGGAGCACGAACCCGGTACCGATCGGGTCCCTCGGGTCGAGCGTGAAGCGGTGCTCGCCCGTTTGGTACGCCATCCCCTCGACTGTCGGCAGGATGCCGCGCCGGTCAGTGCCATCCGGCGCCGGCGTCGCGTGCCCGAGGAACCGGGTTCCGATGATCGAGTCGTGGGTGAGTGTCTGCCCTGGAGCCAGTCGTCCTGAGGCGGCGAGGAGAGCGAGCCGCGCCCCGGTGCCGGAGCCGCACGGCGACCGGTCGACCTCCCCATCGGCGAAGACCGTCACGTTGCGCTGGTGCGGACCGTCGGCCGTGTCGCCGAGGTCGTCGTAGAAGATCGTGCCGTAGACGCCGCTGAGCCGGGCATCGCTCGGGTGCCGCGCGAGCGAGTGGTCGTTGAGCGCCCACTTGATCTCGCGCCCGACCGCGATGAGCTCGGGGTAGTTGTCGGGCGTCACAGACAGGCCGAGGGTGTCGGCCTCGACACTCGCGTAGATGGCACCGGCATAGCTCAGGTCGACGGATGCCCGGCCTCGCGAGGTCTCCACCTCGACGCCGCGGGCGATGGGGTAGGACTCGACGTTGTCGAATACGACCCCGATCACCACGCCGTTCACCTGGGTCACCCTGGCGACGACGCGACCGGAGGGCACATCGATCGTCACGGCGGTCTCGCCCGTCGGGTCCGACCTGACGCGTCCGGTCTCTATCGCCCAGACGCCGAGCGCGATTGTGCCATGGCCGCACGCGGTCGAGTAGCCGTCCTTATGCCAGAACAGCACGCCGAAGTCGGCACCGTCGTCATCGGGAGGCACCACGAAGCAGCCGTACATGTCGGCGTGGCCGCGCGGCTCCTGGCAGAGGAACTGGCGTACCGCGTCGATCTCGGGGGTGCCGCTCGCGGCCATTCGACGCTCGGCGACGGTGGAGCCGGGAATCTCCGGGGTGCCTTCCACGACGATCCGGAACGGTTCTCCCGCCGTGTGATAGTCGATCGTCCTCACGGAATTCGTAATATGCCACATATCATGATGCTATCCACGAACGCTCGAGAATCGAGCTCGTCGCCGAAAGCGGGAACCCAGATGAGCGTGTCGACGATCCGCAAGGTCGAGAAGACGGCGAGCCTGCGCGACCGGATCGGCGAGGCCCTGTCGGCCGCGATCATCTCGGGCGAGCTCGCGCCAGGCACCCTCGTCTCGGTGCCGGCGCTCGCGACGGAGTTCGAGGTGTCGGCGACCCCCGTCCGCGAGGCGATGCTCGACCTCGAGCAGCGCGGCTTTGTCGAGTCCGTGCGCAACAAGGGGTTCAGGGTGACCCAGGTGAGCCTTCGGGACCTGCGCGAGATCGTCGAGCTCCGTCAGCTGCTCGAGGCGCCCGCGACGGCGGCACTCGCGGGCAAGGTTCCGCCCGCCCGGATGCCGACGTGGCGCGCGATGGCCGACGAAATCGGCGCTCATGCGGAGGCTGCCGAGCTCACCCAGTTCATCGAGTCCGATCGCGACTTCCATCTCGCGCTGATCGCGGAGTATGGCAATGAGCGGCTCGTCACGCTCGTTCGTGAGCTTCGGTCGCAAACCCGCATGGTGAATCTCGCCAGGATGGCGCACAGTCCCGAGCTGTCGGTCTCGGCCAAGGAGCACCACCAGATGCTCGACCTGATCGAGTCCGGCGACGCCGAAGCGCTCGAGAAGCTCACGGTCGCCCATCTTGGTCACGTGCTCGCCTGGTGGGCGGAAACACCCGCCGAATAGGCCCTGCTCTGCGGGTTCGGCCGGTGGCGGCCCGCCGCCAAATCGTGACCTTCTAGTGTTTGACACACGAAAGAGTGCCATGTCATATTTTACTGGAGCGGTGCTGCTCCCAAGCTGAGCTTTTCCTGGCGAAGCATTCGGTGGAGGCACCCGCGGAGTGTCCCCACCCAAGGAGAGGCAGATTATGAAAACCCCCAGGCGCACTACAGCCCTACTGGGCATCGCCGCAGCCGTGCTGCTGGCCACCACAGCATGCAGCGGCGGACTGCTCGGCGGCGACTCCGAGCCCGACGGCGAAGCGGAAGCCGGCCCGATCAAGATCGGCATGGTCATCCCGATCTCCGGCAGCAGCGCACCCACCGGCGCGTATATGGAGAACGGCGCCCAGCTCGCCGTCAACGAGATCAACGACGCCGGCGGAATCCTCGACGGACGCATGCTCGAACTCCTCGTCGAGGACGAGGCCTGCGACGCCCAGCAGGGGGTCGCGAGCGCCAACAAGCTCGTCTCGAGCGAGGTCGTCGTCTCGGTCGGCGGATACTGCTCCGGCGCCACGCTGCCACAGCTGCCGATCTTCGGTGGCGCGAACGTCCCGATGATCATTCCCGCCGCCAACTCCCAAGACCTCGTGCGCGAGGGCCTGGACAACGTGTTCCTCATCAACGGCACCGGCCTCCAGCAGTCCACCGCGGCCCTCGACTTCATCACGAAGTCGGGCTACACCATGGTCGCCCTGGTCGATGACAACACGAGCTACTCGACCGACATCACCACCGAGACCGAGTCGCAGATCACCGAGGACGGCACCGCCGAGGTCGTGCTCAACACCTCGGTCAACGCGGGTGAGAGCGACTACTCCGCCGTCGTGCGCGACATCACCGGCTCCGGCGCCGAGATCGTCTACTGGACCGGCTACTACCAGGAGGGTGGCCTGATCGTCGACCAGCTCCGCCAGGCGGGCTACACCGGCGACATCATGGTCGCTGACGGCAGCGCCGACGCGACGCTCGCGGAGATCGCCGGCGACGCGGCCGAAGGCGTCTTCGCCACGATGACGCCGACCCCCGACACCCTCGAGGGTGCCGAGGAATGGATCGCGAACTACGAGGCTGAGTTCGACGCCGCTCCCGGCCCGTACTCGACGCAGTCGTACGACGCGGTGCGTCTGGCCGCCGAGGCGATCGAGACCGCCGGAAGCACCGACGGTGACGAGATCATCGCGGCGCTCGAGGGAATCAGCGGCTTCGACATGTTCTCCGGCCCGCTGGAGTTCACTGACGAGCACACGCTCTCCAACGGCGGGTTCGTGATCCTCAAGATGGAGGGCGGCAAGTTCATCCTCGAGGACTCCCTGTCCTGATCGTCTGATTGACGGATGCCGCGGCCGGCGTCCCTGAGACCCGGCCGCGGCATCCGTCGTATTCCCCTCACTGGACAGGTACCTCATGAGTCAAATCATCTGGGACGGGCTCTTCGTCGGCTCGTTCTATGCCCTGATCGCGCTGGGATACAGCATGGTCTACGGCATCATCAAGCTCCTCAACTTCGCCCACGGCGACCTGTACATGCTGGGAGCCTTCATCGGGTTCGCCGTGCTCGCGTCGTTCGGCGGACTCGCCACCTCGCTCGGGCTGTTCGCCCTGATCATCGTGATGATGCTGAGCATGGTGATCACAGGCACGGTCGGCGTGGTTATTGAGCGCCTCGCCTATAGACCGTTGCGGGGGGCCCCGCGATTAGCCGTGCTCATCACAGCGGTGGGCGCCTCCTTCACACTCGAGTACGGCATCGCCGCCATCGCCGGTCCGAACCCCAGGGGATTCCCGATCCGGCTTACCGGCGACGTGTTCCTGGTGCTGGGCGCGCGGGTGACCCTGCCCCAGATCGTGCTGATGATCATCGCCGGGTTGCTCATGATCGCGCTCGACACCTACATCCGCCGCACCTCGACCGGCCGCGCGATGCGGGCGATCTCCCTCGACATGAAGGGAGCGCTGCTGATGGGAGTCAACGTGAACGCCGTGATCAGCCGCACCTTCTTCATCGGCTCGGCGCTGGCCGGAGCCGCCGGAGTGATGGCGGGGGCCTATTACGGCAAGATCGACTTCCTGATGGGCTTCATCATCGGCCTCAAGGCGTTCACGGCGGCCGTCATCGGCGGGATCGGCAACATCCGCGGGGCCATGCTCGGCGGCCTCGTGCTCGGCCTGATCGAGGCCTTCGGGTCTGAGCTCGTCGGCGGGCAGTGGCGCGACGCCTTCGCGTTCGCCGTGCTCATCCTCTTCCTGACCCTGCGCCCGACCGGAATCCTCGGCGAGCGCGTTACGGAGCGTGTCTGACATGAGCGAGAACACCGACACCACCTTGGCGCCGCCCGCCCCGCCGAAGAAGAACACGCTGGGCGCCCGCATCACGGCAATCTTCGAGAACAAGTACATCGGCTGGCCCGCCCTCGGTATCGCCCTCGTGATGCCGTTCATCACGGCATCCGCCTATTCGCTCAACGTGATGACCACCGCGCTGATCTTCGTGGTGCTCGCGGCTGGCCTCAACATCGTCGTGGGCTACTGCGGGCTGCTCGACCTCGGCTACATCGCCTTCCTCGCGGTGGGTGCGTACACCGCCGGCATTCTGTCGAAGATGTTCGAGCTGCCCGTCTTGTTCACCCTTCCCGCGGTGATCGTGATGACGGTGCTTGCCGGGCTCCTCATCGGGGCCCCGACTCTGCGGCTGCGCAGCGACTACCTCGCGATCGTCACGCTCGGTTTTGGTGAGATCACCCGCATCACCGCCAACAACCTCCAGGTGACCGGCGGACCGTCGGGAATCTTCGGCATCCCCAGCTTCCTCACGATCGGCGAACTCGACCTCCAGCAGCCGGTGATCTTCTACTACATCACCGTGCTGATCGTGGCGGGGCTCGTTCTCGCGGCAGCGCGGCTGGGCAAGTCCCGTCTGGGCCGGGCCTGGCGCTACGTCAAGGAGGACGAGGACGCCGCCGAGGCGATGGGCATCCACACCTACAAGGTAAAGCTGCTCGCCTACATCTTCGGCGCAGTGTGGGGCGGGTTCGCCGGCATCCTGTTCGCCTCGCACCTGTCGGCCGTGTCGCCGCAGAGCTTCCTGTTCCTGCAGTCCGCCCTCGTGCTCATGGCGGTCGTGCTCGGCGGTATGGGCAACATGAAGGGAGTCGTCATCGGCGCCCTCGTGATCAGCCTGCTGCCCGAACTGCTCCGTGACTTCGCCGAGTACCGCTACCTCGTCTTCGGTGTGCTGCTCGTCGTCGTCATGGTGTTCCGCCCGCAGGGCTTCTGGCCGGCCAGGGGGCACGAACCCGAGCGCAAGATGACCGCGGTGGATGCCGCCGTGGCCGAGGGGAGAAGCCGATGAGCGCCGTGCTCGAGGTCACCGACCTGCAAATCCAGTTCGGCGGGGTCAAGGCCGTCGACGGTCTCTCGTTCGTCGCCAATGCCAAGGAGATCATCGCCGTCATCGGCCCGAACGGGGCAGGCAAGACGTCGGCGTTCAACTGCATCACCGGCTTCTACAAGCCCACCGGCGGCAGTGTGAAGCTCAACGGCGCCGAGATCACCGGCAAGCGCCCGGCCGACATCGCCTCGGGGGGAGTCTCGCGAACGTTCCAGAACCTGAGGCTGTTCCCCGACCTCACCGTGCTCGACAACGTGCGTGCCGGCATGCACCTCTACGGTGGCCAGAACTTCCTCGACGCGATCTTCCATACCCCGCGGTTCAAGCGCAGCGAGGCTCTCTACACCGACGAGGCCCACTACTGGCTCGACTTCGTCGGTTACAAGGGCGAGCGCGGCGTGCCGATTCGCAACCTGGCCTACGGCCAGCAGAAGCAGGTGGAGATCGCCCGGGCTCTCGCCCGCAAGGCAGAGCTGCTCCTGCTCGACGAGCCCGCTGCGGGGCTCAACCACAACGAGAAGCAGACGCTGCTCGAGCTCGTGCGGCGCATCCGCGACCTCGGCACCGCTGTCGTGCTCATCGAGCACGACATGGGCCTGGTGATGGAGGTCTCGGAGCGCATCGTGGTGATGAACTTCGGCAAGGAGATTGCCGAGGGAACCCCCGCAGAGGTGAAGGCGAACCCCTCCGTGATCGAGGCGTACCTCGGCAAAGACGACGAAGAGGAGGTGCCCTCTCGTGGCGATGCTTGAATTCGACAACGTCGAGGTGTTCTACGGCAAGGTGCAGGCACTGCGCGGAATAAGCCTGCGGGTTGACGAGGGCGAGATCGTCGCCCTGCTCGGCAACAACGGGGCCGGCAAGTCGACGACGCTCTCGACGGCGTCCGCCATCGTGCGCGCCACGTCCGGCACGGTGACCTTCGACGGCGCCGACATCTCCAAGGCGCACCCGTGGAACGTGGTCGGCGCGGGTCTCATCCACGTGCCGGAGGGTCGTCGCATCTTCAGCACCCTCTCGGTGCTCGAGAACCTCCAGCTCGGCGGCTACCTCGTGAAGGAGCGCGGCGTCGTGGCCAAGCGGATCGAGCAGGTGTTCGAGCTTTTGCCGCTGCTCGCGGAACGCCGCGCTCAGCATGGCGGAACGCTGTCGGGCGGAGAGCAGCAGATGCTCGCAATCGGGCGGGCGCTCGTGGCCGGTCCGAAGATGCTCATGCTTGACGAGCCGTCGATGGGGCTGGCCCCGCTCATTGTCGCGCAGGTGATGCAGGTCATCAGCGACATCCGCGACCAGGGCACGACCGTGCTGCTCGTCGAGCAGAACGCCCGCGCCGCGCTCAAGGTCACCGACCGCGCCTACGTGATCGAAGAAGGCGCGACCACGCTGGAGGGTCGTGCATCCGACCTCATTGCGGATTCCCGCATCATCGACGCCTACCTTGGCGCGTGACCGGTTTCTCGATCCCGACCGGCGCCAGTAGTGTGTAACATACTATAAGTCGATCGGAAGGAGAGGCGTATGGCGAACGATGTCATCGTGATCGGCGCGGGCATCATCGGTGCCGCCTGCGCCCGGGCCCTCGCGGTCGCCGGGGTCGCGGTCACCGTGGTCGATCGCGGCACGACCGCAAGTGGCACCTCCGCCGCCTGCGAAGGCAACCTTCTCGTCTCCGACAAGGGCCCGGGCCACGAGCTCCAGCTCGCCCAGTACGCGTCCTCCCTCTGGGACGGCACCGTCGCCCGCCTCCGCGAGGAGCTCGGTCGGGGATTCCCCTCGCTCGAATTCGACCGCAAGGGCGGCTTGGTCGTCGCCACGACCGCCGCGGGCGCCGGCCCGCTGCTCGACTTCGCGGCGCTGCAGCGAGGCGCGGGAGTCGAGGCGCGGGTGCTCGACGCTGCCGAGGCCAGGGAGCTTGAACCCGACCTGACCGACTCGTTCCAGGCTGCTGTGTTCTACCCGGAGGACGCCCAGGTGCAGCCGGCCATCGCGACCGACGCCCTCATGGCATCCGCCCAGCAGTATGGCGCGCGGCTGCTCGAGAACACCGCCGCGACCGGCGGCATCCGCGATTCGTCCGGCGCCCTCGTCGGGGTTCACACGCCGCAGGGCCCGCTGCGCGCCTCGCGCGTGCTCATCGCCGCCGGCCCCTGGTCGGGCGAGGTCGCCGAGCTGCTCGGCGTCGCGCTGCCCGTGCGCCCGCGCCGCGGCGAGCTGCTCGTGACCTCGCGCATGCCGCACCGCATCTTCCACAAGGTCTACGACGGCGACTACGTGGGAGCCGTGGGGTCGGATGCCGGCGACCTGCAGACCTCGAGCGTCGTCGAGTCCACCGCCGCTGGCACCGTGCTGATCGGGTCGTCCCGGCAGCAGAAGGGCTTCGACTCGCGGCTCGAGGTCGAGGTGCTCGGCCAGCTCGCCGCGAAGGCGCTCAGGCTGTTCCCGTTCCTCGCCGGAGCCCAGGTGATGCGCAGCTACGGCGGCTTCCGCCCCTTCATGCCCGACCACCTCCCGCTCATCGGTGAGGACCCGCGCCTGCCCGGACTCTGGCACGCGACAGGCCACGAGGGCGCGGGCATCGGCCTGAGTCTCGCGACCGCGGAGCTGGTGCGCGACCTCATGCTCGGAACTCCGACCCGCATCGACGCGGCTCCGTTCCAGGCATCCCGCGCCTCGCTGCTGCCGCACCTCACCGGGGTGGCGGCGTGAGCCCGCGGATGCTGCCGGCGGGCGACGACCCGATCCGCCCCGCAGCCTCGACCCCGGTCGCCATCACCCTCGATGGGGAGCGCCTCGAGGGCATCGCCGGGCAGAGCATCGCCGGGGTGATCCTCGCCAGCGGGCAGCTCGGCTTCCGCCGCACCTCCGCCGCGGGCCGCCCGCGGGGCATCTTCTGCGGAATCGGCGTCTGTTTCGACTGCATGGTCGAGGTCGACGGCGCCAGGGACGTGCGCGCCTGCCAGCGCCGTGCGGTCGACGGCAACGCGGTCACAACCCAGCACGACGCGCTTCCGGTGCCGCCGAGCTCGGAGCGGGGCGGCAGCGATGACTGAGGTGCTCATCATCGGCGCCGGACCCGCGGGGCTCGCCGCTGCGCGCGCGGCCCGGCGGCGCGGCGCATCCGTCGTCGTCCTCGACTCGAGCGACCAGCTCGGCGGCCAGTACTGGCGCCACCTCCCGGCCGAGCGCCCGTCCGCGCGGGAGCACACCCTGCACCACCACTTCCGGCAGTTCGAGGCCCTGAGCCGCGAGCTCGACGACGACGCCGGATGCCGCATCCTGCGCAACGCCCAGGTCTGGGCGATCGAGCAGGGCGGTGGGTCGGGCGCATCCGCCACCGCCGGCACCCTCCCGGGCGCATCCGCGGGGCCAGGCACCGTTCACGTGCTCCTCGGCGAGCCCGACGGAGCGAACCGGGAGCGCCTCGTCTTTCGCCCTGACCGTATTGTGCTCGCCACCGGCGCACACGACCGCACCCTGCCCTTCCCCGGCTGGGACCTCCCCGGGGTCTTCACCGGCGGTGCCGCGCAGGCCCTCGCCAAGGGAGAGCGCATCGTCGTCGGCGACCGTGTTGTCGTGGCCGGCGCCGGACCGTTCCTGCTTCCCGTCGCCGCCGCGCTCGCGAAGACCGGATCGGGAGTTGTCGGGGTCTTCGAGGCCAGCGGCGCCCCCGCCCTCGCCCGCGGCTGGCTGCCCCGGCCCTGGCAGCTCGTCAGCGCGGGCGGCAAGGCACTCGAGCTTGCCGGCTACGTTGCAGGGCAGCTCCGGCACCGCATCCCCTACTCCACGGGCCGCGCGGTCGTCGCCGCACACGGAACCGACCGGGTCGAGGCGGTCACGATCGCCGACGTCGACGCCGACTGGGTGCCAATCCCCGGCACCAGACGGCGCATCGCCGCGGATGCCGTGTGCGTCAGCCACGGGTTCACCCCGAGACTCGAACTCGCCATCGCCGCCGGCTGCGCGCTCAGCCCGGAGCGCTTCGTCACGGTCGACGACGGCCAGCAGACCACGGTCGCGGGCGTCTACGCCGCGGGCGAGATCACCGGAATCGGCGGCGTCGACCTCGCGCTGGCCGAGGGCGAGGTGGCCGGGCACGTCGCGGCGGGAGGTGCCGCCTCTGACCCGTCGGTCGGCGGGGCCGTCCGCCGCCGCCGGGTGTTCGCGAGCTTCGCGCGCCGCATCGAGGCCGCCCACGGCATCCGTCCCGGCTGGCCCGCCATGCTCGAGTCCGACACCATCGTCTGCCGCTGCGAAGAGGTGACCTACGGCCGCCTCTGCAGGGTCGCCGACAGCACCGCCTCCCGGTCGCTGCGCGCGCTGAAGCTCAGCACCCGCGCCGGCCTCGGCATCTGTCAGGGCCGCATCTGCGGGCGATCCGTCGAGGAGCTGCTTCAGGCGCGCACCGGCGGTCTCGGCGATGGCTCGTCCACTGACCGCCGGCCCATCGCCGCGCCCATCCGACTTGGGGAACTCGCCGCGGGAACCACCGCGCACCCCGACACCTACGACCTGGCCGATGAAGCGAAAGGGACGCAATGACCGACAAAACATTCGACTTGGGAGGCGTCATCGTCGCGACCACCCTCGCCTTCAAGGACGACGCCTCGGCGCCCGGCGGCCTCGCCGTCGACTACGACAAATTCGCGGCGCACTGCGACTGGCTCATCAACAACGGATGCCGCGGCGTGGGCCCCAACGGGTCGCTCGGCGAGTACTCCTCCCTCACCGACGAGGAGCGCCGCAAGGTCGTTCAGGTCGCCGTCGAGACTGTCGGCGACCGCGGTCTCGTCGTCGCGGGAGTGCACGGCGTCGGCTGGCACCAGGCCAGGAAGTGGGCCGAGTATGCCCAGGAGGACGGCGCCGACGGCGTGCTGCTGCTCCCGCCGACGATCTACCGGGCGAATGAGTCGGAGGTCATCGAGCACTACACGAGGGTCGCCGAGGTCGGGATGCCGATCATGGCCTATAACAACCCCTTCGACACCAAGGTCGATCTTGTGCCCTCGCTCGTCGCGAAGCTCGCCGAAATCCCGGAGGTCGTGGCGATAAAGGAGTTCTCGGCCGATATTCGCCGGGTGCTCGAGATCAAGGAGCTGTGCGACATCGACGTCATCTGCGGCGCCGACGACCTGCTGTTCGAGTCGCTTGTGGCGGGCGCGACGGGCTGGTTCGCCGGATACCCGAACGCGTTCCCGCGCGAGGCCGTCGAGATCTATGACCTCGTCAAGGCCGGCCGCATCGACGACGCCCTCGAGATTTATCGGATGCTCGTCGCGGTGTTCCGCTGGGACTCGAAGACCGAGTTCGTGCAGGCCATCAAGCTCTCGGTCGACATGGCCGGCGGCAGCTACGGCGGCGCGACCCGTCCGCCGCGCGGCCCGCTGAGCCCGGAGAACGAGGCGCAGGTGCGCGCGGACACACAGCGCGCTCTCGACTTCCTCGCCGCCCGTCGCTAGGTGTATCTGACCAATCTTGAGGTGATGTGACCGGATCCCCGGTCGCAGTGAAAGGATTGCCCGATGCGAAGCACCCGCATGCTCACCGCCGTCGACTCCCACACCGAGGGGATGCCGACCCGTGTCATCACGGGCGGCGTGGGCGTGATCCCCGGCGCGACCATGAACGAGAAGCGCCTGCACTTCATCGAGCACCTCGATGACATCCGGCTCTTCCTCATGAACGAGCCGCGCGGGCATCCGGCGATGAGCGGCGCGATCCTGCAGCCGTCGACGAGACCCGACGCTGAGTGGGGCGTGATCTACATCGAGGTCTCCGGATGCCTGCCGATGTGCGGCCACGGCACGATCGGCGTCGCCACCGTGCTTGTCGAGACCGGAATGGTCGAGGTCGTCGAACCGGTCACCACGATCCGGCTGGACACCCCAGCCGGACTCGTCATCGCACGGGTGGCCGTGCGCGACGGCCACGCAGACTCCGTCACGATCGAGAACGTGCCCTCCTACAGCGTGCGGCTCGACGCGACCGTCGAGGTGCCTGGCTTCGGCAACGTGCCGTACAGCCTCGCGTTCGGTGGAAACTTTTACGCGATGGTCGACCTCGACGCCGTCGGACTGGAGTTCGACCGTTCTCAGCAGCCGGAGATCCTCGCGGCCGGCCTGGCCATCATGGCCGCGATCAACGAGTCCGATCCGCCGTCGCATCCGACGATCGACGGCGTTGATCACTGCCACCACGTCGAGTTCATCGCCCCCGGATCGGATGCCATCTTCAGCCGGCACGCGATGGCGATCTATCCTGGCTGGTTCGACCGGTCGCCGTGCGGCACCGGCACCTCGGCGCGCATGGCCGAGCTCTGGGCGCGCGGCGAGCTCGCACTCGACACCGACTTCGTCAATGAGTCGTTCATCGGGTCGATCTTCGTCGGCCGGCTGATCAAGGAGACGACGGTGGAGGGCATCCCCGCCGTCATCCCCACCATCACCGGGAGGGCCTGGGTCACTGGAATCGGGCAGTACCTGCTCGATCCAAGCGACCCGTTCCCGACCGGGTTCCAGTTCTGATTTGTAGCATCCGACCGTGAGGAGCACCATGACCAGCACATCCCTGGACGAGCTCGAAATCATCGCCGCCCGCGCCGAGCACGTCGCGGCCGAGTGGGCGGAGACATCGCCGAGCGACCGTGCGGCGGCTCTCGTCGCCGCGGCCGACGCCCTCACGGCATCCGCGCCCGAGCTCATCGCCATCGCCATGCAGGAGACCGGGCTCGCCGAGGCACGCCTGGCTGGCGAGCTCAAGCGCACCGCAGTACAGCTGCGGCTGTTCGCCGAGGTCGTGCTCGACGGCGGCTACCTCGACGTGCGCATCGACGAGGCCGATCCCGACTTCGTGCTCGGCCCACGTGCCGACCTGCGCCGCTACCTGATCCCGCTCGGGCCCGTGCTCAACTACGCCGCGAGCAACTTCCCGTTCGCGTTCTCGGTGGCCGGCGGCGACACCGCCTCGGCCCTTGCCGCCGGCTGCCCGGTCATCGTGAAGGCGCACTCCGGGCATCCGCGGCTGTCGGAGGCTACTGCCAGGGTTGTGAACCACGCCCTCGCCGGCGCCGGTGCGCCCGACGGCATCCTGCAGGTCGTGATGGGGCAGGATGCCGGGGTCTCACTTCTGCAGGACGCACGCATCCAGGCCGGCAGCTTCACCGGGTCGATCCATGCCGGGCAGCTGCTCGCCGGGATCGCCGCGGACCGCCCGACACCGATCCCGTTCTACGGGGAACTCGGCAGCGTGAACCCCGTCTTCGTGACGGCCGACGCGCTCGCCGAGCGGGGCGAGCAGATCGCCGACGGCTTCGTCGCGAGCGTCAGTGGATCGGCGGGGCAGCTGTGCACCAAGCCCGGCTTCCTCTTCGTTCCCAGCGGGCACGGGCTTGCAGAGGGGCTCGCCGAGCGCGCAGGACAGGTGCCGGAGCACCGTCTGCTGTACCCAGGCATCGCGAAGGGGTTCCGTGATCGCCGGGACACTATCCTCGCGACGAACGGGGTCAGCGTGATCGCCGAGGGGTCGTTGCGGTTTGATGACGCGGGCCAGGGCTGGGCGACGCCGACGCTCGTCAGCGTGAGCGCCGCAGCGCTCGTGGATGCCGAGGATGCGCTCCTCGGGGAGGCCTTCGGCCCACTCGCGATCGTCGTCGAGTACGAGAACGACCACGAGCTCGCCGACCTTGCCGACGAGCTGTTCGCGGGTAACCTCACCGGCACGGTGCACGCCGCAGCGGGGGAGACCAGCCTGCCGCTGCGCAAACTGGTCGACTGGCTGAGCCGCCACACCGGACGCGTGCTCTTCGGCGGTTGGCCGACTGGTGTCGCGGTGACTCCGGCGATGCAGCACGGCGGACCGTGGCCGGCGACGACGAGTGACTCCGGCACGTCGGTGGGAACCGCGTCGATCTCGCGGTTCCTGCGCGCGGTCAGCTATCAGGGTGCGCCGGATGAGCTCCTGCCCGAGCCGCTCCGCGACGACAACCCGTGGGATGTGCCGCAGCGCCGGAGCCCGGCGGGCGAGTCGCCCGGCTGGGGGTCGCGGGCGTAGGCAGTGCAGCGCCGAGCTGGTTGAGCGGGGGTGTTAGCGGGTAGTCCGCCGGTTCGCGACATGCGCTCCTGTCAAGGCAGCGGCCGGTCGCAAACCAGCGGCACCGTCATCGGCGGTGCCACCGAGTGGCACTGCCGCCGAGTTGCCCGCTGGTGTCATGCGATACCACCGGTATCCAGCACAAGAGGGCAACTCGCGGATGCTGGACCTGTCCCGCTCTCGCGGAACCAGCCCAGCTCGTCGTATCGGCGGGACGCATGTGCGCCCGTCCGAAGTGTTCGGCCGGCAGAACGGGTGACGCCCTGCCGAAGTATGGTGCGGCCGGACGACGAAGCGCCCGGCCGCCAGGTCAGCTAGCGGCCGCCGCCGCGACGGCGTCCGGCGCCGCCCTGCGACATGCCGACGAGTCCGCCACCGCCACCGGCGCGACCAGCTCCGCCGCCGTTGCGGCTGCCGCTGCGGCTGCCGCCATCGGCGCCGGCCGGACGCGCGGACGACGTGGGCGCTGCGCCCTCGCCGCTCGCGGTGCTGTAGAAGCTGCGCGATCCGCCAGCGGCCGGACGGCCGCCACCGGCGCCACCCGAGGCGCCGCCCGAACGAGCACCGCCGGAGCGGCCTCCGCCGGAGCGAGCGCCGCCACTGCGGGCGGGAGCGCCGTCGCGGTTCTCGCGCTTGCGCTGGGCGTTGGCACCCTGCGAGCGTCCGCCCTGAGACTGTCCGCGGACGGGCTGCTCGGCGCGCGGCACCGGCTTCACGTATGCGGCGATGTCGCCGACCAGGGCGGCAACGGCCGGCGATGCCGCGCTGACCTGCTGTGGGATGACCGTGATGGCGGCCTTGCGCAGCAGCGCCGCGGTGTCCTTGCGCTGGGCGGGGAGCACGAGCGTGACGACCTCGCCCTCCTTGCCGGCGCGGGCGGTGCGGCCCGAGCGGTGCAGGTATGCCTTGTGCTCGGCCGGCGGGTCGACGTGGATCACGAGTTCGATGTCATCGACGTGAACGCCGCGCGCCGCGACATCCGTCGCCACGAGCACACGCACGCTCCCCTCGCCAAACGCGGCGAGGTTGCGGTCGCGCTGTGGCTGGGACAGGTTGCCGTGCAGGTCGACGGCGGGGATGCCGGCGTCGCTGAGCTGCTTGGCGAGCTTCTTGGCGTGGTGCTTCGTGCGCATGAACAGGATGCGGCGGCCGGTCCCCGAGGCAAGCTTCTCGATCAGCAGGCGCTTGGCCTCGACCGACTCGACCTCGAACACGTGGTGGGTCATCGCCGAGACGAAGGAGTTGGCCTCGTCCACGGAGTGCAGCACCTCGTTGTGGAGGTACTTTTTGACGAGCTTGTCTACGCCGTTGTCGAGGGTGGCGGAGAACAGCATCCGCTGTCCCGTGTTCGGCGTCTTGTCCATGATGCGCGTGACGACGGGCAGGAAGCCGAGGTCGGCCATGTGGTCGGCCTCGTCGAGCACGGTGATCTCGACCGCGTCGAGCGATACGAGGCCCTGCTTCATGAGGTCCTCGAGGCGGCCGGGGCACGCCACGACGATGTCGATGCCCGACTTGAGGGCGGCGACCTGGCGCTGCTGCGAAACGCCACCGAAGATCGTGGTGAGCTTCAGGTTGTAGGTGGCGGCGAGCGGCTCCATGGCCGTGGTGATCTGGGTTGCGAGCTCGCGCGTCGGGGCCAGGATGAGGCCGAGCGGGCGTCCGGGGCGGCGGTTGCCGCCGGCGAGCTTGCCGCCGAGGCGCGCGATCATCGGGATGGCGAACGCGAGCGTCTTGCCGGATCCCGTCTTTCCGCGGCCGAGCACGTCGCGGCCGTTGAGGGTGTCGGGCAGGGTGTCCTGCTGGATCGGGAAGGGCGAGTCGATGCCGGCCTTGGACAGCGCGGCGACGATCGGAGCCGGGACGCCGAGTGTGGCGAACGTGCTTTCGAGCGTGGTTGTTTCAGACAAGAAGGTGCCTTTCGGGCAGATGCTGGTCCGGCAGCGCGGCTGGCGCGCAAGTGGACCCAGAATGGCGAAGATGGCGATGGCCACATCCGTTCGCCGTAAGAAAATGTCTACGAACCGGATGCCTGAGTCAGGCGTTTCCGATGAGAAGAGTTAGCGTTCTCCGACGCAAGGAACCCGACAGCGGATTCGCAAGTGACCCCAGCCTAGCAGGTGGCCTCGGCTGCGCCGCGAGGGTCGCTTCTCAGTGCCGCTCGCCCACCGGGATCTCGACGGCGACCGTGTTGCCTGGCTGCGCGAGCGGGCAGGCCCACGCGGGGTCGTAGGCGCAGGACGGGTTGTAGGCGAAGTTGAAGTCGAGCACGAGCGAGTCGGGGGCGCTCCCGACGCCGAGGTCCGCCCCCTTGACCGTGTCGAGGAGATAGCGTCCGCCGCCATAGGTGCCGCCGGGCCTTCCCGCGAGCGCATCCTTCACCGGGACGAACAGCCCTCCGCCGTAGCTCGCCAGCCGCCACACATCGAGCGGGCCGACACCCGGAACATCCACGACCCCGACGAGGTCGAACGGAACGATGCCGTCGGTTCCCGTCTCGACCTCGAACCGGCGCGGCTCGACCGGCACCACCGGCACCTCGAAGCGCCAGTCCGGATCGTAGGGCTTGACCTTCAGGCCGGTGAATTCAGCGAGGTCGGCGGGCAACAGGGGAGTGGACGGATGTCCGGCGAACAACCGATCCCGCTCCCGTCGCCACAGGTCGTGGGCCGCATACAGGTCGGTGGCGTGACGCACCTCGGTGTAGAGGGCGAACACGCGGCGGCGCCAGTCGGCGATCTCGAGAGCGATCATGAGTCGAGGCTAACTGCGGCAGGCTGTGACGGGGCTCCCCGCGGACGGGGAGAGGCTCGCGAGTTGCCCGAATGTGTCGCTTCTTCGGCGGGTGTGGCGGCTTAAGTGGGCGACTCGCGGATGGGGGCGGTGGACGCAGACTGCCCGGTTGCCGCCTTATCCAGGTCAGTCGGTCAGCCGGTGACCGTGTGGCGCCGCGCGAAGAACCTCCGCACGCTCGCGTCATTGAACCGCACTGTCGTCGAGCCGACCGCGAACGGGGCCGTCACCCCCGCCGATGGAGTGACCGCAACTGGCGGGCTCGACGCCAGGGACTTCTGGACCGGGATCGATCCGGTGACTGGCGGGACAACGGTGGGCCCGGCATCGCCGAAGAATGCTTTTGTCATTGTTCCCCCTCGTAAGACGGTCGAGCGGGAGTGCCGCGTCGACCGGTGAATGAGAGGAGTCAAACTTCTGCACCCCCGCCCGGGCAAGCCATTGACAGGCCGGTCACCGCGGCTTCCGAGCATTGATCCGCGCTTACCAGTGGCGCGCGAGGGCCTTCATCCGCAGTGCGCGGTACTGCCAGAAAACCCAGTACATCGGCCACAGGAGCGGGCTGAGAACACCCGCATCAAAGACCAGTTGATCGCGATAGAGCGTGCCGCCTCCGTGCGCGGGGGCCACGGCCATGGTGTGTTCCCAGTAGTTGACGGCGGTGAAGATGCCGCTCACTCCGTAGCCGGTGTCCTGCACGAGCCTCGTGTGGCCGTGTGCCGGCGGATACGAGATCGCGATGACCTGCTCGCCGAGGGGGATGACGCCGAGCCCCTCGACCCGCACCGGATGCTCGCCCTCGGACCACTGCTCCTGGAATCCATCGGGCTCGAGCGAGTGAAAGACCATCAGGGGCGCGGAGACGCTGCGCAGTCCGGCCGGGGACCTGATCGCACGCCACGCGGCATCCGGTTCGCAGTCGAGGATGAGTTTGAGGAGAACACGCATGTGGCCAGTCTCGTCCTCGCGGCGACGGAGTACAACGTGGCCAGTCGTGCGTCACCCGTGAGTCGCCTCAACGCGCTGCGCCCGCGGGAATTCGCCGCGAAGTCGCGCTGTTCGGCCAATCAGAGCATTCGTTCGCATCGACTCCGGAGGTATACCCATGAAGGCAACTGTCAACGGCACCGTCATCGCCGAAGCACCCCAGGAAGATCTGATCAAGATTGAGGGCAACTGGTACTTCCCGCCCTCGAGCGTCAACGCGGAGCTTCTGACCAAGAGCCCCACCGCGTACCACTGCCCGTGGAAGGGTGACTGCCAGTACTTCAACGTTCAGGACGGCGAGACGTCGCTGCAGGACCGCGCCTTCAGCTACCCCGCCCCGTACCCCACGGCGTTCGACCGCGTCGGCAAGGACTTCAGTGGCTACGTGACCTTCTGGAAAGAGGTCAAGGTCACCGAGTAACCACCGCGGCACGCGTGGACCGGGCGGCGTGGAGCGCTGCCCGGTTTTCCGTGTCGGGCTCCAGTCTTATCCGGCCGCACGTTGCCGCGCTGCAGCCGAGATGAACCGCTCCGACCACGCGATGAGGTTTGCCGGGTCGAACTTCTTCGCGCACCGCCCGCAGGCCAGCGCCCGGGCGGGCTTGCGGTACCGGTAGTGCGCGTGCCCGCCGGGACACACGCCGACCCAGGGGGCGAGCTCGTTCGCGATCGCGCCGTCGTGCAGCCGCTTTCCCTCGTAGCCCAGCTCTCGGGCAACCCGCTTCCAGTTCGGCCCGTGGCCGGCCGCCGACCCCGCCATCGCATGCGCGACCTCGTGGAGCAGCACTTGGTGGATCTCGTCGTCGTCGTAGCGGGCGGCGAGATAGCGCGACACGGTGATGCGTTTATGGGTGAAGTTGCACAATCCGGCGCGCGTCTTCGCGGCGTCGAACCCGAACGACCACGTCGCATCGAGGTGCAGGGTGATGAGAGCATCCGCCCACCGCCGCACACGATCTAGTTCTGCCACGCCTCGAACATAACCCGGCACCGCCGACATTGGCCATCTCGCCCCGCGGCCTGTTGATGGTTCGCCGCGACGGGAGGCTGTGCACCCGAGTCGGGAGCTGGGGCGCGAGAACCCGCGCCGGGCCTCAGGTCGGTTCGGTCAGCATCCGCCGCATGATGGTCTCGAGCGCCTCGTCGAGTGCGGTGAGCTGCTCCGGGGGAGCGCCTTGGCTTGCACGGAGTTTGACGAGCTCCGAGATGGTCGAGCGCGCCTCCTCGAGTCGGCGCAGGTCGACGAGCACGCTCGCGAGTTGGTACAGAGCGGATGCCTCGAGCTCGCCCCATGCCTCGGTGTGCGCGGCGAGGCTGCAGGCCTTGACCTCGTTGAGGGCTCGGTCGAGCGATCCCTTGTCCTGCAGCACGCGTGCGCGCCGCAGTCGGGCGGCGGTCACATCCTCCCGGTCGCCCGTGAAGAAGGCGAGCCGGTAGCTCTCCTCGGCGGTCGCGAGGGCCTCGTCGAGCCGACCGAGCACCCGCAGCAGATCGGCGCGTTCGGCGACGGCGGCGGTGCTCCTCGCGGTGCCGAGTTCGTCGAGTCGAGCCTGGGCAGTGCGCAGGTCGGGCGTATCGTGAAGGCTATTGCTGGTCATTGACAAAAGAATATCCCCGACTGGGCGGTTCACCCCTCGACTGGGGGCGCGAGTCGGACCTCAATGATTTTATCGTCGCCCTCGGTGGGCTCGCCGCGGCCGTCGGTGTTGTTCGTGAGCATCCAGAGGGTGCCGTCGGGGCCCGCCGCGACGTCGCGAAGGCGCCCGAACTCGCCCTGAAAGTAGGCGACGGAGTCGATGGTCTCCTCGCCCGGGTAGATCGCCCAGACGCGCTCGCCACGCAGAGCGGCGAGGAAGAACGTGTCACGCACGAAGGCCAGCCCGCTCGGGCTCGCCTCGGATGTCGCCCACTGCTGCACCGGGTCGACGAAGTCGTCGACGCTCGCGATGCCTTCGACCTCGGGCCAGCCGTAATTCTGCCCGGGAAGAATCACGTTGAGCTCGTCCCACTGGTTCTGGCCGAACTCGGCGGCCCAGAGCAGGCCGTCCCTGTCCCAGGCGAGCCCCTGCGAGTTTCGATGGCCGAGGGAGAAGACGAGCGAGTCGGGGAACGGGTTGTCGGAGGGGACCGCCCCGTCGGGCAGCATCCGCAGGATCTTGCCGCCGAGCGACGCCACATCCTGCGCCCGGTCGGGCTCGCCCGCGTCGCCGGCGGTCGCGTAGAGCATGCCGTCGGGGCCAAAGGCGAGACGGCCGCCGTTGTGGGTGGTGGACTTGGGGATGCCGATCAGCACGTCCTCCGGGACGCCCAGGCTGTAGGCGCCTGGGTCGCCCTCGAGCGGCATCCGCACGATCCGGTTGTCGTCGGATGCGGTGAAGTAGGCGTAGAGCCAGGTGGTCGCCGCGGCGTCGGCCGATTCGTCGTCCTCCGCCGCGAGCACCGCGAGCCCGAGAAGTCCGCCCTCGCCGCCGGGCACGACTCCACCGACCACGCCGGCATCGCGCACCTCGCCCGTCGCGGTCAGCTCCATGACCCGTGCGGAGTCGCGCTCGCTGATCAGGGTTGAGCCGCTCGCCAGTCGCACCATCGACCACGGTGCGGTCAGGCCGGTCGCGATCACGGTTGTGTCGCCGACGGGCTGCACGGGTCCGGCATCCGGGTCGCCGGTCTCGCTCGGCACCGGCGGAACCGGCGTGGGCTCCTCAGCCGGCCCCGAGCATCCGGCCAGCACGACGACGGACGCGACGAGACCCGCCCCCCACGCGCTGCGCCACATTTTCGTCATCCTTTCATCATTCAGGAGGTGAGGGCCACGCGGGGGGATTTGACAGCGAGTCCTGCGGCTGGGCGGCTTCTTCTGGCGCGAATTGCCGCACAAGGCGGCATTTGTGGGCGGACGACGGGTAGCCGGACGGATGCTGCGCCGACCCGCTCCTGAATAATGAAAGCAGCGGAGAGTCGCCGACAGCCGGAGTGGGCGCTCAGGAGCCGCCGCGGGTCTGGAAGATGTTCTTCGCGGGCGGCGGCGACGGGATCGCAGTCGCATCGGTCACGATCGGGGCGCCGGCAATCCAGTCGGCGAGCTCGCGCCCGGCGATGACCTTCGACGGATGCGGCCCCCCGGCCAGCAGCCGCGGCATCCAGTCGAGCGGAAGCGGCTGGTTCGAGCCGACGAGCACCACATTGCCGAAGCGGCGCCCCTTGAGGATCTGCGTCTCGGCCAGCGCGGCGACCTCGCCGACCGCCGAGAGAAGCGTCGCCGCCTGCCCGCGGGCGAAGGCGAGCCCCGGACCGTCGGCAACGTTCACCGCGACGACGCCACCCGGCGCGAGCAGTGTCGCGACCTCGCTGTAGAACTCGATGCTCGTCACGTGCGCCGGCGTTCGCGCACCGGAGAACACGTCGACGACGACAAGGTCGGCGCTGCCCCGCAGGCCCGGTGGCAGCTTCTCGACGACCACGCGTGCGTCGCCGTGCCGCACCCGGATCGATGCCTGCTTCGGCAGCGGGAGCCTGGCGCGCACGAGATCCACGAGCTCCATCTCGAGCTCGATCACCTGCTGCCGCGATCCGGGCCTCGTCGCGTGGATGTAGCGCGGCAGGGTGAACGCCCCGGCGCCGAGGTGTACCGCCGTGATCGGCTCGCCGGGCATCCCGAGCTGATCGATCACGTGTCCGATGCGCTGCACGTATTCGAAGAACAGCTCGCTCGGGTCGTCGACGTTGACGTGCGACTGCGGCGTGCCATCGACGATGAGAGTGAACGCGCCCGGCACCCAGCGATCGGGTTCTATCACGGCGTGGAAGCCGCTGAGCTTCAGGTGGGCGGAGGGGAGATCGGTCACGCTTCGAGGGTCCCACACCCACGCGCTCACCACGACTACCATTCGTGCATGACAGCTCCCAAGCGCGACGTTCCCCCCGGCCTCCGCAAGCAGCTCGACGCGCAGTCCTACGTCGGGCCGGCGACGTTCGGAATGCGTCCGCTGCTCACCGAGCCGGAGCAGCTCGACGAGTGGCAGCCCGACGTCGCGATCGTCGGAGCCCCGTGGGACGACAACACCACCAACCGCCCCGGCGCCCGCTTCGGTCCGCGCTCGCTGCGGGCAAACGCCTACGACCCCGGCACCTACCACCTCGACCTCGGCATCGAGATGTTCGACCACCTCGAGGTCGTCGACTACGGCGACGCCGTCACGAGCCACGGAATGTGGGAGCTCTCGAAGAAGGCCGTGTACGACAGGGTTCAGGATGTCGCCAGCCGCGGCATCGTGCCCGTCGTCATCGGCGGCGACCACTCGATCACCTGGCCGGCGGCCACGGCCGTCGCCGAGCACCACGGGTACGGCAACGTCGTCATGATCCACTTCGACGCGCACGCCGACACCGCGAACATCCTCGAGGGCAACCTCGCGAGCCACGGCACCCCGATGCGGCGCCTGATCGAGTCGGGCGCCATCCCCGGTCCGAACTTCATCCAGTGCGGCCTGCGCGGATACTGGCCCGGCGAGGAGGACCAGAAGTGGATGCGCGACAACGGCCTCAAGCACTTCATGATGCAGGAGTTCTGGGAGCGCGGGGTTCGCCCCGTCATGACCGACGTGATCGCCGCGGCGCGGGAGCGGGCGGATGCTGTGTACCTGTCGATCGACATCGACGTGCTCGATCCGGCGTTCGCGCCCGCGACCGGAACGCCGGCGCCCGGCGGATTCGCCCCCATCGACCTGCTGCGCGTGGTGCGCCAGATCGTGCTCGAGACGAATGTGATCGCGATGGACGTCACCGAGGTCAGCCCGCCGTATGACCACGCCGACGTGACCGTCAACAATGCGCATGGGCTGATCTGGGAGGCGCTCGCCGCGCTCGCCTGGAAGAAACGGGACGCCGCGCGCTCGGCAATGTGAAATTTGCTCTTGCTTCACCTCGTCGAAGATGATTGAATCTTGATTTAAGATCAGAAATCCACGATCCGACAGACGATGTCGCTTACCCGCTTCCGTCTCTGTCTGTCCGAGAAGGCCGTCTCGCCGATGTGACGGCCAGTAGTAACAGCAGATTCGCGCCTCACCCGGGGTGCCACTGCGCCCCGCCCCAGGCTGCCGACCGACGGTCGTCTGCGCGCGCCGACGCCACCTGTGCGCCGCGCGCGTGCTCCGTCACCGCTGTGGCCCAGCGGGATATTCGACGCGCCACAAACACAAAGGATGTACATGTTGAAGAAATTCACCGCACGCGGCACCGCACTCGTCGCCTCAATCGCCCTCCTGGGCGGTGCGGCCTTCGTCGCATCGGGAACGACCGGCGCCTACTTCAGTGACACCAAGCAGGGAGTCGTCACCGGCAGCATCGGATCCATCGCGGTTGGCACCGCCGGCGGCTCGGGTGCAGCGGGCCTCGACCTCGCCTTCTCGAAGATGCTCCCCGGCGAGGCGCAGACTGTCAGTGCCAACTACCGCAACACCGGCAATACCGCGCAGGACGTCTACATCGTGTTCAACAACGCGACGGCGCTGAGCACCTTCAACAACCTCGGGTCGTACGGCGAGGCGCACCTGTCCGCGAACGGAGCCGCGCTGTTCGACTCGGTGAACCTCAACGATCGCGCCGCCACCTGTGGGACCTTCGCCCCGACCGGATGCTGGCCGCTGAAGTCCCAGTACCTGCTGGCCAGCAACGTGCCGGTCAACGGCACAGGGACGGTGTCGTTGACATTCAACTACGCCAGCAAGATGAAGGGCGCACCCGCGGCCTTCAACTCCTATCCGGCATCGACGCAGCAGTACTCCGACACGCTCAACTCGAGCGACCAGACGACGGTCAAGGCCGCGGATGGCGCGGGCACCGGTCTGCCGTACCAGATCGTCGCCACCCAGCTGGGAGTCGCGCCCGGCCAGTAGCAGGCCCGGGTGGGGTGTCGCGGCCGGCTGGTCGCGGCACCCCGCCATTCCCGAAAACCTGAATGCGGGCAACTGAACGGAGAACCCAGTGCGCAGACGCAACCTTGTCGTGTCGCTGCTGCTCGTCGCGGCCGCCCTCGCGGTGTTCGCGTTTGTTGCCTCCGGCCAGTTCCCCTACCGTGCTTACGCCGTGCTCACCGGGTCGATGGACCCCACCTTCGCGTCGAAGAGCCTCGTCGTCGTGCTCGAGGACGACTATCGCGCCGGTCAGCCCATCACTTTCGAGCACAATGGCGCACTCGTCACCCACCGGCTCGTCACGGTGAACCCGGATGGCTCGGCGACGACGAAGGGGGACGCGAATGCAACAGTCGACCCGTGGACCGTTCCCGCCGAAGCGATCGTCGGCGGGGTGGTGGCCGCAGTGCCCGAGCTGGGGTACTGGCTGGTCTACCTGAGGAACCCGGTCGGCCTGGTGTCCCTGGGGCTCAGCGCGCTCGTCTGCTGGCAGATCTGGTCCCTGGCGGGCACCCCGACGCGCGACCCGCACCACCCCTCCACACGCTGAGAGTTCGCAGTGCTTATAACCGATTCCGGGAATCAGGTCAAGAAACGAGTGGACACGGCGCGCCAAAAGGGCCTATGCTGGATCCTTGCGCTTCCAGTACCCCACGCCTTCATATTGCGGTCGGCATTGCCTGTACGAACACGTTTCTTACAGCCATCCTGCGAAGCAACAATCACACCGACTGTAACTGGCCCGACGGCCCACCGGAGGTTATTTCCTTGGCTGCTGCGAAAAACGCAACCACCAGCAATTCACTCAAGAACGGACGCACCGCATCGCGTCTCTCGTTCGCCAAGATCAGCGACAACCTGACGGTTCCCGATCTGCTCGCGCTGCAGACCGAGAGCTTCGACTGGCTTGTCGGCAACGACCTGTGGAAGACGCGCGTCACCGACGCGCAGGCCGCCGGTCGCCAGGATCTTCCGACCCGGAGCGGACTCGAGGAGATCTTCGAGGAGATTTCCCCCATCGAGGACCTCGGCGAGACGATGCAGCTCTCCTTCGCCAAGCCCGAGCTCGAGCCGGAGAAGTACACGATCGACGAGTGCAAGGAGCGCGGCAAGACCTATTCCGCTCCTCTCTACGTCGAGGCCGAGTTCATGAACCACCTCACGGGTGAGATCAAGACTCAGACGGTCTTCATGGGTGACTTCCCCCTCATGACCGAAAAGGGAACGTTCATCATCAACGGCACCGAGCGTGTCGTCGTTTCGCAGCTGGTGCGTAGCCCCGGCGTGTACTTCGACCGCGCGCAGGAGAAGACGTCCGACAAGGACATCTACTCCGCCCGCATCATCCCGAGCCGCGGTGCGTGGCTCGAGTTCGAGATCGACAAGCGCGACCAGGTCGGCGTTCGCATCGACCGCAAGCGCAAGCAGTCGGTCACCGTGTTCCTCAAGGCCCTCGGCCTGACCAGCGAAGAGATCATGGAGGAGTTCAAGGGCTTCGCCTCGATCGAGCTCACCCTCGAGAAGGACAACATCCTGACCAAGGATGAGGCGCTCAAGGACATCTACCGCAAGCTCCGTCCGGGAGAGCAGGTTGCTGCCGAGGCCGCGCGTGCGCTCCTCGACAACTTCTACTTCAACTCCAAGCGCTACGACCTCGCGAAGGTTGGTCGCTACAAGATCAACCGCAAGCTCGGTATCGAAGCCGCGCTGTCCGACTCGGTCCTGACCGTCTCCGACATCATCGCGACGATCAAGTACCTCGTCTCGCTGCACGACGAGCGCAAGACCATCGAGGGCGTCCGCGAGGGCAAGGCTGTCGACATCCGTCTCGACATCGACGACATCGACCACTTCGGCAACCGTCGCATCCGCGCCGTCGGAGAGCTCATCCAGAACCAGGTGCGCACCGGCCTGTCCCGCATGGAGCGCGTCGTTCGCGAGCGCATGACCACGCAGGACATCGAAGCGATCACCCCGCAGACCCTGATCAACGTGCGCCCCGTCGTCGCCGCGATCAAGGAGTTCTTCGGCACGTCGCAGCTCAGCCAGTTCATGGACCAGAACAACCCGCTCGCGGGCCTGACCCACAAGCGTCGCCTCTCGGCCCTCGGGCCCGGCGGTCTGTCGCGTGAGCGCGCCGGCGTCGAGGTTCGAGACGTCCACCCCTCGCACTACGGCCGCATGTGCCCGATCGAGACCCCGGAAGGCCCGAACATCGGCCTGATCGGTTCGCTCGCCTCGTTCGCTCGCATCAATGCGTTTGGCTTCATCGAGACCCCGTACCGTCGCGTCGTCGGCGGCAAGGTCACGACCGACATCGACTACCTCACCGCGAGTGAGGAAGACGAGTTCGTCGTCGCGCAGGCCAACGCCCCGCTGACCAAGGACAGCCACTTCGCCGACCCCCGCGTGCTCGCACGTAAGAAGGGTGGAGAGGTCGACCTCATCCCGGTCGAGGACATCGGCTACATGGATGTCTCGCCGCGCCAGATGGTGTCGGTCGCGACCTCGCTCATCCCGTTCCTCGAGCACGACGATGCGAACCGCGCCCTCATGGGTGCGAACATGCAGCGCCAGGCTGTCCCGCTGCTGCGCAGTGAGAGCCCGCTCGTCGGAACCGGCATGGAGGGCTACGCGGCCATCGACGCCGGCGACGTGCTCACCGCCGAGAAGGCCGGAGTCGTCTCCGAGGTCTCCGCCGACGTCGTCACCGTCATGCTCGACGAGGGTGGCACCAAGGACTACTACCTGCGCAAGTTCGACCGCTCCAACCAGGGCACGAGCTACAACCACCGCGTCATTGTCAGCGCGGGTGACCGCGTCGAGATCGGCGAGGTCCTCGCCGACGGTCCCGCGACCGAGAACGGCGAGCTCGCGCTCGGCAAGAACCTCCTCGTGGCGTTCATGTCGTGGGAGGGCTACAACTTCGAGGACGCGATCATCCTGAGCCAGAACCTGGTGAAGGACGACGTGCTGTCGTCGATCCACATCGAAGAATATGAAGTGGATGCCCGCGACACGAAGCTCGGCAAGGAAGAGATCACTCGCGACCTGCCGAACGTCTCCCCGGAGCTGCTCGCAGACCTCGACGAGCGCGGCATCATCCGTATCGGCGCCGAGGTCCGCCCCGGCGACATCCTCGTCGGCAAGGTCACGCCGAAGGGCGAGACCGAGCTGAGTGCCGAGGAGCGCCTGCTGCGCGCGATCTTCAACGAGAAGAGCCGCGAAGTGCGCGATACGTCACTCAAGGTTCCCCACGGCGAGCAGGGCACGATCATCGCCGTCAAGGAGTTCAACACCGAGAACGACGATGAGCTCGGCTCGGGCGTCAACCAGCGCGTTGTCGTCTACATCGCCCAGAAGCGCAAGATCACCGAGGGTGACAAGCTCGCCGGTCGTCACGGCAACAAGGGCGTCATCTCCCGCATCCTGCCGGTCGAGGACATGCCGTTCCTCGCCGACGGAACCCCCGTCGACATCGTCCTGAACCCGCTGGGTATCCCCGGACGAATGAACTTCGGCCAGGTTCTCGAGACTCACCTCGGGTGGGTCGCGAAGCAGGGCTGGGAGGTCGAGGGCAAGCCAGAGTGGGCCGCGAACCTTCCGGAAGAGGCGTTCTCCGCCGCTCCCGGCACGAAGGTCGCCACCCCGGTGTTCGACGGCGCGCTGGAGGCCGAGATCGAAGGCCTTCTGGACTCGACGACGCTCACCCGCGACGGCGACCGCCTGATCGACTCGTCCGGAAAGGCCCGTCTGTTCGACGGCCGTTCCGGTGAGCCGTTCCCGCAGCCCGTGGCAGTCGGATACATGTACATCCTCAAGCTGCACCACCTCGTCGACGACAAGATCCACGCTCGCTCGACCGGACCGTACTCGATGATCACGCAGCAGCCGCTGGGTGGTAAGGCACAGTTCGGTGGACAGCGCTTCGGAGAGATGGAGGTCTGGGCCCTCGAGGCCTATGGCGCCGCCTACGCACTCCAGGAGCTGCTCACGATCAAGTCCGACGACATCCTCGGCCGCGTCAAGGTGTACGAGGCGATCGTCAAGGGCGAGAACATCCAGGAGCCCGGCATTCCGGAAAGCTTCAAGGTTCTGATCAAGGAGATGCAGTCGCTGTGCCTGAACGTCGAGGTCCTCTCGGCCGACGGCAGCGCGGTGAGCCTGCGCGACACGGACGACGAGGTCTTCCGTGCCGCAGAGGAACTCGGCATCAACATCTCCACCAGGTTCGAGAACTCGTCCATCGACGACATCTAAAACCCGGCCCGATAAAGACTTTCGTTTTCCAAGGAAAGAAGTAAACATTGCTCGACGTTCACGCGTTTGACGAAATCAAAATCGGTCTCGCTACCGCCGACGACATCCGTCGCTGGTCGCATGGTGAGGTCAAGAAGCCCGAAACGATCAACTACCGCACGCTGAAGCCTGAGAAGGATGGTCTCTTCGGAGAGCAGATCTTCGGGCCGAGCCGTGACTGGGAGTGCTCGTGCGGAAAGTACAAGCGAGTCCGGTTCAAGGGCATCGTGTGTGAGCGCTGCGGCGTGGAGGTCACCAAGTCCTCCGTGCGCCGCGAGCGCATGGGCCACATTGAGCTCGCCGCACCGGTCACCCACATCTGGTACTTCAAGGGTGTGCCGAGCCGTCTCGGTTACCTGCTCGACATGGCGCCGAAGGACCTCGAGAAGGTCATCTACTTCGCCGCGTACATGATCATCTCGATCGACGAAGAGGCACGTCACGCCGACATGCCCGGACTCGAGAACGAGCTCCGGCTCGAGATCAAGGCACTCGAGGGACAGCGCGATTCGCGCATCGCCGATCGCCTGTCACGTCTCGAGACCGACCTCGCCGCACTCGAGGCCGAGGGCGCCAAGGCCGACCAGAAGCGTCGCACGAAGGATGCCGCCGAGAAGGAGATGGGTCAGGCTCGCAAGAGCTTCGACGAGCAGATCGCCCACCTCGAGCGCGTCTGGGACGACTTCCGCGGCCTCAAGGTCGGGGAGCTCAAGGCGGAGGATGCTGTCTTCCACGAGCTCCAGGACCGCTTCGGCATCTACTTCAGCGGCTACATGGGCGCCGAAGCGATCCAGAAGCGCCTGCAGGCGTTCGACCTGGCGGCGGAGAGCGACTCGCTCCACCTCCAGATCGCTGAGGGCAAGGGCCAGAAGAAGATCCGCGCGATCAAGCGACTGCGCGTGGTCAACTCCTTCCTCCAGACCGGCAACTCGCCGGCCGCCATGGTGCTCGAGGTCGTCCCGGTCATCCCGCCGGAGCTTCGCCCGATGGTGCAGCTCGACGGTGGCCGCTTCGCGACCTCCGACCTCAACGACCTCTACCGTCGTGTGATCAACCGCAACAACCGCCTGCGTCGTCTGCTTGACCTCGGTGCTCCCGAGATCATCGTGAACAACGAGAAGCGGATGCTGCAGGAGGCCGTTGACGCGCTGTTCGACAACGGTCGTCGTGGTCGCCCCGTCACGGGAACCGGCAACCGCGCCCTCAAGTCCCTGAGCGACATGCTCAAGGGAAAGCAGGGTCGTTTCCGCCAGAACCTGCTCGGCAAGCGCGTCGACTACTCGGGCCGTTCGGTCATCATCGTCGGCCCGCAGCTCAAGCTGCACCAGTGTGGTCTGCCCAAGCAGATGGCACTCGAGCTGTTCAAGCCGTTCGTGATCAAGCGCCTGATCGACCTGAGCCACGCTCAGAACATCAAGAGCGCCAAGCGCATGGTCGAGCGTTCGCGTCCGCAGGTCTGGGACGTGCTCGAGGAGATCATCCGCGAGCGCCCCGTGCTGCTCAACCGCGCGCCCACCCTTCACCGCCTGGGCATCCAGGCGTTCGAGCCTCAGCTCGTTGAGGGCAAGGCCATCCAGCTCCACCCGCTCGTGTGTGCGGCGTTCAACGCCGACTTCGACGGCGACCAGATGGCGGTCCACCTTCCGCTGTCGGTCGAGGCCCAGGCCGAGGCGCGCATCCTGATGCTCGCATCGAACAACATCCTGAAGCCGTCGGATGGCCGTCCGGTCACCCTGCCCACGCAGGACATGATCATCGGTCTGCACCACCTCACGACCCTCAAGGAAGGCGTAGTCGGCGAAGGCCGCGCGTTCTCCTCGGTCGCCGAGGCGATCCTCGCGTTCGACCAGCACTCGCTGGACATCAACGCGAAGGTGCGCATCCGTCTGTCCGACGTGGTCTTCGCCGAGGGTGCAGAGCCTGCCGGGTACGTTGCCGGCAAGCCGATCACCACCGAGACGACGCTGGGTCGCGCGCTCTTCAACGAGACGCTCCCCGCCGACTACCCGTACGTCGAAGAGGTCACCGACAAGGGCCAGCTCTCCGCGATCGTCAACGATCTCGCCGAGCGGTACCCCAAGGTCGAGGTCGCTGCGGCGCTGGACCGCATCAAGGACGCCGGTTTCTACTGGGCGACCCGCAGCGGCGTGACCGTCGCGCTCTCCGACATCCTGACCCCGCCGAACAAGCGCGAGATCATCGGTGGCTACGAGAAGCAGGCCGCGAAGGTTCAGTCGCAGTTCGAGAAGGGCCTCACGACCGACGCCGAGCGTCGCCAGGAGCTCATCGAGATCTGGAACAAGGCCACCGCCGAAGTCGCCACGGCGATGGAAGCGAACATGCCCGACAACAACACGATCAACCGCATGGTCACCTCCGGTGCCCGTGGTAACTGGATGCAGGTTCGCCAGATCGCCGGTATGCGTGGACTCGTGTCGAACCCGAAGGGTGAGATCATCCCTCGCCCGATCATCTCGAGCTACCGCGAGGGGCTCTCGGTCGCCGAGTACTTCATCGCGACGCACGGTGCCCGCAAGGGACTGGCCGACACGGCCCTCCGTACGGCCGACTCGGGGTACCTCACGCGTCGTCTCGTCGACGTGTCGCAGGACGTCATCATCCGCGAGGACGACTGCGGCACCAGCCGTGGACTCAACCTCACGGTTGCGACGCCGGATGCGAACGGAGTGCTGGTCCTGGACCCGAACTTCGAGAGCACCCTCTACGCCCGCAGCCTCGCCGAAGACGCGGTCGACGCGTCGGGCAAGGTCGTGGCGAAGGCTGGCGACGACATCGGAGACGTGCTGATCGAGGAGCTCATGGCGGCGGGGATCACCCACGCCAGGGTTCGTTCGGTGCTCACCTGTGAGTCCGCCGTCGGTGTCTGCGCGGCCTGCTACGGCCGTTCGCTGGCCACCGGCAAGCTCGTCGACATCGGTGAGGCCGTCGGTATCATCGCGGCCCAGTCGATCGGTGAGCCCGGAACGCAGCTCACCATGCGTACCTTCCACACGGGTGGTATCGCTTCCGCCGACGACATCACGCAGGGTCTGCCCCGCGTGACCGAGCTGTTCGAGGCACGTACCCCCAAGGGTGCATCCCCGATCGCCGAGGCCGCCGGACGCATCACGATCGAGGACACGGACCGCAGCCGCAAGCTGATCCTGACCCCCGACAACGGTGACGAAGCGATCGCCTACCCGGTGCTCAAGCGCGCGACCCTCCTCATCGAGGATGGCGAGCACGTCGAGCTCGGACAGCAGCTGCACATCGGCGCGATCGACCCGAAGGAAGTTCTCCGGGTTCGCGGTGTTCGTGCGGTTCAGGAGCACCTCGTTGGTGGAGTGCAGGGTGTCTACCGTTCGCAGGGTGTGCCGATTCACGACAAGCACATCGAGGTCATCGTTCGCCAGATGCTTCGCAAGGTCACCGTCGTCGACCACGCCGACACCGACCTGCTGCCGGGTGAGCTCGTTGACCGTCTCAAGTACAACGAGATCAACCGTGCTGCGCTGACCGAGGGCAAGAAGACCGCCTCGGCCCGCCAGGAGGTCATGGGTATCACCAAGGCCTCGCTCGCGACCGAGTCGTGGCTGTCGGCCGCATCCTTCCAGGAGACCACGCGTGTTCTCACGCAGGCCGCCATGGAAGGAAAGTCCGACCCGCTCATGGGCCTCAAGGAGAACGTGATCATCGGAAAGCTGATCCCAGCCGGAACCGGTCTCCCGAAGTACCGCAACGTGAGCGTCGAGGCGACGGAAGAAGCCAAGGCCGAGCGCTACCCGAACCGGATCTTCACCGACGAGTCGGTGTTCAGCGAGTCCGACCTGTCGTTCGTCGACTTCGAGAGCTTCAGCTCGGACGACTACACGCCGGGTACGTACCTGTAGCCAGTAGTTAGCACCACAAAGGGCCCCCGCAGAACTGCGGGGGCCTTTTGCGTCGGCAGAGCAGCGCGCTCAGGCGTCTCTGCTGGTTGAGCAGCGCGCTCTGGCGTGCGTGTCGAGACCGAGCGGGCTGGTCGAGCAGTGCGATCTGGCGTGCGTGTCGAAACCGAGCGGGCTGGTCGAGCAGCGCGCTCTGGGGTGCGTGTCGAAACACTCGGCTGACTGCGCGGGCCGCGGGCGGCGGGCGGCCGGCCGCGGGCGGCGGGCGGCGGGCGGCCGGGTCGAAATCCGGTCAAGGCTGCCCGTGACGTAGGGCGCGCGTGTCGCTGGATGCTGCTGCCCCGAAACATCGCCGAGTACGCTGTAGTGGTCGTTGGGGTGGTCGGTTCAGCGACCACTACTCCGTTGTCGGCGAGTGGTTGGTAGAACTTCTGCTGGTTGAGCTGCGCGCTCTGGCGCGCGTGTCGAACCACTCGGCTGAGTGCGCGGGCCGCGGGCGGCCGGGTCGAAATCCGGTCAAGGCTGCCCGTGACGTAGGGCGCGCGTGTCGCTGGAGGCTGCCGCGGCGAAATATCGCCGAGTACGCAGTAGTGGTTGTTGGGGTGCTCGGTTCAGCGACCACTACTCCGTATTCGGCGGGTGGTTGGTAGAACTTCTGCTGGTTGAGCTGTGCGCTCTGCCGCGCGTGTCGAAACCGAGCGTGCTGTGTGGGTTTCGACACGGTCGCTGCTCAACCTGCTCAACCTGCTCAACCTGCTCAACCTGCGTACCCCCACCTTGCGGGTATGGTGCCGAACCCGTGCAACCGGTTAGCTAGTGACTCCGGTGGGTATACACGCACATTGTCCCCCGATGCTGACGCCAGACCCGAATCCTGGCGGGGCTGAATGATACCCAAGGGGGGTCCTGTGGCATATCTGACAGATATCCTCATCGTTCGCGGCGTGTTGCCGATCGAGGCTCTCGACGGACTCAAGCGCGGCCAGGACGACGAGAACCAGATTCGCGAGCTCGTCGAGCAGGGGATCGTCTCCGAGGTTCAGTTCGCATCCGCTCGAGCCGAGAAGCTGAGCCTCCCATTCGTCGAGCTCGTCGACTACCCGGTCGACCGCGTCGCGGTTGCTCTCGTTCCGGCGGCGGTCTGCCGCCGGTACCAGGTGCTCCCTATCGCTATTTCCGAGGGCAAGCTCGTGCTCGCAATGGTCGACCCGGGAGACGTCTTCGCGCTCGACGATGTGGGAGCCGCGTCGCAGATGGGTGTGATCCGCGTCGTCGCAGAGCGCAGCGATCTCACCGCAGCGCTCGACCGCCACCACCGCGCCGATGGCGAACTCAGCGACCTGACCTCGGCGATCGAGGAAGACAGTGCGGCGAGCGAGTCCGAGTCTTCCCTAGGCGACGCCGCCGACGACGACGTGCCCATCGTCAGATTCGTGAACCTCATCGTCAGCCAGGCCATCCAGGACCGGGCATCCGACATCCACATCGAGCCGGCCGAGCGCGACCTGCGGGTGCGGTACCGCATCGACGGCGTGCTGCACGAGATGCAGCGCGCGCCGAAGGCGATCCAGAACGGTGTGATCTCCCGGCTCAAGATCATGAGCGACATCGACATTGCCGAACGTCGCAAGCCTCAGGACGGCCGCATGTCGGTCATGCACGCCGGCCGCAAGATCGACCTTCGCGTCGCGACACTGCCCACGGTGTGGGGCGAAAAGATTGTCATGCGAATTCTCGACAACGCCGAGTCGGACATGAAGCTCAGCGACCTCGGCCTGCTCGAGCGCAATGCCGAGGCCTACCGCAGCTCGTACACGAAGCCGTACGGCATGATCCTCGTTACCGGCCCGACCGGTTCGGGCAAGTCAACGACCCTCTATACGACGCTGCACACCGTCTCGCGTCCCGAGATCAACGTCATCACCGTCGAAGACCCGGTCGAGTATCGCATGGCTGGCATCAACCAGGTTCAGGTGAACCCCAAGGCCGGGCTCACCTTCGCGAGCGCGCTGCGCTCGATTCTGCGGTCGGACCCGGATGTCGTGCTGCTGGGTGAGATCCGAGACCACGAGACCGCGCAGATCGCCATCGAGGCCTCGCTCACCGGCCACCTCGTGCTCTCGACCCTGCACACCAACGACGCCCCGAGCGCCGTCACCAGGCTCACCGAGATGGGGATCGAGCCGTTCCTGGTCGGCTCCGCCCTCGACTGCGTAGTGGCCCAACGCCTCGCGCGGCGCCTGTGCGACCGGTGTAAGGAGGCGTACCAGCCCGAACTCTCCGACCTCGCCGTGATGCGACTGTTCGTCGACCCAGGCGCCGCGTCGCCCGTCGTGCATCGCCCGATCGGATGCTCCACTTGCTCCAACACCGGGTACCGGGGCCGGATCGCGATCCACGAGGTGATGCTCGTTACCGAGGAGATCGAGCGCCATGCCGTTGCACGCTCCGCGAGCGCGGAGATCATGCGCACCGCGAAGGAGCAGGGAATGCTGACCCTTCGCGAAGACGGCTGGGCCAAGGTGCGGCTCGGCCACACCTCGATCGAGGAGATCCTGCGTGTCGTTGCCTAACCGATTTATCGTCGATTCCACCGACGAGCTCAGCCGTTTTTTCGAGACACGAGAGGCCATTGCATGAACCAGCCGATCTACGAGATCCCGATGGTCGACTCGGGGAGCCTCCGCCCACGCAACCGATCCGGTGAGGACGCCGGCGCCGCTCCGTCCTACCACGCGTCGATGCTCGACCCCGCACAGGAACAGCCCGAGGTGCCAGCCCCATTCGCAGCACCTGCCGCGGTGCCGGTCAGGGACACAGCGGCGGCGGTTCCAGCCTTGAATTTCGAGAATGCACCCGATATGGTCCTCGCGCCGGACAGTGCCGACCCCGACCTCATCGCCGCGCTGGGCGAGGTGCTGCGGTCCAATGCATCCGACCTCCACCTCACCTCGAACGCGCCGCCCATGTTGCGGGTCGACGGCGGGCTGCGCCCCGTCGACGGGGCAGTCGTGTGGGGCACCGCCCGGGTGCGGGCCGCGCTCTACTCCCTGCTCAGCGACCCGCAGAAGGAGGTCTTCGAGCGGGATCTCGAGCTCGACTTCGCCTACACGGTGACCGAGAATGCGCGTTTCCGGGTGAACTTCTACCAGCAGCGCGGCGCGATTGGCGCGGCCTTCCGCATCATCCCGACCGACATCAAAACGCTCAAAGACCTGGGCGTTCCCGACACAGTCGCGGCCTTCTCCAAGCTCGCCCGCGGCCTCGTGCTCGTGACGGGTCCGACCGGGTCCGGCAAGTCGACGACCCTCGCCGCGCTCATCGACCTCGTCAACCGCACCCGCGCCGACCATATCGTCACGGTCGAGGATCCGATCGAGTTTCTGCACAACAACCAAAAATCGCTCGTCAACCAGCGCGAGGTCGGCGGTGACACGCACAGCTTCGCGGCGGCACTTAAGCACGTACTGAGGCAGGACCCCGACGTGATCCTCGTCGGAGAGCTCCGCGACCTCGAGACCATCTCGGTCGCTCTCACCGCGGCCGAGACCGGCCACCTCGTCTTCGCTACCCTGCACACGCAGGATGCCGCCCAGACGATCGACCGCGTCATCGACGTGTTCCCACCTCACCAGCAGGATCAGGTCCGAGCCCAGCTCGCCGCGACTCTCCGCGGAGTGGTCTGCCAGACCCTCGTCAAGCGGGCAACAGGCAAGGGGCGCGTGGTCGCGACCGAGGTGCTCGTCACCACCCCCGCGATCGCGAACCTGATCCGCGAGGGCAAGACCTACCAGATCGCCTCCTCGATGCAGGCCGGGCGCGAGCTCGGCATGTACACCATGGACCAGCACCTCGCCGAGCTCGTCGACGAGGGCAAGATCGCCTACGCGTCGGGAGTCGAGAAGGCGCACGACGTCGAGGGATTCCGGAGACTCGTTCATCGCGATGACCCTGGGGCGGGATCCCACACCCACAACATGTCGTCGGCCGGCCTGGACTTCGGTGACACGTTCTCGATGGGGCGTAGCTGATGGCCTCCACACTCACCTACGCCTATAGGGGTCGGGACACCAGCGGTAAGGCCGTCAAGGGCAAGGTGGATGCCGCGAGCGAAGCACAGGTCTCGTCGCGCCTGCGCACCATGGGCGTCTCGCCCACCTGGATCGCCGAGGCACCAGCGGGCACCGGTCTCAACAGGGAGATCAGCTTCGGCTCACTCGGCGCCGGTCGCGTCGGAATGAAAGACATCGCGGTGATGACCCGCCAGATGGCGACGATGATCGCGGCGGGACTCTCGCTGCTCCGCACGCTGACAATCCTCTCCGAGCAGACCGAGAACAAGAAGCTCGCGTCGGTGCTCGACACGGTGCGCAGTGACGTCGAGACAGGGTTGTCGCTGTCTGACGCGATGGCGAAGCATCCGGTCGACTTCCCGCCTCTCATGCTCAGCCTCATCAGGGCCGGTGAGACGGGCGGGTTCCTCGAGACGTCGCTCGAGTCGGTCGCGAACAATTTCGAGGCCGAGGTGAAGCTCGCGGGCACGATCAAGTCCGCGCTCACCTACCCCGTGATCGTGCTCATCATGGCAGTGCTGTCGACGGTCGGGATGCTGATCTTCATCGTTCCGGTCTTCGATGCCATGTTCACGCAGATGGGGGCGACCCTGCCCCTGCCAACCCAGTTTCTGGTCGTGCTCTCGAAATCGCTCGTCTATATCGGACCGGTCGCGGTGGTGGCCATCATCGCTTTCGTCATGTGGTGGAGGAAGAACAAGAACACCGACCGCGTTCGCAAGGTCGCCGACACCATCAAGCTCAAGCTTCCCGTCTTCGGCGGGCTGCTCGCCAAGGTGGCCATCTCCCGCGTCACCCGCAACCTCGCCACGATGATGGGAGCTGGCGTGCCGATCCTGCGCTCGCTCAGCATCGTCGGCGCGACGGCAGGCAGTTGGGTGATCGAGCAGGCCCTCGTGAAGGTGCAGGAGTCTGTGCGACAGGGCAACTCGATCGCCGGCCCGCTCTCTCAGGAACCGATCTTTCCGTCGATGGTGACCCAGATGATCGCCGTCGGCGAGGATTCTGGTGCGCTCGAGGTCATGCTGCACAAGATCAGCGACTTCTACGACCAGGAGATCGAGTCGACCACGGAGCAGCTCACCGCTTTGATCGAGCCCCTGATGATCGCCTTCATCGGCATCGTGATCGGCGGAATGATCGTCGCGCTCTACATGCCGATCTTCGACATCTTCAATCACATCAACTAACTCCGGCAGACGTTCTTGTCTATCCCCCCTGTACTGGGGGCCGGTTTCGGGCGAAAACCCCCTGTTTGTGGGATTCTCAGGACCCTTCCGGGCGGGGAGGATTGCCGCAGGGGGTCGAACACACCGGGGGCCGCCTGTCCGCACACTCACACCGATCGACAGGAACATTCATCTCATGATCACAACCATCACCAACGCGATTGCGAAGCGTCGCGACGAGAACGGCGACAACGAGAAGGGCTTCACCCTCATCGAGCTCATGGTCGTCGTCATCATCATCGGCATCCTCGCCGCGATCGCGATCCCCGCGTTCCTCAACCAGCGCACAACCGCCTGGCAGGGTGCGGCCCAGACCGACGTCAAGAACGCCCAGCTCGCTGTCGAAAGCTGGGCGGCCCAGAAGAACGGCAACTACTCGACGCTGACGCAGGCCATCCTTGATGGCCTCATCACCGAAAGCGACAACGTGCAGGTCACCCTCGGTGCGGTCTCGGCGAACGCCTACTCCATCACTGCGACCAACGCGAACATCACGGACGCCACGAAGGATGCCTACACGGTCACTCAATCCGGCAGCATCGTCGGCCCCAACTAACCAGAGTCCGATCGTGCGGGGCGCCGCTCACGCAGCGCCCCGCACTTCCGCAGCAACACACCAGCCGACTGCATCAACCCCGGGGGAGGGACAATGAACGCCTTACGCACCCGAATGCGTGCAGCGTCTGAGAACGACCGCGGTTTCTCGCTCATCGAGGTGATCGTGGCGATGGTCATCCTCGGCGTCCTCACTACCGCAGCGCTCGGTCTCTACATCACCAGCATCCAGTCCGCGGCCACACTCCAGCGCCGCGAGATCGCCGTGACCGTCGCAAGCCAGGCCATGGAATCCGTCGCCGCCACCCCGGCCTCCTCGCTGTATGCGGGCAGGTCCAGGGCTGCGGTGACCGCCCAGTGGGCCAGCAACGCGACCGCGAGCGGGCTCAGTCAGACCGTGCTCAACTGGGACAAGAGCGCCACCCTCCCGGCGGCCGTCGCGGTTCCGCTTACCCGGTCAGTCTCCTTCAGCGGAACCGACTTCTCCGTGACCACCCTCATCGGCACCTGCTACCAGCGCGTCGCCGGCCCTGGAGCAGGCGGAGACTGCGGGATGGTCTCCAGCCCGGCCACCAGCTTCACCTCGCTCGAGCGGGTCATCGTTGTGGTGACCTGGACGGCCGGCGATTCCTGCGCGGCCGGATCGTGCCGCTACGAGACGACGACGCTCATCAACAGCCACCCCGACCAGCAATGGAAGTCCGGTGCCTGAGGCCCGTCGGCGGCAAGCTGCGACCCGGCCGCAGACGACCGACCGCGAGAGTGGCTTCACGCTCATCGAACTCATGGTCGCCATGGGAATCTTTACCGTTCTCGTTGCGATCCTCCTCCTCTCGGTGAGCCAGCTGGCCCGCGGCACCGTTCGGGTGCAGGTGACCGCCCAATCAACCACCGAGGTGCTGCTCGTCTTTCAGAATTTGGACCGGCAGATCCGCTACGCCGATGCCATCAATACTCCCGGGAGCGGAGCAAGCGGCGACCGGTACGTCGAATTCCGCACGCCGGCCGCCAGCGCACCAGGCCGCGTGACGACCTGCACCCAGTGGCGGTTGCACAAAGATGACGGCACCATTCAGTCTCGTCGGTGGACCGACGGCCCCGCCGCCGTTCCCTCGAGCTGGTCGACCAAGTTGAACAACGCCGTCGATGTCGCCGGAGCCGGCTATCCGTTCGAGTTGGACCGGAGCTCCTCCCGGCAGAAGCTCGTGCTGAGCATCAACACGGGCATTCAGGGAGTCGCCGAGGGCACAGCCATTTCCACGAGCTTCGTCGCTCGCAACAGTCTCAGCAGTGTGGGTGCGCCGGTGTGCGCCCTCGCGGGAAGCAGGCCTTGATCATGACCAGAACGATCGCCAGAACAAGCCAGTTGCACCGATGGATTGCCCGTCGGGCGGAGAACGGCGAGTCTCAGAGCGAGCGGGGCGCCGCTCTGTTGAGCACACTCCTTTTCATGATCCTGCTCTCCGGGCTCTCCCTCGTGCTGTTGAGTGTGCTCCTTGGGCAGATCGGCCCGGCCTACGTCGCACAGAAGAGCACACGAACCGTCTACGCGGCGCAGGCCGGGCTGCAAGCGGGTCTCGGTGTGATTCGCTCCGCGACAGCCGCTCCGGTGGGCGGAGTGATCTGGGGTGCTCCCGCGAAGCTGCCGTGCATACTCACTGGGCGCCTCAACGCCACGAGCGACGGTGTCGACTACGCCGTCGAGTTCAAGTACTTCAAGGGCGATCCGACCGGAAAAGACGCAGCCTGGCAGACCAGCCCCACCAATCGCATCAGCTGCTCGCCGTCCACAGGGTTGGGCGAGGCGCCTATGTTCGCCTTGCTCAGCTCTGAGGGCCGAGCCGCGGCCACCCCGGGAAGCGCCGCATCCGTCGGCAACCGAAAGGTCACCGCGACCTACCAGTTCAAAGTCTCCAACGAGAACATCCCGGGCGGCAGAATCTACACTTCCGACAAGTCGCGCTGCCTCGAGTGGGGCGGCGGGGACAAACTGCAATTCGTGGCCGGCTGCGCAGCGGGAGCGAATGACAGCAAGCAACTGTGGGTCTACGACGTCGACTACAAACTCAAGCTCGCCAGCACGACCGCGGCTGGCGCAACGGCGATGTGCATCACAGACTCGGCCGATGAGGGCAATAAGCGCGACAAGGAAGAAGACGCGAAACTCAAGGCATGCAGGTCGGACGCGAGTCGCTGGAGCCAGCTCTGGAGCTGGGAGGGCGGCGCAATCTGGCGAGGGCAGCTGGAGAGCATCAGTGGCGGCCCGAGCGGGCGTTGCCTGGCCCCGAAAGACAGGTTTGTGGCGAACACGGCCTGTAACGGCGCGTTCGCGCCCGAACCGGCCGTCGGGGCCGGTGCGGCAGGCTTCACGACGAAGCAGATCGTCAACTTCAAGGAGTTCGGACGGTGCGCCGACGTGACGAACGAGAAGATCGACTACTCGTTCATGATTACCTACCTATGCAAGCAGGACCCGAGTGGGAATCTCACGGGCAAGTACCTCAAGTGGAATCACAAGTGGCGCTACATTGAGCCGGTCGCTCCCGCGACAGCCCGACCCGACCAGCAGATCATCGTCAACTTCCTGGACAAGAGCCCGGCCGACAATCGTTGTCTGCAGACGCCCGATAACATGCCGGCGACGGTCGAGCTTCGATTCTTCCCTTGCAACAGCTTAGAAACGAAGCAGAAGTGGACGAGATACTCAGAGACGGGTGACCCGCAAACGAGCTACACCTTTGTCGACGTCTTCGGGCGCTGCATGAGCGCCGTGCCGACGGTGTTCGCCTCTCCCGACGCCGTGTTGACCAACGTGGCATCGAAGGTGCAGGTGCAGGCGTGCAACGGCTCGACCGCTCAGAAGTGGAACGCCCCGGCAACCTACACCCAGGCCAATTTCGGCAGCTTCAGCGAGACGTCAGGATGACCCACAAGCAGAGGGGTGGAGGGGTTCGGTGATGATCGCCCTTCTCGTGATCGTCGGCCTTCTCGGCCTCGCCATCGGTTCCTTCCTTAACGTCGTCATCTGGCGAGTACCGCGTCGGGAGTCGGTCAACCATCCGCCGAGTTCCTGTCCGATCTGCGGCAACCGCATCCGATGGCGGGAAAACGTCCCAGTTCTCTCCTGGCTTCTTCTTCGAGGCGAATGCCGCGACTGCGGCGAGCCGATCTCGTGGCGCTACCCAGCCGTCGAGGCTGGCACGGCGATGCTCTTCGTTCTTGTCGCGGTGAGATTCGGCTTCGAGCTTCCCAGCGTCGCGGCCCTACCCGCCTTTCTCTACCTCACCGCGATTGCGGTTGCGCTGTCACTCATCGACATCGACACGCAGAGGCTACCCAACCTCATCGTGCTGCCGTCCTACGTCGTCGCGCTCGTGCTTCTCACCATCGCCACGGCGGCAACCGGCGACTGGTGGATGCTCGCGCGCGCCGCGATCGGCGGCGTTGCACTGTTCGCCTTTTACTTCACCCTCGTGATCGTCTATCCGAAGGGGATGGGCCTCGGCGATGTGAAACTCGCCGGAGTGCTCGGCCTCTTCCTGGGCTGGCTGGGGTGGGGCGAGCTGGTGGTCGGCGCGTTCGCGCCCTTCCTGCTCGGAGGCATCTACGCGGTCGCCCTGCTTGTAACACGCAGGGCCGGACGCCGCAGCGGCATCCCGTTCGGGCCTTGGATGCTCGCCGGCGCACTACTCTCCACATTTTTTGGGAACGAGATTGCGAACAGCTATCTCGGCTTTGTCGGAATCACCTAGGGGGAAATATGGGTACACGAACAGTCGGAGTCGACATCGGCTCCGGATCGATCAGAGCGGTCGAGGTGAGCCGCGGCAAGAGGGGGAGTGCCACCGTCGTGCGATACCACTCAGTGCCGCTGCCAGAAGGCGCGGTCAAAAACGGCGAGGTGGCGGAGGTCAACACCGTTGCGGCCGCGCTTCGCCAGCTGTGGTCGGTCGGCGGATTCACGAGCAGGAAGGTCGTGCTCGGAGTCGGCAACCCAAAGGTGCTCGTGCGCGACCTCACAGTTCCCAAGCTCAGCAAGAAGGAGATCCGCGCGGCCCTGCCGTTCCAGGTGCAGGACATGCTGCCCGTGCCCGTCGCCGACGCTTTGCTCGACTTTTATCCGGTGTCTGAGGGCTCGAGCGAGACCGGACCCGTGGTCAACGGGCTTCTTGTCGCAGCGGTCAAGGACGCGGTGATGTCCAACGTTACGGCCGTGATGCTCGCCGGCCTCACACCGATCGAGGTCGACCTCATCCCGTTCGCCCTCAATCGCGTGCTCGCACGCGGGTCAATGGTCGGCGGCACCGTCGCCCTCGTCGACGTGGGATCGAACACGACCAACGTGCTGATCACGAAAGACGGGGTTCCGCAGTTCGTGCGGATCATTCCCGCGGGCGGTGCGGATGTCACGCGCGCCCTCGCCGGGCGGCTCGGCATCACCCTCGAGCAGGCCGAGGTCGGCAAGCGCCAACTCGGGTTTTCTCCCGGGGCCGTTGCACCCGAGAACCTCGAAGCGGCCGAAATCATCTACGAGCTGACGAGCGAGCTGCTCAATAGCCTGCGCAGCACCCTGAGCTTCTTCGTCAACACTCGGCCCGGGCAGCATATCGATCGTGTGCTCCTGAGCGGAGGGGGTTCTTCTATGACGAGCTTTGCTCTCGCGCTCGCTGAGCTGACCCGCAGCGAGGTGTTGCTCGACGATCCGTTCGAGAACGTCACCGTGGGAAAGAACGCGCGAAAGCAGTCGTTGCCAGCCGTGAACACGAGTGCCATGACCGTCGCGCTCGGACTCGCGCTGAGGAGTGTCGCATGAACCTCTCATCCAGGAACGACCCGAAGCTCGTCATCGGTGGAGAGGCCCGAATCGCGCTTCTCCCACCGGAGGTCTCGGCTCGCGCTAAGTCGTACAGCACCCGGCGAGCGCTCGTCGGCGTCGTGGTGGTCGCCGCACTCGTCTGCGCCGGAGGGATCACTCTCGCTAATGTCCGGGCCACGGCGAGTGCCGACAAGCTCGAGGCCGAGCAGGACAGAACCGCGTCGCTCATCCAGCAGCAGGGCGAGTTCATCGAGGTGCAGCTCGTGCAGCAGCAACTGGATATTGCGACCGCCGCGAGACAGGTCGGCAGCGCGACCGAGATCTCGTGGCAGCCATATATCTCCGAGCTGCGCGGAGCCCTGCCATCGGGCCTGTCGATCACGGGGGTCGTGATCGAATCGAGCACCCCGCTTCTTCCGTACCCGCGCGCGATAGCGCCGCTGCAGGGTCCCAGGGTTGCGACAATCGTCCTCGCCCTGTCGAGTCCCGCGATGCCCGACGTCGAAGCCTGGCTCCGGGCACTCGCCGGCGTCACCGGGTTCGTCGATGCCACTCCGGGGACGATCGCGTGGGATGGCACCGCAGCGCTCTACGAAACGTCGGTGACCATGCACATCGACTCCCGCGCGTACGCCAACCGGTTTGCGCCGCCCGCCGACGAGGCGATCGATGACGCGGCAGCAGCAGACGACGCGGCAGCAGCAATTGAAGAGGACTCGAAGTGAACAACAACAGGGTATGGATTATCGGATCGCTGCTGCTCTCGGTGGTGATCCTCGTGGGGGGCTGGTTCATCGGGGTCGCACCGATGCTCGCCATCGCCGCTAAGGCGCACTCTGATCGCGCGACCGTCGAGCAACAGAACGTCCAGAACGAGCAGACACTCGCTGACCTTCAGGCGCGATACGTCGAATTGCCCGCGATCTCGGCAGAGTTCGCCGCGATACGACGATCCGTGCCGGAGGGGCCCGAGATGGCGAACTTCCTCCAGACGATCACCAGCGCGCAGAACGCCTCCGGCAGCTTCGTCACCGATGTCTCGGTGGCCGACCCCGTGCCCTACGCCCCCGTGGTTCCCGAACCCATCGAAGCACCGGTCTCCGAAGAGGGCGCGGTCGCGACCGCGGAGGGCAACGGTGAGGTGGATGCCGCCGCCGCGGACCCTGCGGCCGCAGCGCCTGTCGTTCCGGTTCTGTCGACCTCGAGCATCCCGAATGCTGACTCGGTCACCGCCCTCAATTTCACCCTGATTCCGGTCACCGTGACCGCCGACGGCACGTTCGACCAGGTCGTGGCCTTTACGGGGCAGCTCCAAGGGAGCGAGCGGCTCTTCTTGGTCACGGGGGTCAACATCTCGACGGACGAGTCGACCGGAGTCGTCACCGGAGTCGTCACCGGCTACATCTACGTGTTCGGCGACCCGTCGGGTGTGGTGCCCGATGCGGCGGCCGGTGAGGGTGCCGGCTGAACCGCGACTCACGCCGCGTCTCGCCGGAGGAGTGGCGCTCCGTTGCTAGGCTGATAGCGATTCGGCAGCACAGCCGCGCCATCAACCGAGGAGTGTCCTTCCGTGAGCGATGAGAACAACGACCGCCCAGCGAACACGCCGCCGCCGCTCGTTCCGCCTCCGGTGCGCGTTCCGGCGACGCGTGCGAACGAGACGGATGCCAACCAGAACACGTCGGTCGATGCCGAGCGCGACTCCGAGCTGACCGTCGAGGAGCCGGTTTCGGCGCGCGTCACCAACGACTCCGCGGACCACACCCCAGTGGCCGCGTCGGACGACTCGCGCTTCGCGCCTGACGCGTCGCGCTCCACCGGCTCGGAGCCGGCAACGGCTGCGACAGGGGAACGCGACGCGGGTCAGTCCGACGCCGAGCAGACCGACGCCGAGCGTACCGTCCCCGCCCAGACCGTCGACGCCCAGCGGGCCGACGCCCAGCGTGCCGACGCCCAGCGGGTTGACGCCCCGCGGGTTGAGGCACGCGAGGAAGCCCAGCCTGGTGCGGCCCAGCAGACGGACGCCCAGCAGACGGACGCCCAGCAGACGGAAGCCCAGCAGGCCGCCGCCCAGCAGACCGCGGTGATCCAGCGCGACGAGCCGACCCGATCACAGCCCACCGTTCCCACGGTGCCCGCAGCGCAGCAGCCGGAGCGCATCTTCGTGCCACCGGCGCCGGTCGAGCCCAAGCGCAAAGGCAACCGCGGCATCGGATCGCTTATCGCCGTCGTCTCGGTCGTCATCTTCGGCATTCTCTATGCGCTCGTCGCCACGATCATCGTCGCGATCGCAGCCCCACAGCAGAACGTGCTCGAGACGGTGCTCCGGTTCCTCACCGACCCGGTGTTCTACGTTCCCGGCATCCTGTTTGTCGTCGGGTTCGTCCTCGTCGTGCTCCTCGTGAACCGCGCCGCCTGGTGGGCCTTCGTGCTCGGCAGCCTCATCGTCGGCGCGATCGTGTACTTCGGCACGATCGGCGTGCAGCTGCTCACCGAGAACGTCTTCGCGATGACCCCGTCCGCAGCGGCGGCCGCGTTCGCCGCCTACGCCGTCAACCCGTTCGTGATCGCCGCAGCGCTTGTCGCCCGCGAGACCTCGATGTGGATCGGCGCCGCCATCAGCTCGCGCGGACGCCGCATGAAGTCCCGCAACCTCACCGCGCGCGAGGAGTTCGACAAAGCGACCGCCGCGCACCGCGCGGAGTATGACCGCTCCTACGCAGCCTGACCCGCCGAGCCGCGGGCTCCTGGCGCTCGGCGCCACGGTGCTCGCGGTGGCGCTGCTCGTCTTCGTCGGCGGGTTCCTCAGCCTGTTCCTCGATCGTGACCTCGTCGAGCTGCCGGATGCCGGAACGCTTGTCGGTCCGGTCATGGCGGTCGCGACCTGCGGGGTCGTGTTCTCGTTCGTGTTCCGACGAATGCCGCTCGGTCTGGGGCTGCGCGCGCTCTCAGCATCGCTCTGGACACTCATCGCGTCCCCGGCGGTCGGCGCGATCCTCTACTCGATCGTGCGGGAAAACCTTGCCGTGATTCCGGTCTTCTTCGGCACCTACCTGCTGAGCCCGTTCGTGCTCTCGTCGGCCGTGATCGCCGGTGTCGTGGTGGGCCTCGCCGGTCTCGCGGAACGTGCACGCCCGGTGGAGTGACGACCGCGCCGGCGCCAGCATCCGCCACCCGCCCCATGCCCGTCGTCATTTGACCACGGCGCCCGCGCGGGCTAAGGTTTACCGGTGTGCGTTTTGCCGTGCGCTCGTAACGAAACAGTCGTTGCGGGCCGCGATAACCGCTCTCCATGTTGGGCCACATCCAGCCCCCACGGCATACCCACCGGCGAAAACAGAGGCCTCCTCTGTGTTCGCCAGTCGGGTCCATCTGAACTCGAACCGCGCGGTGACGCACGTGCTCGAATGCGAAACAAGCAACAACTGTCACCGTGCAGTCATCACAAGGAGTATGTAGTGCCAACCATTCAGCAGTTGGTCCGGAAGGGTCGCACCCCTAAGGTCGTCAAGACCAAGGCGCCCGCCCTCAAGGCCAACCCCCAGCAGCGCGGTGTGTGCACCCGTGTTTACACGACCACCCCGAAGAAGCCGAACTCGGCTCTGCGCAAGGTCGCCCGTGTCAAGCTGAGCAACGGTACCGAGGTCACCGCCTACATTCCCGGCGAAGGACACAACCTCCAGGAGCACTCGATGGTGCTCGTCCGCGGCGGACGAGTGAAAGACCTCCCCGGCGTGCGTTACAAGATCGTGCGCGGCGCGCTCGACACCCAGGCAGTCAAAAATCGTAAGCAGGCGCGTAGCCGCTACGGAGCGAAAATGGATAAGAAGTAATGCCACGTAAAGGACCAGCACCGAAGCGTCCCGTTGTTGCGGACCCGGTCTACGGAGCCCCCATTGTCAGCCAGCTTGTCAACAAGATCCTTCTTGATGGCAAGAAGGGCCTCGCCGAGCGCATCGTCTACGACGCCCTCGCCGGAGTCTCGACCAAGAACGGTGCGGATGCCGTCGTCACGCTGAAGAAGGCGCTCGACAACGTTCGCCCGACCATCGAGGTCAAGAGCCGCCGCGTCGGCGGATCGACGTACCAGGTGCCGGTCGAGGTCAAGCCTCACCGCGCCAACACGCTCGCGCTCCGCTGGCTCACCACCTACGCCAAGGGTCGTCGCGAGAAGACCATGACCGAGCGTCTCACCAACGAGATCCTCGACGCGTCGAACGGTCTGGGCGCCGCTGTCAAGCGTCGCGAAGACACGCACAAGATGGCCGACGCTAACAAGGCCTTCGCGCACTACCGCTGGTAACGGCGCGCGCTGGAGCTGAGGCAATCGCGCCAGCGACTGCGCGACGCCAGCGCCGAGGGAGCCTGCGACCGAGGTCTCAGGCTCCTTCACCCAGCACTCACATTCACAATCTTTCGGAGGAACTCCGTGGCACAAGACGTGCTCACCGACCTGCACAAGGTCCGCAATATCGGCATCATGGCTCACATCGATGCGGGCAAGACGACGACAACCGAGCGCATCCTGTTCTACACGGGTATCACTCACAAGATCGGTGAAGTTCACGACGGCGCAGCCACCATGGACTGGATGGCGCAGGAGCAGGAACGTGGCATCACGATCACGTCTGCGGCGACCACGTGTTTCTGGAACAACCACCAGATCAACATCATCGACACCCCCGGCCACGTCGACTTCACCGTCGAGGTTGAGCGTTCGCTGCGCGTGCTCGATGGCGCAGTCGCCGTCTTCGACGGCAAGGAGGGCGTCGAGCCCCAGTCGGAGACCGTCTGGCGTCAGGCCGACAAGTACGACGTGCCCCGCATCTGCTTCGTCAACAAGATGGACAAGCTCGGCGCCGACTTCTACTACACGGTCGACACGATCGTGAAGCGCCTCGGCGCCAAGCCCCTCGTCATCCAGCTCCCGATCGGATTCGAGAGCACCTTCGAAGGTGTCGTCGACCTTGTCGAGATGCGCGCGCTGACCTGGCGCGGAGACTCCAAGGGTGACGTCGAGCTCGGAGCGAAATACACCATCGAGGAGATCCCGGCCGACCTCGTCGAGAAGGCCAACGAGTACCGCGCGACCCTCATCGAGGTTGTCGCCGAAGCCGACGACGCGCTCCTCGAGCGCTTCATGAACGGCGACACCGACTTCACCGTCTCCGAGATCAAGCACGCGATCCGCAAGCTCACGGTCAACAGCGAGATCTACCCGGTGCTCTGCGGCTCGGCGTTCAAGAACCGTGGCGTTCAGCCGATGCTGGATGCTGTTGTGGACTACCTCCCGACCCCGCTCGACGTGGCCGCGGTTGAAGCACGCGACCCCCGCGACGAAGAGAAGATCATCGTCCGCCACCCTGACTCGACCGAGCCCTTCGCGGCTCTCGCGTTCAAGGTCGCGGTTCACCCGTTCTTCGGGCGTCTCACCTACATTCGCGTGTACTCCGGTCGCGTCGACTCGGGTGCGCAGCTCATCAACTCGACCAAGGGCAAGAAGGAGCGCATCGGGAAGATCTTCCAGATGCACGCCAACAAGGAAAACCCCGTCGACTCCGTAACCGCAGGCCACATCTACGCGGTCATCGGCCTCAAGGACACCACGACCGGCGACACCCTCTGCGACCCGCAGAACCAGGTTGTCCTCGAGTCGATGACGTTCCCGGAGCCGGTCATCGAGGTGGCCATCGAGCCGAAGACCAAGGCCGACCAGGAGAAGCTGGGTATCGCTATCCAGAAGCTCGCCGAGGAAGACCCCACGTTCCGCACCGAGCAGAACCAGGACACCGGCCAGACGGTCATCAAGGGAATGGGCGAGCTTCACCTCGACATCCTCGTCGACCGGATGAAGCGCGAATTCAACGTCGAGGCCAACGTGGGCAAGCCCCAGGTCGCGTACCGCGAGACCATTCGCCGCGTCGTCGCCAAGCACGACTTCACCCACAAGAAGCAGACGGGTGGATCGGGACAGTTCGCAAAGGTCCAGATCTCGCTCGAGCCGCTCGAAGTCACGCCTGACAAGACGTACGAGTTCGAGAACAAGGTGACCGGTGGTCGCATCCCGCGGGAGTACATCCCGTCGATCGATGCGGGAATCCAGGATGCACTGCAGGTCGGCATCCTCGCCGGATACCCGATGGTGGGCGTCAAGGCGATCCTGCTCGACGGCGCGGCGCACGATGTCGACTCGTCGGAAATGGCCTTCAAGATCGCCGGCTCCATGGCGTTCAAGGAAGCGGCCCGCAAGGCCGACCCCGTTCTGCTCGAGCCCCTGATGGCCGTCGAGGTGCGCACGCCCGAGGAGTACATGGGCGACGTCATCGGTGACCTCAACTCACGTCGTGGACAGATCCAGTCGATGGAAGACGCTACTGGCGTCAAGGTCGTCCGGGCCAACGTTCCGCTGTCGGAAATGTTCGGTTACGTCGGTGATCTGAGGAGCAAGACCTCCGGTCGCGCTGTGTACTCGATGACCTTCGACAGCTACTCCGAGGTGCCGCGCGCGGTTGCCGAGGAAATCGTCCAGAAGAACAAGGGCGAGTAGCGCGCTGGAGCTATGGCAATCGCGCTAGCGATTGCGCGACGCCAGCGCCGAGGGAGCCTGCGACCGAGGTCCAGCACCGTGCACGAAACCAACTAACATAAATATCACCCCAAACCAGTAAGACGAGCGATCGACATCCGTCCTTCGCGTGCTCTTACGACGAAGTCCTGAGGAGGACCCATTGGCGAAGGCAAAGTTCGAGCGGACTAAGCCGCACGTCAACATCGGCACCATTGGTCACGTCGACCACGGTAAGACCACGTTGACCGCGGCAATCACCAAGGTGCTGCATGACAAGTACCCCACCCTGAACACTGCTTCGGCGTTCGACCAGATCGATAACTCGCCCGAAGAGAAGCAGCGTGGAATCACGATCAACATCTCGCACGTCGAGTACCAGACGGAGAAGCGTCACTACGCTCACGTCGATGCTCCCGGCCACGCGGACTACATCAAGAACATGATCACGGGTGCGGCCCAGATGGACGGCGCGATCCTCGTGGTTGCGGCGACCGACGGCCCCATGCCCCAGACGCGTGAGCACGTGCTGCTCGCCCGCCAGGTCGGCGTGCCGTACATCGTTGTTGCTCTCAACAAGACCGACATGGTCGACGACGAGGAGATCCTCGAGCTCGTCGAGATTGAGGTTCGCGAGCTGCTGTCGAGCCAGGAGTTCGACGGCGACAACGCTCCCGTCGTTCGCGTCTCGGCACTCAAGGCGCTCGAGGGCGACGAGAAGTGGGCAGCGACCGTTGCCGACCTCATGGACCAGGTCGACGAGTTCGTTCCTGAGCCCGTCCGCGAGACCGACAAGCCGTTCCTCATGCCCGTCGAGGACGTGTTCACGATCACCGGTCGTGGAACCGTCATCACCGGTCGTGTCGAGCGCGGCATCCTGAAGCCGAACGACGAGGTTGAAATCGTCGGCATCAAGGAGAAGTCGTCGAAGACGATCGTCACCGCCATCGAGATGTTCCGCAAGACCCTCGAAGACGCACGCGCCGGCGAGAACGTCGGACTGCTGCTTCGTGGCACCAAGCGCGAGGACGTCGAGCGCGGCCAGGTTGTCGTCAAGCCCGGTACGGTCACGCCGCACACCGAGTTCGAGGCGAACGCCTACATCCTTTCCAAGGATGAGGGTGGCCGTCACAACCCGTTCTACGCGAACTACCGCCCGCAGTTCTACTTCCGCACCACGGACGTCACCGGAATCATCACGCTGCCCGAGGGCACCGAGATGGTCATGCCCGGCGACACCACGGAGATGACTGTCAACCTCATCCAGCCGATCGCCATGGAGGAAGGCCTCCGCTTCGCTATCCGCGAAGGTGGACGCACCGTCGGCGCCGGCACGGTTGTGAAGATCCTCAAGTAATACCCGCTGTACTAGACGGGGTCGGTCCTTCGGGGCCGGCCCCGTTGTGCGTGGGGTGGGCACGTAACCGAGGTGTTTCGTGAGACACGCCGGTTTCGGTGGTTCCTCGCCTCGGTGTGTCGCCGTTTCTCCTATGTTGCGTGCGTGCGTGCGTGCGTGCGTGCGTGCGGTCGGCGGCTGCGGCGGCATGCGGATGCTGGTTCGGGTGGTCGTCGAGCCTCGCGCACGCTGGTTCGCGTGGTCGTCGAGCCTCGCGCATGGGTGTTGCATGCTCACGGGGCCTCGCGGATGCGTGTCCGCCAGCATCCGTGGGGCTGCAGGTGTTCAGTGGGGACGTGCCCGGTGGTGACGTAGCCGAGGTGTTTCGGGAGACACGCCGGTTTCGGTGGTCGCTCGACTCGGTGTGTCGCCGTTTCTCCTGTGTTGCGTGAGATCGGGCATCCATCCGGCCGAGCGCGCTCAGTGCCCGCCGAGCCGCGCGGTCAGCGCCGCCGACGCCGCGACGACCGCCGCGCCCAGCCGCGCGATGTCGTCTGGAGCCACGGCCGCGACGCTCAGGTAGGTCAGCCCGATCGCCGCCACCGGGTAGCCGTTGCGGTCGGTCGCCGTCGCCGCGACGGAGGAGTAGCCCTGCGTGATCTCGCCGTCCTCGGCCGCGAAGCCTCTCGACCTGGTCGCCGCGAGGATGTCGTCGAGCGCCCGCAGCGTCGTCGGACCGAGCCCGCGCCGCGTGACGAGCGACTCCCGATGCGGAAACAGCGCCCGCACCTGCCCGGCCGGCAGCGTCGCGAGCATCGACCGCCCGGTCGCGGTCAGGTGTGCGGGCAGCCGCACGCCGACGCTCGCGACCGTCGTTGGCGCGCGGTGGCCCGCGGCCTTGCTGACGTAGGAGACGTCCGACCCGTGCAGCACGCCAACCTGAGCGACCGCGGGCACGTCAACCTCGAGCACGAGTCGATCGATGAGCGGCTGGGCGAGCCTCCCCAGCCGGGTGGCACGCAGCACCGACGAGCCGATCTCCGACACGAGCGAGCCCAGCCCATAGGCGCGCAGCTCGGGATAGTGCACGACGTACCCCTCCTCCTGCATGACCCGGATGAGCTGGTACGTCGACGACCGCGGCAGCCCCAGGTCGCGCGCGATCGCGGATGCCCCGACCGGACCGCTCTGCCGGGCGAGGTGCGTCAGGATGCGCAGCGCGCCGCGCGCCGCAGGAATGTCGACCATCGCGCTCCAGTCTGGTATCCCAGACACTTTATCGCTCGGATGCCTCCCGCGGCAGCCCACCAAAACATCTAATGGGGACATGGATGCAACCACGATCACCAGGCACGCCGAGGTCACCCTCACCGCCGTCACCCTCACCGCCGCCGCCCCCACCTTCGCCGACGTCGTCGCCGTCGCCCGCCGCGGCGCGCACGTCGTCCTCGCCCCCGACGCCCTCGAGGCCATGGCAGCCTCCCGCGCGGTGATCGAGTCCCTTGCCGAAGACACCACCCCGCACTACGGCGTCTCCACCGGGTTCGGCGCCCTCGCGACGAGGTTCATCCCGCTGGAGAATCGCCTCGCGCTGCAGCGCTCCCTCATTCGCAGCCACGCCGCGAGCTCGGGCGCCGAGATCGAGCGCGAGGTCACCCGCGCCACGATGCTGCTGCGCCTGTCTACCCTCGCCACCGGCCGCACCGGTGTGCGACCGGTCGTCGCGGAGACCTACGCCGCGCTCCTCAACGCCGGCATCACCCCTGTCATCGGCGAATACGGCAGCCTCGGCTGCTCCGGCGACCTCGCCCCGTTGGCCCACTGCGCCCTCGCGGCGATGGGCGAGGGGGAGGTGCGCGACGAAACGGGACGGATGCTGCCGGCCGCCGACGCGCTCGCGGCAGCCGGCATCCGTCCGCTCGAGCTGCGCGAGAAGGAGGGCCTCGCGCTCATCAACGGCACCGATGGCATGCTCGGGATGCTCGTGCTCGCGATCACCGACCTCCGCGCGCTCGTGACGGCAGCCGACCTCGCTGCCGCGATGAGCGTGGAGGGGCTGCTCGGCAGCACCGCTGTGTTCGCGGCCGACCTGCAGGCGCTGCGGCCGCATCCTGGACAGGCGGATTCGGCCGCGAACATTCGCACCCTCCTCGCTGGGTCGCCGCTCGTCGCCTCCCACCAGACCGACGAGTGCACCCGCGTGCAGGACGCCTACTCGCTGCGCTGCGCCCCCCAGGTGCACGGGGCGGTGCGCGACACCATCGCCCACGCCGCCACCGTCGCCGGGCGGGAGCTCGCGAGCGCGATCGACAACCCCGTCGTCACGGTCGATCGGAGGGTCGAGTCGAACGGCAACTTTCACGGTGCCCCGATCGGCTACGTGCTCGACTTCCTCGCGATCGCCGTCGCCGACCTCGCGAGCATGAGCGAGCGGCGCACCGACCGATTTCTCGATCAGGCCCGCAGCGGCGGACTCAACCCGTTCCTCGCCGGTGACCCCGGCGTCGACTCGGGCCACATGATCGCCCAATACACGCAGGCGGGCATCGTGAGCGAGCTCAAGCGGCTCGCGGTTCCGGCGTCGGTCGACTCGATTCCGACCAGCGCCATGCAGGAGGACCACGTCTCGATGGGCTGGAGCGCCGCCCGCAAGCTGCGCCGGGGGGTCGACGGCCTCGCCCGTGTCGTCGCGATCGAGCTGCTCACCGCCGCACGCGGAATCGACATGCGCCGGATGCCGTCAGCGGCGAGCACCGCGGCGGTCATCAGTCGGCTGAGGGAGAACGTGCCGGGGCCCGGACCCGATCGCTACCTCGCTCCGGATATCCAGGCCGCGGTCGACCTCGTCGTGAGCGGTGAGCTGGTGGCCGCGGCGCGCGGGGTGGCGCCGGAGCTGGTGTAGCCCGGCCGCAGCCCACCCGCACCGCAGACCGCCCGCATCCGCCCGCCACCCGCACCGCAGACCGCCCGCCCGCATCCGCCCCGCCCCAACCGCACCGCACCGACCCCGAGAAGGAGACAGCCACATGTCCGCTCCCCGCCCTGTCCGCGCCGCCCGCGGCACCGCTCTGCAGACACTCGGCTGGCCGCAGGAGGCCGCGCTGCGGATGCTGCAGAACAACCTCGACCCGGAGGTGGCGGAGCATCCGGATGAGCTCGTCGTCTACGGCGGCACCGGCAAGGCCGCGCGCGACTGGGCCAGCTACGACGCGATCGTGCGCACCCTCACGACCCTGCGCGGCGACGAGACGATGCTCGTGCAGTCCGGACGTCCGGTCGGCGTGATGCAGACTCACGAGTGGGCGCCGCGGGTGCTGCTCGCGAACTCCAACCTCGTGGGCGACTGGGCCAACTGGGACGAGTTCCGCCGACTCGAGAAGCTCGGCCTCACGATGTACGGGCAGATGACCGCCGGGTCGTGGATCTACATCGGCACCCAGGGAATCCTGCAGGGCACCTTCGAGACCTTCGCCGCGGTCGCCGAGAAGCGCTTCGGCGGCACCCTCGCCGGAACCATCACCCTCACCGGCGGGCTCGGCGGCATGGGCGGGGCGCAGCCGCTCGCCGTCACGATGAACGATGGCGTCGCGATCGTCGTCGACGTCGACCCCAGCCGCATCGCCCGCCGCATCGAACACGGCTACCTCGACATCGAGGCGCGCTCTGTCGAGCACGCGCTCGAACTCGCGCTGGATGCCCGGGACGCACGCCGCCCCCTCTCGATCGGGGTGCTCGGCAACGCCGCCGCGGTGTTCCCCGACCTGCTCGCCCGCGGCGCCGAGATCGATATCGTCACCGACCAGACGAGCGCGCACGATCCGCTCGCCTACCTCCCGCTAGAGGTCAGCTTCGACCAGTGGCATCCGGCCCGCGAGGCCGACCCGATCGGGTTTGCGGATGCCGCCCGCCACTCGATGGCCCGCCAGGTCGAGGCGATGGTCGGCTTCCAGAGGGCGGGCGCCGAGGTCTTCGACTACGGCAACAACCTTCGCACCGAGGCGCGCACGGCCGGCTACGCGGACGCGTTCGCCTACCCCGGCTTCGTGCCCGCCTACATCCGTCCGCTGTTCGCGGAGGGCAAGGGGCCTTTCCGCTGGGCGGCGCTGAGCGGCGACCCGGCCGACATCGCCGCGACTGACCGCGCGGTGCTCGAGATGTTCCCCGAGAACCGGTCGTTGCAGAAGTGGATCCCGCTCGCGCAGAAGCGCGTGCACTTTCAGGGGCTGCCCGCCCGCATCTGCTGGCTCGGCTACGGAGAACGGGACCGCGCAGGGCTGCGCTTCAACGACATGGTGGCCTCGGGCGAGGTCGCCGCGCCGCTCGTCATCGGACGCGACCACCTCGACTCCGGCTCGGTCGCCTCGCCCTACCGCGAGACCGAGGCGATGAAGGACGGCTCCGACGCCATCGCCGACTGGCCGCTGCTCAATGCGCTGGTCAACACGGCATCCGGCGCCACCTGGGTGTCGATCCACCACGGCGGGGGAGTGGGAATCGGGCGCTCCATCCACGCCGGCCAGGTCACCGTCGCCGACGGCACCGCGCTCGCGGCGGAGAAGATCGCGCGGGTGCTCACCAACGACCCGGGAATGGGCGTGATCCGGCATGTCGACGCGGGCTACGGTGAGGCGATCGAGGTCGCCGAGCGGCTCGCGGTGCGCGTGCCGATGCGGGAGGGGTGATTGCCGTGCGGGTCCCGGGCGCGGATGCTGGTGCACGGGCGGTCTCGAGTTGTCGGGGCCGCTCGGGTCCAGTCGAGGAGCACTGATGGCTGAACTGTCCAACGATCCGCTCTGGCCGCGCGCCGGCGACTGGCCCGCCGGACGCGTCGGCGAGTACACCGACCTCGCGATCCTTGGCATCCCGACCTTCCGCACGTCGCTGTCGCCGAGCGGCGCCGGTGCGACCCCGACCGCCGTGCGCGCGGCGCTGCGCTACTACAGCGAGTGGGCGGGCGGCTCGCGCTGGCCGAGCATCGCCGACTGGGGCGACGTGCCAGATCCGGATGGTGACGGCGAGGCCGTCGCCGCCGCGGCCGCTCGTCTCGCCGCGCAGCACTCGTCCCTGCTCATCGTGCTCGGCGGCGACAACGCCGCGACCGTGCCCGCCGCCCTCGGTGCCTGGCACGACCGCCTCGACACCGCGGGGCTCGTCACCCTCGACGCCCACCATGACCTCCGCGATGGCGTGAGCAACGGCTCGCCCGTGCGCCGGCTGCTCGAGGCCGGACTCCACGGAACCCGGGTCGTGCAGATCGGCATCGCCGACTTCGCCAATTCCGCCCAGTACTCCCAGCGGGCCGCCGAGCTGGGGATCACCGTGATCACGCGGGGGGAGCTGGCACATCGACCCATCGCGGATGCCGTGGCCGAGGCAATCGAGATAGCCGGCGGGGCGGGCGGCCCAGTGCACGTCGACCTCGACGTCGACGTGTGCGACCGCGCGGTGGCGCCGGGCTGTCCGGCATCCGTTCCCGGGGGTATCTCGGCGGCGGAGCTGCGCACGGCAGCTCGGGCGGCGGGGCGGCATCCGCTGGTCGAGTCGATCGATCTGACCGAGGTGGATGCGACGGCGGACTCCGCGGACGGTCGCACCGTGCGCCTCGTCGCGCTGTGCGTGCTCGAGGCGGCGGCCGGATGGGCGGAGAGGTGAGCGTGGGTGGTGCGGCCGGCGCCGCTGGCGGCACCGTTGGCGGCGGCCGGATGGGCGGAGAGGTGAGCGTGGGTGGTGCGGCCGGCGCCGCTGGCGGCACCGTTGGCGGTGCCGTCGGCGGGTCCGTTGGCGGGGCCGGTTCGCGGTGGGGCGCGGCCGGTTCGGGATCCGGCGAGGCCGGTTGGGGATCCGGTGGGGCCGGTTCGGGAGCGCGCGCGGCCGGTTCGGGATCCGGCGAGGCGCGCCCCAGCATCCTGATCGAGAACATCGGCCTGCTCGTGACGCACGATGCCGAGCGCCCGGAGCGCAGCGGCGCCGCGATCGTGATCGAGAACGGACGTGTCGCGTGGGTGGGCGACTGGACAGGCGCCCCGGATGCCGACGAGCGCATCGACGCGGGCGGACGTTGCGCGATCCCCGGCTTCGTCGACAGCCACAGCCACCTCGTCTTCGGTGGCGACCGCGCCGCCGAGTTCGAGGCGCGGATGGCCGGGCGCCGGTACGAGGCGGGCGGCATCCGCTCCACAGTCGAAGCGACTCGAGCGGCGTCCGACGCACAGCTCCTCGCCGGCGCGCGGCGACTGCTCAGCGAGATGCGCGCGCAGGGAACCACGACGGTCGAGATCAAGAGCGGCTATGGGCTCACGGTGGCCGACGAGTGCCGCATCCTTTCGCTCGCTCGCACGCTCACCGCCGAGACTACGTACCTCGGGGCGCACGTGGTGCCCGCCGACTACTCCGGGAGGCGCGACGACTACGTCGCCCTTGTGGAGGGGGAGATGCTCGACGCCTGCGCGCCGCACTCCCGCTGGATCGACGTGTTCATCGATGACGGCGCCTTCACGGTTGACGAGGCGCGCTCGATACTCACGGCCGGCATCGCGCGGGGCCTCGGCGCACGGGTGCACGCGGGCCAGCTTGGGGTGTCGGGCGGCGTGCGCCTCGCCGTGGAGCTCGGCGCGGCGAGCGTGGACCACTGCACCTACCTCGCGGATGCCGATGTGGAGGCGCTCGCGGGGAGCGCGGGTGCGGGCGCGATGTCTCGGGACGCGGGAGGGAGCGCGGGTGCGGGTGCGGTGTCTCGGGACGCGGGAGGCACGGGCGCGGCGGCCGATGCCGCTGGGGTCGGCGCGGTCTGGGCCGGTACTGTCGCCACGCTGCTGCCCGGCGTGGAGTTCTCGACGCGGTCCCCGTATCCGGATGCCCGCAGACTGCTCGACGCCGGTGTGCGAGTCGCCCTCGCGAGCGACTGCAACCCCGGGTCGAGCTACACGAGCTCGATGCCGTTCTGCATCGCGCTCGCGGTGCGTGAGATGGGCATGACTGCCGCCGAGGCGGTACGGGCCGCGACCCTCGGCGGGGCCCAGGCGCTCCGCCGGACCGATATCGGACACCTCCGCGTGGGCGCCGCCGCCGACATAGTGCTGCTCGATGCCCCGAGCTACGTGCACCTCGCCTATCGTCCGGGCGTTCCCCTCGTACATCGCGTAATCGCGTCGAGTACGGAGTAGTGGTCGCTGGGTCGCCACACGGGGCGACCACAACTCCGTACTCGGCGACACGGCGCTCGCGACAGCTCGCCGAAGCTGGCGCTGTATCCGAAACCGGCGCTGCCGCTGCCGCTCAAGCGGCCGCTGCCGCTCGAGCCGGCGCCCCTGCATCCGCCCCTGCATCCGCCCCAGCATCCGCATCCGCCCCCCGCATCACGTACCGTGGACGAATGCCGAGGCTTCGTCGCAGTGACTCCTCCGGTGCCGGGCTGCGGCGGGTGCGTGCCGGGCGCGGTTTCTCCTACAAGGACGTCGACGGACGCCCGATCACCGACCCAGACCTTCGCGCCCGCATCGAGCACCTCGCGATCCCGCCCGCCTGGACCGACGTCTGGATCGCGCCGTACCCGAACGGCCACGTGCAGGCGACGGGCATCGACGCTGCCGGACGCCGCCAGTACATCTATCATCCGACCTGGCGCGAGCAAAAGGACCGCATCAAGTTCGACCGGGCGCTGCGCCTGGCCGAATCGCTTCCCACGGCCCGCCGCCGGGTGACGATCGACCTTCGTGGCGACGAACCCACCAAGCAGCGGACGCTTGCGGCGGCGTTCCGGATGCTGGACACGGGGTCGCTCCGCGTCGGGTCCGAGAGGTACGCCGAGTCGAACGGGAGCCACGGGCTATCGACGCTGCTGTGCGCGCACGCGTTGGTGAGTGGATCGACGGTATCGCTGAGCTTTCCGGCGAAGAGCGGGCAGCCGTGGGAATCCGACATCACCGACGCCGACCTCGCCACCGTCGTGCGGTCGCTCAAGCGGCGGGGCCCGCGCGCCCGGCTGCTCGCGTACCGCGCGGATGACGGCTGGCATCCAATCTCCGCGGAGGAGATCAACGACTACGTGCGGGAGCAGACCGGGGGAGAGTTCACGGCGAAGGACTTCCGCACCCTGCGCGGCACGGTCGCCGCCGCCGTGAGCCTGGCGAAGCACGGCGCGGAGGGCACCAAGTCCCCCAGGTCGAAGGCGCTCGCGCAGGCGATGCGGGATGCTGCGGAGGTGCTGGGCAACACCCCCGCGATAGCCAGGTCGAGCTACGTCGACCCGCGCGTGGTGGACCACTACAACGCCGGGAACACGATCGACCCGGCGCGAACCGAATCGGCGGAGTCGGAGCTGCGCGCACTGCTGTTCCGGTAGTGGGGGAGCGCTGAGCTCCTGCACAGCCTCGTGCCGCGCAGTGAAATGCCACCGACTGCCCAGACAGCAGCCCTCGGACTCGGGCGTGGGCGAGAGTGAAGCAATGACTGCATCCGATCACACCCGGGCGGCCGACGGCCTGCTGTTCGCGTCAGAACTCACGCGCGGGTTCGGCACCGATCTGCGGCCGCGGGGACTGATCCGCGCTGGGCGGTTGTATCGCGTCGCTCGAGGTCAGTACATCGACGCGACCGCGTGGGCGAATCTCACGGCCGACGACCGGTATGTCGTTCGGGTCGCCGGTGCTGCGCGGGCGCGAAGTGCTTCCATGGTCGTCTCGCACCAGTCAGCGGCGGCGCTTTGGGGACTGCCGCTACTCGACGGGCGCACGGCGGACGTCCACTTCACGATTGAGCGCGCCTCGGGCGGGCGGTCGGATCCGGGCATCCGGAAGCACGCTGTCGGCATCGATGCCGAGGACGTTGTGACGCTCGACGGTCTCCTCGTGACCTCCATCGCGCGAACAGTCGTCGATATCGCGGCAACTCTCGACCTCACGGCCGCGGTCGTTGTCGCCGATCGCGCACTCCACCTCGATCGCTTTGGTCATGAGGCGCCGCTCGCGACGCGAGAAGAACTGTTCGGGGTGATCGAGCGGTCGCTGCCGCTTCGGGGATCGGTCCGAGCTCGAGCGGTAATCGCCTTCGGCACCCACCTGTCGGGCTCGCCCGGGGAATCCGCGAGTCGAGTCAACATCGCTCTCAACGGATTTCCCGAGCCGGTCCTCCAGCAGACATTCACGATCGACGGTCGGGAATACGACACCGACTTCTATTGGAGGGAGCAGGACGCAATCGGCGAGAGCGACGGCAGGGGCAAATACTTTGAGGCGCGTTATCGCCGTGGTCGGTCGCCAGAAGACGTCCACTTTGCGGAGAAGACGCGGGAGGATGCGCTCCGTCGAAAGGTGCGCGCGTTCACCCGGTGGGACTTCCAGACGGGGATGAGTCAGCAGCGACTCAGGCGGCGGCTCCTTGAACTCGACCTGCCGGTCGGGCGGCCGCGACTGCTGCGTCACTGAAACGAGCTATCGCGCACCGGCCGGCGGTACTCCAGGCGAGGATGCGCGTCGCGCGCTGCTGAGCGCTGGCCGCGCACGGCCGGGAGGCGGCGTGCATCCGGTGTCCGACGCAATGATGCGCTCGTGCGCCGCTTTGCGGGTGCTCTTGTGTGGCGCGTTGTGGGCACCCTCGTGCGCGCTCGAGGAGAGGGAGTTGAGCCCGGATGCGATGCTGCGGGCGCCGCGCCCGGTTGCGCGGCAGTAACGCGCAAACGCGGGTGTTCGCGCGGCACGCGGGGTAGGCGCGGGTGTGCGGGTGGCCGGCCACCCGCGAAGTCGCGCGGCACCCGCGTGTGAGCGTCGGACACCCGACGCGGCCTGTGCTGCGCGGGAGTAACGCGCTTGCGCGGGCTGCGGATGCCCGACGCGGCCGGTGCTGCGCGGCACCTACGCGCTGGCGCGGGCGGTGTGTGCTCGCGCGGGCGGTGTGTGCTCGCGCGGGCCTATGCGCTCGCGGCCTATGCGCTCGCGCGAGAGCCGCGGATGCTGTGGGCGCCGTGCCCGGTTACGCGGCAGCAACGCGCGAACGCGGGTGTTCGCGCGGCACGCGGGGCAGGCGCGGGTGCGCGGGTGGCCGGCCACCCGCGAAGGTGCGCAGCACCCGCGTGTGAGCGTCGGGTGCTGGGGGCGCCGCGCCCGGTTACGCGGCAGCAACGCGCGAACGCGGGTGTTCGCGCGGCACGCGGGGCAGGCGCGGGTGCGCGGGTGGCCGGCCACCCGCGAAGGTGCGCAGCACCCGCGTGGGAGTGCCGGATGCACGACACGCCCAACGCGACACGCCCGGGTTGCAGCACACCCGAGACTGTGGCAAACTCTCCTAGTTCAACACTTTCGGATTTACGAATCCGGATCACTGCCAGGCAGTGCATAGAGCTGAGGCCACGGGCCCGGTTCTAGGCCGCGGGTAGCAGAACACAACACATCCGAAACTCAAGACTCGTGCGGTAACGCGTGTGTCCGTGAGGGCGACACGCCCGAGCGCGGGGGTCGGTGAGACTCAAGCAGTAATTGACACCAAAACAGTGGTGCGACAGCGACAGCTGAGCAAACCAAGCATCCAATAGCCCAGAGCCACGATGCATTAAAGAGAGTGAGTCACACATGGCGGGACAGAAGATCCGCATTCGACTTAAGTCGTATGACCACGAGGTCATTGACAGCTCGGCGCGCAAGATCGTTGACACGGTCACACGTGCCGGCGCGACGGTCGTTGGCCCGGTGCCCCTTCCTACTGAGAAGAACGTGATCGTCGTGATCCGTTCACCTCACAAGTACAAGGACAGCCGCGAGCACTTCGAGAAGCGCACCCACAAGCGTCTGATCGACATCATTGACCCGACGCCGAAGGCCGTCGACTCGCTCATGCGACTCGACCTGCCCGCCGACGTCAACATCGAGATCAAGCTCTAGGAGGCTCCGGATGTCTATCACCAAGACAAGCAAGGGCCTGCTGGGCAAGAAGCTCGGCATGACCCAGGTCTGGGACGAGAACAACAAGCTCATCCCGGTCACCGTCATCGAGATCAGCCCCAACGTCGTGACGCAGCTGCGCACGCCCGAGATCGACGGCTACTCTGCCGTTCAGATCGCGTACGGCCAGATCGACCCGCGCAAGGTCAACAAGCCCATCACCGGTCACTTCGACAAGGCCGGCGTCACGCCTCGCCGTCACGTGACCGAGGTTCGCACCGCGGATGCCGCCGAGTACACGCTCGGACAGGAAATCGCGGTCGACATCTTCGAGGCCGGCCAGAAGGTCGACGTCGTCGGTACCTCCAAGGGCAAGGGCTTCGCCGGCGTCATGAAGCGTCACAACTTCAAGGGCGTCAGCTCGTCGCACGGTTCGCACCGTAACCACCGCAAGCCCGGCTCCATCGGCGCCTCCTCGACCCCCAGCCGCGTCTTCAAAGGCATGCGCATGGCCGGTCGTATGGGTGGCGAGCGCGTCACCGCGATGAACCTCAAGGTTCACGCGGTCGACCTCGACAAGGGCCTCGTCCTGGTCAAGGGTGCTGTTCCCGGAGCCCGCGGCCGCATCGTTTTCGTTCGCAACGCAGTGAAGGGGGCGTAACGCATGGCTGAATCAAACGCCACGCTCGACGTCATCGACTCGAAGGGCAAGAAGGTCGACACCGTCGAGCTTCCCGCCGAGACCTTCGATGTCCAGACCAACATCCCGCTGATCCACCAGGTCGTCGTCGCCCAGCGTGCAGCCGCACGCCAGGGAACGCACAAGACCAAGGGTCGCGGCGAGGTGTCCGGCGCCGGCCGCAAGCCGTTCAAGCAGAAGGGAACCGGTCGCGCCCGCCAGGGCTCGATCCGCGCACCCCAGATGACCGGTGGTGGCATCGTCCACGGGCCGACGCCGCGTGACTATGCGCAGCGCACCCCGAAGAAGATGATCGCCGCGGCGCTCAAGGGCGCACTGTCCGACCGCGCCCGCGGTGGACGCGTGCACGTCGTCGATGTGCTCGCCGTCGGAGATGTTCCGTCGACCAAGACCATCGTCGAGCTGCTCGCCAGCATCGCCACGAGCAAGCACGTTCTGATCGTGCTGACCCGTGACGACGAGCTGAGCGCCAAGAGCGTTCGCAACATCCCGTCCGTCCACGTGCTTCCGTACGACCAGCTCAACGCGTACGACGTTCTCGTCTCCGACGACATCGTCTTCACGAAGGCTGCTTTCGATGGCTTCGTCGCCGGCCCCGTTGCCTCGAAGAAGGTCAAGGAAGACGCGATGAGCAGCGGCAAGAAGCGCGTCAGCCCCGAAAAGGCCACCGCCGAGAAGGAGAAGGTCAGCGCATGACCGGAACGTACAAAGACCCGCGCGACATCATTCTGTCGCCCGTCGTCTCCGAGAAGAGCTACGGCCTCATCGACATGGGCAAGTACACGTTCGTCGTGGACCCCCGTGCCAACAAGACCGAGATCAAGCTGGCGATCGAAAAGATCTTCGGCGTCGAGGTCGCATCGATCAACACCCTGAACAAAAAGGGCAAGACGAGGCGCACCAAGTTCGGCCAGGGCAAGCGCAAGGACACCAAGCGCGCCATTGTCTCGCTGAAGTCCGGATCCATCGACATCTTCACGGCTGTCGGCTAGGGAAAAGGGATAATCCATGGCAATTCGTAAGTACAAGCCCACGACCCCGGGTCGTCGCGGATCCTCGGTAGCAGATTTTGCCGAGATCACCCGTTCGACGCCGGAGAAGTCGCTCCTTCGCCCGCTGCCCAAGACCGGTGGACGTAACAACGCCGGCCGCATCACGACCCGTCACATCGGTGGTGGCCACAAGCGCCAGTACCGCGTCATTGACTTCAAGCGCAATGACAAAGACGGCGTGAATGCCAAGGTCGCGGAGATCGAGTACGACCCCAACCGCACCGCGCGCATCGCGCTCCTGCACTACTTCGACGGCTCGAAGCGTTACATCATCGCGCCGAACAAGCTGAGCCAGGGCGACATCGTCGAGTCGGGCGCATCCGCCGACATCAAGCCGGGCAACAACCTGCCGCTGAAGAACATCCCCACGGGAACCGTTATTCACGCGATCGAGTTGAAGCCGGGCGGCGGCGCCAAGATGGCCCGTTCCGCCGGAGCATCCGTGCGACTCGTCGCCAAGGATGGCCCCTACGCGCAGCTCCGTCTGCCGTCGGGTGAAATCCGCAACGTGGATGCCCGCTGCCGCGCCACCATCGGCGAGGTCGGCAACGCCGAACAGTCGAACATCAACTGGGGAAAGGCCGGCCGTATGCGCTGGAAGGGCGTACGCCCGACCGTGCGTGGTGTGGCCATGAACCCGGTCGACCACCCACACGGTGGTGGAGAGGGCAAGACCTCCGGTGGACGCCACCCAGTCAGCCCGTGGGGCCAGAAAGAAGGTCGCACTCGCCACATCAACAAAGAGTCCGACAAGCTCATCGTTCGTCGCCGCAATGCCGGCAAGAAGCGCAAGTAGGAGTTGTAGAGGATGCCACGCAGTCTCAAGAAGGGCCCCTTCGTTGACGACCACCTGCTTCGCAAGGTAGTCGGCGCGAACGCCGCCAGCAGCAAGAACGTGATCAAGACCTGGTCGCGCCGCTCGATGATCATCCCGGCAATGCTGGGTCACACCATCGCGGTGCACGACGGTCGCAAGCACATCCCGGTGTTCGTCACCGAGACCATGGTTGGGCACAAGCTCGGAGAGTTTGCCCCCACCCGCACCTTCCGTGGACACGTGAAGGACGACAAGAAGGGTCGCCGCCGCTAACGCGGTGGCGTAAGGAGGAGCAGAGAAATGGTTGAATCCATCGCTCGCGTGAAGCACATTCGCGTCACCCCCACCAAGGCTCGTCGTGTCGTCAACATGATCCGCGGCAAGCAGGCTATGGAGGCCTTGGCCATCCTGAAGTTCGCCCCCCAGGGTGCGAGCGAGCCGGTGTACAAGCTCGTCGCTTCGGCGATGGCGAACGCCAAGGTGAAAGCCGACGCAAGCAACAGCTACCTGGACGAGCAGGACCTGTTCGTCTCGTCGGCCTACGTCGACGAGGGCACAACGCTCAAGCGTTTCCAGCCCCGTGCACAGGGACGCGCGTTCCAGATCCTGAAGCGCACCAGTCACATCACGATCGTCCTGGCCACGCCAGATGAGACGGCCGACGTGACCGGTGCAGCGCAGCCGAAGAAGGCAGGAAAGAAGTAATGGGCCAGAAAGTAAATCCCTACGGCTTCCGTCTGGGTATCACCACCGACCACGTGTCGCGTTGGTTCTCTGACAGCACGAAGGTCGGACAGCGCTACAGCGACTACGTCGCCGAAGACATCAAGATCCGCAACCTGCTCAAGACGAGTCTCGACCGCGCCGGAGTGGCGCGCATCGAGATCGAGCGCACCCGTGACCGCGTTCGCGTCGACATTCACACTGCCCGTCCGGGCATTGTGATCGGTCGCCGTGGCGCCGAGGCGGAGCGAATTCGCACCGACCTCGAGAAGCTCTCGGGCAAGCAGATCCAGCTGAACATCCTCGAGGTGAAGAACCCCGAGGCCGAAGCTCAGCTCGTCGCCCAGGGAATCGCCGAGCAGCTCACCGCTCGCGTGGCGTTCCGCCGCGCGATGCGCAAGGGCCTCCAGGGCGCCCAGCGCGCTGGAGCCAAGGGTGTCCGCATCCAGGTTTCCGGTCGCCTCGGCGGCGCGGAGATGAGCCGCTCGGAGTTCTACCGGGAGGGTCGCGTTCCGCTGCACACCCTGCGCGCCAACATCGACTACGGCTTCTACGAGGCCAAGACGACGTTCGGCCGCATTGGCGTGAAGGTCTGGATCTACAAGGGCGACATCACCAACAAGGAGCTTGCTCGCGAGCAGGCCAACGCCAAGTCCTCGCGTCCGGACCGCCGCGACGACCGCCGTGACGGCGGCCGTGATGGTGGACCGCGTCGCGGTGCCGCAGCTCCGAGAACCGAAGCTGCCCCGGCAGCAGTGGGAGCAGAAAAGTAATGTTGATTCCCCGCAAGGTCAAGCACCGCAAGCAGCACCACCCCGGCCGTAGTGGCCAGGCGACTGGTGGCACGACGGTTTCGTTCGGCGAGTACGGCATCCAGGCACTCACCCCCGCCTATGTCACCAACCGCCAGATCGAGGCCGCCCGTATTGCGATGACGCGTCACGTCAAGCGTGGCGGGAAGGTGTGGATCAATATCTACCCCGACCGCCCGCTCACCAAGAAGCCCGCCGAGACCCGCATGGGTTCGGGTAAGGGTTCCCCCGAGTGGTGGATCGCCAACGTCAAGCCGGGACGCGTGCTCTTCGAGCTCAGCGGTGTTCCCGAGAATGTCGCGCGCGAAGCCCTCACCCGGGCCATTCATAAGCTGCCCCTCAAGGCACGCATCATCAAGCGCGAGGAGGGCGACGCATAATGGCGATCGGTTCCAAGGAGCTCGCCACAGTCGAGCTCGATACTTTTGAAGACGGCAGGCTCGTCGACGAACTCAAGAAGGCCAAGGAAGAGCTGTTCAACCTGCGCTTCCAGTCGGCCACGGGACAGTTGGAGAGCCACGGACGCCTGCGCGCCGTCAAGCGCGACATCGCCCGTATCTACACGGTGATCCACGAGCGCGAGCTCGGCATCCGTGCCACCCCTGCTCCGCTCGAGGTCGCCCCCAAGGCGACCAAGGCGAAGAAGAAGTCCAAGGCGGATGCCGCCGTAGAGGCGCCCGCCGACGAGGCAGCGTCCACTGACAAGAACGAGGAGGCGAAGTAATGGCTAAGACCACGGAAACTACCGCAGGCGAGCACGCCGCTCACGACGTCAAGGATGCGAACGCGCGCGGACAGCGCAAGGAGCGCCGCGGTTACGTGACCAGCGACAAGATGGAAAAGACCATCACCGTCGAGGTCGAGGACCGCGTCAAGCACCCGCTGTACGGCAAGGTCATCCGCCGCACGTCCAAGGTCAAGGTCCACGACGAGGCCAACTCGGCCGGTGTCGGAGACCTCGTGCTCATCAGTGAGACCCGTCCGCTCAGCGCCACGAAGCGCTGGCGCCTGGTCGAGATCCTCGAGAAGGCTAAGTAAGCCTCGGCTTGCTTAGAAAATAGGGACACAAGATGCTTCAGCAGGAATCCAGAGTCAAGGTTGCCGACAACAGCGGCGCCAAGATGCTGCTTACGATTCGCGTTCTCGGTGGCTCCGGCCGCCGCTATGCCGGCCTCGGCGACGTCATCGTCGCCACCGTCAAGGACGCCATCCCGGGCGGCAACGTCAAGAAGGGTGACGTCGTCAAGGCCGTCATCATTCGCACCAAGAAGGAGACGCGCCGTTCAGACGGTTCGTACATCAAGTTTGACGAGAACGCCGCCGTCATCCTGAAGGCTGATGGGGACCCCCGTGGTACCCGCATCTTCGGGCCGGTCGGCCGCGAGCTTCGTGACAAGAAGTTCATGAAGATCATCTCGCTCGCACCGGAGGTTATTTAATCATGGCGAACATCAAGAAGGGGGACCTGGTTCAGGTCCTCAACGGCCGCCGGCAGGATCGCGGCGGCGACCGCGGCAAGCAGGGGCGCGTCCTCGAGGTTCTCGTCGAGCGCAACCGCGTCATCGTCGAGGGAATCAACTTCGTCACCAAGCACGTTCGCGTCGGACAGACGCAGCGCGGCAGCAAGACCGGTGGCATCGAGCAGATGGAGGCACCGATCCACGTGTCCAACGTCGCCCTCGTCGACCCCAAGACCAAGAAGCCGACTCGCGTCGGCTTCCGCGTGGAGAAGAACGACGACGGCAAGACCGTGCGCGTTCGCTACGCCAAGAAGTCAGGTGAGGACCTGTAATGACTGACACAGCAACTGCGGAGGCCGCTGGCAAGATCCAGCCCCGTCTCAAGCAGAAGTACAAGACCGAGATCTCGGCCCAGCTGCTCAAGGACTTCGGCTTCACGAACGTGCACCAGGTGCCCGGACTCGTGAAGATCGTCGTCAACACGGGTGTCGGCGAGGCCGCGCGCGATGGCAAGGTTATCGATGGGGCCGTGAAGGACCTCACCGCGATCACGGGCCAGAAGCCGCAGATCACCGCCGCTCGCAAGTCGATCGCGCAGTTCAAGCTGCGCGAGGGCCAGCCGATCGGCGCCCACGTCACGCTTCGTGGCGATCGCGCCTGGGAGTTCCTCGACCGGCTCCTGTCGCTCGCGCTTCCGCGTATCCGCGACTTCCGCGGCCTGTCGGACAAGCAGTTCGACGGCCACGGCAACTACACCTTCGGCCTCACGGAGCAGGCAATGTTCCACGAGATCGATCAGGACAAGATCGACCGCGTTCGCGGTTTCGACATCACTGTCGTCACCACGGCGAAGAACGACGACGAGGGTCGCGCGCTGCTCAAGGCGCTCGGCTTCCCGTTCCGCACCGCAGAGAACACCCCGTAATACCCCTGCACCACCGATCGACCAGGTCGGCGCCCGCGTAACGGGCGTCGAAACCAGACGAGATTAGGAAACAAACGAAATGACAATGACAGATCCGGTCGCAGATCTGCTGACCCGACTGCGCAACGCGAACTCGGCGTACCACGATTCCGTGTCGCTCCCGAGCAGCAACCTCAAGTCCCACATCGCGGAGATCCTCAAGAAAGAGGGCTACATCTCCGGATGGAAGATCGAGGATGCCCGCGTCGGCAAGACCCTGACCATCGACCTGAAGTACGGCCCTAACCGCGAGCGTTCGATCGCGGGCATCAAGCGCGTATCGAAGCCCGGACTGCGCGTCTACGCCAAGTCCACGGAGATCCCTCACGTTCTCGGTGGCCTCGGCGTCGCGATCCTGTCGACTTCCTCTGGCCTCCTCACGGACCGCCAGGCAACTTCGAAAGGCGTGGGTGGGGAAGTCCTCGCCTACGTGTGGTAGCCGCATATGTCACGAATCGGAAGACTTCCCATTGAGATCCCTTCTGGGGTCGACATCACGGTCGACGGCTCCGCCGTCACCGTCAAGGGACCGAAGGGTGAGCTTGGGCTCACCGTCGCTAAGCCCATCGAGGTCACCCTCGACGGCGGCCAGCTGCTCGTCACACGGCCGAACGACGAGCGCGAATCGCGCTCGCTGCACGGCCTGACCCGCACGCTGATCGCCAACCAGATCATCGGTGTGACCACTGGTTACTCCAAGGGTCTTGAGATCGTCGGTACCGGTTACCGCGTAGCAGCGAAGGGCGAGAACCTCGAGTTCGCGCTCGGCTTCTCGCACCCGGTCGTCGTCGTTCCCCCCGCCGGCATCTCCTTTGTTGTCGAAGGCAACACGAAGCTGACGGTGCACGGCATCGACAAGCAGTCCGTCGGAGAGGTCGCCGCAAACATTCGTAAGTTGCGCAAGCCAGAGCCCTACAAGGGCAAGGGTGTGCGCTACGCAGGCGAGGTAGTCCGCCGCAAGGCCGGAAAGAGTGGTAAGTAGAAATGGCTCTCGGAACTAGAGGAAAGAGCAAGTCGGCCGCCAAGGGCCGCCGACACGCACGACTTCGTAAGAAGGTCGTTGGCACCGAGGCGCGTCCGCGTCTCTCCGTCACCCGCTCGGCCCGTCACATTTTCGTGCAGGTTATCGACGACAGCAAGGGCTTCACTCTTGCGTCGGCGTCGACCCTCGAGGCCGACATGCGTACCTTCGACGGTGACAAGACCGCCAAGGCACGCAAGGTCGGCGAGCTTGTCGCCGAGCGCGCGAAGGCCGCCGGAATCGACGCCGTCGTATTCGACCGTGGTGGCAGCAAGTACGCGGGTCGCGTTGCGGCCATTGCAGACGGTGCCAGGGAAGGCGGGTTGGACCTGTGAGCGACGCAACGACAAACAAGGAGCAGGCCGTGGAGCCCAAAGCAGTCGCGGCGCCCGAATCGACAGAGACCGCAGTCGTTCAGACCGCGGTTGTCGAGACGGCAGCCGGAACTGAGAACAACAACGCCGCCGAGCCTCGCGAGGCCCGTCGTGGCGGTCGCGAGCGCAACCCGAACCAGCAGCGCGGATCGCGCGACAGCGAGAAGAGCCAGTTCCTCGAGCGTGTCGTCACGATCAACCGCGTGTCGAAGGTCGTCAAGGGTGGTCGTCGCTTCAGCTTCACCGCTCTCGTCGTCGTCGGCGATGGTAACGGTCTCGTTGGAGTCGGGTACGGCAAGGCACGCGAAGTGCCTACCGCGATCTCCAAGGGCGTCGAGGAGGCGAAGAAGAACTTCTTCCGTGTTCCTCGTGTCGCCGCGACGATCCCGCACCCCGTGCAGGGCGAGGCCGCAGCCGGCGTAGTGCTGTTGCGTCCCGCATCCGCCGGTACCGGTGTTATCGCTGGTGGTCCGGTGCGCGCGGTGCTCGAGTGCGCCGGCATCCACGACGTGCTGAGCAAGTCGCTCGGCTCGTCGAACACGATCAACATCGTTCATGCCACCGTTGCTGCCCTCAAGCAGCTCGAAGAGCCCGCTGCGGTCGCCGCACGTCGTGGCCTCCCGGTTGAGCATGTCGTGCCCGCGCGCCTCCTGCGCGCCCAGGCTGACACGAAGGCAGGTGTCTGATGGCCGCGCGCCTGAAGGTGACCCAGATCAAGTCCAAAATTAGTGAAAAGCAGAACCAGCGCGACACGTTGCGGAGCCTCGGGCTCAAGCGCATCGGCGATGTCGTGGTTCGCGAAGACAATTCGCAGAACCGCGGCTACGTCCGTACCGTCGCTCACCTGGTTCGCGTCGAGGAGATTGACTAATGGCTGAAGAAACCACGCCAGCCGCGAAGAAGGCACCCGCCAAGGCTCCGGCCAAGGCGACCGCTGACAAGGCCGCCGCCCCCAAGGCTGCTGCCAAGAAGCCGACAACGGCCAAGGCAGACACCGCGGCACCCGCCGCGAAGAAGCCCGCCGCCAAGAAGCCCGCCTCCGCGCAGTCGGATGCTGCCGAAGGCGCCACGGCGTCGTCGACGGTTTCGGCAAAGTCGGCTCCGGCCAAGAAGAAGGCGGCTCCGGCCGCAGAGGTCGCGGCTCGCCCGCAGGTTCTCAAGATGCACCACCTTCGCCCGGCTCCCGGTGCGAAGAAAGACCGCATGCGTGTCGGTCGTGGTGAGGGATCCAAGGGTAAGACCGCGGGTCGCGGTACCAAGGGCACGAAGGCGCGTTACACGATGCGCCCCGGCTTCGAGGGTGGAAACATCAACTTCATCATGCGTGCTCCGAAGCTGCGCGGGTTCAAGAATCCGTTCCGCGTCGAGTACCAGGTTGTGAACCTCGAAAAGCTCGCCGAGCTCTACCCCTCCGGAGGTGAGGTCACGATCCTCGACCTCGTCGCCAAGGGCGCCGTGCGCAAGAACGAGAAGGTCAAGATTCTCGGCTCGGGCGACATTGCGGTTAAGCTGGAAGTTGCAGTCGACAAGGTGTCCGGCTCTGCCGAACAGAAGATTGTCGCTGCCGGCGGATCCGTCAAGTAGTCGCAAGAGACGCAAGTTTCAGGGGTGGCCCGCAAGGGTCACCCCTCCTGCTTCATCAGAATTAACCTGGAGGACTCGTGTTCAGAGCCGTAGCGCGGATCTTCCGCACGCCCGACCTTCGAAGGAAGATCGGGTTCACGCTCGGTATCGTCGCGTTGTTCCGACTCGGCTCCTTCATCCCCGCACCGTTTGTCGACTACGGCAACGTGCAGGCGTGTATCGCCTCGAATGACGGGACAACGGGCCTCTACGAGCTCGTCAACCTCTTCAGCGGTGGCGCCCTCCTCCAACTCTCGGTCTTCGCGCTCGGCATCATGCCGTACATCACGTCGTCGATCATCGTGCAGCTGCTGCGCGTCGTCATCCCCCACTTCGACACCCTCCACAAGGAGGGCCAGTCCGGCCAGGCGAAGCTCACGCAGTACACCCGCTACCTCACCATCGCCCTCGCCATCCTGCAGTCGACCACCCTCATCACGGTCGCCCGGAGCGGTGCGCTGTTCCCCTCGACGAGCGGTGCTCCCGAGTGTGCGAACCTGATCACCGACCCGTCGTGGTACGCGACCCTCCTGATGGTCATCACGATGACCGCCGGCACGGGGCTCATCATGTGGATGGGTGAGCTCATCACCGAGCGCGGTGTCGGTAACGGCATGTCCCTTCTGATCTTCACCTCGATCGCCGCCACGTTCCCCTCCGCCCTCTGGGGCATCCAGGCCACGCAGAGCTTCGAGGTCTTCCTGCTCGTCCTCGCCGTCGGACTCGTGATCATGACCGCCGTCGTGTTCGTCGAGCAGTCCCAGCGCCGCATTCCGGTGCAGTATGCCAAACGGATGGTCGGTCGTCGTACCTACGGCGGCAACAACACCTACATCCCGATCAAGGTCAACATGGCCGGCGTCGTGCCCGTGATCTTCGCCTCATCGCTGCTGTACCTGCCCGCGCTTGTGGGTCAGTTCAACCAGCCAGCCGGCGGTGGGGCCCCGGCGCCGTGGGTGCAGTGGATCTCTGACAACCTGACCTCGGGCGACAACCCGCTGTACATGGCGCTCTACTTCCTGCTGATCGTCGGGTTCACCTACTTCTACGTGGCCATCACGTTCAATCCGGAGGAGGTCGCCGACAACATGAAGAAGTACGGCGGCTTCATCCCCGGGATCCGCGCCGGCCGTCCCACCGCCGAGTACCTCGACTACGTGCTGACCCGCGTGACGCTGCCCGGTTCGCTCTACCTCGGTTTCATCGCCCTCATCCCGCTCATCGCACTGGCGACGGTCGGGGCCAACGCGAACTTCCCGTTCGGCGGCGCGAGCATCCTCATCATCGTCGGTGTCGGGCTCGAGACGGTCAAGCAGATCGACTCGCAGCTTCAGCAGCGCCACTATGAAGGGCTGCTCCGATGATCTCGTTCACCCAGGGCACCAAGCCACGCCTGCTCATCGTGGGTCCCCCCGGGGCTGGCAAGGGCACCCAGGCCGCCAAGCTTGCCTCCGACTTCGGCATCCCCGCGATTGCGACCGGCGACATCTTCCGCCACAACATCCGCACGGGCACAGAACTCGGCACCCAGGTCAAGGCGATCGTCGACGCGGGCGACTATGTTCCCGACTCGCTCACCAACGAGCTCGTCGCGAGCCGCCTCGCCGAGGAGGACGCACTCGAGGGCTTCCTGCTCGACGGCTACCCGCGCACGCTCAACCAGGTCGCGTACCTCACCGATCTGCTCGCTGCGCGCGGGCAGAGCCTCGACGGCGTCATCCAGCTCGTAGCGGACACCGATGAGGTCGTTTCCAGGCTGCGCAAGCGCGCCGTCGAACAGGGGCGAATGGATGACTCGGAAGAGGCCATCCGCCACCGTCAGGACGTCTTCGCCCGCGAGACCGCTCCGCTCGTGGCCGCCTACCGCGACAAGGGCCTCCTCGTCGAGGTCGACGGCATCGGCGAGATCGACGAAGTCGAGGGCCGCATCACCGCGGCACTCGCCGCGCACGGTATCCAGCGTCCCGGCGCCGTTACCACCGTCTAGGCGTGGCACTGCGCTCGATCTACAAGACGCCCGCGCAGCTGCGACTCATGCTGCAGCCCGGGGTCATCACTGCCGCGGCGCTGAGCGCTGTGCGGGATGCGATCCGCCCCGGGATCACGACGCTCGAGCTCGACGCGATCGCCGAGGCCAGCATCCGTTCGGCGGGCGCCGCGCCGAACTTCATGTTGGAGCCGGGCTACCGGCACACCATCTGCGCCTCGGTAAACGACGACGTGGTGCACGGTATCCCCGGGGCCCGCGTGCTTGCGCCCGGCGACATCGTGTCGATCGACTGCGGGGCCGAGCTCGGCGGCTGGAACGGCGATGCCGCGTTCACCGCGGTGGTTCCGGATGCCTCCCGCCCGGGCGTCGTGAGCGAGCGCGAGAATCTCTCGTCGGTGACCGAGCAGTCGCTCTGGGCCGGCATCGCCGCGCTGTCGCGCGCACGACACCTGAACGAGGTCGGTGCCGCGATCGAGGACTACGTCGATGGCCACGGCACCTTCGGCATCCTCGAGGACTACACCGGCCACGGCATCGGGCGCTCGATGCACGAGGAACCGCCCGTGTTCAACTACCGGGTGCGCGGAAAGGGGCCGGCGGTGAAGCACGGCCTGGTCGTCGCGATCGAGCCGATGGTCACCCTTGGCGGCATCGACACCCACACCCGCGACGACGACTGGACCGTGGCGACCGCCGACGGCACGATGGCCGCGCACTGGGAGCATTCGGTAGCGGTGCACAAGGACGGCATCTGGGTGCTGACGGCAGACGATGGCGGCGCGGCCGGCCTCGCACCCTTCGGCGTGACGCCCAGCCCGATCGCCTGACCTGCGTTGCAGGGGACCTGCTCAACCTGCTTATCAGGCCGAGCCTATTTGTCGATTCCGCGCACGATCTCCTCGATGAACGACGGGAAGTCGACCGCGCGGCGCACGAGCTGTTGAACGTCGTCACGGTCGGCGAAGACCGACACGAACTGGTCGAAGATCGCCTGGAAGGTGGTGCGGTCGGTCGCGCTGAACGCGGCGAGGGCGACCACGTTGACGCGATTGTCGCCCCAGTTGATCGGAGTCTCGTTCACGGCGATGCAGATCGCGGTGCGCTTGGCGGTCATCGTCATCGCGTGCGGCACCGCGAGATTGTCGGTGAACGCGGTCGACGACATCCGCTCGCGCTCGATCGCGGCGTCGAGGTAGGCCTCGTCGATGATGCCGGATGCGACCATCCGGCCGCCGAGCTCGCGGATCACCGACTCCTCGTCGGTGCCGCTCACGTTGCGCACGAAGAAAGCCTCGTCGAAGAAGAGCAGCAGGTCTTCCTTGAGTCGCACGCGCCGCCGCTGGCGGCGCACCCGGCTGATTGCGCGGCGCACCGAGTCGATGTCGTTGTCGGTGAGGAACGGCTGGATCGGCACGACGTTGTCGGCGAAGGTGCCGGGGGAGATGGTCGTGAGCACGAGGTCGGTCGCGAGGGTCGACCAGTCGACGTCGGTGCGGGTGATCACGGTGTCGATCTGGATCTCGGTGCCGAGCACCGCCTCGAGTCGCTCGCGCAGCAGCAGGTGCATGTCGTAATAGTTCGGGCAGACGATGGCGCAGGTCACGCGCTCCTCGCGCCGGGACTCCCGCTCGAGGTATGAGCCGACGTGGAGTGCGATGTAGGAAATTTCGTCGTCGTTGATGACGATCGTTGCTTCGCGCTGCACCTCGCTCGCGATGAAGACCGCGAGCTCGTAGATCATCGGGTAGGCCGTCTTGATCGAGCGGGTCATCGGGTTGCGCGAGTACGACTTGTCCTGTGCCCGCACAATGAGACTGCCCACGTGCAGCGCCAGTCGCGCGATGAAGTCGTCATCGTCGAGGTCGACCAGGTACTCCTCCCCGACGCGCTCCACGATGCGGGTGACGATCTCGACGTGGGGGTCGGGCGCGGTTGCGGTGGCGGACGAGAAAAGGTTGCCGCGGTCGTTGCGCGTGACGACCCTCGTGGTGAGCAGCAGCACGAGGTAGTCGACGTCGTCCCGCCCGAGCTCGACGTCAAAGTGCCGCTCGATCAGGCGGGTGAGCTCCGTGGCGATGTCCTGCGGCGCAGCATCCGCTCCCGAGCCGGGCACGGCGCTGGCCGGCTGGTTCTTCTTTCTGCGGTCCACGGCGATCGCCACGTGGAGCAGAACGTTGTTGATGCCGTACTCGTTGACGAAATAGCCGTGCGAGTCGAGCATCTCGATCAGATCGGTCTTGAAGTCGCGCAAATTCGACGACTCGAACTCCCGCTCGATGCTCTCGAGCTCGAGGAACCCCTGGGCGCCCTCGTCTCGGAACATCCGGCTGAGCAGCCGTCGCAGGTCCAGCTCGGATCCCGATATCCGCACGATCGTCTCCTGCCGGGAGAGCACGAGTTCGGAACCGTCGAGTTCGGCCTTGAGCTTGCGCAGGTCTGACTCGATGGTCGACTCGCTCACGTACATGCTGTCGGCGAGGGAGTAGATGTCGAGTCCGGTGGGAGCGTCGCCGAGCCGGCGAAGGAGATGGTAAATGCGATCGCGCGGCGACTCGCTCTCCGGAGCACGCGAGCGCTGGGCGAGGAAGGAGGAGTACAGATCGCGATTGAGCCGGTAGCCGCTCGTCGACGAGGCGATCACTTCGAGCGGGGCGGCCGATGCCTTCACCGCGGTCACGTAGCTGCGCACGCTTCTCGTGCTCACGCCGAGGTGGTCGGAGAGTTCGGCGGCAGTCACCCAGCCGTCACTGTGCGACAGGTAGCCCAGTAGTCGATCGTGCCTGTCGCTCATCTGCTGTCCCCCGGGGACTGCATCCGGAGATCTCCTTTGATCGTCACGCCGTCGTGGTCGATAGCCCTTATCGACAAGTGAACCACCCCCGGGGCCGTCGTGCCGCATCACGGCTCCTTCCGGGGGAGCGGAAGTAAGCCTGCTGGATCCGGATGCGGGTGCGGGCAAGTATTGGTGCACGGGATCGACCGGACGCGAGGAGGCGTGCAATGAGACGAGTACTTGTCGTGTGTGGGGCTGGGGCCTCGAGTTCGTTCCTCGTCTACTGGATGCGCAAAGACGCAGCCGCGCGCGACATCGCCCTGAGCATCCGGGCCGGAAGCACCGAAGATCTCCCCGCCGCCCTCGCCGACACCGACTTCGTGCTCGTCGGGCATCACCTCGCCGCGGCGTTCCCGTCGATCCGCGCCGCAAGCGCGACCGCCGGTGTCCCCATCAGTCTTCTGCCGTCACTGGCCTTCAACGCGACCGGCGCCGCCGTCGCGATCGACCTCGTGCTCGAACAGGGCGCCTCAACAGAAAGCAACCATGGCTGAACAATCCGTCATCATCGCATCCGCCCACGGACTCCACGCCCGACCGGCCTCGCTGTTCACCCAGGCGGCCTCAAAGTCGGGTGTCGCGGTGCAGATCGTCAAGGCCGGCAAGTCGGTCAACGCCGCGAGCATCCTTGGCGTCATCTCGCTCGGCATCGAACACAACGATGAGGTCACCCTCACGGCGGAGGGTGACGGGGCCGAGGTGGCCATCGCCGAACTCGCCGCGCTGCTCGCGACCGACCACGACGCAGCGTAGATCCACCCCGCAACCCACAGCACACCCGAGAAACCACAGCACACCCGAGAAACAGGAGCACACACCATGACGACGACGTCAACCACACAGACCGGCGAGGTGAATGCGCAGCCGGGCTGGAGAGTAGGAGTCCAGCGCTTCGGCGCGTTCCTCAGCGGGATGATCATGCCGAACATCTCGGCCTTCATCGCGTGGGGTCTCATCACCGCCTTCTTCATCCCCACAGGATGGACCCCGAACGAGTCGCTCGCCGAGCTCGTCGGCCCGATGATTATCTTCCTGCTGCCGCTGCTCATTGCGAACACGGCCGGCCGCATGGTCTACGGCACCCGCGGTGGCGTTGTGGCCTCGATCGGCACTATGGGTGTCATCGTCGGCACCGACATCCCAATGTTCATCGGCGCGATGATCGTGGGACCGCTTGCGGCTTACCTCATCAAGCAGGTCGACAAGATCTGGGCAGGCAAGATCAAGCCCGGCTTCGAGATGCTCGTCGACAACTTCGCCGCCGGCATCCTCGGCATGCTCGTCGCCCTCGGCGCGTTCTTCGGAATCGCTCCGGCGGTCACGGCGCTCAGCAATGCGATCGGCGCGGCGGTGGACTTCCTCGTCACCGCCGGCCTCCTGCCGCTCGCGAGCCTGCTGATCGAGCCCGGCAAGGTACTCTTCCTCAACAACGCCATCAACCAGGGAATCCTCACGCCGCTCGGCGTGCAGGAGTCCACGGAGTTTGGCAAGTCGATCCTCTTCCTCCTGGAGGCAAACCCCGGCCCCGGCCTCGGCCTCCTCGCGGCGTTCATGTTCTTCGGAACCGGAATCGCCAAGGCGAGCGCACCGGGCGCGATCATCATCCAGTTCCTGGGTGGTATTCACGAGATCTACTTCCCGTACGTGCTCATGAAGCCGATCCTGATCGCCGCCATGATCGGTGGCGGCATGACCGGCATCGCGATCAACGTCGCGTTCGGCTCGGGGCTGCGCGCTCCGGCGTCACCGGGAAGCATCTTCGCGGTGCTGATCAACACACCGACCGACAGCTACGTCGGTGTCGTGCTCTCGGTCATCGGCGCCGCGTCGGTGTCGTTCATCATCGCCGCGATCATCCTCCGGGCCAGCCGGAGGCGCGACCTCGAGCTGCTCGAGTCGGGCAATGACGGCCTGACCGCCGGAGCCGCGAAGATGAACGACCTCAAGGGCAAGGAAAGCTCGGTCACGAGCACCCTGTTCGCCGGAGCCGGAGCCGGAACGACCCAGATGAGGATCAGCAACATCGTTTTCGCCTGCGACGCCGGAATGGGGTCGAGTGCGATGGGGGCGAGCGTGCTGCGCAACAAGCTCACGAAGGCAGGGGTGGAGGGTGTGACGGTGACCAACATGTCGATTGCCAACCTCGACGGCTCCGAGGACCTGATCATCACCCACGCCGACCTCACCGAGCGGGCGAGGCAGAAGAACGGTCGAGCCGCGCACATCTCGGTGGACAACTTCATGTCCAGCCCGAAGTACGACGAGGTGGTTAGCCTAGTGACAGAGCAGCAGCTCTAGCAGGCGGTCCGGGATAGCCAGACAAGCACGCAAGTAAGGAAACAGAATGAACGAGAACGTGCTCGACCAGTCACAGATCGTGTCGGCCGGATCGGCCTCCACCAAGGAGGAGGCGATCCGGGAGGCCGGCGCCATCCTCCTCGAGGTCGGAGCCGTGACGGACGGGTACCTCGCGTTCATGCTCGAGAGAGAGGCGATGACCTCGACCTACATGGGCAACTTCCTGGCTATCCCGCATGGCACGAACGAGGGCAAGGACACGATCCTCCGGTCCGCGCTCTCGTTCGTGCGCTATGCCGCCCCGATCGACTGGGACGGCAACGAGGTTCGCTTCGTGGTCGGCATCGCTGGCAAGGAGGGCGGGCACATGGACATCCTCTCCAAGATCGCCATCATCTTCAGCGACGAACACGAAGTGCAGAAACTGCTCGACGCAGACTCGGCCGCGACCATGCTCGAACTGCTCGGCGACGTGAACGAATGAAGGCCGTTCACTTCGGCGCCGGCAACATCGGGCGCGGCTTCGTCGGCTTGATCCTGCATAACGCGGGCTACGAGGTCGTCTTCGCCGATGTGGATGCGGGCGTGATCGACGCCCTCGCCGAGGCGCCCAGCTACCAGGTGCACGAGGTCGGCGCGAAAGCGGCGACTCGCACGGTCAACCACTATCGCGCCCTGAACAGCCGCTCCAACGAGCAGGCGGTGATCGACGAGATCGCGACGGCGGAGGTCGTCACCACCGCGGTCGGCGCGAACATCCTGCGTTTCGTCGCCCCCGTGATCGCCGCAGCGATCGAGACGCGGCCGGCCGGGATGCATCCGCTCACGGTCATGGCGTGCGAGAACGCCCTCAACGCCACCGATCTGCTCGAGAGCGAGGTCAGCCAGATGCTGGGCGATCGCCCAGCCGGCTGGCTGGCCGAGCGAGCAGTCTTCGCCAACACCGCAGTCGACCGCATCGTGCCGCAGGCGGCGGGCGCCGTCGGCCTCGACGTCACCGTTGAGGACTTCTTCGAGTGGGCGATCGAGAGCCCGCCGTTCGGCGACGCAGTGCCCTCCATTCCCGGCGCGCACTTCGTCGACGACCTCGCGCCCTACATCGAGCGCAAGCTCTTCACCGTCAACACCGGCCACGCGAGCGTCGCGTACCACGGCTTCGTGCACGGCGCGGAGTCGCTCGCGCAGGCCGTCGCCATTCCCGAGGTGCTCGCCCAGGTGCGGGCGGTGCTCGACGAGACCTCCGAGTTGCTCATCGGCAAGTACGGCTTCGATCCCGCGGAGCACGCCCAGTACGTCGCGCGCACGCTCGTGCGCTTCGCCAATCCCGAGCTTCCTGACACTCCCGCGCGGGTGGGCCGCCAGCCGCTGCGCAAGCTCGGCCGCAACGAGCGGTTCGTCTCGCCCGCCACGCAGCTCGCCGCCGCGGGCGGCACTCCCGCCGCGCTCGTGCGGGCGATGGGAGCCGCCCTGCGGTTCGACCTGCCCGACGACCCCGAGAGCGTGCGGATGCGGGAGATGCTCCGCGACCTCAACGCCGAGGAATTCACGACCACGGTCACCGGTCTGGAGCCCGGCACCGAGCCGTACGGCTCAGTCGTCGACGTCGTCGCCGCGGAACAGGCTGCGGCGCGCTGATTCTGCTGGCACGGCGCGCCCCGAGGCGCATTGTCTGGGCGTGAGTATAAAGGCGAGTTGCCGAATCGGTTAACTATCGCCTAAGCTTGCTCTTTGGTGTCTTGGGCGCGTTCACGCGCGCTCCACGCTCGGGTTTTACCGCAGTGGCGGCCACCACAATCCAACGCACGACCAGCAAACACAATATTTTAGCGACGAAGAGGATATGGCGAAAAAAGACGGTGTCATCGAGATCGAAGGCGCAGTAGTCGAAGCTCTGCCCAACGCGATGTTTCGCGTTGAGCTGTCCAACGGCCACCGTGTTCTTGCCCACATCTCGGGAAAGATGCGCCAGCACTACATCCGGATCCTCCCTGAGGACCGCGTGATCGTAGAGCTGAGCCCATACGACCTGACCCGCGGCCGGATCGTCTACCGCTACAAGTAGCCGGCCCTCGGGCGCGGATGCTGGAAAGTAACGGCCAGCCGGGTTCCGGCAGGTACGAAGACAGCGAACACAAGGAATCACTATGAAGGTCAACCCCAGCGTCAAGCCAATTTGCGAGAAGTGCAAGGTCATCCGTCGCAACGGCAACGTCATGGTCATCTGCGACAACCCCCGCCACAAGCAGCGCCAGGGCTAATACCCCCGGAACGCTGCTCGCAGTACGCAACTGAACACAGAAAATAGCGGTCCGGATCCCTTTCACGAGGGGGACACCAGTGGTTGGAGGCCACTGCACAGGAACCGCTACAGACCTCCATTCACACAGCAGGAGAAGCCACCATGGCACGTCTAGCAGGCGTAGACATCCCGCGCGATAAGCGCGTGGAAGTTGCACTGACCTACATTTACGGCGTTGGCCGTACGAGCGCCCTCAAGACGCTCGCCGACACCGGAATCAGCGGGGAGATCCGCGTCAAGGATCTGACCGACGATCAGCTCATCGCACTTCGTGACTACATCGAAGTCAACTTCAAGGTAGAAGGTGACCTTCGTCGTGAGGTCGCAGCCGACATTCGCCGCAAGGTCGAGATCGGGAGCTACCAGGGCATCCGCCACCGTCGTGGACTTCCGGTCCACGGACAGCGCACCAAGACCAACGCTCGTACCCGCAAGGGCCCGAAGCGCACCGTCGCCGGCAAGAAGAAGGCCCGATAGCGAGCATTGCTCGTATCGCCATACAAGTTTTAGGAGAAAACAATGGCAGCACCAAAATCGGCCGCTCGTAAGCCGCGTCGTAAAGAGAAGAAGAACGTCGCCGTGGGCCAGGCCCACATCAAGTCGACGTTCAACAACACCATCGTCACCATCACCGACCCCACCGGGGCCGTTCTGAGCTGGGCATCGTCCGGCACGGTCGGCTTCAAGGGTTCGCGCAAGTCGACCCCGTTCGCCGCGCAGCTGTCGGCGGAGTCCGCCGCCCGCCAGGCGCAGGAGCACGGTGTCAAGAAGGTCGACGTGTTCGTGAAGGGACCGGGATCGGGTCGCGAGACCGCCATCCGTTCGCTTCAGGCCGCTGGCCTCGAGGTCGGTTCGATCAACGATGTGACGCCCCAGGCGCACAACGGTTGCCGTCCGCCGAAGCGTCGCCGCGTCTAACACTGCTCTTCCTTGGCTGCCGGGTGGCGGGAGCGCGCAAGCGCCCCGTCGCCCGGCATGCCCCCTACTTCTACACAACTCAATACACGACTGGGCCGCCATCCAGTCGGGAGCCCCAAGTGTCAAATAGCGGACACTTCGCCGAAAGGAATCAACAGTGCTGATTGCACAGCGTCCAACTCTTACCGAAGAGAACATCACCGAGTTCCGCTCGCGGTTCATCATCGAGCCGCTCGAACCCGGTTTCGGTTACACGCTCGGCAACTCGCTTCGCCGCACCCTGCTCTCTTCGATCCCCGGCGCCGCTGTCACCAGCATCCGCCTCGACGGAGTGCTCCACGAATTCAGCACGGTTCCCGGGGTGAAGGAAGACGTCACCGAGGTCATCCTGAACATCAAGGGCCTGGTTGTGTCGAGCGAGCACGACGAGCCGATCACCGCGTACCTTCGCAAGCAGGGCGCTGGTGAGGTCACCGCTGCCGACATCTCGGCTCCGGCCGGTGTGGAGATCCACAACCCGGAGCTCGTCATCGCGACGCTCAACGACAAGGCGAAGTTCGAACTCGAGCTGACGATCGAGCGTGGCCGCGGCTACGTGTCGGCGACCCAGAACCGCAGCGAATTCAGCGAGGCCGGCCAGGTTCCGGTGGACTCGCTCTACTCGCCCGTGCTCAAGGTGACCTACCGTGTCGAGGCGACTCGTGCCGGTGAGCGTACCGACTTCGACCGCCTCGTGGTCGACGTCGAGACCAAGTCCGCGATCACCCCGCGCGACGCCATCGCATCCGCCGGCCGCACCCTGACCGAGCTGTTCGGTCTGGCGCGCGAGCTCAACACGGCGGCAGAGGGCATCGAGATCGGCCCCGCGCCGGTCGACGCCGTCCTCTCGACCGAGCTGAGCATGCCGATCGAAGACCTCGACCTCTCCGTGCGCAGCTACAACTGCCTCAAGCGCGAGGGCATCAACACCGTGAGCGAACTCGTCGCACTGTCGGAGACGCAGCTCATGAACATCCGCAACTTCGGACAGAAGTCGGTGGATGAGGTCAGGGACAAGCTGGTCGAGATGGGACTCTCCCTCAAGGACACCGTTCCCGGCTTCGATGGAGCCCACTTCTACAGCGGCTATGACGACGCCGTCGAAGAGACCAACTAGTCTCGTCGCTCGCGACGACTCACTTTCAAGATTGACGGAGATAGAACACAATGCCTACACCTACTAAGGGTCCGCGCCTCGGTGGAGGGCCGGCTCACGAGCGCCTCATGCTCGCGAACCTCGCCGCCGCCCTGTTCACCCACAAGAGCATCAAGACGACCGAGACGAAGGCCAAGCGCCTTCGCCCCGTCGCCGAGCGCCTGATCACCTTCGCCAAGAAGGGCGACCTTCACAACCGTCGTCGCGCCCTCGGGATCATCGGCGACAAGAGCGTCATCCACGAGCTCTTCACCGAGATCGCGCCGCTCGTCGAGCACCGTGAGGGCGGCTACACCCGCATCACGAAGCTCGGCTTCCGCAAGGGCGACAACGCCTCGATGGTGCAGATCGAGCTCGTTCTCGAGCCCGTCAATGCCAAGCCGAAGGCCAAGGCCGACAAGCCTGCCAAGGCCGTCGTCACCGACGAGCCCGTCGAGGAGCAGACCTCCGAGGAGGCCGCCGCGTCTGACGAGACTGCGACCGATGAGGCCTCGACCGATGAGACCACCGCCGAGGAGACCGCGGCGGACGAGGCTCCGGCCGAGACCGCTGCGGACACCGACGCCAAGTCAGACGCCGCTGCGGACACCGACGCCAAGACGGATACCGACGCCAAGTCGGACGCCGCTGCGGACACCGACGCCAAGACGGATACCGACGCCAAGTAGCATCCGCTTCACGCCACAAGCCCCGCGCCTCCTTCAGGAGGTGCGGGGTTTGTGCGTTGCCGAGCGAGCAGATCGGGCTCAACTGACCCGCGCGCGGTTCACGCGGGTGTTGTTCGCGCGCGCTGGTGCGATTACATACACGCGGGTGAACAGCGTGCGCGTGAACGGACAAGGAGCCGTGCGCGGGAGATAGTGCCGGTTGAGCAGATTGCGCCGCGATCATGCCGATCGCGCCGCGACCATGCCGATTGCGCCGCGACCATGCGGATTGCGCCGCGACCATGCAGGCCGTGTCGCGACCATGCCGATTGCGCCAGGTGGGGCCGCTCAACCTGGAGGATTGGGCTCATCTGACCTGTGCGCGATTCACGCGGGTGTTGTTCAGTCGCGCCGGTGTGATTACACGCACGCGGGTGAACAGCGTGCGCGTGAACCGATCGCAGGCGCGCAGGCGCGCAGCCGCGCAGCCGCGCAGGCGCCGCTACTCAGGCCGGGGCGCCAGCCCGTAGCCGTTCGGTCGCAGCAGCGGCGGGATCTCGGCGAGCCGCTGCAGCGCGTCGCGCACGACAGCGGCGTAAACCTTGCCTCCCTCCGAACCCGGGTGGATCTGATCGCGCGCCAGCAGCGACAGCTGCCGGGCGATCGCATCACGCCAATTGGCGAGCTCCACGTCGCGGTGCTGCCTCGCGAAGCTGGTGAGCGCCTCGTTGACACCATCGGTCCAGCCACGCGGGGCGTAGACGTTGACGATCACGATCTGGTGGGTGGGTCCGACCAGCGCACGCAGCTCCTCGAGCGTCGCGCGGTCAATCGGTCCGTTGGTGCCGAGCCCGACGAGCACGATCGGCCGCAGCGTGCGCGCATCCATGAGCGCCCCCAGCAGGGCCGGCGCTTGGGCGAGCTGGCGGGAGACGACGGCGTCGATCTGGATGCCGGGGAACGCAGCCTGAAGTTCGGGGGCGGATGCGAGCATGACGGAGTCGCCGATCGCAGTGATCTGGTCCCCGCCCGGCAGCGGCGCGGGAGTCGCCTGCCCCCCTGGTGTCGCGGCATTCGGGGCGCCTGGCCGCCCTGGGGAACCGGGCCGCCCTGAGGAACCAGGCACCCCTGGGGCACCCGGCCGCTCGATCGCATCCTGCCCCTGCTCGATTCTGGTCTGCGCGTCGCTGCCAATCGGGTTTGCGGCGATGGCGCCGATCGTTCCGACCATTCCGGCGGCGATTACGGCGAGCGCGCTCGTCGCGGCGACGACGCGTCGGTGGGATGCGGCGCGGGATGCGGCGCGGGATGCGGCGCGGGATGCGGCGCGGGATGTGCCTTGGGATGCGCCGTGGGACGCGCCGTGGGACGCGCCGTGGGATGCGCAGCGGAATGCGCCGTGGGACGCGCCGGTCGAGCTGCCGCTCGGGCCACCGGTCGCACGCCCTCGGACGCCACGGAGCACGCCACGGAGCACGCCACGGAGCACGCCGCGGGGCTCGCCGCGGGGTGCGCCGCGCAGCGGGCCGATCAGGGCGGCCAGGCTCGCCCGGAACCCGTGGTGCCGCACCGGCTGCTCCACGAACCGGTAGGAGAACCAGGCGGCGGCGACCGTGACCGCGAGCGCGATGCCGCCGAGGGCCCAGCCACTCGCGCCCGAGCGCGGCCAGGTCGGCAGCGCGCTGAGCACGAGGATGAACACGGGCCAGTGCCAGAGGTAGAGACCGTACGATCGCTCGCCAATCCAGCGCAGTGGGGCGGCATCGAGCATCCGGCCGACGGGGGAGTGCGGCACGATCGCCGCGGCGATCGTGAGCGCTGCGAGCACGGAGACCAGCGCGAGGCCGCCGCGGTAGCCGAACGGCGCATCCTCAGACAGGAAGACCATGCCCGCCCCGATGCCGGTGAGGCCGATGGCCGCGACAGCGGGGGCGAAGCGCGGCGCGGTCCGCGACCAGGCCGACCGCTGCGGCACCCATTCGTGCGCCGCGAGGGCCACGAGGGCGCCGATGGTGAGCCCGAAGCTGTGCGTGTCGGTTCCGTAGTACACCCGGGTGGCGTCGCCGCCGGGCACGTAGAGCACCGCCATCGCCGTGACGGATGCCGCGGCGAGCAGCCCCACCACGGCCAGCCGCCACACGCGGCCGGGCAGCAGCGCGAGGCCCAGCACGGCGAGCGGCCAGGCCAGGTAGAACTGCTCCTCGACGGCGAGCGACCAGAGGTTGCGAAACAGCTCGGGGGAAGTGGCGTCGAAGTAGCTGCGGTCCGCCGTGATGTCGAGCCAATTGCTGCTGAAGGTCAGCGCCCCGAGAACCTGGCGGGAAAGGTCGACCAGCACGTCGCCGCCGATGAGCCAGGCCGTGGCACAGGACGCCAGCAGCAGCAGGCCGAGTGCGGGCAGCAGCCTCCTCGCCCGGCGCCGCCAGAAGGTCACGAGGCTGATGCGTCCCGTCTCGCCCCGCTCGCGCAGCAGCAGCGAGGTGATCAGGAACCCGCTGATAACGAAGAACAGGTCCACGCCGAGAAAGCCGCCGCGCAGCACGCCCGGGGTGAGGTGGTAGACGAGAACCGCGCCGACCGCGATCGCGCGCAGCCCGTCGAGACCGGCGAACCGGACCGCCGGAACGGATGCCCGACCGGCCGCCGGAACGGATGCCCGACCGGCCGCCGGAACGGCCGCCGGAACGGATGCCGCAAGGGGGTCGATGGCGCGCACGGACATGCCCCCCTCCCCGGATGGCCCCTCCCCGGATGGCCTCTGCGGGATGCTCGCTCAGGCGCCAATAGACTCGTCTGCGTGATGAATCGGGAGCAAGCAGGCGAGCGGCCGGAACCGCCGACCACGCGCATCCGCCTCGACATCGCGTATGACGGTGGTCACTTTACCGGCTGGGCGACGCAGCCGACTGTGCGAACCGTTCAGGGCGCGATCGAAGACGCGCTCGGAGTGATCCTGCGCCGGCACACTCCCGTGGCGTCTCTCGTAGTCGCGGGACGAACGGATGCCGGAGTGCACGCGACCGGCCAGGTGGCCCACCTCGACCTCACCCCCGCCCAGCTGCGCAGCCTCGACCGGCCGCGGCGTGGCAAGCTCGCCGGGCGTGTGTACGACGGGCCGGCGTCGCTCGGCCGGCGGATCAACGGCATCGCGGGGATCGACAGCGATGTGCACGTCGCGCGGAGCGCACTCGCCCTGCCCGGCTTCGACGCCCGATTCTCGGCCCTCTGGCGACGGTACGAATACCGCATCGCCGACACCTCGGCACCGCGCAATCCGCTCGAGCGGCACCGCACCCTCTGGTATCCGGCCGCGCTCGACGTCGGGCTCATGAACCAGGCGGCGGCGTCGCTGCTCGGCCTGCACGACTGGGCGGCGTACTGCAAGCCTCGCGACGGGGCGACGACGGTGCGCAGCCTCGAGGAGTTCTGGTGGGACCGGGATGCCGACGGGGTGCTCCTCGCGCGGGTGCAGGCGGATGCCTTCTGCCACAGCATGGTGCGCTCGCTCGTCGGCGCCTGCGTCGCGGCCGGGCAGGGCAATCTTCCCGTCGAGCGGCTCACCGGCATCCGGGACGAGCTGGCCCGAGGCAGCGAATTCAAAGTAATGCCGGCCAAGGGTCTCGTGCTCGTCGAGATCGGCTACCCCGAGACGGCCGACGGTCTCCAGGCGCGCGCCGACTTGACGCGCAACCGACGCCCGAAGCTCGACGCGGGGGCGAGTTTGACCGCGCGAGGCGAAGTGGACTAATCTTGACCCTTGGTGCCTGCGCTCATCTAGCGCGACATCCGAAGTTGAGCCCTCCACCGGCAAGGTTCCCATCGGGAACGTTCCACGGAGTGGGATTCACGAACACCTCATTTCGACAGAAAGCAGCACTACTGTGACGCGCACCTATTCCCCGAAGCCCGATGACATCCAGCGCGACTGGCTCATCATCGACGCGACCGACATCGTCCTCGGCCGCCTCGCGACCCACGCGGCTTCGCTGCTGCGCGGCAAGCACAAGGCGATCTTCTCCAACCACATGGACACCGGCGACTTCGTCATCATCATCAACGCCGAGAAGATCGCCCTGACGGGTTCGAAGCTCGCGCAGAAGAAGGCCTACCGCCACTCGGGTTACCCGGGCGGACTGACGGCGACCACCTACGCGGAAATGCTCGAGAAGCACCCGACCCGTGCAGTGGAGAAGGCCGTCCGCGGAATGCTCCCGAAGAACTCGATCGGCCGCGCGCAGCTGACCAAGCTCAAGGTGTACGCAGGCCCGGAGCACCCCCACTCGGCACAGCAGCCGACGACCTTCACCCTCACCCAGGTCGCGCAGTAGCGCCGCCAGTAATAAAGCAAAAGGATTCCTTTACTCATGGCGAAGATTTCAGACTCCCTCGACAGCGCCGCTCTCGGCGAGGTCGCACAGGACAACTACTCGACCGAAAGCGCTGCTGACGCGGCCCCCAAGGCGCCCCGCGCGGTGCTGAACGTTCCCGGAGCAGCCGTCGGCCGTCGCAAGCAGGCCATCGCCCGCGTGCGCATCACTCCCGGCTCGGGCACCTTCGTGGTGAACGGGCGCGAGCTCGCGGACTACTTCCCGAACAAGCTGCACCAGCAGCTGATCAACGACCCGTTCAAGGTGCTCGACCTCGTCGGCAGCTACGACGTCATCGCGCGCATCACCGGCGGTGGCCCGTCCGGCCAGGCCGGCGCGCTGCGCCTCGGCATCGCCCGCTCGCTCAACCTGATCGACGAGGAGAACAACCGCGCGATCCTCAAGAAGGCCGGCTTCCTCAGCCGTGACGCTCGCGTCAAGGAGCGCAAGAAGGCCGGGCTCAAGAAGGCGCGCAAGGCTCCTCAGTTCTCGAAGCGCTAATCGCGTTCCGGGCAACGGCCGCCTTTCATGCCACGTCTGTTTGGTACCGACGGTGTTCGGGGACTCGCGAATTCTGACCTCACGGTCGAACTCGCGCTGAGCCTCGCGCAGGCGGCAGCGGTCGTTCTCGGAGAAGGAAGCATCGCGGACGGGCGGCGCGCCTCAGGGCGCCGCCCCGTCGCGGTGGTCGCGCGGGATCCGCGGATCTCGGGCGAGTTCATCATCGCGGCGGTGGCCGCTGGCCTCGCTTCGTCCGGCGTCGATGTGCTGGATGCTGGAGTGCTGCCCACTCCTGCCGCAGCGTTCCTCATCGGCGACATCGGTGCGGATTTCGGCGTCATGATCTCCGCGTCGCACAACCCGGCTCCCGACAACGGGATCAAGTTCTTCGCGCAGGGCGGCACGAAGCTGCCCGACATCGTCGAGGACCGCATCGAGGCGGCGCTCGGCACGGACAAGCTCGCCCCGACCGGGGTGCAGGTCGGACGCATCACGCGGTTCGCGGATGCAGAGGACCGGTACGTTGTGCACCTGCTCGGCGCGCTGCCGCACCGTCTGGACGGCCTGCACGTTGTTCTGGACTGCGCCCACGGCGCCGCAGCCGGCGTCTCGCCCGAGGTGTTCACGGATGCCGGGGCGAAGGTCACCGTGATCGGCGCGGACCCCGACGGCCTCAACATCAACGATGGGGTGGGCTCGACCCACCTCGACGGCCTCGCTGCGGCGGTGCTCGAGCACGGTGCACATCTCGGCATCGCCCACGACGGTGACGCCGACCGCTGCCTCGCTGTGGATGCGACAGGCAAGGTCGTCGACGGCGACCAGATCATGGCGATCATCGCGCTGTCGATGAAGGATCGCGGCCTGCTGCGTGAGAACACCCTCGTCGCGACAGTCATGAGCAACCTGGGCCTCAAGGTCGCGATGGCCGAGCACGGCATCACGATGGTCGAGACCAAGGTCGGCGACCGCTACGTGCTCGAGGCGCTCAACGAGCGCGGGCTCAGCCTCGGCGGCGAGCAGTCCGGCCACGTGATCATGAGCGACTTCGCGACGACCGGCGACGGCATCCTCACCGGCATGCACATCATGGCCGAGATGGCCCGAACCGGGAAGTCGCTCGCCGAGCTCGCCTCGGTGATGACGGTGTACCCGCAGATCATGATCAACGTGAAAGGCGTCGACCGCCGCGCCCTCGCCTCGAACGAGGTCATTGCCGCCGCGGTCGTGGCTGCGGAGGCGGAGCTCGGATCGAACGGGCGTGTGCTCCTGCGAGCATCCGGAACCGAGCCGCTCGTGCGGGTCATGGTCGAGGCTACCGAGCAATCGACCGCCGACCGCATCGCCCACGAGCTCGCCGACATCGTGCGGCAGCAGCTCGCACTGTAGCCACTGACGCCCAGCGATGCGCGCGGGCGTGCGCGGTGCCAGAGGAGCGCAATCGCGCTAGATCTTGCGCACCAGCACGTGATCCACGGCGTGTTGCGCGTTCTTGCGTAGCACGAGCGTCGCTCGTGACCGGGTGGGCAGGATGTTCTCGGCCAGATTGGGGCCGTTGATCCGGTTCCAGATGTCCCGCGCCGTCGCCCGAGCCTCCTCCGGCGACAGCGTCGCGTAGCGGTGGAAGTATGACTTCGGGTTCGCGAATGCGCCCTGCTGCAGCTTCAGGAAGCGCTCCTCGTACCAGCGGGCGATGTCGATGCTGCGCGCGTCGACATACACCGAGAAGTCGAACAGGTCACTCACCGCCAGACGGTGCGTCCTCGTCGCGGGCTGCAGCACGTTGAGGCCCTCGACGATGAGGATGTCGGGGCGGCGCACGACGATCTCGGCGTTGCTCACGATGTCGTAACTCAGGTGCGAGTAGAACGGCGCCCGCACCTCTTCCGCCCCGCTCTTGATCTTGCTGACGAATCGGAGAAGTGCGCGGCGGTCGTACGACTCCGGGAAGCCCTTGCGGCTCATGAGGCCGAGGCGTTCGAGCTCGGCGTTCGGGTGGAGGAAGCCATCGGTGGTGATGAGCTCGACCCGGGGGGTGTCGTCCCAGCGGGCGAGGAGCTCGCGCAGCAGCCTGGCGATCGTCGACTTGCCGACGGCGACGGAGCCGCCGACACCGATCACGAACGGGGTGCTCTCCGCGCGCGTGCCGAGGAAGCCGCTCGTGGCCCGGTGGAGCTGCTTCGCGCTGGCCGCGTATAGGTTGATGAGGCGGCTGAGTGGCAGGTAGACCTCGCTCACCTCGCGCAGGTCGAGCACGTCGCCGAGTCCGCGCAGCTCAACGATCTCGTTCGGGGTGAGGGGGAGCGGGGTCGCCGGCGCGAGTTCCGCCCAGCTCGCTCGGTCGATTTCGATGAAGGGGGAGCCGTTGCCGTTGCTCGACGCGTGCCCGGATCCGTGCTCAGCCATAGGTTCCAAGACTAGCCCGGGCGCGTAGTGCGGGGTTTGCTCCCGTAACATCGACTCCATGTGTGGAATCGTGGGATATGTCGGAAGTGCCAAGTCGGTTGAGGTTCTGCTGGGGGGACTGCGTCGCCTCGAGTATCGCGGATATGACTCCGCGGGAATCGCGGTCATCGATCCGGAGGGCGCGATGCACACGCGAAAGCGGGCCGGCAAGCTCAAGATGCTCATCGACGACCTCGACGGCCGCGCACTCGCGAACGGCTCCACGGGCATCGGCCACACCCGCTGGGCGACGCACGGCGGACCGACCGACCAGAACGCGCATCCGCACCTTGGCGACAACGGCAAGCTCGCCCTCATCCACAACGGCATCATCGAGAACTTCGCCGAGCTCAAGCGCGAGCTCATCGAGCAGCACCCGGACACCGTCTTCACGAGCGAGACCGACTCCGAGGTCGCCGCGTTCCTCGTCGGCTTCGAGTACCAGGAGACCCACGACCTCGCCCTCGCCCTCCGCAACGTCGTCGCGCGGCTGCACGGCGCGTTCACGCTGCTCGTGCTGCACACCGACGGGCCCGGCGTTGTCGTCGGCGCCCGCCGCAACTCCCCGCTGGTGATCGGGCTGGGCGATGGCGAGAACTTCCTCGGATCGGATGTCGCGGCGTTCGTCGAGCACACCCACCGCGCCGTGGAGATCGGCCAGGACCAGATCGTCAGCATCCGCGCCGAGTCCGTCACCATTACCGACTTCGACGGCAACCCGGTCGACTCGCACGAGTTCGAGATCGCCTGGGATGCCTCCGCGTCGGAAAAGGGCGGCTGGTCGAGCTTCATGGCGAAGGAGATCAGCGAGGAGCCGGAGGCGATCGCCAAGACGCTACTCGGCCGCATCACCGACGGCGCCGTGCACGTCGAAGAGCTCGAGCCGCTGCGCGACTCCCTCGCCGAGATCAACCGCATCGTGATCCTCGGCTGCGGCACCGCCGCCTACTCAGGGATGCTCGCGAAGTACGCCATCGAGAAGTGGGCGAAGATCCCCGTCGACGTGGAGCTCTCGCACGAGTTCCGCTACCGCGACCCGATCCTCGACGAGAAGACCCTCGTCATCTCGGTGAGCCAGTCCGGCGAGACCATGGACACCCTGATGGCCGTCAAATACGCCGTCGACGCCGGCGCACGCACCCTCTCGATCTGCAACACCCAGGGCGCGACGATCCCGCGCGAGTCGGATGCCGTCATGTACACGCACGCCGGCCCCGAGGTCGCCGTCGCCTCGACGAAGGCCTTCGTGGCGCAGATCGCCGCGTTCTACCTGTTCGCCCTGCACCTCGCCGCCGTGCGCGACACCCTCACCAAGCGGGAGATCTCGGGGCTGCTCGAGGAGCTGCAGGCGCTCCCCGACCAGCTCGCGACCGTGCTCGAGCAGCACGACAAGATCAAGGAGCTCGCCGGCTGGATGGTCGACACGAGCGCCGTGCTTTTCCTCGGCCGTCACGCCGGCTTCCCGGTCGCGCTCGAGGGCGCGCTCAAGCTCAAGGAGCTCGCCTACATCCATGCCGAGGGCTTCGCCGCGGGTGAGCTCAAGCACGGCCCGATCGCGCTCATCGAGCCCGGCCAGCCGGTGTTCGTCGTCGTACCGAGCCCGCGCGGCGAGAACTCGCTGCACCCGAAGGTCGTCTCCAACATCCAGGAGATCCGGGCCAGGGGTGCGCGCATCCTCGCGATCGCCGAGCAGGGCGACGCCGCAGTGCTGCCCTACGCCGACGTCGTCATCCCGATCCCGCTCGCCTCGACCCTGTTCGAGCCGCTGCTCGCCGTCGCGCCGCTGCAGATCTTCGCGATGGAGCTCGCCGCCGCGAAGGGGCTCGACGTCGACCAGCCGCGCAACCTCGCGAAGTCCGTCACGGTCGAGTGATGCGCCCCGGGATGGCGCCGTGATCATCGGAATCGGGGTCGACGTCGTCGACCTCGCTCGATTCGAGCGCGCCGCCTCCCGCACCCGTGGCCTCGTGCCACGCCTGTTCGCCGAGAGCGAGCGCTCCACCCCCGAGCGGATGCTGTCGCTACGCTCGCTGGCCGGCCGGTTCGCCGCGAAGGAGGCCCTCATCAAGGCCATCGGTGACTCCGCGGGGGTGCGCTGGCACGACATGCGGGTCGTCTCCGACGGTCTCGGCAATCCCTCGTTCGAGCTGCACGGCGCGGTCGCCGCGATCGCCGCGGCCCGCGGCATCTCCAGCATCCACCTCACGATGACCCACGACGCGGGCATCGCGCTCGCCTGGGTCATCGCGGAGGGGCGCGACTCGTGAGCGCCCGGCCGCTGCGCGAGGCGCGCGTCGACCTGTCTGCGATCTCGGCGAACGTCGAGCTGCTGCGCGCCCGGATCCGCGCCGAGCACACGATGGCGGTTGTCAAGGCGGGCGGCTACGGCCACGGCGCGGTGCCGAGCGCGCGGGCCGCGATCGAGGGCGGAGCGGACTGGCTCGGCGTCGTCGAGATCGCCGAGGCCCTGGCGCTGCGCGCCGCCGGTCTCGACACCCCGATCCTCACCTGGCTGCACGCGCCCGACGCCGACTTCGCGCCCGCGATCGACGCGGGCATCGACATCGGCATCGGCTCACCGGCGCAGCTGGACAAGGCCGCAGCAACCGCCTCCCGGGCAGCACCCGCCCTCGTGCACATCAAGGTCGACACGGGCCTTGGCCGCGGCGGGGTGCCGCTCGCCGGGTGTGAGGCACTGTTCGCGGCCGCAGCGGCGCACGAGCGCGGCGGCGCGCTGCGCGTCCGCGGCCTGTTCAGTCACCTCGCGAACGCGGGAGACGCCGACGACCTCGCCCAGCTCGAGGCCTTCGAGCACGCCTCGGCGCTCGCCGGAGCGGCCGGGCTCACGCCGGAGCTACGCCACCTCGCCTCCACCGCCGCTGCCCTGCGGATGCCGTCGGCCCGGTTCGACCTCGTGCGGCTCGGCATCGGAATCTACGGGCTGACCCCCTACGACGACGAGAGCTCGGTCGAGCTGGGCCTGCGCCCCGCCCTCGAGCTGAGCGCCGGGATCGTGTCGGTCAAGCGGATGCCGGCCGGCACTGGCGTCTCCTACGGCCACCGCTACCGTACGACCCGGGAGACGACCCTCGCGCTCGTGCCGCTCGGCTACGCGGAGGGAGTCCCGCGGCAGGCATCCGGTGTCGGGCCCGTCTCCATCAACGGCACGACCTACCGCATCGCGGGAACGGTCGCGATGGACCAGTTCGTCGTTGATGTCGGCGACGCGGCCGTCGCGGTCGGCGACCGCGCCGTGCTCTTCGGCGACCCGCGCACGGGAGTGCCGTCGGCCGACGACTGGGCGGCCGCGGCCGGCACCATCAACTACGAGATCGTCACGCGGCTCGGCGGCCGCATCGAACGGCGCTACACCTCATGATCCGGCTCGAGATCCAGACGCCGGAGCAGATGGCCGAGCTCGGTCGCCGCATCGCCCGGCAGCTGCGCGCGGGAGACATCGTCGCCCTGAACGGCGAGCTCGGGGCGGGGAAGACCACCCTGACCCGCGGGCTGGGCGACGAGCTCGGGGTGCGCGGCGCGGTGACGAGCCCGACGTTCGTGCTCGCCCGCACGCATCCGCGCGCCGACGGCGGCGCACCGCTCGTGCACGTCGACGCCTACCGGCTCGGCAGTGCGGCGGAGCTCGACGACCTCGACATCGACTTCGAGGGCTCGATCGTCGTCGTCGAATGGGCGGCGGGGATGCTCGACGGGATCAGCGACTCGCTTCTCGAGGTGTCGATCGCGCGGCCGACGGGGGCGGGCGGCGCATCCGTGCACGCGGAGGACCTCGGCGGGCCCGAGCCGCGGCAGGTCACCATCCGGCCGCTCGGGCCGCGCTGGGATCGGCATCCGTTCGCTTAAACTGGCCGGATGCTCCTTGCGATCGACACCTCAGCCGGCACCTCCGTCGCGGTCGTCGACCGCGAGCGCGGCGTGCTCTGCGAACGCTCCTCAGCCGACACGAGAGGGCACGCCGAGATCATCGGAACCTTCATCGCCGAGTGCGTCGCCGAGTCCGGGGTGCCGATCACGGCGCTCTCCGGAATCGTCGCCGGCATGGGCCCAGGGCCGTTCACCGGGCTGCGCGTCGGCATCGCGGCGGCGCAGGCGTTCGCCCTCGGAGCGGATGCGCCGCTCGTGCGAGTCGTGAGCCCTGACGCGATCGCCTTCGCCCACTACTCGGCCGGGGCGACCGGACCGCTGCTCGTCGTGACGGATGCCCGCCGGCGCGAGGTCTACTGGTCCGCCTACCGCGGCGTCGACGACGCAGGTATCCCCGACAGGGCGGAACCGGCGGGACTCGCACGGCCGGACGACCTCGCTGTCGCTGTCGCCGGCTACGACTCCTACGAGCGACTCGACGCCGCCGACGTGTCCGCCGCCGCGCTCGGACTCCTCGCCGAAGCGATGTTCTCCGCTGGCCGGTCGTTCGCCGGCGCCGCACCGCTCTACCTCCGCGCCCCCGACGCGGTCGCGTCGGCCGGCCCCAAGCGGGTCAGCTGATGGCCTGGCAGCTGCGGCGGGCCGGCGCCGGCGACCTCGACCGCATCATGCTCATCGAGAACAGCAGCTTTCTCAGCGACGCCTGGTCCCGCGACGGGATGCGCTCGGAGCTCGCCAACCGCCAGTGCTACTACCTCGTCGCGTTCCGGCCGGAGACGCCAGAGGCAATCGCGGGCTACGCCGGCCTGTTCTCCCCGCGGGGTGCCAGGGAGGCCGACGTGCAGACGATCGCGGTCGCCGAGGGATCCCGGCGGGAGGGCCTCGGCCGGCTCCTCGTGCAGTCGCTGGTCGCCGAGGCGCGCAGCCGCGGAGTGCTGGAGGTCTTCCTGGAAGTGCGCGCCGACAACCCGGGAGCACAGACGCTCTACGCCTCGCTCGGCTTCGAGAGAATTGCCGTGCGGGTCGCCTACTACCAGCCGGACGGAATGGATGCGATCGTCATGCGCCTGAGACTCGAGGCCCCGAGAACGGTGCTCGCGTGAGCGCGGCCGCAACCCCCACGTCTGCCGCCGAGCCGCTTGTGCTCGGCATCGAGACGAGCTGCGATGAGACCGGGATCGGCATCGTGCGCGGCAGCACCCTGCTCGCCAACGTCATCTCCTCCTCGATGGAGGAGCACGCCCGGTTCGGCGGCGTCGTGCCCGAGATCGCCGCGCGGGCGCACCTCGAGGCGCTCGGCCCCGCGATTACCGCTGCGCTCGCCGAGGCGGGGGTGGGCCTCGACGAGATCGACGCTGTCGCAGTGACGAGCGGTCCCGGGCTCGCCGGCGCACTCATGGTTGGGGTCGGCGCCGCGAAGGCGCTCGCCGTGGCACTCGACCGTCCGCTCTATGCCGTCAACCACCTCGTCGGCCACGTCGGCGCGGATGTGCTCCGCGACGACGGGACGGCGATCGAGCTGCCCACCGTAGCGCTGCTCGTCTCCGGCGGCCACACCTCGCTGCTGCTCGTGCGCGACCTCGTTTCCGACGTCGAACTGCTCGGCGAGACGATCGACGACGCCGCGGGGGAGGCCTTCGACAAGGTCGCGAGGCTCCTCGGCCTGCCCTACCCCGGTGGGCCGCAGATCGACCGGGCGGCCGTCGGCGGCGACCCGCGCAGCATCCGCTTCCCCCGCGGGCTCAGCCAGGCAAAGGACCTCGAGCGGCACCGCTACGACTTCTCGTTCTCCGGGCTCAAGACGTCCGTTGCGCGGTGGGTCGAGCAGAAGCGCGATGCGGGCGAGGCCGTGCCCCTTGCGGATGTCGCGGCGTCCTTCCGTGAGTCGGTGGCCGACGTGCTCGTGGCGAAGGCGGTCGCCGCGTGCCTCGACCTCGGGGTGCCGAGGCTCCTGCTCGGCGGCGGCGTCGTGGCGAACGCGCGTGTGCGTGAGCTGGCGGCGGAGCGGTGCGCGGAGGCCGGTATCGAGCTGCGCATCCCGCCGCTGGCCTTGTGCACCGACAACGGGGCGATGATCGCGGCGCTCGGAGCCCAGCTCATCATGGCGGGGCACGCGCCATCCGGCCTGGGCTTCTCGGCCGACTCGACGCTTCCGGTCACCTCGATCCAGGCCTGAGGAGCCCCGCCCCTGAGGCGTCACAAGCGTTTGACAGTCGCAGATACCTAGGGAATGCTGTGAGCACCCTTGAGTTTTAGTTGCCGTTGTAAGGAGCCTCCCATGTCAGATCCCCGCGACGACGGTCCCGTCGATCCGAATCGACCCCCCGCCTCCACTCCGCCGCCGGTGCCGCCCGCGCCCGCGGGTGGCGGATACGCGCAGCCGGAATCGGTGCCCTACGGGTCCGAGCCATCCCAGCCGGGCGGATATGCGCAGCCGAGCGGCTACGACCGGCCGACCGGCTACGGGCAGCCCACCGGCTCCAGCCAGTCGAGCTACGGCTCCAGCCAGCCCACCGGCTCCAGCCAGTCGAGCTACGGCTCGCCGGCCCCAACGAAAACGCTCAGCCTCATCGGCATGATCGCCGGAATCGTCGGCCTGCTCGGCTCCGGGATCGCGATTCTGCCGATCATCGGCTCGATCTTCGGGCTGTTCATCCCCGCCGCCGCAATCGTGCTCGGCTTCCTCGGCAAGAAGCGCGAGGGCGACAAGGCTCGCCCGTTCTGGCTCACCGCGCTCATCACCGGCTTCATCGGGGTCGCAATCGCGCTCATCGCGCTCGTATTTTGGATCGCCCTTTTCAGCTTGGGCAGCCCCACAAGCTTCCCGAACCAGGACTTCTAACCCGGCGCGGTGCCGCTCGCGCGCGTTGTGGCTGCGTGCGTTACGCCCGCTCCACCAGCAGCGCGCAGTGCCGCCCCGCGACGCGCGTGACGATGAGAGTACCGCTCGCCCTGCCCTTGAGGGCAAGCTTTTTGCGCAGCTGTGCCGGATCGACATCGACGCCGCGTTTCTTGATCTCCAGTGTTCCGATACCGCGGGCAGCGAGCTCCCGCCTGAGAGTGCGCTCGTCGAACGGCAGAACCTCGATCACCGTGAACGCGCGCGCGAATGGTGTCGTAACGAGCTTGTCCGCGGTGAGGTAAGCGATGCCGGTGCTGAGCATTCGCGCGCCGATCTGCCGGGCGAGGTCGCCGATGAGTCGGGCCCTGATAACAGCACCGTCAGGCTCATAGACGAACTGGCCGATGGCGCCAGTCTCGACATCCTCGCTGTCGGCGGGCCCGGTCAGCTCTGCGGTGCCGTGGTCACCGATCACGAGCGCGGCACGCCCGATGCCGCGCCGCGCGGCCGCGCCGAACCACACCCCAAGTTCGACGACCTCCCGATCGACCGAGATCCACTGCGCCTCGGCGCCGGCCGGAATGAGGTCGCGGTCGACCCCCGGGCCGAGCTTGATGCCCGTCGGCATCCGCTCGCCGAGGCCGAACGCGAACTCGAGCGATGGCGAGAAGTCGGCGGGGTCGCGCAGCCGCGAGGTGTTCTGGTGGCCGGCCGTGCGGCGGGCGGGGTCGAGGAACACCGCATCGACGTCGTCGAGCGGCACGTCGACTGCATCCGCGTGCACCACCGTCACGTTGTCCCACGGGGCGAGATTGTAGGCGGCGATTGCCGCGGTCACCTCGTCACGCTCGACCGCCGTCACCAGGAGGTCGAGGGCGGCCAGTGCGAGGGCATCCGCGCCGATCCCGCAGCCCAGGTCGGCGACCGAGGCGAGGCCGGCGTCGCGGAAACGCCCGGCGTGCAGTGCCGCGACGCTCAGCCGGGTGGCCTGCTCGAGTCCGGCCTCGGTGAACAGCATCCGCTCGGCGAACGCGCCGAACTTGGGGCCGGCCTTGGCCCGCAGCTTGGACTGGTTCAGCACCGCCGCGACCATGCCGGGGGAGTGCCCGGCGGCGCGCAGTTCGCTGACCGTTCGGACGACATCGGCCTTGGAATCGTAGGGGTCGAGCGAATCGAGCAGCCGGAGCCCGTCGGCGGACAGCACGTCAAGCAGCTCGGAGGTCTCCATCAGCCCATTCTTCCACCCCCGCCGACGCGCGCACTGGCACTCCGATTGCGGGAGTGCTAACGAAACCCGTAAGCTACTTCTGGCACTCTCACCATGAGTGTGCCAACCCACAAGCCCTTAGTACTGAGAAAGAGGTCAACTGTGTCGGTCTCCATCAAGCCGCTCGAAGATCGCATTGTGATCAAGCAGGTCGAGGCGGAGCAGACAACTGCTTCCGGTCTCGTCATCCCGGACACCGCGAAGGAGAAGCCCCAGGAGGGCGAGGTCGTCGCGGTCGGACCGGGTCGCATCGATGACAACGGCAACCGCGTTCCCCTCGACATCGCCGTCGGCGACAAGGTCATCTACTCCAAGTACGGCGGAACCGAGGTGAAGTACGGCGGAGACGACCTGCTCGTCCTCTCGGCTCGCGACGTGCTCGCGGTCGTCGTCCGCTAACACCAGCAGCACTTCGCAAGGCCCGTCCGGTTCGCCGGGCGGGCCTTCGTCGTACCCGGGGTAGAATTTCTGGAGTGCCGGATGCCGCGAACCCCAAGTCCACGCTGGAGTCGATCGCCGCGACGCGTCGCGCCGGTTTCATTCAGGCGGTCTCCGCCTACGGGCTGTGGGGTCTGCTCCCGGTCTACTTCCTGCTGCTGGCTCCGACCGGTCCGTTCGAGATCGTCGCCGGGCGCATCATGTTCTCTCTCGTCTTCTGCGCGATTTTGCTCAGCGCGACCCGGCGATGGACAGCCGTCGCGCGGATCGTACGCACGCCGAGACTGCTGTTCACCATGGCGCTCGCGGGCGCGTTCATCTACGTCAACTGGCAGGTGTACATCTACGCGGTGCTCACCGACCGCGTGCTCGCGGGTGCGCTGGGCTACTTCATCAACCCGATCGTCACTGTTCTGCTCGGAGTGCTTGTGCTGCGCGAGCGGCTGCGTCCACTGCAGTGGATTGCGGTGAGCATCAGCTTCGTCGCGGTTCTCGTGCTCGCGATCGGGTATGGCGAGTTTCCGTGGATCTCGCTTGCCCTCGCCCTCTCGTTCGGGTTCTACGGCCTCATCAAGAAGCGCGTCGGCCCCTCGGTGGATGCCGTCAGCGGGCTCGCCCTCGAGACGGCGTGGCTGGCGCCCGTCGCCATCCTCCAGCTCGCACTCGTCGCCACGACCACGGGACTCACGATCGGCACGGTCAGCGTGGCGCACACGATCCTGATCATCGGTTCCGGCGTCATCACGGCGGTGCCGCTGCTGCTGTTCGCGGGGGCGGCCCGGCGGCTTCCGCTCATCTCGCTCGGCCTGATCCAGTATCTCGCCCCACTGATCCAGTTCGCGTTTGGGGCCTTCGTGCTGCGAGAGGCGATGCCGCCGGAGCGCTGGGTCGGATTCGGGCTCGTCTGGGTGGCGCTGGCGGTGCTGACCTTCGACATGGTCGCGAGCGGCAGGGTCGCCAGGCGCAACGTTCCGCTGCTCACCTGACGCACGAAAATGGCGACTTTCGTGGCAGGGACAGACGAGTACCGCCGCGGTTGATCATCCGGATGATGAAATGTAACGATTTAGTCGCGTTACACGCCTGTAACGCGGTTGTATTGTGTCCGCGCGCCCGCCTCTATACCTTCAGAGAACAGGCGTGGTATTTCTGTGCCTGCAATCACAACATCAAGGAGCACAATGAGCGCATTCCTGAAGGGCTCACAGCCTTCCCGCTCGAACGCCTTCGCGACGGGCATCAAGGCACTCGCGGTCGCTTCCGCGAGCATCCTGCTGCTGGCATCCTGTGCCAGCACGCCCGCCGAAGACGACGAGGGCGACGGTCCCGCGACCTCCGGTCGCGCCGCTGACGGCGTACTGACGGTCGGCACGATCCTTCCGCAGACCGGTAACCTCGCCTTCCTCGGCCCGCCCGAGTTCGCCGGCGTCGACCTGGCCGCAGCCGAGATCAGCGAATCGGACTTCGAGTTCGAGGTCGAGGTCATCCACCGTGACTCCGGCGACGGCGACACGGACATCGCGACGCAGTCCGCGGGAGAGCTCATCGGCCTCGACGCCGATGTCGTCATCGGCGCGGCGTCGTCGGGTGTCTCCTTCACCTTCATCGACCAGCTCGTCAACGCCGGTGTCCTGCAGATCTCCCCCGCCAACACCTCGCCGGACTTCACGGACTACGAGGACGATGGATGGTACTGGCGCACCGCCCCGAGCGACGTGCTCCAGGGCCGCGTGCTCGGCAACCTCATCGTCGGCGACGGCAATGAGAATGTCGGCATCATCTACATCAACGACCCCTACGGAATCGGCCTGACCGACAACGCCACGATCGCCATCGAGAATGCCGGCGGAACCGTGACGGCATCGGTGCCCTACAACACCGGTGACACGCAGTTCACGGCGATCGTCGACGAGGTGCTCGCGAGCGGTGCTGACGCGGTCGCGGTCATCGCGTTCGCCGAGACGGCCTCGATCATCCCGGAGCTGGTCAACACGCAGGGTTTCCCGTCCGACAAGGTCTACTTCGTCGACGGCAACCTCTCGAACAGCTACGAGTTCCCCGAGGGCACCCTCGATGGTGCAAAGGGAACCCTGCCGGGTAACTTCGCCTCGGATGACTTCCGTGAGCGCCTGCTCGAGATCGACCCGTCGCTCACCGACTTCAGCTACTCCGCTGAGTCGTACGATGCCGTCATCGTGAGTGCGCTTGCCGCTGCCCAAGGTGGAAGCGACGACCCGACCACCATCCGCGACAACCTCCAGTCGGTTACCGAGGGTGGCGAGAAGTGCGAGTCCTTCGCGGACTGCCTCGCGCTTGTCAACGACGGCGAAGACATCGACTACGACGGCCCCTCGGGACCGATCACGTTCGATGAGAACGGCGACCCGACCGAGGCCTTCATCGGTATCTACCAGTACGGAGCGGACAACCGCTACGTGCCGCTGAACGCCGAGTTCGGCAGCCTCGCGGAGTAATTCGCACAGCACCACGCACGACAACGGAGGGGCCCGGCCGAAAGGTCGGGCCCCTCTGTCGTGCGAAGGGCACGCTGCTGGCTGAGCAGCGCGCTCTGGCTGCGCGACCTGCTCAACCGGCGGAGGCCGCTTAGAGCCCACCTGTGCCCACAGAAAAGGCCCCGCAACCAGAACTCAGTCGTGGGGCCTTCGGGGCGTCAGGGGCGACTCAGACCCCGCGGGCCTTCTTGTCCGCGTCGACGTCGGCCGCGAGGGTGCCGAGGTACAACTCGGTGACCTTCGGGTCCTTCAGTAGCTCGCGTCCGGTACCCGTGTAGGCGTCCGTGCCCTGGTCGAGCACGTACGCACGGTCGCAGATCTGCAGGCAGCGGCGTGCGTTCTGCTCGACCATGATGACCGAGACTCCGGCACGGTTGATCTGGTGCACGCGCAGGAACGTCTCGTCCTGCCGCACGGGGGAGAGGCCGGCGGATGGCTCATCGAGCAGCAGCACCGACGGGTCCATCATGAGTGCCCTGGCCATCGCGACCATTTGGCGCTCGCCGCCCGAGAGCGACCCCGCGCGCTGCTTGCGGCGGCTCGCGAGCTCGGGGAACAGCTCCGTGACGAACTCGAAGCGCTCCGCCCAGACCTTCGGGCGCTGGAACAGGCCCATCTCGAGGTTCTCCTCGATCGACAACGTCGGGAAGACGTTGTTGTTCTGCGGAACCATCCCGACGCCCTTGGTGACGAGCTTGTCGGCCTTGAGGCCGGTGATGTCGTCACCCTTGAGGTGGATCGTGCCGCTGCGGATGTTCACCTGGCCGAACACCGCCTTGAGGAATGTCGACTTGCCGGCGCCGTTGGGCCCGATGATGCCGATGAGCTCGCCCGGGTAGGCGGTGATATTGCATCCGTTGAGGATGTTGACGCCGGGGATGTAGCCCGCGACAAGGTCAGTGCTGTAGAGCACCGGCTCGCCCGTCATGGTGGGTGCCGTTCCCGTGGTCGTGTTGGCAGTCTCAGACATCAGATCGCGCCCTCTCTTTTGTCCGCGTTTTTCTTGTCCGCGTTGTCGGCCGCGACGTCGTTCTCCTCGATGACGGGGGTGGCTCCGGTCATCTCGCCGAGGTCGGTGTCGTGGTGCGCGCCGAGGTAGGCATCGATGACGGCCGGGTCGTTCATGACCTGGTCAGGGGGGCCCTCGGCGACGACCTTGCCCTCGGCCATCACGATGACCCAGTCGGAGATGTGCCTGACCATGTGCATGTCGTGCTCGACGAACAGCACCGACATTCCCTCCGCCTTGAGCTCCTTGATGTGGCCCAGCAGTGACTGGGTGAGCGCGGGGTTCACTCCGGCCATCGGTTCGTCGAGCATGATCAGCACTGGGTCGCTCATGAGCGCCCGCGCCATCTCGAGCAGCTTGCGCTGGCCGCCCGACAGCGATGCCGCGTAGTCCTCGCTCTTCTCGAGCAGCTTGAAGCGCGCGAGGATCTCCTCCGCCTTCGAGGTGATCGTCTCCTCGCGCTTGCTCCACAGCGGCTTGATGAGCGCCGTGAAGATGTTCTCACCTGGCTGCTTGGTGGCGCCGAGCAGCATGTTCTGCAGCACGCTCAACCGGCCCAGCGATTTGGTCAGCTGGAAGGTGCGCACCATTCCCTTGCGAGCCACCCGGAATGCGGGCACCCTCGCGAGGCTGTGCCCCTCGAAGCTCCACTGGCCGGTGTTCGGCTTGTCGAAGCCGGTGAGCAGGTTGAAGAAGGTGGTCTTGCCGGCGCCGTTGGGCCCGATCAGTGCCGTGATCGCGTTCCTGGGAATCTCGACGTGTGCGACATCCACAGCCGTGAGTCCACCGAAGGTGCGCGTGACGTTGTCGGCGACGACGATCGGGTCGACCTTCTTGCAGCCCGGTCCGACCGGCCCGTCGACGAGAGGGTGGGTCAGCATCGTGTCAGACATTGAACGACAGCTCCTTCTTGTTTCCGAAGATTCCCTGGGGTCTGAATATCACCAAGAGCATGAGAACGGCCCCGATGATCATGAACCGTATCTGGCCGGCCTGAGTTCCGCTGATGAATGTGACGATGTCCGCCCGGATGAGTCCGCGCACGATACCGTCGCTCAGGGTCAGCAGGGCGGCGAAGATCATTGCGCCGACAATCGGGCCGAAGATGGTCGCCGCCCCGCCCAGCAGCAGCATCGTCCAGATGAAGAAGGTCAGGGTCGTGCCGTAGTTGGTGGGCTGCAGCGACCTGGGCAGCACGTAGATCACTCCGGCGAACGCACCGAACACACCACCCAGGATCAGGGCCTGCATCTTGTACGCGTAGACGTTCTTCCCGAGGCTGCGCACCGCATCCTCGTCTTCGCGGATGCCCTTGACCACACGGCCCCACGGGCTGCGCATGAGCAGGAACACCAGAACGCTCGCGATGATCACGAGGCCCCAGCCGAAGACACGAACCCACAGCTGGTTCGCCGAGAACTCCCACGGGCCGAACCCATAGCGGCCCGGAGCGAACGGGTTCAGATCGATAAACCCGCCGTTATATCCGGAGAGCCCTGTGGCTCCGCCGGTGATGGCGGTGAGCCCGGAGGTCGAGACGACGAACCGCACGATCTCCGCGCTCGCGATCGTGACGATCGCGAGGTAGTCGGCCCGAAGCCGCAGCGTCGGAATCCCGAGCAGCAGCGCGAAGAGCACGCTCACGAGGATCGTCGAGAGGAAGGCCGCCCAGATCGGAAAGCCCCAGAGAAGTGTGGGCACGACGAAGGCGTAGGCGCCGATGGCCATGAACCCGGCCTGGCCGAAGTTGAGCAGGCCGGCATAGCCGAAGTGAACGCCGATACCGATCGCGGCGAGGGCGTATGCGGCCGTCACCGGGCTCAGTAGTTCGCCGGCGGCGGTTGAGAGAATCTGTCCCCAGTCCATGATGGCCTCCTAGCCGACTCGCTCTTTGCGACCCAGTACGCCCTGGGGTCTCACGAGCAGAACAAGAATGAGAATGAGGAGCGCGACGGCGTAGCGCAGGTCGTTCGGGATCCAGATGGTCGACACCTCGGTCACGATTCCGATGACGAGGGAACCGACGAGCGCGCCGAACGCGCTGCCGAGACCGCCGAGGGTGACGGCGGCGAACAGCAACAGGAGGATCTGGAACCCCATGTTCCAGTTCACCTGGCGGAAGATGCCGTACAGGATTCCGCTGAGTCCCGTGAGGGTTGCCGCGAGAATCCACACGACGCGGATGATCCAGTCGACGTTGATGCCGGATGCCGCGGCAAGCGAGGAGTTGTCGCTCACAGCGCGGGTCGCCTTGCCGATGCGGGTGCGGGTGAGGAACAGCCCGACGAGACCGAGCATCACGATGCTCACCCCCATGCTGACGAGCGAGGCGAGGGTGATTGTCGCCGGGCCGATCGTAACGTTCTGGGTGAGGCCCGTGTCGAGGGTCTCGATGTTTCCGCCGATGGCGAAGAGGTACACGTAGCGCACAAAGATCGACAGGCCGATCGTGACGATCATCGCCTGCACGAGACCCACCCCCCTCTTCCGCAGCGGCCGGTGCAGCCAGGCATCCTGCGCATAGCCGGTGAAGGCGCTGAGCACGAGCGTGATCGCGATCGCGGGGATGAGGGGAACTCCGAGCGTCGTTCCGAAGATGAGGAAGATCACGGCGCCGAAGGTGACCATCTCGCCGTGCGCGAAGTTGTTGAGCTTCGTGGTGCCGTAGATGAGCGAAATGCCGATCGCGGCGAGTGCGAGAAGCAGGCCGAAATTCAGGCCGAAAATGATGCGGGTGATCAGTGTGCTGCCGAAGTTGGAGGTGCTGACAGTGCCTTCGCCAGTCGGGAACAGCACGTTGACCGTGTTGGTCGTGGACAGATTCACGTCACGCGTGATGTTGTCCGGGTCGCGGGGCGCGACGCCATCGGGGAGGGACTCGGGCAGCAGGGTCGCGGTGTACTCGCCCTGCTCGGGAACGGGGACGACCCAACGTCCATCGGCTCCGGTCACGCCGATCTCGTCGAATCCCTGGCCCTCGACCCGCACTTCGACGCCCTCGAGGGGTGTGTCGCCGTCGCGGATGAGCCCGCCGATGGTGAAGGTGCTGGTGAAGTCGCCGCTCGGCGACGGGCTCGGAGTCGACTCGGCGCTCGCCGGCGCGATGCCGATGGAGAGAGCGAGAATCAGCGCTGCAATCGTGGTTCCGAGCACGGCTCCGATGATTCTCATCAGAGACGTTGCTCGTCGAATGGTGAGTGGCACAAATCCTCCAGGAGCAGGCGACCGAGGTCAAGGGAATCTCTCGGATTGAGGCCAGCCGTCGTCGTTGACGTTATCGAGTGAATGTGTCCCTCATGTTTCCGGGAGAGACATATTCGTGTTCGCTCATTATGACCGGGGAATAGGCGGATCGGTAAACCGTTAAGATGAGATACCGGATTCGATGCCGCATACCGGAGTACCCACCCACCACTCGCAATCCCCGGGAGACTCATGGACCAGCCAGATCCCTTCGGCTTCATCGGCCTCACCTACGACGACGTCATGCTGCTTCCGGGCCACACCGACGTGATCCCGAGCGAAGCGGACACCTCCTCCAGGCTTACGCGCCGCATCACGCTCTCGTCTCCTCTGTTGTCGTCCGCTATGGACACGGTGACCGAGTCGCGCATGGCCATCGCGATGGCGAGAAACGGCGGCATCGGCATCCTGCACCGCAACCTCTCGATCGACGACCAGGCGACGCACGTCGACAAGGTCAAGCGCAGCGAGTCGGGCATGATCACCAACCCGGTCACGACGACGCCGGACGCGACCGTGGCAGAAGTGGATGCCCTGTGCGGCGAGTTCCGCGTCTCGGGGCTGCCCGTCGTCGAGGGCGACGGTCGGCTCGTCGGGATCATCACCAACCGTGACATGCGCTTCGTCTCGCCGTTCGAGAAGGACACGACGCTCGTGCGCGACGTCATGACCACGAGGAACCTCATCACCGCCCAGGTCGGCATCGACCCGGACGAAGCGCTCGCGATCTTCGCCCAGCACAAGATCGAGAAGCTCCCTCTGGTCGACCCCGACGGACGCCTGCGCGGACTCATCACGGTCAAGGACTTCGACAAGAGCGAAAAGTACCCCAACGCGACAAAGGACCCCGAGGGACGCCTGCGGGTCGGCGCCGCGATCGGATTCTTCGGTGACGCGTGGGAGCGGGCCACGGCGCTCGCCGAAGCCGGTGTCGACGTCATCGTCGTCGACACCGCGAACGGCGACTCCTCCGGAGTGCTCAACATCATCCGCCGGATGAAGTCCGACCCCGGCTTCGCCCACATCGATGTCATCGGCGGCAACGTCGCCACGAGGTCCGGCGCCCAGTCGCTCATCGATGCCGGGGCGGATGCCGTCAAGGTCGGCGTCGGTCCGGGATCGATCTGCACGACCAGGGTCGTTGCCGGAGTCGGCGTTCCCCAGGTGACCGCGGTCTACGAGGCGTCCCTCGCCGCGCGCGAGCACGGCATCCCCGTGATCGCCGACGGCGGGCTGCAGTATTCGGGCGACATCGCGAAGGCGCTCGTCGCCGGCGCCGACACCGTGATGCTCGGCTCGCTGCTGGCCGGCTGCGACGAGAGCCCCGGCGACCTCATCTTCCTCAACGGGAAGCAGTTCAAGAGCTACCGCGGCATGGGCTCGCTCAGCGCGCTGCAGACCCGCGGCAAGAAGACGTCCTACTCGCGCGACCGCTACTTCCAGGCGGACGTGCCGAGCGACGAGCAGCTCATCGCCGAAGGTATCGAGGGCAAGGTCCCCTACCGCGGCCCGCTGTCCGCTGTCGCGTACCAGCTCATCGGCGGCCTGCGCCAGTCGATGTTCTACACCGGTGCGCGCACGATCGCCGAGCTCAAGCAGAAGGGCAAGTTCGTGCGGATCACCGCCGCCGGGCTGAAGGAGTCGCACCCGCACGACGTCCAGATGGTCGTCGAAGCGCCCAACTACCAGCGCTGACCCTCCTCGGCTTCCTCTTTCATCATTCAGGAGTCAGCGGGCTGGGGTGGCTTTCATCATTCAGGAGTCGGCCGGCCGGCTCGGGATGCCGGAGCGCGCCCGGTTCGGGATTCGCCCGGGAATCCGGCATCCGGCTCCCACCACTGCAGTTGACACAGGCCCAGTCTCCTGAATGATGAGAGCGGTGCAGAGGCCTACCGAGGCTGATTCGCCCCGGAAACCGGTCCCTCTCCTGAATGATGAAAGCAGTGGGGGTGACATCTGGGTCTCGCTCAGGCGGCGGCGAGGCGGCGGACCGCCTCGGCCAGCACCTCCGGCGAGCAGGCGAGGTTGATGCGCGCGAAGCCAGCGCCCTGACGGCCGAAGGTGTGCCCCGCGTTGAGCGCGACCCGCCCGGACTCGAGGGCGCGGATGCTCGGATCGTCACCCCAGCCCAACGGCCGGAAGTCAAGCCAGCCGAGGTAGCTCGCCGCCGGCCGTCGGAAGACCACGCCGGGCAGGTGCCGGGCAATCAGCTCGTGCATCAGATCAGCACTGGTCTCAATGGCATTCACCGCAGCATCCAGCCACGGCCCGCCCTGCTCGAACGCGGCGACCGACGCATGCAGCCCGAGCTGGCTCGTTCGGAAATTGACCTCGTAGGGCATCGAGTCGAGGGTCGCCATGCCCCGGTCGCTCGCGGCGAGAATGATCGCGCACTTCGTGCCGGCGATGTTCCAGCCCTTGCTCGCCGACGTGACACACACGCCTCGGTCGCGCGCGGCATCCGACACGGAGAGGAACGGATGGAACCGGATGCCGGAGTGCACCAGCGGCGCGTGGATCTCGTCACTCACGACCGTTGCGTCGTATCGGTCCGCAAGCTCGGCGAGGGCCTCGAGGGATGCGCGGGAGTGCACGAGCCCGAGCGGGTTGTGCGGGTTGCAGAGGAGGAGCGCGCGGGCGCCGGCGGCGAAGGCCGCCTCGATGCCGTCGAGGTCGAGCGAGTGCGCGGCGCCGTCGTCGACGAGGGGCACCTCGACAACCGTGCCGCCCGCCTCGGGCACGAGGTCGAAGAACGGCGGGTACACGGGCGGGGTGATGATCACGCCGTCCCCCGGGTCGAGCACCCGGCGCAGCGTCTCGACGATCGCGACGCTGACATCCGTCGTCGTGCGCACCCGTGCCGGATCGACCTGCCAGCCCCAGGCGCGCGCGGCGAACCCGGCGAAGGCGGCGCCGAGCGGCGCCGGCGACCCGACATAGCCGGTGTCGGAGGCGAGCACCCGGGCGATGATCGCCTCGGAGATGGGCGCGGCGATCGGGAAGTCCATCTCGGCGACGAATAGGGGGAGCACGTCGCCGGGGAAGGTGGTCCACTTCGCGCTCGTTCGTGCGCGGAGTGCCTCGAGCGGGTCGCAGGTCAGGTCAGTCATCTCCCCAGCTTGCCGGATCGGCCTGGCCCCGGTGGACGAACGCCGGCCCCGGTGGACGAACGCCGGTCCCGGTCGCCAACCATCCGGATGCGGGAGCCAAACGCGAGGGCAACTAGGCTGGGCGCGTGACTGACGTAGAAATCGGCCGTGCCAAGCGCGCCCGCCGGGTGTTCGCCTTTGACGACATCGCCATCGTGCCGAGCCGCCGCACCAGAGACCCCCAGGACGTGTCGGTGGGGTGGTCGATCGACGCCTACCAGTTCGAGATCCCGTTCCTCGCGGCCCCGATGGACTCGGTCGTGTCGCCCGCGACCGCCATCCGGATGGGACAGCTCGGTGGCCTCGGCGTGCTCGACCTCGAGGGGGTCTGGACGAGGTACGAGAACCCGGAGCCGCTGCTCGAGGAGATCCGCACTCTCGATGCCGCCGCCGCGACCGCGCGCATGCAGGCCATCTACTCGGAGCCGATCAAGCCTGAGCTGGTGACCGCGCGGCTCGCCGAGATCCGCGCCGCCGGCGTTACCGTCGCCGCCGCGCTGTCGCCGCAGCGCACCCAGGAGCTCTACGGAACCGTCGTCGCGGCCGGCGTTGACCTCTTCGTCATCCGCGGCACCACCGTCAGTGCCGAGCATGTTTCGAAGACCCATGAGCCGCTCAACCTCAAGGAGTTCATCTACGAGCTCGACGTGCCTGTGATCGTCGGCGGCGCCGCCGGGTACACCCCGGCGCTGCACCTCATGCGCACCGGTGCAGCCGGGGTGCTTGTCGGCTTCGGCGGGGGAGCGGCGTCCACGACACGCAAGTCCCTCGGCATCCACGCTCCCATGGCGACCGCCGTCGCAGACGTCGCCGGCGCGCGCCGCGACTACATGGACGAGTCGGGCGGCCGGTACGTGCACGTTATCGCCGACGGCGGGCTGGGCACCTCCGGCGATATCGCCAAGGCTTTCTCGGTCGGGGCGGATGCCGTCATGCTCGGGTCTGCGCTGGCCCGCGCCACGGATGCCCCCGGCGGCGGCTGGCACTGGGGTGCCGAAGCGCACCACGGCGAACTGCCGCGCGGTCACCGCGTGTCGGTCGGCTCGGTCGCTCCTCTCGAGAAGATCCTTTTCGGCCCGTCCACAGTTGCAGATGGCACTATGAACCTCGTCGGCGCACTTCGTCGTTCGATGGCGACCACCGGTTATTCCGATCTCAAGGAGTTCCAGCGCGTCGAGGTCGTTGTCGCACCGTATAGCGCCAGATAGGTTGGAAGTGAGCCCCGGCAACGCACGCCGGGCGTCAAGCACCGGGAGGCAGCAGTGAGCACGCTCAAGACGGTTACCCGATCATCGAAACTCGGCCCGGAGGAACGCGACGCCGCGATCACCGCGCTGAAAGAGAAAGAACTCGACATCCTCGTCGTCGGCGGCGGGATCGTCGGCACCGGAAGCGCACTCGACGCGGCGACTCGCGGCCTGCGGGTCGGGATGGTCGAGGCGCGGGACTGGTCGAGCGGCACCTCCAGCCGGTCCTCTAAGCTCGTGCACGGTGGCATCCGGTATCTCGAGCAGCTCGACTTTCGCCTTGTGCGCGAGGCGCTCAAGGAACGCGGCCTGCTGCTGCAGCGGCTCGCTCCGCATCTCGTCAAGCCCGTGCGGTTCCTGTACCCGCTCCAGAAGCGCGTCATCGAACGCGTCTACGTCGGTGCCGGGATGCTGCTCTACGACATCTTCAGCTACACCGGCGGCCGCCCGCCCGGTGTGCCGCACCACCGTCACCTGAGCAAGCGCCAGGTCATGCGCATGGCGCCGAGCCTCGCGAATGACGCGCTCATCGGCGGCATCACCTACTACGACGCGCAGGTCGACGACGCGCGCTACGTCTCGGTGCTCGCGCGCACCGCCTCGTTCTACGGTGCACACGTCGCCTCCCGTGTGCGCGTCGAGGGGTTCATCAAGGTCGGCCAGCGCGTCGTTGGTGTGCACGCCCACGACCTCGAGACCGGCGAGAAGTTCGACATCCGCGCGAAGCAGGTCGTCAACGCGACCGGCGTGTGGACAGACGACACCCAGGCCATGGTCGGCGAGCGAGGCCAATTCAAGGTGCGCGCCTCGAAGGGCGTCCACCTCGTCGTGCCGCGTGACCGCTTCCAGTCCAAGCTCGGGCTGCTGCTGCGCACCGAGAAGAGCGTGCTGTTCGTCATCCCGTGGGGCCGGCACTGGCTGATCGGCACGACCGACACCGACTGGAACCTCGACAAGGCGCATCCGGCCGCGACCGCCGCCGACATCGACTACATTCTCGAGCACGTCAACTCGGTGCTCGCGGTCCCGCTCACCCGCGACGATGTCGAGGGCGTCTTCGCCGGGCTGCGACCGCTTCTCGCAGGCGAGTCCGACCAGACGTCGAAGCTCTCCCGCGAGCACATCGTCGCCCACTCTGTTCCCGGCCTCGTCGTCGTCGCCGGCGGCAAGTGGACGACCTACCGGATCATGGCGAAGGATGCGATCGACGAGGCCGTCGCCGCGCTCGATGCCAACGTGCCGGCGAGCGCGACGGAGGAGATCGCCCTGCTCGGCGCTGAGGGCTACCAGGCCGCGTGGAACAAGCGAGCCAAGATCGGGAGGGCTTTCGGCATGCACAAAGTGCGGATCGAGCACCTCCTCAACCGTTACGGAACGATGACGGACGAGTTGCTCGACCTCATCCGCGACGACCCCTCGCTCGGCGAGGCGCTGCCGGGCGCCGACGACTATATCGGTGCCGAGGTCGTCTACGCCGCCTCACACGAGGGAGCACTCCACCTCGAAGACGTGCTCGCCCGTCGCACCCGCGTCTCGATCGAGGCCTGGGATCGCGGCGTCTCCGCCGCGCCCGTGGCTGCGGCACTGATGGCGCGCGTGCACGGCTGGGATCAGGAACGCGTCGACATGGAAGTGAGCAACTACCTCAACCGTGTCGCCGCAGAACGCGAAAGCCAGACCATGCCCGACGACGCATCGGCAGACCGGGTGCGGCTCGAGGCGCCAGACATCGTCAACGCGAAGTAGCGGCCGGGGCCCGTCCAGACAGCGCCGGGTAGACTCGACGGGTACCCAACCACCCCGCGAGGAGCCCTGCCAGATGGTCGATGTTCGACGGGTGACGGGTTCGGCCGGGTTGGCAAGCTCGTTGGGCTTCACACGATCCCGATCGACGTGACCATGTGGAGTGTCGCCCGCCGTCCCAAGTGGATCGCCCTGCTCGTGCTCGCCCTCGTCGTGGCCGCGGCCTTCGCCGCGCTCGGGCAGTGGCAGCTCTCCCGCAGCATCGAGTCCGGGCAGGTCGTCGAGAGGGAGTCTGAGAAGGTTCTGCCACTATCCGACGTTGCGGAGCCGCAGCAGCCCACAACCCAGCGCGCCAACGGCCAACTCGTCGAGGTGAGCGGCGAGGTCATCGAGGAGGATTTCTCCGTGATCAGCAACCGGGTCAACGGCGACGAGACGGGATTCTGGGTGGTCGGGCACCTCGTCACCGACGACGCAGCATCCGTCGCCATCGCCCTCGGCTGGGCGCCGACCGAGGCGGCAGCGGGCGCGGCCCTTCGCTCCCTCGCGGGCGGTCCCACGACCGTGACGGGCCGTTACCTGCTGGGGGAGGCGCCACAGGAGGCCGACTTCGAGGACGGCGAGCGGAGCGCCCTCGCCCCCTCCGCGCTGATCAACGAGTGGGACGGCTTCGAGGGCAGCGCCTACGGCGGGTACATCGTGCAGGACTCGGCTCCGGGCGCCCTCGAGACCATCGATTCGCCCACCCCCATCGAGACGGTCACCCTCAACTGGCTCAACATCTTCTACGCGGCCGAGTGGGTCGTCTTCGCCGGATTCGCGGTGTTCATGTGGTACCGGCTGGTGCGGGATGCCTGGGAGCGCGAGATAGAGGAGGCGGCGCTCGAGACGGCGCCCGCCAGTGAATCCGACCCGCGCGTGCAGAAGTAAACTAAGGCAATGCCTCTCTCGCCCAAAACATCCGATCTGCCACGGATTCGCGGGGCACTGAAGTTCTACCGCGTCATCGCGTACGCCACCGGCGCCCTGCTGCTGCTGCTCGTGTTCGAGGTGGTGTTCAAGTACACGCCCCTCCAGCTCGAAATGGAACTGGGCGGACCGAACGGGTTCTTCGCGCTTGTCCCCGTCGACACGGTGACCGCGTTCAACCTGAGCACGGCGATCCTCATCGCGCACGGCTGGCTCTACGTCGTGTATCTCTTCGCCGACTTCCGGCTGTGGAGCATCATGCGCTGGCCGTTCTCCCGCTTCCTCGCGATCGCCGCAGGCGGTGTCGTGCCGTTCCTGTCGTTCATCGTCGAGCACTTCATCACCCGTCGCACCCGCATCGAAATCACCGAACTCGAAGAACGCGCCGGGCGCGTGGAGGCAAACAATTGAGCGAGACCCAGCAGCGACCCGTCCTCGTGGTCGACTTCGGCGCCCAGTACGCGCAGCTCATCGCGCGGCGTGTGCGCGAGGCGAGCGTCTACAGCGAGATCGTGCCGCACACGATCACCGCTGCTGAGGTCGCGGCGAAGAACCCGGTCGGCATCGTGCTCAGCGGGGGACCGTCGAGCGTGTACGAGGAGAATTCCCCGACGCTGGATGCCGGAATCCTCACCCTCGGGATCCCGGTGCTCGGAATCTGCTACGGCTTCCAGGTCATGGCGCAGCAGCTCGGCGGTGAGGTCAGCAACACCGGCCTGCGCGAATACGGCGCGACCGCGGTGACCCTCACCGGCGACGACAGCAGCCTGCTCGGCGGCCAGCCCGCCGCGCAAACTACCTGGATGAGCCACGGCGACTCGGTGTCGAAGGCGCCGGCCGGCTTCGACGTGCTCGCCTCCAGTGCATCCACCCCCGTCGCGGCCTTCGCCAGCGACGAGCGCAAGCTCTACGGCGTGCAGTGGCACCCCGAGGTGGGGCACTCCGAGTTCGGCCAGAATGTGCTCGAGAACTTCCTGCACACCGCCGCGGGCATCCCGGCCGACTGGAACAGCGGCAGCGTCATCGCCGAGCAGGTCGCCCGCATCCGCGCGCAGGTGGGCACCGCCCGGGTCATCTGCGGCCTGTCGGGCGGGGTCGACTCCGCCGTCGCCGCCGCGATCGTGCACGAGGCCGTCGGCGACCAGCTCGTCTGCATCTTCGTCGACCACGGGCTGCTCCGGCAGGATGAGCGCCGCCAGGTCGAGGAGGACTACGTCGCCTCCACCGGTGTTCGCCTCGTGACGGTGGATGCCGTCGAACAGTTCATGGACGCACTCGCGGGGGTCAGCGACCCCGAGCAGAAGCGCAAGATCATCGGCCGCGAATTCATCCGCAGCTTCGAGGGCGCGGCCGCGGCGCTCGCGCTCGAGGCCGCGGCTGGCGGCGAAGAGATCAAGTTCCTCGTTCAGGGCACCCTCTACCCCGACGTCGTCGAGAGCGGCGGCGGCACCGGCACCGCCAACATCAAGAGCCACCACAACGTCGGTGGACTGCCGGAGGACCTCAAGTTCAAGCTTGTCGAGCCGCTGCGCGCCCTGTTCAAGGATGAGGTACGGGCGATCGGCCGCGAGCTCGGTCTGCCCGAGGTCATCGTCGGCCGCCAGCCGTTCCCCGGCCCCGGCCTCGGCATCCGCATCGTCGGCGAGGTCACCCTCGAGCGCCTCGAGCTGCTGCGCAAGGCTGACGCGATCGCCCGCGCTGAGCTCACTGCGGCCGGCCTCGACGGAGAGATCTGGCAGTGCCCCGTCGTGCTCCTCGCCGACGTGCGCTCGGTCGGGGTGCAGGGCGATGGCCGCACCTACGGGCATCCGATCGTGCTGCGCCCGGTGTCGTCGGAAGACGCCATGACGGCGGACTGGACCCGCCTGCCCTACGACGTGCTCGCGCGCATCTCGAACCGGATCACGAACGAGGTGGCCGGGGTGAACCGCGTGGTGCTCGACGTCACGTCGAAGCCGCCGGGCACGATCGAATGGGAGTAGCAGTCGGGTCGACGCGCTAGACCGGTACCGGCGGAGCTACCCGTTGTGTGCGGATGCTCGCAGGAATACCTTGAGCGCATGACCCAATCTCAGCGATACCGAATCCGCTTCCTGTCGCGCCTCGGCGCCGTCTCGCTCCTCTCCCTCGGCCTGGTCGTGGCCGCATCCGTCGCACCCGCCACAGCCTCCCCGGGAGCGACCCCCAACGGTTCCGCCGGCGGCTCGTACGTGGCGATCGGCGACTCGTTTACCTCCGGCCAGGGAGCGGCGCCGTGGCTGGCGGGGCCCTGCTTCCAGAGCGTGTCCTCGAGCTACCCGGCGATCACCGCGGGGTCGAGCAGCTATCGCGAGGCCCTGAACTTCGCCTGCTTCGGCGCGAACACGACCGCCACGATTGCGCAGCTCGCGTCCATCGACGGCCGCACCAAGCTGAAGGCGTCACTCGTGACCATCACGGTGGGCGGCATCGACGCCGGCTCCAACCAGGTACTCCAGGCCTGCGCGCCCGATCCGGCATCGGCCCTGTGCGCGTTCGCGGTCGGCACGGCGACCGCGAACCTGCCGAGCGTCGGCCCGGACCTCGTCTCCACCTATAGCGCCGTCGCTGCCGCGTTCCCGAAGGCGCGCATCGTCGTCCTCAACTACCCAAGGCTGTTCGACCCGAGCTTCCCGAGCGCGATCGGCCCCATCGCGAATGGGGCCACCGACGCTCTGAACTCGGTCATCGCCGGGGCTGTCGCCGCAACGGGTAACCCGCGGGTGTCGCTCACTGACGTCACGGACGAGTTCGCCGGGCACGGCATCGGCTCGACCCAGTCGTACATCAGCTTCGACCCGATCAACCCGTTCGACCCGGCTGGCTTCCACCCGAATGCGCTCGGTAACACCGCCGGGTACTCCGCGGCGTTGCGCACCGATGGCGCCGTTCGCGGGCGCTGACCCCACCACACAAAAAAGGGCCGCCCCTCGGGGCGGCCCTTTCGTGTGATCTGGTGCTAGTCGCCGCGCAGGATCGCGAGCAGGCGCAGGATCTCCATGTACAGCCAGACGACGGTGAGAACGATGCCGAACGCCGCCCTCCACGCGAAGTTGCGGGGGGCTCCGTTGCGCACGCCCTGCTGTACACCGTCAAAGTCGAGCACGAGCGAGTAGGCGGCGAGGAGAATCACGAAAACGCCGAGGACGGCGCCGAGCGGGATTCCGCCGAGGATCGGGATCTCATAGCTGCGCATGCCGAACGGCTGGTCGGTGACGCCGAAGATCATCATGCCGAAGTTGATCAGCGAGAACGCCGCGTAGCCGACCATCGCGATGAGGAAGATCTTCGTCGCCTTCTTCGAGGCGCGGATCTTGCCACTCGCGAACAGCGCGAGCGTGACGCCGACGACCGTGAAGGTCGCGAGCACCGCCTGCACGGCGATTCCCGAGTATTCCGGCTGCGACTCGAAGAACATCGTGAGGGCGCCGACGAACACGCCCTGCACGGCGGAGTAGCTCAGCACGAGCGCGGCAGACGGCTTCTTCTTGAAGATGTTGACGAGGGCCAGCACGAATCCGGCGATGGCCGCCGGGATCATCAGCACCGGGATCACCCAGCCGACGGCCGCACCCACCAGAAGGAACCCGAACGCGACGACCGTCTTGACGATCGTGTCTTCGTAGGTCATCCGCTCGGTGTCGACCGCGGTGGCGGAGGGCCGACCGTAGAGATCGTCGAGCTGCCCGGAGCTGAGGTTCTGGTTCTGGGAGAGCTGGATGCCCTTAGTTGCGCCGGCGGAGAACGCCGCCGTGTTCTTGAAGGCTGGATTTGATGTGGCCATCGATTCCTCTTTCGCTGTGAGTGGGGGAGACCCATCGTCTGCACATATTTTACGGGATGTTTGTTCGGATTCCGTGTGTGAGGATTCGGCGCTGAGCGAACGGCGCCTCCGCGATCATCCGAGCCAGCCAGGCCGAGCCCACGAGCACGGCGCCCAGCACCGCGCCCACCAGCACGCCATGGCCGTATTGCGGGAAGAGCTGGGCAAGTCCGTAGGCTGCGGCCACCGGCGCGACGAGCACGACGAAGCTCACCAGCGGACGCATCCGCACGATCAGCCAGCCGCCGAGCGCAAGTGCGAGGAGCCCCCCGGACTGGGCGCCGCCGATCAGCGCGACGACGCCGAACAGGGCGGGGCCGGCGACCAGGGCGCGTCGCCAGCCTGGGGCGGGCACGATGATCCAGCCGGCGACGGTCGCCGCCGCACCGGCAAGAGTGAACCCAAGGGTGTAGGCGGAGGAGAACTGCACTAGGACGCCGCCCGCGAAGAGCAGGCCGACCGCGAGAAGGTAGCGCCCGCGGTAGCTACCGAATCGCAGCGGGATCGTGAGCGCTGGCTCCTGCGCCGCCGTGGAGGGCACGCTATCCCTGCCCGCTCAGCACGGCGATCATGTAGATGATGAGCGCGAAGCCGGCGATGCCGAGCGCGATTCCGAGCAGGAGGGGAATGTCGACGCGGCGCGGCCGAAACCTCGGCCGGATGTGACGGGCCGCTGGGTCGTCCTCGTCTTCGTTCGGGATCTCCACCTGCACGAAGGTGCGGATCGCGGCCGGGATCGGCGGGCGAGACGGCTCAGGCTCAGGCTCAGGCTCCGGCTCCCAGTTCGGGCCGTCGTCGATCGGGGGTGAGATGTCTGGCTCGCCGCCAGGATGCGAAAACGGCTGTTCGGCGTCGAGCTCGGCATCCGGCCCACGCGCGGGTTCTGCCGCGGGTTCGCTGATCGGCGCCCTCGAGACGGGTGTGCCGCAGAAGATGCAGAACTTCCACCTGTCTTCGAGCGCACCCCCACAATTCACGCAAACGCCCATGACGTGCAGGTTATCAACCCTTTGCGTGCCCATACGCTGGTGGGGTGAACCTTCTCGGACCCGACGCGCCCATCGTGATTGCCCACCGCGGGGCCAGCGGCTACCACCCGGAGCACACCCACTCGGCCTACCGGGTGGCAATCGAGCACGGCGCCGACGCTGTCGAGCCCGATCTGGTGGCCTCCCGAGACGGAGTGCTCGTGATCCGGCACGAGAACGAGATGTCGAAGTCGACGGATGTCGCGGAGCGGCCGGAGTTCGCCGACCGCCGCACCACAAAGAGCATCGACGGCGTCTCGCGCACGGGATGGTTCACCGAGGACTTCACCTGGGCCGAGCTCAGTACGCTGCGCGCGACCGAGCCGTTGCCCGGCATCCGCTTCGCCAGCCTTGTGCACAGCGGAACGGAGCCGATCATCCGGCTCGAGGACCTGCTCGCTCTGCTCGACGAGCAGGAGCGACAGGTTGGCGCCGTGCTCGAGATCAAGCACGCGAGTTACTTCGCCGGCATCGGTCTGCCCCTGGACGTGCTGTTGGCCGGTGCGCTCGAGACTGCCGGATGGACGGGCGACCCGCGCCTGACGATCGAGAGTTTCGAGCTCACCTTCTTCGACAAGCTCCGGGAGCGCGGGGTCGCTGGACGCTTCATCTACCTCATCGAACCGAAGGGCGTGCCGTTCGACCGGCCGCACGCGAGTTACGCGTCAGCGCTGACCGACGAGGGACTCCGCGAGCTGCGGGGGCACGTCCACGGGATCAGCGTGAGCAAGAAGCTTCTCCTGCAACAGGGCGGGGACGGTGTGGTGAGCTCGACCGACCTGGTCGAGCGGGCGCACGCCGCAGGACTGCTCATCTACGGGTGGACGCTGCGCGCGGAGAACAAATTCCTGACGGGAGGGCATCAAGGCGGTGGGGCCGCGTCGGACCACGGCGACTGGCCGACCGAGTTCGGCCTGATCCTGGCATCCGGAATCGACGGGGTCTTCTCCGACCACCCCGACCTCGCCCTCGAGGTGCGTAGGAACCTGGCCACCCCAGCCTGACCCACCATTACTTTCATCATTCAGGAGTTACCGGGCCGACACGATGTCGCGGTGCCCGCACTGGCCTGAATTTGCAGGGTTCTGGGGCTGCAGGCGCGACCAATACGGGCGGTTTGCTCCCCAGAGTCCTGAATGATGGAGCCGGTCGCTGCCGCTGAGTACGGGGTGAGCGGCGGGGCAGGGTGTCGGAGGCCACGCCTAGACTTGACCGGTCATGACGTTCATCCTCGACCCCGCCCAGCCCTCCAGCGGACAGTCCCGCCTGCTCGAGGGACTCAACCCGGCGCAGCGCGTCGCCGTCGAGTACCGCGGCCCCGCCCTCCTCATCGTCGCGGGGGCAGGCTCGGGCAAAACAAGCGTGCTGACCCGGCGCATCGCCGGTCTGCTCGAGTCCAGCGAGGCGTGGCCCAGCCAGATCCTCGCGATCACCTTCACGAACAAGGCCGCGGCCGAGATGCGCGAGCGTGTGCAAGAACTCGTCGGCCGAGGCGCCGAGGGAATGTGGATCTCGACCTTCCACTCGGCGTGCGTGCGCATCCTCCGACGCGAGGCCGAACATTTCGGCTTCACCAAGAAGTTCACGATCTACGACTCCGCCGACAGCCGCGCACTGCTCAAGCGGATCATCAAGGAGCTCAACGCCGACACGTTCGGCTTCACGGTGAGTTCGGCATCCGGTCGCATCTCCAAGCTCAAGAACGAGCTGCAGGATGTGGAATCCTACGCCCGCGGCGCCAACTTCAATGACCCGACCGAGGCAATGTTCCTCGAGATCTTCCGTGCCTACACGCGCGGCCTCTCGAGCGCGAACGCGTTCGACTTCGACGACCTCATCGGGCAGACCGTGTACCTGTTCCGCGCCTTCCCCCAGGTTGCGGCGCTCTACCAGCGGCGCTTCCGGCACATCCTCGTCGATGAGTACCAAGACACCAACCACGCCCAGTACGCCCTCATCCGCGAGCTGACCCGGGCGCCGCGCACCGACCTGCTCGCCGGCGCGACGGGGTTCGACGGACGGGAGCTGCGCGACCCGACCCGCGAGCTCGAGCCAGCCTCGCTCACGGTGGTCGGTGACTCCGACCAGTCGATCTACGCCTTCCGCGGAGCGGACATCCGCAACATCGTCGAGTTCGAGCGGGACTTCTCCGGCGCCAAGGTCGTGCTGCTCGAGCAGAACTACCGCTCGACCCAGAACATCCTCAGCGCGGCGAACGCCGTCATCTCGAACAACTTCGACCGCAAGGACAAGAAGCTGTTCACGACCGTCGGCGACGGCGAGAAGATCGTCGGGTTCACCGGGTACAGCCAGCACGACGAGGCGCAGTTCATCGCCGACGAGGTCGTGACCTTGCACGAAACGGGAGTGCAGTACCGCGACATCGCCGTCTTCTACCGCACGAACGCCCAGACGAGAGCGCTCGAGGAGGTGTTCATCCGCTCGGCGCTGCCCTATCGGGTGCTCGGCGGCACGAAGTTCTACGAGCGGGCCGAGATCAAGGACGTGATGGGCTACCTCATCGCCGTCGCGAACCCTGCCGACCCGATGGCGCTGCGACGCATCATGAACACGCCCAAGCGGGGGATCGGCCCGGCGACCGAGGCGGCGCTGCAGAGCCATGCCGATAAGTCGGAGAAGACCCTGCGCGAGGCGATGCGCGAGGCGGACCAGCTCGGCCTCGGCCCGAAGGTGACCGGCGCGATCCTGCGGCTCGGCGCGATCCTCGACGAGGTCGCGCTCACCGCCGACACCGCTCCCGTCGCCGACGTTCTCACCGCCCTGCTGACCAAGACCAAGTTCGTCGAGGCGCTGCGGGCGAGCCGCGACCCGCAGGACGAGGCACGGGCCGAGAACGTCGAGGAGCTCGTCGCGGTCACCAAGGAGTTTCAGAAGAACAACCCAGAGGGCACCCTCATCGACTTTCTCACGGAGACCTCGCTCGTCGCGGCCGCCGATGATTTGGACGACTCGAGCGGCACGGTCTCGCTCATGACCCTGCACACCGCGAAGGGACTCGAGTACGAGGCCGTGTTCCTCACGGGCGTCGAGGAAGACCTGCTTCCGCACCGGATGTCGGCGGGCGAGCCGGGCGGACCGGCGGAGGAACGCCGCCTCTTCTACGTCGGGATCACGCGCGCACGGCGCCGCCTGTACCTCTCGCTCGCGATGACGCGGGCGCAGTTCGGCGAGGTCAACGTGGCGATGCCGAGCCGGTACCTGCAGGAGATCCCGGCCGACCTGATCGACTGGCGGCAGTCGCCCGGCATGGCGAACAGCCGTGGGGGAACCCAGCCGCGCGCCATCAACGCGAACCGGGCGGGCTTCGGTGCCGCCCCGGCGCTCGGCGGAGGCTCGGACTACTCCCTCGACGCCGGAGCGCCCGGCGCGACGGCGCTGGCACGCGCGGCCCACAACGCCGCGCGGCCCAAGACGGAGTGGACGAGCGGGGTGACGAACACCGTTCGGGACAACGGCGACCTCACCCTGAAGCCCGGCGACCGCATCCGGCATCTCGACTTCGGCGAGGGCCGGGTCAGCGCGGTGAGCGGCAGCGGCACCAAGAGCATCGCCGAGGTGCAGTTCGAGACTGCGGGTCGCAAGCGCCTGCTCATCAAGATCAGCCCGATCGAGAAGATCTGACCTCACCGCGTCGTATACACCAGCACTGGGGGTATGGCTCGGGTGCTCGACTGCGGGCGGACCGCGTACAGTTGGCCGAAGTTGAGTTGGCTGGGGGGGCTGGTAATGCAAGATCCGTATCGGGTTGTGGTGGTCGAGGATGACCTCGACGTGGCGATGTACACCAAGACGGTGCTGGAGAAGCGGGCCGGATGCATCGTCGTCGCGGTCTCGGATCCCTCGAAGGTGCTCGAGGCGGTCGCCGATTTCAAGCCCGACGTCGTGATTACCGATATTGAGATGCCGGGTGCGTCTGGGCTGGACCTCATCAGCCAGATCCGCGAGCTGCAGCCGGGCACTCCGGTGATCGTCATGACCGCCCACGTCTCAATCGATTACGCCGTCACGGCACTGCGAAACCAGGCGAGTGAGTTCCTCACGAAGCCTGTGTCGTCCGCGGACCTCGTTGCACACGTCACGAGGCTCGGCGAGGAGTCCAGGGCGCCCCGCGCCAGCACCGCCCGCCAGATCGTTCTCGCGATCGGCGCGCATCCCGACGACGTCGAGATCGCCGTCGGCGGAATCCTCGCTGCGCATCGCGCGGCTGGCGACGAGGTCACCGTGCTGACCCTGTCGAAGGGAACCCGGCAGGGCGGCATCCGCGTCGCCTGGAAAGAGGGGTCCGCGGCGGCGGCGACCATCGGCGCGCGGCTCATCCTCGAGGACAATCCCGAGGCCGAAATCGGCACGCCAGAGCTCACGGTCGCGACGATCAAGCGGGTGGTCGACGAGGTGAAACCGACCATCGTGTACATGCACAGCACGAACGATCGTCACCAGTCGCATCGCGCTGTGCACGACGCCGGGGTGGTCTCGACCGAGCAGGTGCGAATGATCGCCTGCTACCAGGGTTCATCGGCAACCGTCGACTTCCACCCCAATCGTTTCGTGACGATCGACGGCTTCACCGATGCGAAGCTCGCGATGCTCGCGTGCTTCGCGGTGCATGACGACCGCCCCGCGTACCTCGATCCGGACCTCGCCCTCGCGACCGCGCGCTACTGGTCCAGGTACGGCCACGGCACGAGCTGCGAGCCGCTCGAGGTGTTGCGCGAGTCCTTGGCAGTCTCCTAGTGGAGGCAGCCCAAACCCAGAGAGTGAATGTTCTGGTCGTCGATGACAGCGCCGACCAGCGCCACCTCCTGCGCCGCTACTTCGAGCTCGCTGGCTGCGATGTCGTCGTTGCTGACTCAGCGGAGTCGGCGATCACGGCCTACGAGCGGCTGACGCCGGACCTCGCCGTCGTCGACCTCATCCTGCCCGGCATGGACGGGTGGGCGCTCACCGCGCGCATCCAGGCCGATCGTCCGGAGTGTGCTGTCGCCATCACCTCGGTGCTGGATGCCGGGGACTACCCCAAGGCTGTCGCGGCGCTCCCCAAGCCCGTGTCTCGCGCGAGCGTGCGCGAGTTGCTCGCGAACACTGCGTCGAAGTGGGCCGTCCTGTGAGCGCCGCAGCCCACAGGGCGAGCGTGCTCGTCGCGGATGACGACGCCGATATTCGCGTTCTCGTCGGAATCGCCGTGCGCAAGTCCGGTTTGGAACTCATCGGCGCCGCGATCGACGGCACCGAAGCATGGGAGCTCGTGCGTGAGTTGAAGCCCGATCTCCTCGTGACCGATGTCTCGATGCCCGGCCTCACCGGCCTCGAGCTGTGCAGCCTCATCCGTGATGACGACGAGCTCTCCGGCACGAGGGTCGTGCTGTTGTCCGCGGCGGTCGACGAGGCAGCCCATGCCGCCGGCCGGGATGCGGGAGCCGTGGACTACCTCATCAAACCGTTCAGCCCACGCGAACTGGCCGAGCGACTCGTTGAGCTGACTCAATCGTCGACGGCCAGAAAGTGACGCTGACGGCCGCAGTCAATCGCCTCGCGACACCGAACCCCTCGCCACTGCTGAAGCAGGCTCCGATGACGATCCTGTTCGGCGCTGCCGTCGTGATCGTGGCCGTGAACCCGGGCTCGGTCACGAGCGTCGCCTCAGTCGTCGCCGCGACGGTCGCCGTGGTGGTCGCGACAGTGCTCGCCGGTGTGCTCACGGCCATCTCAACCATTGCGAAGTTCGCGTTGCTCGTGCCCGCGCTCGACCTCGTCGCGATCGGCTTCCTGCGCTTCGGCACGGGGGAGGGGCTTTCGAACTTTTCGGCGCTGATCATCCTGCCGATCATTTGGTTTGCCGCAGAGGAGGGCCGGGAGCACATCTGGTTCGCCTTCATCGGCACCGCGATCGTGCTGATCTTCCCGTCGGTCGCCGGGCTGAGCGACAGCTCGGCGCTGTCGGTGCTGTTGCGGGCGGCCTTCTCTGCTGCGGTGTTCACGATTGCGGCAGCGGTGATCAATGAGCTGTCCCGGCAGGCGAGGCTGCGGCTTTCGTCGGTGCGGCGCCTCGCCGAGGAGCGCAGGAGCGCACTCGAGTCGAACGAGCGGAGGACGAACCAGCTTGCCGAAAGCGAGGCGAGCCTCCGGCAGGCCCAGCGGATGTTCCGCGGGCTGTGGGGCGCCGTCACGGAGCAGGCGGTCATCGGCACCGACCTCACCGGCATGATCGACGCCTGGAATCCGGGAGCGGCGCTGATGCTCCGCATCGGCGCCGATCGGGTCGAGGACAAGCGCCACGTCGACGAATTCCACCTCGCCCACGAGCTTGAAGACCGCGCACGCGAACTGAACTATCCCGCCGGTGCGACCGTGCTCAACCCGGGCTTCTCGGCGCTGGTCGAGGAGGCAAGGCTCGGTAGCGCCGAGGTGCGCGAGTGGACCTACCGCCGCGCCGACGGCACCGAGCTCCCGGTCGAGCTGAGCGTCACCGCGCGGCTCGACGACGACGGTGAGACGGTGGGATACCTGTTCGTCGCGCACGACCGCACGAAAGCGCACGAGGTCGCCAAGCTCAAGGACGATTTCGTCGGTCTCATCTCCCACGAGCTGCGCACTCCGCTGAGCTCGATCCTCGGCTACCTCGAGCTGATGCGCGACGATGATGACGAGGAGCTCACCGACACGCAACTGCAGTACCTCGGCGTCGCCGAGCGCAATGCGAACCGCCTGCTGGTGCTCATCGGCGACCTCCTGTTCACGGCGCAGGTCGAGTCGGGCAAGTTCAATCTCGAGCAGCACGTGCAATCGATGTCGCCGATCGTGTCGGCGGCGGTGGACTCGGCGCGGCCCGCCGCCGTGCGCGCCGGCGTCACGCTCGTCGTCGAGATCGTCGATGGCGGCATGGTGCGCGGCGATTCGGTGAGGCTCGGCCAGGCCTGCGACAACCTCATCTCGAACGCGATCAAGTTCACCCCCGCCGGAGGCACCGTGACCGTCTCGCTGCACGGCGAGGCGCACAAGGTCATCGTCACCGTCAGCGACACCGGCATGGGCATCCCCGAATCCGAAATCGACCAGCTGTTCTCCCGCTTCTTCCGCGCCTCGACCGCGACCCGCAATGCCGTGCCCGGCGTGGGACTCGGACTCACGATCACCAAGGCGATCGTGACCGCCCACGGTGGCCAGATGAGCGTGCGGAGCGAAGAGGGTGTCGGCACGAACTTCAGCATGACGCTGCCGCTCGAGCAGCCTGCCCGGGTCCGCTCAGCCGATCTCGCGCAGTAGTGCGTTCTTCGGCCACCGGCGCAGCCGGCTCGGCAGCACGCGGTTGACCGCGCGGATTGCCGCAATTGCGAGCTCGAAGCGCCGCTCCCGACGCGGACCCCACGCGAAGCGAAACTGTGTGCGGATGCTGGCGGGCAGCAGCCCCGCCGTCACCAGTCGCGCAAGGGGCATTGCCAGGCGAAGCCAGAGGGGCCCGGTTCGCGGGTAGAGTAGCGCCTCGGCGACACCGCGGGTCGTGGCGTCGACGCGTAGACCGGATAGCTGTGATCGCCAATACTCAGAGAACGCGGCACGGTCGACAGGCCACAGCTCCGGCGGAACCTGCAGCGACGTTCCGATGGCCGCGTAGTCGGCGTAGACCCGGTCGAGGTCGGCGTCGGACAGTGTTCCAATCAGTCGCTCGTGCACAAGCATGGCGGTGTCGTAGAGGGTTGCGGCGACCCAGAGCTGCAACGCGGCATCCGTCGCGTCATAGGGCGGCGCGGCGCCGGGTGACGACTTCACCGGCGCGTGCCGGCGATTGACCCGCTCCCGCACCGCGGCCACCTGGGCGGGGGATCCGTCGACGATGGCGTACACGTAGCCGAGCGTGTGACGAAGGCGATCGATGGGACCATCGGCGAAATTGCTGTGCCGGGCAATTGCGTGCCCGATCGCGGGGTTGGCCAGCTGAAGCAGGATCGCGCGCCCCCCGCCCGCGATCAGCACGGCTTCGGCTCCGATGTCGGCGAGCCCTCGCTCCTCTCGCTCCGCTTGCATGGCTGACACGGTAGCCGATGCCGCTGTGTGCCGCGTGGCGGCAAAAACCAAGGGGGTCGCGGCGAGGAGAGTAGAGTTCCAAGGGCCCAAGTATCTCGACGTCAAGGTATTGCGACGTCCGGACGGTGGCACATTCGTTATTACCGACCCGCGGATTGGACAAACAGCGTGGATCTTTTCGAGTACCAGGCCAGGGACGTATTCGAGTCCTATGGCGTTCCCGTGCTGGCAGGCATCATTGCCGACAGCCCCGAAGAAGTACGTGCGGCGGCCGACAAGCTCGGTGGCACCGTCGTCGTCAAGGCGCAGGTGAAGGTAGGCGGGCGCGGCAAGGCCGGCGGCGTCAAGGTCGCCCACAACCCGCAGGATGCCGAAGAAGCGTCCAAGGCGATCTTCGGGCTCGACATCAAGGGCCACGTCGTGCATCGCGTGATGGTCGCCGCCGGAGCACGCATCGCGCAGGAGTTCTACTTCTCGGTGCTGCTCGACCGGGCGAACCGCTCGTTCCTGTCGCTCGCAAGCTACGAGGGCGGTGTCGAGATCGAGATCCTCGCGGTCGAGCGCCCCGAGGCCCTCGCCAAGGTCGAGGTCGACCCCATCGCGGGCATCGACCTCGCGAAGGCGACCGAGATCGCGACAGCGGCGAGCTTCCCGGCAGAGCTGGTGCCGAAGATCGCCCCCGTCATCGTGAAGCTCTACGAGGTCTTCGTCGGCGAGGACGCCACGCTCGTCGAGGTCAACCCGCTCGTGCTCACCGAGGAGGGCGACATCGTCGCGCTCGACGGCAAGGTCACCCTCGACGAGAACGCCGAGTTCCGCCACGAAGGCCACTCGGCGCTAGTCGACACCGCATCCGAGGACCCGCTGGAGGCGAAGGCCAAGAAGGCGAACCTCAACTATGTGAAGCTCGACGGTGAGGTCGGTATCATCGGCAACGGCGCAGGACTGGTCATGTCGACCCTCGACGTCGTGAGCTACGCCGGCGAGAAGCACGGCCACGTCAAGCCGGCCAACTTCCTCGATATCGGCGGCGGAGCATCCGCCGAGGTCATGGCCGCGGGCCTCGACGTCATCCTCGGTGATGAGCAGGTTAAGAGCGTCTTCGTCAACGTCTTCGGCGGGATCACCTCGTGTGACGCCGTCGCGAACGGAATCGTCGGCGCCCTCGCCGTACTCGGCGACGCGGCCACCAAGCCGCTCGTCGTGCGCCTCGACGGCAACAACGTCGTCGAAGGCCGCCAGATCCTCGCTGACGCCGGGCACCCGCTCGTGACCGTCGTGGACACCATGGACGAAGCTGCCGACAAGGCCGCCGAGCTCGCTTACGCCGCTCGCTGAGCGCAGCCGTCGAACCGAAGGAATAGGGAACAGCATGTCGATTTTTCTCGACGAGAACTCCAAGATCATCGTTCAGGGCCTCACCGGCTCGGAGGGCACCAAGCACGCCGGACGGATGCTCGAATCCGGCTCCAACATCGTCGGCGGGGTGAACCCGCGCAAGGCGGGCACCACGGTGTCGATCGGCGGGCACGAGCTGCCCATCTTCGGCTCCGTCGCCGAGGCGATGGCCTCGACCGGCGCGAACGTGTCGGTCATTTTCGTGCCGCCGGCCTTCGCGAAGGGCGCCGTCATCGAGGCGGTCGACGCGAGAATCGAGCTCGCGATCGTCATCACCGAGGGCATCCCGATCCACGACTCTGCTGAGTTCTGGGCGCACGCCAAGGCGAACGGCAACACCACCCGCATCATCGGGCCGAACTGCCCCGGCATCATCAGCCCCGGAAAATCCAACGCGGGCATTATCCCGTCGACGATCACCGGACCGGGCCCGATCGGACTCGTCTCCAAGTCGGGCACCCTGACGTACCAGATGATGTTCGAGCTGCGCGACCTCGGCTTCTCGACCGGCATCGGGATCGGCGGAGACCCGATCATCGGCACCACTCACATCGACGCCCTCGCGGCGTTCGAGGCCGACCCCGACACCAAGGCGATCGTCATGATCGGCGAGATCGGTGGCGACGCCGAGGAGCGTGCGGCGGAGTTCATCCAGGCCAACGTGACCAAGCCTGTCGTCGCCTACGTCGCCGGCTTCACCGCGCCGGAGGGCAAGACCATGGGGCATGCCGGGGCGATCGTCTCCGACGGTGCCGGCACGGCGCAGGGCAAGAAGGAGGCCCTCGAGGCTGCCGGAGTGCGCGTCGGAAAGACGCCCTCTGAGACCGCATCGATCATGCGTGAGGTCTTCGCGAGCCTGTAGCAGCGCAGCAGTACACGGAGGGGTCGGCGTCACGCCGGCCCCTTCTTGCGTTGCGGGGGGCTGTCGCTGTGTAGCCCGCGGGATGCGCTGGCGCTGGGCTCTGCTTGCGCTCTCTGTTCCGCGAGCTGCCTGCTTATGTCGCCTTATGTGCCGTGGACCCGACAAATGTGGGCGATTCGCGGGTGGGGGGCGGTGTGGCGGGCGTGAGCTGCCCGCTTATGTTGCCTTATGTGCCGTGGACCCGACACAAGTGGGCGGCTCGCTCAAGGTGGATCGTGAGCTGGGTGAGCTGGGTGAGCTGGGTGAGCTGGGTGAGCTGGGTGAGCTGGGTGAGCTGGGTGCGATGGGTGCGATGGGTGAGCTGGGTGCGCTGGGCGCGCTGGGCGGAATTGTGCCGATTCCGAGCGAGCCGACCCGGAGTCGGCGCATTGCAAGGGTAGGGTCGCAGGCGATGAATCGTCCGCTCACCGCCCTGTTCGCCGCCCTCGAGGCGCTGCTCGTCGTCGGTGTCGGCATCGGGATCCCGCTCGTGCCCCTCACTCTCATGTGGGCGTTCCAATACGGGCTGCAGATCGACTACGTCGTCTTCTGGCGCGGCGCGGTCGATGTCTGGCTGCTCGGCCACGGCGCTGACATTGCCTTTGTGCTCGATCCGCTCATCGCCGCCTCCACCGGCTTACCCGGGGCCGGCGAGGAAATCGTGCTCACCATCGCGCCGCTCGGCTTCGCCCTGATCACCCTGCTGCTCGCTGTACGGGCCGGACGCCGAATCGGCGAGACCGAGCACCGCCACGTCGGACACATCGTTGCGATCCTCGCGTTCGCCGTGTTGAGCCTCGGGGTCACCCTCACCGCGCTGCACCCGGCTGCGACCCCGTCGATCACGCAGGGAGCTGTCTTCCCCACGCTCGTCTTCGCCCTCGGAATCGCCGTCGGATCCGAGGTGAGCCGCCGCCGCGACCGCCCCTCTGCGACACGTGTGACGCCCCCGCGCGTTCTGGCCTGGATCGACGAACGGCAGGGGCGGCTCAGGCCTGCCGTCATGCTCGCCCTGACCGGGGGAGCCGCGGCATCCGGCATCATCATGGCCGCGTCGGCCTTGGCGGTCGCCGCCCTCGTCGCGGTCAACTACGGGCAGATCATCGCCCTCTTCGAGGGCGTGCAGTCCGGGGTGCTCGGCGGCGCTGCCCTCACCGTCGCCCAGCTTGCCCTTCTTCCCAACCTCGTCATCTGGGCGGCCAGCTGGTTCATCGGCCCCGGATTCGCTATCGGCACAGGCTCGACGGTGAGTCCACTCGGAACCGTACTCGGCCCGGTGCCCGCGGTTCCGGTGCTCGGCGCGCTCCCCACCGGAGAAATCGCCTACGGTTTCGTCGGCCTCCTCGTTCCCGTTCTCGCCGGATTCCTCGCGGCCATCGCGCTCCGCCCGCGCCTTGTGCGCGCGGGCCTCAGCTCGCACGTCTGGCTCATCGGCACAGGCCTCGGCATGGGCATCGCGGGCGGCGCCCTGCTCGGAGCGCTCGCGTGGGTATCGGCGGGCGCAGCGGGCCCCGGCCGGCCCGCGGATGTCGGCGCGTCGTGGCTTCAGGTCGGCGGGTTCGCCGCCCTCGAGATCGGGGTGCCAGCCGCGATCGCGCTGCTCGTGGGCAGCCTGCGGGGAGGCGATGTGGCTGCGCGGCCACCGCGCTGGAGCGACTGGCCGGAGGACAAGGACAGCGTGCGTCCGGATGCCGGAGATCCTGACCCGGCCGAGCGGGACTCGGCCGCGTCAGAGGCTGCCGGCCCGGATGCCGCCCAGACGCCAGAGCCGCACTCCCCGCTGCACGACTCCGCCGAGGAGAAACCCGATGCAGCCGGCCCCGACCCAGCCGGTCCGAAGCCCGCCGCAGTCGAGCCGGACGCGGTCACCGAGGAGATCGCGATCGTGCGGCCGACCCCCTAGCGACACATGTATTCGACAGCCGGTACAGGCCGCACCCGCCGGTGTCGATAGGCTGGGAGCGTGCTGTCACTGGTTGTTCTGATCTCCGGCGCGGGATCCAACCTCCGCTCCCTCCTCGAAGCGGCCGAAGATGCCGAGTACCCGGCCCGGGTCCTGGCGATCGGAGCCGACCGCCTGGCCGACGGTCTCGAGCATGCCGAGGTGTTCGGAATTCCATCGTTCACCGTGCCCTTCACGAGCTATTCGGACCGCGACGCGTGGGGCGATGAGCTGCTCGAGCAGGTGCAGTTCTGGAACCCCGACCTCGTGATCCTTAGCGGGTTCATGCGTCTGCTCCCGCCCCGCGTCGTCGCGGCGTTCGCGCCCCGGCTGATCAACACGCATCCGGCCTACCTCCCGGAGTTCCCGGGTGCGCACGGCGTGCGTGACGCCATCGCGGCCGGTGTCGCCGAGACCGGCGCGAGCGTCATCGTCGTCGACAACGGCGTCGACAGCGGGCCGATCATCGCGCAGCGGCGCGTTCCGATCGTGCCGGACGACACCGAACAGACTCTCCACGACCGCATCAAACTCGTTGAACGCGAGCTGCTCGTGCAGGCCGTGCTGGACATCGCCAACGGAACCGTCAACCTCGAGGAGCTATCCCACTCATGAGTGCCCCCAGCCACGCCCCGTCCGACTACCGGGAACGCGACGCGATCCCGATCACCCGCGCGCTCATCTCGGTGAGCGACAAGACCGGCTTGCTCGAGCTCGCCGCCGCCCTCGCCGCCGCCGGTGTCGAAATCGTGTCGACGGGGTCGACCGCGAAGACGATCGCGGATGCCGGACACCCGGTCACCGAGGTCGGCCAGGTTACAGGGTTCCCCGAGTCCCTCGACGGGCGGGTGAAGACGCTGCACCCCTCGATCCACGCCGGAATCCTCGCCGACCTGCGTCTCGCGAGCCACGAGGCGGAGCTCGCCGAGCTCGGCATCCATCCGTTCGAGCTCGTCGTCGTCAACCTCTACCCGTTCGTGGAGACAGTTGCCTCCGGCGTCACGGGCGATGCCGCGGTCGAGCAGATCGACATCGGCGGCCCCGCGATGGTGCGCGCCTCGGCGAAGAACCACGCCAACGTCGCGATCGCGGTCTCGCCTGCGGGCTACCCGCAGATCATCAAGGCCGTGACTCTCGGTGGCACGACCCTCGCGCAGCGCCAGCGTCTCGCCGGCGAGGCATTCGCCCACACCTCCGCCTACGACACCGCGGTTTCCGAGTTCTTCGCCGCGAACATCGGCATCCGTGCGGCGCACCCCGTGACGGACGCCGCGTTCCCCGCATCCGTCTCGGCGACCTACGAACTGAAGCAGGTGCTGCGCTACGGCGAGAACGCGCACCAGGCCGCCGCGCTGTACACGCGGGAGTGGCCCGGCGTCGCCCAGGCGACCCAGCTGCAGGGTAAGGAGATGTCGTACAACAACTACGTCGACGCCGACGGGGCGGTGCGCGCCGCGTACGACTTCTCGGAGCCGGCCGTCGCGATCATCAAGCACGCCCAGCCGTGCGGGATCGCTGTTGCGGGCGGCTCGAGCGGCTCGATCGCCGCCGCGCACATCCGCGCCCACGAGTGCGACCCGGTCTCGGCGTTCGGCGGCGTCATCGCGGCCAACCGCATCGTGACGCTCGCGATGGCGGAGCAGGTGCGCGACATCTTCACCGAGGTCGTCATCGCGCCCGGCTTCGAGCCGGCCGCCCTCGAGGTGCTCGCGTCGAAGAAGAACCTCCGGCTGCTGCAGCTGCCCGACGGCTACCGTCGCGACGAGCGGGAGTTCCGCCAGATCTCCGGCGGGCTGCTCGTGCAGGACCCCGACGTCTTCGACGACTTCTCGTCCGCCGGCTGGCAACTCGTCGCTGGCGCCGAGGCGGATGCCGCCACCCGTGCCGACCTCGAGTTCGCCTGGCGGGCGGTGCGCGCCGTCAAGTCGAACGCGATCCTGCTCGCCACCGGCGGCGCATCGGTCGGGGTCGGTATGGGACAGGTCAATCGGGTCGACTCCTGCCAGCTTGCCGTGCGCCGCGCGGGCGCGCGCGCGGTGGGCAGCGTCGCGGCATCCGACGCATTCTTCCCCTTCGCCGATGGACTCGAGATCCTGCTCGAGGCCGGGGTGAAGGCGATAGCGCAGCCCGGCGGCTCGGTGCGCGACGAGGAGGTCATCGACGCCGCGAAGAAGGCCGGCGTGACCATGTACTCCACGGGAGAGCGCCACTTCTACCACTAGAGGTTCTCGGCCCGGTGGCGATCTGGTGTCGTGGTCAGGCGGTCCGGTGGGAGCTGACGCTTCTGGTTTCGGCTGCCGTACCGAAGGAGCTTGGGCGGCCGTTTCGTGACGGCGCTGGGTCATGGACTCCGGCATCCGGTTTCCCCGCCTGTACCGCAGGAGTTTGTGCCGACACGCCGTGTTTCAGATCGGCGCGGGACGGCGAGTCGCGAATTCTCCTAAGTTGAGTGGGTGTGGTGCGGTGCGCTGCGGTGCGGTGCGGTGCGCTGCTGCGGTGCGAGGCGGGTGCGGCGAGCCGCCCATCGCTCACGAGTCGAAGCCGAGGCCCACCGCGTCCAGTCCGCGCAGCATCAGGTTGCGGCGGCCATAGTTGTGGTCCGCGCGGTCGAGCGACCATCGGGTCAGCTGGATGCCGATCGACGCGGCCGGCTCTGGCGGGAACGGCAGCGGGCGGGAGCGCACCATCTCGAGCTCGGTCAGCTCGCTCGGAACGCCCGACAGCAGGTCGAGCATGACGTCGGCGGCGAAGTGGGTGCTCGCCACGCCGAGCCCGGTGAAGCCGGCGGCGTAGGCGACCCGGCCCTGCCGGGCGGTGCCGAAGAACGCGCAGAATCGCGTGCTCGTATCGATAGGTCCGGCCCAGCGGTGCGAGAAGCGGATGCCGGCCAGCTGCGGGAACGTCGTCAGGAAGTGGCTCGCGAGCCGGCGGTATGACTCGGGCCGGTTCTCGTAGCGCGGGTCGACCCGCTGCCCGAAGTGGTTGATCGCGTCGTACCCGCCGAACAGGATGCGGTTGTCGGCGCTCAGCCGGTAGTAGTGGAACTGGTTGGCGCCGTCGCCGAGCCCCTGCCTGTTCGACCAGCCGATCGACACAAGCTGCTCCGCGGAGAGCGGCTCGGTGATGAGCACGTAGTCGTAGACGGGAACGGTCTGCAGCCGGTTGCGGCGCAGCAGCGACGGAAACACATTCGTGGCGAGGGCCACCGAGCTCGCGAAAACCGAGCCGGTGCGTGTCGGCAGGATCACCCGCGCAGAGTCGCGGGTGACCACGGCGTCGACCTTGCTGTGCTCGAAGATCTCCACGCCGAGTTCCGACGCGACCCGCGCGAGCTCGGCGGCGAGCTTGCCGGGATGCACGAGCGCTGAGCTGCGGGTGTTCCACACGCCGCCCAGATAGGTGGGGGAGCTGACCTCCCGCGCGAGTTCGGACGCGCCGAGGAAGACCTGGCCTGGAGTGAGCTCCCACTCCCGCAGCGCCTCGAGCTGGTACGGCTCCACGGCGAGGTCGATCGCGCCGTTGCGTTCCCAGTCGCAGTCGATGCCGAGCTCTGCGACGGTCGCCTCGATCGTGTCGAGGTTCACCAACCCCAGCTCATTCAGCCGGTCGATCTCGGCGGGAAACCGGGCGACGCCGTTGTCCTCGCCATGGGTCAGGCTCGCCTCGACGAAGCCGCCGTTGCGACCGGATGCCGCCCAGCCGACGGTCTTCGCCTCGAGCACGACCACGCGGCGCGACGGGTCGGCCCGTTTGGCCTTGATCGCGGTCCACAGCCCGCAATAGCCCGCGCCGACGACAGCGAGGTCGCACTCGAGCCCACCGGTGAGGCGCGGGTACGTGGCGGCCGCGGCATCCTCGAGCCAGAACGGTGAACGCCGCACCCCGGCGAGGGAATGGTCGATCGCGGCTGCGCTCGGCGCATTTCTCTCGAATACCGTCGTGTGCATGGGTCAAAACTAGTCAAAACAGCTGTGAAACGCGAAGAATGCGACGATATTCGTTGCACTCCTCCCGAAGTGCCGCCGGGTGGGTAGTGTCGCAGCATGTCGCCGAATGTCGCCGCTCCCTCGCCTCGTGCGCTCGTTCGTCCTCCTGCCGCCACTCTCGCGCGCGGTGAGGTCACCCACGTCGTGCGCACCCCGGTCGACGTCGCCCTCGCGGCGGAGCAGTGGCGCGGCTACGTGGATGCGCTCGCACAGGCCGACTTCGAGATCATCGAGGTGGCTGCCGACGACACCCTCGCGGACTCCGTCTTCGTCGAGGATGCCGTGGTCATACTCGGCCGGGTCGCCGTGCTCACCAGCCCCGGTGCGCTCTCCCGGCGCGCCGAGATCGCAGGCGTCGAGGCAGTCATCGCGGGTCTCGGACTCGTTGAGCGCCGGATCGATCTCCCGGGCACCCTCGATGGCGGCGATGTTCTCAAGATCGGCGCCACTGTCTACGTCGGTCGCGGCGGCAGGACGAACGCCGAGGGCATCCGCCAGCTCACGGCCATCGCCGCCGACGAGGGATTCGATCTCGTCACGGTTCCGGTCACCCGCGTGCTGCACCTCAAGAGCGCCGTCACTGCGCTGCCGGACGGCACCGTCATCGGGCACGCCCCGCTCGTCGAGCATCCGGAACTCTTCGACCGCTTCCTCGAGGTGCCTGAGGAGACGGGGGCGGCCGTGATCGTGCTGGCGCCGGATGCCGTGCTGATGGCGGCCTCCGCCCCCCTGACCGCCGTGCTGTTCGCCGAGATGGGCTACCGCGTCGTCACGGTCGACATCAGCGAATTCGAGAAGCTCGAGGGCTGTGTCACCTGCCTGTCGGTGCGGATCCGCTGACGGCGACAACGCCGCGCCCCGGAAGGCCCAGAAAAGAGTTGCGCTGCGCCCTTCCGGAGGAATACTCTGGAGGGCTGCCCGGGAGTGACGCGTGACTGGTGGCCAACGGAAGAATATACGTGACCAGGAGGACGCCATGACGAGCATCGCACACGCCACCGCACCCATCGTGCCTTCCGCCGCGCGTCGACGCACCGGCCTCTAACGTGGCCAGCCGTTCGCTCTAGCCGCCTCCCGCGGCACGTGCGCCAGCCGGACCGACCGTCCGCCCCGCACGCACCTCCCTCACACCGCACCACTTCGAATCCCCGGCGATCCCGGGGCCGATGACGCTAGGAACCACTGTGTCTACCCTGCCAGGGCCACCCAAGAAAGCCACGACATTCGCCTCCATCGCGAGGCTCCACCCGTATGCGAAGAGCGCGCTTCCGCGCATCTACCTCGGAATGGGGGCCGCGATGATTGCGGCGCTCGTCGCCCTGACGATCCCGCAGGTGCTGGGATCCCTCGTCGACGGACCACTGCAGGACGGGGACTCCAGCCAGATCTGGTGGCCCGTTGCGATTGTCCTCGCCCTCGGCGTGCTCGAGGCCGCGATGATCTGGCTGCGCCGCTGGTTCGTGCTGCAGCCGGGAACCCACGTCGAGGCCGGCATGCGCAACAGCTTCTACGCGCAGCTGCAGGATCTCCCGGTGAGCTTCCACGACCGCTGGCCAAGCGGCCAGCTGCTCTCGCGGGCCATCAGCGACCTGAACCTCATCCGCCGCTGGGTCTCGTTCGGCCTGGTGTTGCTCGTCGTCAACGTGCTGACGATCCTCATCGGCCTCGTGTTCCTGATCTCCATCAACTGGATGCTGGGCTTGCTTTTCGCAGTCTGCTCGATCCCGCTCTGGGTCTACGGCTACGTGTTCGAGAAGAAGTACTCGATCGTGTCCCGGCGCAGCCAGGACCAGTCCGGCGACCTCGCGACGGCCGTCGAGGAGTCGGTGCACGGCATCCGCGTGCTCAAGGCGTTCGGGCGCGGATCGCACGCGCTTAAGAACTTCTCCTCCCAGGCCGAGGACCTGCGGGGCACCGAGATCGAGAAAGCCAGAGCGATTGCGGGCATCTGGCTGTGGCTCCTGCTCGTTCCCGACGTCACCTTCGCCCTCTCGCTGCTCGGCGGGGTCTGGCTCGCCGCCGACGGACAGCTCACCGCGGGCGACCTCGTCGCGTTCTTCGCGACCGCGACCGTGCTGCGCTGGCCAGTGGAGTCGATCGGCTACCTGCTGTCGATGACCTTCGACGCACGCACCGCAGCCGACCGATTCTTCGAGGTCATGGACGAGATCAACACCATCACCGACCCCGAGGATCCGGCGACGATCGCCTCGCCAGAGGGCCGCCTCGTCTTCGCCGACGTGCACTTCCGCTACCCGGACTCGCCCGCCCAGTACGCCGACCTGCTCGACGGCATCGACCTCGAGCTCGAGCCGGGGGAGACGATGGCGCTGGTGGGTCTCACCGGATCTGGCAAGTCGACGATGACGGCGCTCACCACCCGACTGTACGACGTGACCTCCGGGCGGATCATCCTCGACGGCGTCGACATCCGCGACCTCGGGCGCACCGAACTGCGCCGCCACATTGCGATGGCCTTCGAAGACGCGACGCTGTTCTCCGCGACCGTGCGCGACAACGTGCTGTTGGGGCGGCCGGAGGGCACGGATGCCGAGCTCGCCGACGCGCTCGAGATCGCGCAGGCGGGCTTCGTCTACGACCTGCCCGACGGCATCGACACCATGGTCGGCGAGGAGGGGATGAGCCTGTCCGGCGGGCAGCGGCAGCGGCTCGCCCTCGCGCGCGCCGTCGCCGCGACTCCGCGGGTGCTCGTGCTCGACGATCCGCTCTCGGCGCTCGACGTCGACACCGAGGCGCTCGTCGAGGCGGCGCTGCGACGGGTGCTCGCGTCGACGACGGCCCTCATTGTGGCCCACCGGCCGTCGACGGTCATGCTCGCCGACCGCGTGGCCCTGCTCGAGCGTGGGCGGGTGACCGCGATTGGGCGGCACTCCGAGCTGCTCGCCACCAACGACCACTACCGCTTCGTGATCTCGAGTCTCGAAGACGAACAGGCACGCGAACTGAAGGAGGCGAACGCATGAGCGTCGTCGGAGTGAACGGCGAGGAGCGCGGAGACTTCTCCGCAGCGGAGAGCCGCCACATCCGCCGCCGGTCGATCCGGCTTCTCGGATCGCTGCTCAACCCGGTCAGGGCGAGGCTCGTGCTCACCATGGCCGTCGTTGTGGTGAGCACGATCGCGCAGGTTGCGGGTCCCGCGCTCATCGCGATCGGCATCGATCACGGCCTTCCGGCTCTGCTCGAGGGCAATGCGACTCCTCTCGTGCTTGTCGTCGCCGCCTACCTGCTGACCGGCGTCATCGGCGCGGCGCTTATCGCCTGGTACACCGTGCTCGCCGCGCGGGTCAGCCAGGCGATCCTCATCGACCTGCGCAAGCGGGTCTTCCTGCACACCCAGAAGCTCAGCCTCGAGTTCCACGAGAGTTACACCTCCGGCAAGATCATCGCGCGCCAGACGAGTGACCTCGACGCGATCAGGGAACTGCTCGACTCGGGGCTCAGCCAGCTCGTGCAGGGAGCGCTGTACATGATCTTCATCGCGGCCGCCCTGTTCTCGATCGACTGGGTGAGCGGCGTCGTGCTGGTCGTTTTCCTCGTTCCTCTCGCATTTCTCGCCCGCTGGTTCCAGGTGCAGTCGCAGCGGGTCTTCCGGCAGACGAGGGTCGCCTCGGCGCGCCTCATTGTGCACTTCGTCGAGACGATGACCGGCATTCGCGCGGTCAAGGCGTTCCGCACAGAAAAGCGCAACGAGGAGGAGTTCGCCGGACTCGTCGAGGGGTACCGGGAGCGCAATGCCCGCGTCATCCAACTGTTCGGGGTGTTCGATCCGGGACTCGTGCTCATCGGCAACGTCGCCCTCGGGATCGTGCTGCTCGCCGGCGGCCTTCGCGTCGCCGACGGGGGACTCGACATCGGTGTGCTGCTCGCCGCGCTACTTTACACCCGGCAGTTCTTTGCCCCGGCGCAGGAGATGGCGATGTTCTACAACTCGTACCAGTCCGCCGCCGCGGCGCTCGAGAAGATCTCCGGTGTGCTCGAGGAGACCCCGAGTGTGGCCGACCCGACCCGACCCGTAGACCTCTGGCGGGCCAAGGGTCGCGTGCGCTTCGACGGTGTGGAGTTCGCCTACAAGGAGGGCAGCGTCGTACTGCCCGAGTTCGACCTCGAGCTGCCGGCCGGGCAGGTCGTCGCCCTCGTCGGCTCGACCGGGGCGGGCAAGTCGACCCTCGCGAAGCTCCTCTCGCGCTTCTACGACCCGACAACGGGCGCGGTGTCGCTTGACGGGCTCGACCTGCGGATGCTGCACCCGAAGGACCTCCGTCGCGCGATCGTGATGGTCACCCAGGAGGCGTACCTGTTCTCCGGCTCGGTGAGCGAGAACATCGCGCTCGGCAAGCCAGAGGCGACGCGGGAGGAGATCGTCGCGGCCGCGAAGGCGGTGGGGGCGCACGAGTTCATCGAGGCGCTGCCCGACGGCTACGAGACCGACGTGAACAAGCGGGGCGGGCGGGTGTCCGCCGGGCAGCGGCAGCTGATCTCGTTCGCGCGGGCGTTCCTCGCGGATCCTGTAGTGCTGATCCTCGACGAGGCGACCGCGTCGCTCGACATCCCGAGCGAACGGCTCGTGCAGGAGGGCCTCACGACCCTGCTCGCCGACCGCACGGCGGTCATCATCGCGCACCGCCTGTCGACGGTCGCGATCGCCGACCGCGTTCTGGTGATGGAGCACGGCCGCATCGTCGAGGACGGCACGCCGCGCGACCTGATCGCCGGCACCGGTCGTTTCTCGCAGCTGCACGCGGCCTGGCGGGACTCGCTCGTCTGACCCTCGCCGGTGGGCGCAGCCGGACGCTCCCGCCCGGCTGCGCCCGATCGGTCACTGCGTCCAGGCGTACCAGGTGTCGGCGACCGCGAACACCCGCCACGTTCCGTCGCAGATGACTCCGGTCAGTGCTTCACCCGATGGCCACCAGACCGTCTCGAACGGTGCCTCCCCGGCGAGTAGGCCGGGCACGCAGCCCGCGTCGGTCACCCCCGTCTCGCTCTCGAACTTCAGCATCCGCCGCTGGTCGTGGTCGGAATCCTTCGTGGCCAGGAGGATCGAATCCGATGGCACCCACGCAAGCGAGGTGAACTCCTCTCCGGCGCCGCCCTGGAAGGCCGTGAAGTCCTGGAAGCGCGATTCGGTCTGCGATGGCAGGAACTGCTCGACAATCGTGCATCCGCTGAGGGCGAGAAGGGCCGCGGCGAAGGCGGGGGCCATCAGGAGAGTGCGCACGTGGATCGGGACCTTCCGGTTGGGTGGGCCCAGTCAATCCGGCACCCGAGGGTCAGTCATCGGCCTAAAGTCCCACTTCTTGCACGGGCCGACCCGAGGGTCAGGCGCCCGCCGGGTTAGCCTGTCTGGGACGAGGGAGTCCGACAAGATGATTAAGCCACTGGGTCAGGATGCCGGCTACCGCTGGTCCGAGCATCGAACGGACGTGCTCTAGTGCACCGGGTCTCGGCGCTCGACCTGTTCTCGATCGGCATCGGACCGTCGAGTTCACACACCGTCGGCCCCATGCGGGCCGCGACCGCATTCGCCCGCGAGTTGGAGTCAGGGGACCTGCTGCCGCAGACATCCGGACTCCGGATGACGCTCTACGGATCGATCGCCGCGACGGGTGTCGGCCACGGAACCCTCGGAGCGCTCGCCGCTGGCCTCAGGGGGGAGGACCCGGCGACGATCGATCCCGCCCTCGTCGCACGCGCGTGGGACGAGGCGCTCGCGGCCGGCGGTATCGCGCTGCTCGGCGGCCCCGCCATCGCGCTCGCCGCGACAGACATGCGCTACGAACCGTTCACCCGGATGCCGGCGCATCCCAACGGCATCCGGTTCGAGGCGCTCGACGCGGCGGGCCTTGTGCTGCACGACGCGCTCTACTACTCGGTCGGCGGCGGATTCATCGAGCGCGACGGTAGCGCCCCCGCGCCGGAACCAGAGCCCGGGCCCTACCCGTACCGCACGGCGGCCGAGCTGCTCGCATACTGCACCGAGAGCGGGCTCGAGATCGCCGATATAGCGCTCGCCAACGAGCTCGCGATCGCTACGGAGGACGAGGTCAACGCCAGGCTGGATGCCGTGTGGCATGCGATGCGGGAGTGCGTCGAGGCCGGTATGGCCACCGAGGGTGTGCTGCCAGGCTGGCTGCGAGTGCCGCGCCGGTCCGCGGGCATCGCCGAGCACCTCCGTGAGCGGGAGTCGAATGGCGACACCGACACCGCGGTGGAGTGGCTGCAGTGCTATGCCATCGCCGTCAACGAACAGAATGCCGCTGGGGCTCGCGTCGTCACGGCGCCGACGAACGGTGCAGCGGGCATCATCCCCGCCGTCGGCTACTACGCCATGAAAATGAGGGGGATGGTGACCCCGGAGCAGTCCCGCCGCTACCTGCTCACGGCGGGTGCCATCGGATCGCTGTGCAAAATGAACGCGTCGATCTCGGGCGCCGAGGCGGGCTGCCAGGGCGAGGTCGGATCCGCCTGCTCGATGGCCGCCGCGGGGATCACGGCGCACCTCGGCGGCACCCCCGCCCAGGTCGAGAACGCAGCAGAGGTGGCCATGGAGCACCACCTCGGCCTCACCTGCGACCCGATCGGCGGGTTCGTGCAGGTGCCCTGCATCGAGCGGAATGCGATCGCCGCCGCGACCGCGGTCTCGGCATCCCGCCTCGCGCTCATGGGCGACGGAACCCACCTGGTGTCGCTCGACACCGTCATCGAGACCATGCGGCAGACGGGCCGGGACATGTCGGAGAACTACAAGGAGACCTCGCGGGCCGGACTCGCCGTGAACGTCGTCGAGTGCTGACTCGCCCCGCCTACCCGGGCGTGTACCGGGCGAGGTCGAGCCGCACCCGATAGCTGCCGGAGCCCGCGCGGGCGAGCGGAGTTCCCTCAGCGCGGAAGTGCTCGAGGGCTGCGGCCTCGTGGTCGAGCGCCGGATGCCCGGATGCCCGGATGACCCGCCACCACGGCAGCTCGGAGCCGTAGTGTGCCATCACGGAGCCGACTGCGCGTGCGGCACGCGACCCGATCGCAGCGGCGACATCGCCGTAGGTCATGACGCGTCCCGGTGGGATCGACTCGACGACCTCGACCACGCGCGACACAAAATCGTCGGCGATCATCACTACAGCGTGAGCGCGCCGATCTTCTCGCCGTAGGGCGTCTCGCCCACGACCACGAAGCCCACGCGCAGGAAGAAATCCTCCGGGCTGTCGTCGCCGGGCTCCCACAGCACGGTGAGGCGATCGAAGCCGCGCTTGCGCGCCTCGTCGGCTGTCGCTTCGACGACGAACCGCCCGGCACCTTTCCCCTGCGCGTCCGCGTCGACGTTCATCCTCCAGATGCAGCTGCGGAACTCGTCTTCGAGCGCCTCCGGGTCGAAGTTCGCCATGATGAACCCGACGACTCCGTCGTCCTCGTCGGTCACCACCCGCGACCATCCGGTGTTCGGATCGAGGAACGGTCCGGCCATCGCGTACGACACGGGGGCGATGAACTGTTCCTGCCCGGGCTTGAGGGACAGGTTGTTCGCCGCGACGGCGTTTTTCGCGGACAGTTCTTCCAGTTTCAGCTCACCCATGCTCACAGGGTAGTGGGGGCGGGTGAACGGGGGGTAGTGAATGTTGCCCGGATGACGTTGCGCTTGCGAACCCCACGCCCGCGCAACTATCTCGATGTCGAGATAGTTGCGCTGTCCGGTAAGCTGGCCAGCGGCCCATTGCATGACGGAACAACAGACTCAGGGAGACGCGTTTTTGTCGAAGATCAAAGTTGAAGGTACGGTCGTCGAGCTCGACGGCGACGAGATGACACGCATCATCTGGACGGCGATCAAAGACACGCTCATCCACCCCTATCTCGACATCGACCTCGAGTACTACGACCTCGGCATCGAGCACCGCGACGCGACCGAGGACCAGGTCACGATCGACGCGGCACACGCCATCCAGAAGCACGGCGTCGGGGTCAAGTGCGCGACCATCACGCCCGACGAGGCGCGCGTCGAGGAATTCGGCCTGAAGAAGATGTGGAAGAGCCCGAACGGCACGATCCGCAACATCCTCGGCGGTGTCATCTTCCGCGAGCCGATCATCATCTCGAACATCCCGCGCCTCGTGCCGGGCTGGAACAAGCCGATCATCATCGGCCGCCACGCCTTCGGCGACCAGTACAAGGCCACCGACTTCCGCTTCCACGGCAAGGGCAAGCTCACCGTCGAGTTCACCCCTGACGACGGCTCCGAGCCGCTCAAGTTCGAGGTCTACCAGTCGCCCGGAGACGGTGTCGCGCAGGTGCAGTACAACCTCGACGAGTCGATCGTCGACTTCGCCCGCGCGTCGCTCAATTACGGACTGAGCCGCAACTACCCCGTATACCTCTCGACGAAGAACACGATCCTCAAGGCGTACGACGGTCGATTCAAGGACATCTTCGAGGAGGTCTTCCAGGCGGAGTTCAAGGACAAATTCGCCGCGGCCGGCCTCACCTACGAGCACCGCCTCATCGACGACATGGTCGCCTCGGCCATGAAGTGGGAGGGCGGCTACGTCTGGGCATGCAAGAACTACGACGGCGATGTGCAGTCGGACACCGTCGCGCAGGGCTTCGGCTCGCTCGGTCTGATGACCTCGGTGCTGTCCGTGCCTGACGGCAGCGTCGTGGAGGCCGAGGCGGCGCACGGCACCGTCACCCGTCACTACCGCGAGCACCAGGCCGGTCGTCCCACCTCGACCAACCCGATCGCGTCGATCTACGCGTGGACGCGCGGGCTCGCGCACCGCGGAAAGCTGGACGGCAACGAGCCCCTGATCGACTTCGCCGCGACCCTCGAGGACGTCGTCATCACGACGGTCGAGTCCGGCGCCATGACGAAGGACCTCGCGTTGCTCGTCGGCCCGGAGCAGAAGTGGCAGACGACCGAGGAGTTCCTCGACACGCTCGACAAGAACCTCGCCGCGCGGTTGGGCTGACGCCATGACGACGGTGACTGTTACGGGGGCTGCCGGGCAGATCGGCTATGCATTGCTCTTCCGTATCGCGTCCGGCGCGATGCTCGGCTCCGGCACTCCCGTGCGGCTCCGTCTGCTCGAGGTTCCGCAGGCGGTCGCCGCGGCGTCCGGCGTCGCCATGGAGCTGGATGACTGCGCCTTCCCGCTGCTGGAGTCCGTCGACGTCTTCGACGACGCCAGCCTCGCCTTCGAGGGAGCGAACGTGGCCCTGCTGGTCGGCTCCCGTCCGCGCACCGCCGACATGGCTCGCGCAGACCTGCTCGCCGCGAACGGGGCGATTTTCGGGCCGCAGGGCCGCGCGATCAACTCCGCAGCATCCGACGACATCCGCGTGCTCGTTGTCGGCAACCCCGCGAACACGAATGCGCTTATCGCCGCCTCGCACGCGCCGGATGTGCCGCGGTCGCGCTTCACCGCCATGACCAGGCTCGACCACAACCGCGCCGTGTCGCAGCTCTCACAAAAGACGGGCGCCCCGGTCTCGGCGATCTCGCGGGTCACGATCTGGGGCAACCACTCGGCGACGCAGTACCCCGACGTGAGCCACGCGCTCATCGACGGCCGCGCGCCCAAACTCGACCACGCGTGGGTCGAGAACGAGTTCATCCCGACGGTCGCCCGGCGCGGAACCGCGATCATCGAAGCGCGCGGCTCCTCCTCGGCCGCCTCCGCCGCGAACGCCGCGATCGATCACGTGCGGGACTGGGTGCACGGCACGCCCGAGGGCGACTGGACCTCGGCCGCGCTGCCCTCTGACAGCAGCTACGGAGTGCCGGAGGGGCTGGTCAGCTCGTTCCCGGTGACCTCGGCGGGTGGCGAGTGGCAGATCGTCCCTGGGCTCGAGATCGACGAGTTCTCCCGCGAGCGTATCGACGCCTCGGCCGCGGAACTCGCGGACGAGCGTGCCGCCGTCACCGAGCTCGGCCTGATCTAACTGCTGCCATTATTCAGGAGTTGAGGGTGTTCTGACGGGCGTCGGCCCCGGAATCCCGGGGCCGGACACTCTCAACTGGCCCGTCACTCCTGAATGATGAAAGCGATCGTCAGGCGGCGGACGCCGAGGCGACGTCGCTCAGGCGACGGCTGAGCTCCTCGAGGGCTGCGTCCAGGCAGTCGAAGTGCTCGCAGACGGTCGGTGCGGTACCGATGCGGAGCAGCTCGAAGCGGTCATGCCTTCGCTCGACGAAACCGAGAACTCGGGTTGCATCGGCGGGGTCAACTCGCCCGTCGCATACTCGCCATGCCTCGTCGCCCAGCGCGATCACTTCAAGGAATTGGTCGTGCAGTATCGACATTGATAACTCTCTCAGAAGGGCTACCGCCCGATCGGGTGGTGCAGAAAACACGTTAGGCCCGACCACCGACAGACGGCGCGGGGTTGACTTCCCAGAGTCGACGAATTGGCGCAGGCGCGCCCGGTCAGTACCCCGTGAAATAGTCCGTCCGCACACGCCTCACACCGGCGCTGCGCAGCGCCGCCCGAGCGCGTGTGATCGACGCGGGTGAGCCGGAGACGAAGGCGGTGCGGCCGCCCAGGTCGGGCACCTCGGCTGCGAGTAACTCGCGCGAGACCGGCCCGACGCCGATCCAGCGCCAGCTCGCGGGAAGATCGTCCGGCCGGGCCGGGCTCAGGAGCAGCACGCGCTCCTCGCTGAGCTCGTCGCGGAACGCGAGCTCCTCGACAGTGCCCACGGTGTAGACGAGCACGGCGTCGCGCTCGACTCCCGCCGCCCGATCGCGGCCGAGCTGGCTCAGGAACGGGGTGATCCCGATGCCGCTGGCGATGAGGAGCACGGGCTTCGACGCATCGCGGGGAAGCAGGAAGTCGCCGCCGACGGAGGTACCGCGCACGCGCGCGCCGACGTTCAGGTCGAGGAGTGCCCGCTTGAAGCTGCTGCCCGGCTGCGCCATCCGCAGAGCGAAGGTGACGGGGTCGCCGTGCGTGGGGGGCGAGGCGATGCTGAAGACGCGCCGGCTGCCGCGCGCATCGGCCCGCGAATGCGGCACGGTCAGCTCCATGTACTGGCCGGCGCGGAAGGCGACCGCCCGCTCAGGCTGAAACCGAAACTCCCACGAGGTCGGCGTGAGCTGCCTCTTGCCGAGGTAGGAGAGTCGGATCGCCCGGCGCTGCCCGGCGACGAACGCGAGGACATTGCCGATGACGAGCGCGAACTCGAACGACAGAAAGACCGGGCCGATCGTGAACGGCACCGTGAACAGCACGCCGACGAGCGCCGCAATCGCGAGCTGCTGCCAACGCCGGGGTGCCATGGTCAGAGGCTCGCTCAGCATGAAGCCCACGAAGAAGATGACCGGATACGACGCGAAGGTGGTCGACGCCGCCTCGCCGACATTCTGCCCGCTCGTGGTCAGCCGCACGACGAGGATCGACGCGCTCACGGCCACGAAGACGATGCCCATTGTGAGCCGCCGGGTGCGATAGAGAACGAGGAACGCGCCGATGAGGGTGACCGGCAGCAGCGAGCTGGTGGCGACCCACCAGCCGGCCGACGGCAGCTGCAGCACCGCGACGAGGGTCGCGCCTGCCGCAGCCGGGTTGAGGATGTGACGCCCGCGCACGGCGATCAGGTACTTGGACGCTGTCGCGAGCACCCCGGCGATGGCGAGCGTGCCGAGCTCGGCCGGCTCGAGCGAGGGCAGAAACAGGAAGAAGAGCAGGAGCCCCGTGATGATCGACGACTCCAGGTGCGGCATCGTGCGGAAGACGAGGGCGAAGACGCGGTTGGCCACGACCGTGCTCGCGAGGGCGACAGCGGCGCTCGCGATCAGCTCGAGAGGCGTGTAGAACAACTCGCCGACGAGCGAGAGCACGAGCGCGGCGATGCCGGTGATCCCCAGCAGCAGCGTCACGAGACGGTACATCGTGACGCGCCCGGTGACGCGATCGAGCCAGACAGTCATGCGAATATCTCCCCGTCGAATCCGGATGAGTGCTCGAGCGACCCGCCCTGCAGCATCCGTACCCATTCGAAATCGAACTCGCGGGCGAGCCGTTCCGGCTCCCCGAAGAATAACGCGGTCGCGAGCCCGTCCGCGACGAGGCACGAGCTTGCGGTCACCCAGGTCGCGATGACGCGCCGGGTCGGCGCCCCGGTGAGCGCGTCGATGAGGTGGTGGGCGCCCGGCCAGGCGCGACGGTTCGAGGCGGATGCGCACAGGGCCCCGTCGCCGAGGAGGGCGACGCCGACCGCCTTGCTGGGATCCAGCGGATGCTCGAGGGCGACCCGCAGGGGCCGCCCGCCGCGGTGCAGGAGGTCGCCGCTCGCGTCGATCGTGAACGCGGTGACTCCGGCGCCGACGAGCACGAACGCAACGAGGTCGACGAGGTAGCCCTTGCCTGCCGCGCCGACGTCGAGCACAACGGGGTGCACCGTGTGGAGGGAGAGGCCGTCCCAGGAGATCGCGTCCTCCCAGCGGGGCACGGGGGTGATGTCGCCGCTCGGCCGCAGCGAGTATGCGCTGTCGTAGCCCCACTGCTCGAGCGCCCGGCCGACCAGGGGCGTCACGGCGCCGTCGGTGCATTCGTAGAGCGTGCGGTAGAGCTCGAGCAGCGCGGGGGCATCGGCCGGCAGCTCGAAGCTGCCGCTCGAGACCGAGATGCGGTGCACGAGAGAGTCGTCGCGGAACCTCGACCAGGCGCGGTCGAAGGCATCGGTGCGGGCGCGCACAGCGGACTCGAGTGGCGCTCCGAGCGGATCGATGCTGTCGATCTGCCAGCGCGTGCCGATCGCGTCGAAGCTGAGGCTAGGCGTCGGCGTCAGCCTTGATCTGCGCGATGGCGTCGTTGAATCCGTCGCTCGTGAGCGAGGAGCCGGCGACCTTGTCGACCGACAGCGCGTCGATGTTCACGCCGACGACCTCGGCGGCGATGCCGTCCTCGAACTCGGTCTGGTAGCGGAGCGCGTTGCCGGCGGTCGCGTTGCCGGTCACCGTCACCTCGGTCACGACGTTGCCCTCGAGTGCCACCGTCACCTCGATCGACTCCGATCCGCCCGGGCTCTGGTATTCGCCGGTTGCCGAGTACTCGCCGTCGGCGTAGCTGCCTGTGCTCGCCGGCGCATCGGCCGCGCCGGGGCTCGCGGGGGCGGATGCCGGTGTGCAGCCCACGAGCGTCGCCGCCACGGATAGCCCGCCGAGGGCGAAGGCGGCTCGACGTCGATGCGTCATGTTCACAGGTGTCTCCTCGCGGGGGTGGTGGGGGCCCACTGATCATCATTCCGGTGCGGTGCTCGCAGTTTGCTGAAAACGGAGCCGCCGAAGTAAATCTCGTATAACGAACAGGTTACGTTCCACCCGCATTCGGGGGGCGCGTGCTTATGGTGTGGGCAGCGCACAGACCCGACTGTTGCTCGATATCACCGTTCGTCATTTCTAAGGACTGTTAGTGAGCACATATCCGGGCCTTGCGCCCTCCCATGTCCGTTTCCGCCGAATTCTCGCGACTCTCGCGGCAAGCACCCTGCTCGCTGCAGGGCTCGCCTCGACGGGGACGCCGTCTGCCTCGGCATCCGAGGGCCTCATCCGGAGCGACCGCCAGGTCACGTTCGAGCCGGGCCGCTACATCGTGACGCTGGGCGATGCGCCCGCCGCGACTTATGAGGGCGGAACCGGCTCGCTGGAGCGCACCGCTCCCGGCGCCGGCGACCAGCTCAACGCGGACAAGCGCGCGGTGAAGAGCTACGCCGCCTTCCTGAAAGGAAAGCAGAAAGACGTCGCGGCCTCCGTCGACGCGAGCGTGGAGTACTCGTACACCCTCGCACTCAACGGCTTCTCGGCCGACCTCACCGCCGAGCAGGCTGCGCGCCTCGCCCGGGACAAGAATGTCGTCGGGCTCGAGAAGGATGAGCTCAGGAAGATCACCGCGGCCACCACCTCGACCGACTTCCTCGGCCTGTCGGGGGAGAACGGCGTCTGGAATGCGACCGGCGGCGTCGCCACCGCGGGGGAGGGCGTCGTGCTCGGCGTGCTCGACACCGGTATCGCCCCGGAGAACCCCTCGTTCGCCGGGACCCCTCTGGGCACTACCTCGGGCACCGACCCGTTCTACACGGGCGCGGGCCTCACATCCTTCGCGAAGGCCGACGGCGGCACCTTCGCCGGCGTCTGCCAGACCGGGCCCCAGTTCGCCACCGACGACTGCAGCACCAAGATCATCGGAGCCCGCTACTTCGTGAACGGCTTCGGCGAGGCCAACATCGGCACCGCCGCGGTCGGGGAGTACCTCTCCCCGCGCGACGGAGACGGACACGGCTCGCACACGGGATCGACCGCGGTCGGTAATGCCGACGTCGACGCGTTCGTCGCCGGCACCGCGTTCGGGCAGGTCTCGGGTGTCGCCCCGGCCGCGAAGATCGCCGCCTACAAGGTGTGCTGGTCCGGCGCCGACCCGGCCTCGAGCGACGATGACGGATGCGCGTCGAGCGACCTCCTCGCCGGAATCGACGCGGCCGTCGCCGACGGCGTCGACGTGATCAACTTCTCGATCGGTGGCGGCGCGGCAACGTCCACGGTGTCCTCGACCGACCAGGCCTTCCTCGGAGCCGCCGCAGCCGGCATCTTCGTCGCCGCCTCCGCCGGCAACTCCGGCCCCGGAGCATCCACCCTCGACAACGCCGCGCCGTGGATCACCACCGTCGCCGCCTCGACGATTCCCACCTGGGAAGCGACGGTGCAGCTCGGCAATGGGGCGAGCTACGCCGGAGCATCCGTCACCGTCGACCGCACGGGCGCCCCGGCGCTCACCGGCTCGCTCGTGACGGCCACCTCTGTCGCGGTCGCTGGCACCGCGACCCCCGCGCTCTGCCTCCCCGGCGGACTCGACCCGGCGCTCGCCGCCGGCAAGATCGTGCTCTGTGACCGCGGCGTCATCGCCAGGGTCGACAAGTCGGCGGAGGTCATGCGCGCAGGCGGCATCGGAATGGTGCTGGTGAACGTCACGCCGAGCTCCCTCGACCTCGATGCGCACTCCGTGCCGACGGTGCACCTCAACGCGCAGTACTACTCGGCGATCTCGGCCTATGCCGCGACGCCGGGCGCGATCGCGACGTTCCAGCCCGACAACCTCACCGCCGAGCGTGTTCCGACCCCGCAGGTCGCCGGATTCTCGTCGCGCGGACCGGTCCTTGCCGACGGCAGCGACATCCTGAAGCCCGACATCTCCGCGCCCGGCGTGGCGATCCTCGCCTCGGGCGCCAACGCCGAGGGTGCGGCTCCGACCTGGGCCTTCCTCTCCGGAACGTCGATGTCGTCACCGCATATCGCCGGTCTCGCCGTGCTCTACCTCGGCGAGAAGCCGAACGCGACGCCTGCCGAGATCAAGTCCGCCATGATGACGAGCGCCTACAACACGGTCGACGGGAACGGCGACGACATCACCGACCCGTTCGCCCAGGGTGCAGGCCACGTTGACCCGACGAAGTTCTTCGCGCCGGGACTGCTCTACCTGAACGGCACGAGCGACTGGCTGTCGTACATCGAGGGCGCCGGCTACGACGTCATCGACCCGACGGTGCTGCCGATCGACCCGAGCAACCTCAACCTGTCGTCGATCGCGATCGGGGCGCTTACCGCCGCCGAGACCGTGACCCGCACGGTGACCTCCACCCAGCCGGGCAGCTTCAGCGCGTCCGTCTCGGGACTCGCCGGCATCTCGGCAACGGTAGAGCCCGACACGCTCGACTTCGCCGCGGCGGGGGAGAGCAAGACGTACACGGTGACGTTCGCGAGGACGGATGCCGCGCTCGACACCTTCGCCACCGGCGCCATCGACTGGACGAGCGGCGACACCGTCGTGCACAGCCCTGTCGCAGTGCAGCCGGTGACGATCGTGTCGCCGTCCAACGCCAGCGGCAAGGGAGTGTCCGGATCCGTCGGCATTGACGTCACCCCGGGTGGCGACGGCGACATCGCGCTCGCGACGACCGGGCTCACCCCCGGAACGCTGCAGGCCGACCCGACCCGTGTCGAGAAGGAGCACTCCGGCTCCGGCGTCACGGGAGCCTCGTTCGAATACACGGTCGCGGTTCCTGCCGGGACATCCCTCGCCAGATTCGACCTCGACTCGATCGATAGCATGGCCGACCTCGACCTGACCGTGTATCTGGTCGACAAAAAGGGCACACCGATCGCCGGCTGGCAGTCAGCGACAGGCGACGCCGATGAGCGCGTCGACCTCGTCGACCCGGCCGCGGGCGACTACCTCGTCTACGTTGACGTGTACTCAGCCAGCACGGCGACCGCGTTCGACCTGACGACCTTCGCGGTCGCCCCCGGAGGCGCGCCGCTCACGCTCGCGCCGCCGGTGATCGCGGGCCAGCAGGGGGTCACCGCGACCGTCACGGCATCGTGGTCGGGCCTCGCCCCGTCGACGAGCTACCTCGGTGAGATCAGCTACGGCAGCACGGGAGCATCCACCCTGCTCGAGGTCGTCACCGGTGACCCGGTCGGCCCCGCCAACACGGTGTTGCCCGTCATCTCCGGCAACCCGGTGATCGGCGGAAAGCTCAAGGTGACCACCGGCGAGTGGGACACCGACCGGCTCCGGTTCGGCTACCGGTGGCAGCGCGACGGGGTCGACATCCCGCGCGCGACGCAGTCCTCGTACAAGCCCGTTGCGGCCGACCGGGGCGCCGCGCTCACGGTCGTCGTGACGGCGACCGTCCGAGGCCTGCCGGACGGAACCGCTACCTCTGCGCCGGTGGCGATCAAGTAGCAGTCTGCTGAAGCGGCGGGGACTCCGGTCCCCGCCGCTTTGTCGTGCGCGGGGGCCCCTGCTGCTGGCCTCGCCCCTCCATCCCCGCGAGTTGCCGGTCTCGCCAATTCCATTGCCAGACACATCCCGCTCATCCATCTCCGCGAGTCGCCCGAAAGTGCTGCTTCGGCGGGCGCAAAGGCGACCTAAGTGGGCAGTTCGCGGATCAGGGAGTCGGCTGGGGCGACTGCGCGAATGCGGTCGTTATTTGAAGATGATCGTGCGGTCCCCATCGAGCAGCACCCGGTTCTCGGCGAACCATTTCACGGCCTGGGTAAGGGTTCTCGACTCCTCGTCCTGGCCGATCGCCACGAGCTCGCGCGTCGAGCGCGAGTGGTCGACCCGAACGACGTTCTGCTCGATGATCGGACCCTCGTCGAGGTCGCTCGTGACGAAGTGCGCCGTCGCCCCGATGAGCTTCACGCCGCGCTGGTGCGCCTGCTTGTAGGGGTTCGCGCCCTTGAACCCGGGCAGGAAGGAGTGGTGGATGTTGATGATCCTGCCGCCGAGGCGGGCGCACAGCTCCGGCGACAGGATCTGCATGTACCGGGCGAGCACGACGAGCTCGATGTCGTGCTCCTCGACGGCACGCAGGATCCTCGCTTCGAAGGCGGTCTTCTCGGCGGCGTTCGTGACCGGATGCCCCTCGAACGGCACGGAGTAGAACTCGGCCAAGGAGGCGAGGCCGCCATGGTTGCTGAGCACGAGCGGAAGCTCGATGGGCAGCTGACCCGCCCTCTGCCGGAACAGCAGATCGTTGAGGCAGTGCGCAGCGGTCGAGACGAGCACGAGCGTGCGCAGCGGGCGTCCGACGACGTCGAGCTGCCAGGTCATCGTGTACTGCTGCGTGACCGGCAGCAGCGCCGCCTCGAATGTCTCGCGCGGCGCATCGGACTCGACCTGCAGGCGCATGAAGAAGGTGCCGGTGCCGTCGCTCGAGAACTGCTGCGATTCGGTGATATTGCCCCCGGCCGCAACGATCGCGCCGCTGATCGCGTGCACGATCCCCGGACGGTCTTCGCAGACGAGGGTAAGGATCCAGTGCGTTGGGGAGGCAGTCACTTGCCCAGCGTATTCGCCGCTGCGGTACTCTTGACACGATGGCGCCAGACCGCTCCATCCCGCGGACGGCGACACGCTCCACACCCACAGGAAAGTTCCTCTTCCTATGACCGCGCCCGACACTCGCCCCACCGGACTGACGGATGCCGACAAGCCGTTCCCCTGGATCGGCCTGTTCATCCTCGCCGGAGCCATCTTTGTCTGCGTGACGAGCGAGTTCCTGCCCACCGGACTCCTGCCCGACCTCGCGAAGGGTCTCGGCGTCTCCGAGTCCCGCATCGGCCTGCTCGTGACCTTCTACGCCGGCACAGTCGTGCTGAGCGCGCCGCTCCTCACCGCGATGACCCGTCGAGTTCCACGCAAGACGCTCATCGTCATTGTGCTGTGCCTGTTCGCTATCACGAACCTCGTGGTCGCGATCGCCCCGAACTACACCGTCGTGGTCATCGCGCGGGTCGTCGGTGGACTCGCGCACGGGCTGTTCTGGTCCGTCGTGGGCGCCTACGCGGGATACCTCGTGCCCAAGAAGCAGCTCGGGCGGGCGGTCGCGATTACGAGCTCCGGCGCCACCGCGGCCTTCGTGCTGGGCGTTCCGCTGGGAACCGCGCTCGGGCAGGCGCTCGGCTGGCAGCTCGCCTTCACGGCGATGGCCGGCCTCGTCGCGATACTCACGATTCTTGTGGTGATCTTCCTGCCGCCGGTCCGGCACGTCGAAGAACTACACACGGGCGAGATCCGGCTGCCGGGGCGCAAGGATCCTTCGGTGTTCGGCGTCGTGGTGATCTGCGCGATCACCGCCACGCTCATGACCGGGCACTACCTCTTCTACACCTTCATCGTTCCGTACTACACGGCCGTCGCGGGGTTCAGCACCGAAAGTGTCAGCGCGCTGCTGTTCGTGTACGGCGGCGCAGGCGCCATCGGGCTCGTGCTCGTCGGCCTCGTCGCGTCGCGGTTCCCGCGTGCGAGCCTCGCCGTGAGCTTCGCCGTCGCGTCGTTGGCCGTGCTCGTGATCGGGCTGTTTCCCGAGACCACCTGGCTCGTCATCGCCGCGATTGTCGTATGGGGGATTGCCTTTGGGGGAGGCCCGGCCCTGCTGCAGACCCGGATGCTGCAGACGGCGTCCGCGCGGGTCCGCGACCTCGCATCGGCCTGGTTCACGGTGTCGTTCAACGTGGGCATCGGCGGGGGCGCCCTCATCGGCGGCCTGATCTACGACGGCTTCGGTCTCGGCGTCCTCCCCATAATCGAGGCGGCAGTCATCGCCGCCGCCGTCGTGCTCATCATCGTGAGCGACCGCGTACTCCATCGCCGCCGGGTGGATGCGGCGCTGCGCGCCTGATCCCCAGCCGGTCTCAGCCGGCCTCAGCCGGCCTCAGCATCGTCGGTGCCGCGCCGCACCCGAACGATCGTCTCGGCCGACGCGACCCCGACGAGCGCGAGGGTGACGACGACTCCCAGCACGAGCGGGGTCAACGTGAACGCGACGGCGAACAGGGCGAGCATCACGGCGACACCGACGATGTGGAACCGCAGCAGCTCCCTGGCGACGACCCAGCGGAACAGCAATAACCCGACCAGGTAGAGAACCGGCCCGCCGATGATCGTGATCGCGGTCGAAAGTTTCATCCCGGCATCCGGGTGCGCGAGTATTTCCTTGTCGGCGACCGAGGCGAGCACGATGCCCGCGATGATCAAGGTGTGCACGTAGGTGTACGCGACGCGGGCGAGCTTGCCCGGCATGTCGGCGTTCTCGATCGCGCGGCTCCCCGCCCGTTCGCCGTGATCGAAGTACAGCCACCACATCGCGACGGCGGTGACGAAGGCCGTGATCACGCCGATGACGCCCGCGACGGACGCCTCCTGATCGACGAACGCGAAGCCCGTGACGAGAAAGGATTCGCCGAGCGCGATGATCACGAACAGGGCGCTCCGTTCGGCGATGTGCGCTCCGGAAAGCCTTCCGTCTCCGAGCCGCCCAGATGTCATGCCGGGGATGCGGAAGCCGCGGTTGGCCGACAGGTACTCGACCACGAGGGCCGCAGCCCAGACGGGAAGCCGGTAGGCGAGCGGAAGCAGCGCCCCGGCGATCCAGAAAACGCTCGCGATGGACAGCCAGACGAGCACCTGCGCGAGTTCGCGGTACAGTTCCGCGTCGTGGCGGGCGGCCGCGAGCACCATGAACACAGTGCGCCCGAGCTGCAGTGCCACGTAGGCGAGGGCGAAGGCAAGGCCGCGGTCGCCGAACGCCTCATAGATCGAGGTGCTCATGACGAGGCCGACGAGAGCGAGCCCGATCACGACGCCGCGCACCAACAGGCGCGCGGGGTCGAGCCAGTTCGTCACCCAGGTCGTATAGACCCACACCCACCAGAGTGCGAGGACGAGCACCGCCGATTCCGCAGCGCCCAGGACCGACTGATTCTCGTAGAGGTGGTTGGAGAGCTGGGTGAGGGCAAAGACGAAGATGAGGTCGAAGAACAGCTCGATGTAGGTGACCCTGTCGGTGCGCTCGGAGTCCTCCGGGCGCATGAGATTGCGACGAAATCCGATGGGCGCCTGGCCGGGGGTCACGTTCTGCTCACTGGGCACCCTGACAGTCTCCGGCATAGGCGCTCATTCGTGGCCACCAAAGTGGCCCGACACGGCGCGAGCCGGTAGAGTTGGCCCGTCGCAACTGGCGTTGAGATGGGCAACCATCGGGGAGCGACTGACACGGTTGGTGGCCGTACGCCTGGGCCACGACGACAAGTATTCGAGCCCATTCGGGCTCGATCCGTCCCAAGGAGCTGCCAGTGTCCAATCCCCAGTCCGCCACCATCGTGCAAGATAGCCTTCCCTCGACGTTCGCCGAGCCGCTGTCGGTCGTCGATCCCGAGATCGCCGCCGTACTAAGCCAAGAACTCGGCCGCCAGCGCGGAACGCTCGAGATGATCGCGAGCGAGAACTTTGTCTCACGCGCCGTGCTTGAGTCGCAGGGCTCGGTGCTCACCAACAAGTACGCCGAGGGCTACCCGGGGCGTCGTTACTACGGCGGATGCGAGTTCGTCGACATCGCGGAAACCCTCGCGATCTCGCGGGCGAAGAGCCTGTTCGGCGCAGAGTTCGCCAACGTGCAGGCCCACTCCGGTGCCACCGCGAACGCCGCGGTGCTGTCGGCCATCGCGACGCCGGGCGACACCATCCTCGGCCTCGAACTCGCTCACGGCGGCCACCTCACGCACGGCATGAAGCTCAACTTCTCCGGCAAGCTCTACAACTCCGTCTCCTATGGCGTCGACCCGAACACGTTCCTCATCGACATGAACGTCTTGCGCGACAAGGCGATCGAGCACAAGCCGAAGGTGATCATCGCGGGCTGGTCTGCCTACCCGCGCCAGCTCGACTTCGCCGCCTTCCGCGCGATCGCCGACGAGGTCGGCGCGACACTCTGGGTCGACATGGCCCACTTCGCCGGCCTCGTCGCGGCGGGCCTGCACCCGTCGCCGGTCCCCTACGCGGATGTCGTGTCGTCGACCGTGCACAAGACGCTCGCGGGACCGCGTTCCGGCGTCATCCTGAGCCGCGACACGGCCCTGGCCAAGAAGCTCAACTCGAACGTGTTCCCCGGCCAGCAGGGCGGACCGCTCATGCACGTGATCGCCGCGAAGGCGACCGCGTTCCTGCTCGCCGCGCAGCCGGAGTTCCGCGACCGCCAGGCGCGCACGATCGAGGGTGCGCAACTGCTCGCCGCCCGGCTCATGGCCCCCGACTCCGCCGCGGCGGGCATCGACGTGCTCACCGGGGGAACCGACGTGCACCTCGTGCTCGCCGACCTGCGCAACTCCGCGCTGAACGGCCAGGAGGCCGAAGACCTGCTGCACTCGGTCGGCATCACCGTCAACCGCAACTCGGTGCCGTTCGACCCGCGCCCGCCGATGGTGACCTCCGGGCTCCGCATCGGCACACCGGCCCTCGCCACCCGCGGCTTCGCGGCGGCGGAGTTCACCGAGGTCTCCGACATCATCGCCCTCGCGCTGCTGCCCGACCCCGACGTGGCGGCGCTGCGCGAACGTGTGCTCACCCTCACCGAGGGATTCCCGCTCTACCCCGGTCTCGAGAAGTGGTAGCGGTTCGGCTCGACGGCGTCGCCACCGCATCCGCCGTCAAGGCCGAACTCACCGAGCGAATCAGCGCGCTGAAGGCGGCCGGCATCACGCCGGGCCTCGGCACGCTGCTCGTCGGCAGTGACCCCGGCTCGCTGTCCTACGTCGCGGGCAAGCACCGGGACTGCGCCGAGGTCGGAATCGAGTCGATCCGCGTCGACCTGCCCGCTACGGCATCCGCCGAGCAGGTCCGCGACGCGATCGCGGCGCTCAACGCCGACCCCGCGGTGACCGGCTACATCATCCAGCTGCCGCTGCCTGCGGGACTCGACGAGAACGCGATGCTCGAGTTGATGGACCCAGACAAGGATGCCGACGGGCTGCACCCGACGAACCTGGGCCGGCTCGTGCTCGGCGTCGCCGGCGAGCTCGACTCGCCGCTGCCGTGCACCCCGGCGGGCATCGTCGAGATGCTGCGCCGGTATGACGTTCCGATCGCGGGCACGCACGTTGTGGTCGTGGGCCGCGGGCTCACGGTCGGGCGCCCGCTCGGGCTGCTGCTGACCCGCAAGGGCGTCGACGCGACCGTGACCCTCACCCACTCGCGCACCGTGGATCTCGAGAGCGAGGTGCGCCGGGCCGACATCGTCGTGGCGGCCGTGGGCGTCGCCGGCCTCATCCAGCCGCACTGGGTCAAGCCCGGCGCCGCGGTGCTCGACGTGGGCATTACCCGCGTGATCGACGAGGAGACCGGCAGGGCGCGGCTGCGCGGCGACGTCGACCCGGGTGTCGCGGATGTCGCCGGCTACCTCTCGCCCGTCCCCGGCGGGGTGGGGCCGATGACGCGCGCGATGCTGCTCGTCAACGTCGTGGAGGCGGCCGAGCGGCTGCGCTGAGGTGCGTGTCCGGTCGTGCCACCCGACTGCTCAGCGGCCGCGTGGCGTCCCGCCGAGGTGCGTCGAGAGTTCCCCGGCGACCCGCGCGAGCAGGCCGCCCACCTCGTCCAGGTGTGGGCCGAGACGCACCTTGGGTGCGCTGAGGTTGATGGCCGCAACGATGTTGCCTCGAAAGTCGTAGACCGGTGCGGAGGCGCCCACGACGCCGAGTTCGAATTCCTCATCGACGGTAGCGAATCCCCTCTGCCGAATGCGTGCCACCTCGTGGAGCAGGCTCGCGAAGTCGGTGATCATCGGGGTGCCCTCCACTGTCGGCGCGGCGAAGGCCTCGGCCTGCCGTACCGGAGAGACGGGTCCCGTCACGGGGCGGTCGTGGCCGTGAAGGTCGTACCACCGGCGCAAATCGTCCTCGTGCCAATCGCTGATGAGCACCCGCCCCGACGAGGTTCGCCAGGCGGCCACGCTCACCCCCTCCCAACCAATGCCCCTGAAGGCATATTCGCTCAGTTCGCTCGCGAGGGTCAGCACATTCTCCCCGCGCAGCACGCAGAGGTGCACGGTCTCATGCGTCGCGGTGACCACCCGGCGCAGGAAGGGCGCCGCCTCGCGCACGAGCCGCGACTCGAGGGTGCGCGCCGCGAGGGCGTACAGCTGGTAGCCGAGTCGGTAGGTCAGGCTCTGGCTGTCTCGGGCCACGAGCCCGGCATCGGCCAGTGTCGCCAGCGTGCGTGACACTTGTCCCTTGTCCCGGCCGGCGAGCTCGGCGATCCGCACGACGCCAAGCCCTCCGTTGGCTTCCGCCTCCGGGGAGCCGAGTATTTCGAGCAGATCGAGATCTCGGCGCAGGCCCGCGGAATTGCGACGAGGGGGGAGTGCCGGCGTGGTCATGACTCACACTCTAGGAACTGGTTGCCATATGCGCAACAGAAGTTGCTAAATAGACAACCGCCCCTCTAGTCTCGCCGAAGCCAGATGATTTCAGCGGGATGTTTCCCGCATCGGGAGGCATCCTCAATGACGAGTGAAGGAGAGCTTCAACTGTGACGGAATTCGATTTCGGGAACCTGCTGACCTTTTGGGGGCGCAGGTACGACGACATCCTGATCCTCATTGGCGAGCACATGCTCGTCGTCGCGCTGGCGCTCGCGTTCGCAACAGTCCTGGGGGTGGGCGTCGGGCTGCTCGTCTGGGACCGCCCGATCGGGCGCTCCCTCGCCGTGACCTCCGCCGCCGTCATCCTCACCATTCCCTCGCTCGCCCTGCTGGCGGCGATGATTCCGATCTTCGGCCTGGGCTGGCCCCCGACGCTCATCGGCCTCACGGTCTACTCGCTGCTGCCGATCATTCGCAACACGGTGGTCGGATTGCGCGAGGTGTCGCCCGCGATCATGGAGTCCGCCAAGGGGATGGGGATGAGCCCGAGCCGGGTGCTCCTCTCGGTGCAGCTGCCGCTGGCCTGGCCGGTCATCGTCACCGGGGTGCGGGTCGCCGCCCAGCTCACGATCGGAATCGCCGCCATCGGCGCCTACGTGGGTGGCCCCGGCCTCGGCCAGATGATCTTCCAGGGTCTCTCCTCGCTCGGCTCGAAGAACGCTCTCAACTACGCGCTCACCGGCACCGTCGGGGTCATCATTCTCGCGCTCGTCGTCGACGCGCTGTTCAACAGCATCACCAAGTACACAACCGCGAAGGGGCTGCGTGCCTGACATGACCAACTCCACACCCACCGACTCTGCCAACGCCGAGACGAACACCCGCCCGCAGAAGCTCATCGGCTCCTCCTCCACGTCGGCGACAATCGCCACCACCACATCGATCACCACGGTGAAGAACACGAGCGGCGCCCGCATCGAACTGAGCGACGTGAGCAAAAGGTATCCGAACCAGGCGGTGCCCGCGGTCGAGAACTTCTCGATGGAGGCGCAGCCGGGCGAGCTGATCATGTTCGTCGGACCGTCCGGATGCGGCAAGACGACGACCATGAAGATGATCAACCGCATCATCGAGCCGACGTCCGGATCGATCAAGATCGACGGCAAGGACGTGCTCTCGTTCGACCCGAACGACCTGCGGCGCCATATCGGCTACGTCATCCAGCAGATCGGGCTCTTCCCCCACATGACCATCGCCGAGAATATCGGTGTCGTGCCCCGTCTGCTGGGCTGGTCGAAGGCGAAGATCGCGGGCCGCGTCGACGAACTCCTGTCGGTGGTGCAGCTCGATCCCGGCACCTTCGCCAACCGGTACCCGAAGCAGCTCTCCGGAGGCCAGCAGCAGCGCATCGGTGTGGCCCGGGCGCTGGCCGCTGACCCGCCCGTCATGCTCATGGACGAACCGTTCGGCGCGACGGACCCCATCACCCGGGAGAAGCTCCAGATTGAGTTCCTGCGGCTGCAGGAGACCATCGGCAAGACGATCATCTTCGTCACGCACGACTTCGATGAGGCGGTGCGCCTCGGCGACCGGATCGCGGTGCTGAGCGACCGGTCGCAGATCGAGCAGTTCGACACCCCGGCGAACATACTCACCGCGCCGGCGAACGACTATGTGGCCTCCTTCATCGGCCACGGCGCAGCGCTCAAGAGGCTCGCACTCATCCCGGTCAACCACGCCAAGCTCGGCCCCGCCAGCGCCGCCGTCGGCCGTGTCACCGTGCCCGAGGGCGACACCCTCCGTGATGCGCTCGATGCGCTCATCCTCACCGGGGCCCCGGCAATCGGCGTGACCGACGTCTCGTCCCGCGTCGTCGCGTCGATCACGGTCGACCAGATCTCCGCGGTGCTCGGCGCCGAGGCGATCCCCGCCGTCGGGGGCCGCTGAGCATGGCGACCTCGACAGCCGCAGCGCCCCGGGTCAGTCCCGCGCCGGCCGAGACCGAACAGTCACGGGACCGCTTCTGGACCTTGCGGAGGGTGTCGACGCCGATCGTCATCATCGGGGTGCTGCTCGCCCTGTACGCCTGGATCGCGATCATCCCGCTCGACTCGATCATGGAGCGCACCCTCAACTGGGACTACATCCTGCTCCGCACCCGGGAGCACCTCGCCCTCACCTTCGCCGCATCGTTCCTCGTGGCGGTCCTCGCGATCCCCACCGGGATCATCGCCAGTCGCACCACGTCACGGCTGCTGCGCGGCACGATTCTGACCGTGGCGAACATCGGGCAAGCGACGCCGGCGATCGGCTTCATCATCCTGCTCGCGATCATCTGGCAGATCGGCTTCCAGACCGCGCTCATCGCGCTCGTGGCCTATTCCTTCCTGCCGGTGCTGCGCAACACCATGGTCGGGCTCGCGCAGATCGACCCCTACATCACAGAGTCGGCGCGGGGGATGGGCATGACGCCGGGCCAGGTGCTGACCCGGATCGAGCTGCCGCTCGCCGTGCCCGTCATCCTCGCGGGGCTGCGCACCTCCCTCGTCTTCGCCGTCGGCGTCGCGACGGTCGCCACGTTCATCAACGCGGGCGGCCTCGGCGACATGATCGTCAACGGCCTCAAACTCCAGCGGTTCCCCGTGCTGATCGCGGGGGCCGTCATCGTCTCCTGCATCGCGCTGCTGATCGACTGGATCGCCAGCCTCGCGGAGGAAATCCTCCGCCCGCGGGGCATCTGAAGAGTTCGACCAATCACAGTTCCCGAAAAACCAAGGAGACACGAATGAACAAGAAATCCATGTCGCTGATCGGCGTCCTCGCCGTCGGCGCTCTCGCACTCACCGGCTGCTCGGCCAGCGCGCCGGCGGCCGAGGCGGGCGCCCAGGGCGACGAGCTTGCCGGCCTCACCGGCGAGATCGGTGCGAAGGACTTTTCTGAGCAGTACATCCTCGCCCACATCACGAGCCAGCTGCTCAACGCGTACGGTGCCGACACCTCGGCGAACACCACCGTCGTGGGATCGGCAAACGTGCGCTCCGCGCTCGAGAGCGACGAGTTCCTCGGGTACTGGGAGTACACCGGAACGTCGTGGATCACCTACAACGGAAACACTGCGCCCGTCGTCGGCGAGGAGGCCCAGTTCGAGGCGACCAAGGAAGCGGACGCGGCCAAGGGCATCGCCTGGCTCGATGCGGCACCGTTCAACAACACCTACGCGTTCGCCATCCTCACCGACAAGGGAGAGGAGCTCGGCGTCAGCTCGCTCAGCGACGTCGCGGGACTGGCCGAAGCCGACCAGACCTTCTGCATCGAGAGCGAGTTCTCGACTCGTGACGACGGCTGGCCCGGACTCAAGGCGGCCTACGGGATCGATGTGCCCGATTCCAACGTGGCTCTGCTCGACACCGGCGTGATCTACGACACCACCGCGAAGGGCGAGGTGTGCAACTTCGGCGAGGTCTTCGCGACCGACGGCCGGATCAGCGCCCTGGGGCTCACCGTGCTGGACGACGACGAGTCCTTCTTCCCCGTCTACCAGGGCGGCTTCACGCTCAAGCAGGCGACCCTCGACGAGTACCCGGCGATCGCCGACGTCATGGCGAAGGTCAACTCCGAGCTCACGACGGCAGAGATGCAGCGCCTCAACGCGCTCGCCGACGTCGAGGGCGAAGACCCGGAAGACATCGCCGCCGACTGGCTCACCGAGTTGGGTCTGATCTAAATGGCCCAGGCCCTTCAGCTCGGCGAGAGCTTCATTGGCGCCGGCGTCAACGCCGCCCACGTCAACACGGTTTTCGGCCACCGCGAGGGGCCGGCAGGGGTGGCGTGGGCAACTGCCCTCGCCACCCCGAGCCAGGGGCACGTGCCCTTCGTGACCGTGCTGCGCCCGTCACTGCCGGTCAAACCGCTCACCCTGTTCGTCACGAAGGCCGCTCCAGCGAACGACGCGCACGGGCTCCTCATCTGGGGCCCGGCGCAGGCCGGGATCGCCGCCGGAGTCGCGGATGCCCTCGCCGACGGCACCATCACCCTCGAGCAGGCCGACAGCCATGTGGTCATCGCCGCGGTCTGGGTGAATCCCGCCGCCGACGACGCCGAGCAGGTGTATGCCAACAACCGCGAGTCCGCCCGCACCGCGCTCCAGAACGGCGCCGCGTCACTCCCCGCGACGAGCGAGGTCATCGCCGCGCGCAACACCCCGACAAACCCCTTCTTCACCCCGAGAGCCTGAGCGCAAAAGGAATCCCGAACAGTTATGAGAATCACCGCCATCCGGCTCACTCGGCTCAGTCTTCCGCTGGACCCTCCCTTCCGCGCAGCGTGGGACCCGACACCGCGCACGAGCTTCGCCGCAACGCTCGTCGAGGTTGAGACCGACGAGGGGGTCACCGGGGTCGGGTCGGGCGACACGATGGACGGATTCGAGGCCTTCGAGCACCTCTTCATCGGCACCGACCCGCTGCAAATTCTCAACCAGGTGCGCCGGATCGAGACAATCAACTTCCACGGCGGACGCTACTGGCCCCTGGAGGCAGCCCTCTGGGACATCATCGGCAAGGTCGCTGGTCTGCCGGTGAGCGTGCTCTTCGGAGGGGCGAAGGACCGCCTGCCGGCCTACGCCTCCTCCGGTGAGCTGCTGGCGCCGGCCGAGCGGGCCGACTCGGCCCTCGCCGCGCAGGCGATGGGTTTCAAAGCCATGAAGATCCGGATCGCCCGCGACCGGCTCGCCGAGGGCATTGCCGCGGTCCGCGCCGCCCGCGAGGCGGTGGGCGACGACTTCGACCTCATGGTCGACCTCAACCAGATGTGGCGGATGGCGGGCGACATCGAGGCCGCGCTGCCGCTGGCCACTGTGCAGCGTGTGGCTGCGGAGCTGAGGGACCTCGGCGTGCTCTGGCTCGAGGAGCCGCTGCCGCAGGCCGATATCGCCGGGGCTAAACGGGTTCGCGAGCAGACCGGCATCCAGGTGTCCGGGGGAGAGATGGTGCGGTCAATGCCCGAAATGATGGGACTGATCGAGGCGGATGCCTTCGACATCTACCAGCCGGACGTCGCGCTCGCCGTCGGCATGTACCGCACCCGCCAGGTGGCCGAGGCCGCCAACCTGCGCCACCGCCAGTTCACACCGCACACCTGGAGCAACGGCCTCGGGCTCCTCGCCAACCTCCACGTCGCCGCGGGGGTCGACGCCGGCCCCTACCTCGAGTTTCCCTTCGACCCGCCCAGGTGGTCGCCCGAGCGGCGGGACTTCTTCATGACACCGCTCCGGATCGACGCCGCCGGTGACCTGGTCGTGCCGACGGCCGCGGGCCTCGGCGCGGAGATCGACTACGACGCAGTGACGAGGTACACCGTATGAGCGCGACACACGAGGACTGGATCGCCGCAGCCGCCGCGCTCCGACCCGAGACACGACTGTTCATCGGCGGCGTATTCCGCGCCGCCGCCGACGGCGCGACCTTCGACAGCATCGCACCGCGGGACGGATCGCTGATCGCCCGGGTGAGCTCCGCCGGCGAGGCCGATGTCGACGCCGCCGTGGCCGCTGCCCATGCCGCGTTCGAGTCGGGGGTGTGGTCGCGCGCCGACCGCCGCGAACGCCAGCGCGTGCTCGTGAAGCTCGCCGACCTCATGCTCGAGAACCTCGATGAGCTCGCGCTGCTCGAATCGCTCGACTCCGGGCATCCGATCAGCGATGCGAGAAACGTCGACGTCCCCAGCGCAGCGAGGACCCTCCGCTGGTACGCGGAGGCGCTCGACAAGATCTACGACGAGATCGCCCCCACGGGTGAGGATGCACTCGCGCTCGTCAGCCGGGAACCGCTCGGGGTCGTCGGCGCGGTGGTTCCGTGGAACTACCCCCTCATCATCACCGCGTGGAAGATCGGCCCGGCGCTCGCCGCCGGCAACTCGGTGGTGCTCAAGCCCGCCGAGAACACGAGCCTGTCGGCGCTCAAGCTCGCGGAGCTCGCGGCCGAGGCCGGAATTCCCGCCGGGGTGTTCTCCGTCGTTCCGGGGCTCGGCGCGATCGCGGGGCGGGCACTCGGCCGCCATCCGCTCGTGGACAAGATCGCCTTCACCGGATCACCGGCCGTGGGAAAGGCGTTCCTCGGCTACGCCGCGGAATCCAACGCGAAGCAGGTCTCCCTGGAGCTCGGCGGCAAGTCGGCCCAGCTCGTGCTCGCCGACGCTCCCGACCTCGCCGCCTGTGCCTCCGCCGTGGCCTGGGGGATCTTCTACAACGCCGGCCAGACCTGCCACGCCGGGAGCCGGCTCATCGTGGACGAGGCGGTGCACGCCGACCTGCTCGCCGAGGTGCTCAAGATCGGCCGCTCGCTCGTCATCGGCGACCCGCTCGATCCGGCCACCCAGATCGGACCGATCGTGAGCCAGGTGCAGCTCGACCGGGTGCTCGGGTATGTCGATGTCGCGGTGGCCGAGGGCGCCGTTGTGCATGGGGGTGCACGGCTGCACCCAGCCGGGCTGGAGAACGGGTTCTACGTCGAACCGACCGTGTACGACGGCGTGGAGAACGCATCGCGCATCGGCCAGGAGGAGATCTTCGGACCGGCGCTCTCGGTGACGACCGTGCGGGGGGCAGCCGAGGGGGTGCGTGTGGCCAACGACAGCGCGTACGGACTCGCCGCGTCGGTCTGGACGAGCGACGTGACGACGGCGCACCGCGTCGCGCGGGCTCTGCGCGCCGGCACCGTGTGGGTCAACACCTACGACGCCGCCGACGTGATCACCCCGTTCGGCGGGGTCAAGCAGTCCGGCTCGGGCCGCGACCGATCCCTGCACGCCTTCGACTCGTACACCTCCCTGAAGACAACGTGGATCCAGCTCGGGTCCACGCCGCTCGACTGACACCAGCCGGGTATTTCACCACCACACCACTGATTGAGGACAATGAACCAAAACCAGTCGACCACGGTCGGCTTCATCGGCTTGGGCAACATGGGATCGGGAATGACCCGGAACCTCCAAAAGGCGGGCTTCTCGCTCGTCGTCACCGATATCCGCCGGGAATCCGCGGATGAGCTCGTCGCAGGTGGAGCGGTCTGGGCCGGGAGCCCCGCCGACGTCGCCGCGGCAAGCGACATCGTCATCACAATGCTCCCCACCCCCCGCCACGTGGAATCCGTCGTGTTCGGACCACGCGGCATTCTCGAGGGCATCTCCGACGGCGGTGTGTGGATCGACATGTCCACCTCGGTTCCGGAGGTCGCGCAGCGCGTCCGCGCCGAGAACCGGCACCGGAATCTGCGCATCCTCGATGCGCCCGTGTCGGGAATGTCCGTCGGCGCCGCCAACGGCACCCTCCAGATCTTCGTCGGCGGCGACGTGCTCGATGTCGAACTCGTGCGCCCCGTCCTCGAGGCGATGGGTGATCCGGAGCGGATCATGCACGTCGGTGCCGCCGGCAACGGCTACGCGGTCAAGCTCATGATCAACCAGCTCTGGTTCTCGCACCTTGTCGCCACCGCCGAGGTGCTCGCGATCGGGGTCAAGGCGGGCGTCGACCTCGAGGTGCTGCGCCAGTCGATCATCGCCAGCCCCGCCACCAGCAACTTCATCGAGAACGACGTGCTCTCGATCCTCGATCACGGCGACTACGACGAAGGATTCGCCATCGCCCTCGCCTGCAAGGACCTCGGCCTGTCCGTCGATCTCGCCCGATCCGTCGGCGTTCCGTCGGAGCTCTCGAGTCTCGTCGAGCAGATCTACCGTCGCGCGAAGGCGCAGTACGGCGATCTGGCCGGCGAGATGACACCCGTCAAACTCTACGAAGACCTCATCGGCGCGCCACTACGGCGCGTCGCCCCCGACACCGGGCCAATCCTTACGGCGGTCGCATGAACTCCCTCCCCCCACAGTCCACCCCGCTCGAGCAGATGAGAATCGACCTCGACCCGAAGCCATTCGCCCGATTCGGTCGGGGACGAGTGAGCGAAGTGGGCAGCGCCACTGCCGCGACCGGTGCCGCCAGCGCGCTGATCGTGACGGATGCCTTCCTGGCGGGGTCACCCGTCGTCGCGGCGGTGCGGGCCTCGCTCGAAGGCGCGAACATCGTCGTGTCGGTGTTCGACGGGGTCGTGCCGAACCCGACGACAACCTCGCTCGATCTCGGCAGCGACCTCGCCCGCGACCTCGGGGTCGAGGCGATCGTCGCGGTCGGCGGGGGGTCGTCGATGGATGCCGCGAAGGGAATCGCTCTCGGTGCGGTCAACTCCAATCGCGGGATCGACCTCGACTTCCGGAGCGGCTTCGAGCGGGAGGCGCTCCCCATCGTCGCTGTTCCGACGACGTCGGGCACCGGGGCGGAGGTCAACGCCTTCGGGGTGATCACTGACGTCTCGGCGCAGCGCAAGTTCTATGTCGGCTCCGCGAGCGCGCTCGCGCGGACGGCGATCCTCGATCCGGACCTGACGGTCGGGCTGCCGCCCGCGGCCACCGCGGCGACGGGGATGGATGCGCTCACGCACTCGCTCGAGTCGTACCTGTCGCTGATGCCCAACCCCTACAGTGACGGAATCGCGCTGCAGGTCATCTCGACCGTCGCCGAGTACCTGCCTCGCGCGGTCGCCGATGGGGGCGACATCGAGGCGCGCTCGCAGTTGCTCTTCGCCTCCCACATCGCCGGGGTCGGCTTCTCGCACACGGGCCTCGGGCTCGTGCACGGCATCGCGCACCCACTCGGCGGACGGTTCGGCATCCCGCACGGCCTCGCGCTGTGCATCGTGATCGAGGAGGTGCTGCGCTTCAACCTCGAGGCTCGGGAGCAGCGCATCGCGCGCGTCGCCTTCGCGCTGGGGGTCGGCGACACCGCGGCATCCGACGCATCCAACGCCGAGTCGGCGATCACCGCGATCGCCGACCTCGCGCACCGCGTCGGGATGACCGCCCGGCTGGGCTCCTTCGGGGTCACCGGCGCCGACCTCGCCTCCCTCGCCGACGACACGCTCGCCGACGCGGTCACGGTCAACAACCCGCGGGTGCCGGTCGCATCCGACATCACCCGCATCCTGGAGGCTGCCCTGTGACGAACTCGCCCACCCCCGCCGACGAGGCCGCCCTGCTCGCGTCGCTGCCCACCGGCCTCTACATCGGCGGGGCCTGGCGCGACGCGAGCGACGGTGGCACCCTCGACGTGATCGACCCCTCGACGGGTCGAACACTGCTCGCCATCGCGTCCGCGACCGCCGAGGACGGCGCAGCGGCTCTCGACGCCGCCGTCGCCGCCCAGCACGACTGGGCGAGGACCGCGCCGCGGGAGCGGGCCGAGATCCTGCGCCGCGCCTTCGACGCCGTCACCGAGCGGGCCGACGACTTCGCCCTGCTGATCACGCTCGAGATGGGCAAGCCCCTCGCGGAGTCCCGTGGTGAGGTCGCCTACGGCGCGGAGTTTCTCCGCTGGTTCTCCGAGGAGACGGCGCGCATCAGCGGGCGATTCGCGATGGCGCCCGACGGGAAGAGCCGACTGCTCGTCATGAAGCGCCCCGTCGGGCCCAGCCTGTTCATCACCCCGTGGAACTTCCCACTCGCGATGGCGACGCGCAAGATCGCCCCGGCGATCGCCGCGGGCTGCACGATGGTGCTCAAGCCGGCCGCGCTCACCCCGCTCACCTCGCTGCTGTTCACGCAGGTGCTCGCCGAGGTGGGGCTGCCGGCCGGCGTGCTCAACGTCATCCCGACCGCGAGCGCGGGCGCCGTGACCGGGCCGCTCATCCGCGACCCCCGCCTGCGCAAGCTCTCCTTCACCGGGTCCACCGAGGTCGGCCGGCGCCTCATCGCGGATGCCGCGCAGCAGGTGCTCCGCGTGTCGATGGAACTCGGCGGCAACGCCCCGCTGATCGTCTTCGACGACGCCGACCTCGACAAGGCTGTCGACGGCGCGATGCTCGCCAAGCTCCGCAACGGGGGCGAGGCCTGCACCGCCGCCAACCGCATCCTCGTGCAGGAGGGAGTGGCAGAGGAGTTCACCTCCCGTCTTGTCGAGCGGATGCGGGCGCACACCGTAGCCCGGGGAACCGACCCCACCTCGAAGATCGGTCCGCTCGTCGACGAGGGCACGCGGCACAAGGTCCACGAGCTCGTCACCTCCGCGATCGCCGACGGGGCGACCCTCGCACTCGGCGGGCACCCGATCGACGGACCCGGATACTTCTACGAGCCGACAGTGCTCACTGGCGTTCCCACCCATGCCGGCATCCTGCAGGAGGAAATTTTTGGGCCGGTCGCGCCGATCGTGACGTTCTCGACCGAGGCCGAGGCGATCCGCCTCGCCAACGACACTCCCTTCGGACTCGTCGCCTACGCGTTCACGAGAGACCTCAATAGGGGCCTGCGACTCGCGGAGGAACTCGAGGTCGGGATGTTCGGGCTCAACACAGGAATCGTCTCGAACCCTGCCGCGCCATTCGGTGGCGTCAAGCAGTCAGGAATGGGGCGCGAGGGCGGCGCGGAGGGCATCGAGGAGTATCTTGAGACCCGCTACGTGGGCATCGCCGACCCCTACGCCGAGGCGCTCGGCTAGGTCGCAGAGACGAGGCTCGGCGGGTGGCGCGCTTTCCCCGCGATCACGTGAGCCGCAGGTGCTCCCGGAGAGCTGCCCGACCCGACGGTGACCGGCTACATTATCCAGCTACCGCTGCCCGCCGGTCTCGACGAGAACGCGATGCTGGAGCTGATGGACCCGGACAAGGATGCCGACCGACTGCACCCGATGGTCCTGGGGCAGCTGGTGCTCGGTGTCGCGGGGTACCTCTCGCCCGTTCCCGGCGGAGTCGGTTCGATGACGCGCGCCATGCTGCTGGTCAACGTCGTGGAGGCCGCCGAGCGGCTTCGCTGAGCTCCTGACGCGCGCTCAATCGCACGTGACGCAGGAGATGCGGCGACTCGCCGCCCAGCGACGCCCGCACACTCGGCGTGTCCGCCGCATCTCCTCAGTTACGTTCGCGCACCCCGGCCACCCGCGTATCAGCGGCCGCGCGGCGCCCCGCCGAGGTGGCGTGAGTCGCCCACTTGTGTTGCCTCGAGCGCCCTGGAGGGGACCCGTGTGGGCGACTCGCGGGGGCGGGGGCGGGGGCGGGGGGGGGGGCGGTGGCTGCGAGGTGGGAGCGGCTACTCCCCGCGATAGCCGATCCCGCAGGAGATGCCGGTCGCGTCGGAGCCGGGATCCCAGCCGGGAACATCCTCGACGATGGGCGCCGCGAGCTCGGTCACGACGACCCGGCAGGCCTCGATCGTCGCGCCGGACTCGAACGGCACGGTGAATCCGTAGTGCCCGTAGGCCCACTGGCCAAGGTCCGGGCGCGTGCCGCCGCTCTCGTAGTTGGTGATGGCGGTGCCGGACCCCGAGCCGGTCATCTGGTAACCCCCCGTGCACGTGGTGGTGGTGTCGATCGCCTGCACTTTGTCGCCCGAGGCGACTTTCGCGTAGTACGGGCTGCCGAGCAGGAGGTCGACGGGGGCGACGAACGTCTCGCCCTCCGGGCTGCTCGCGAGGTCGATCCGCAGCAGGCTGCTGCCGAACGTCGCGAGGGACTCCTGGGAGATCGGGGTGGATGCATCGGACACGCTTCGTCCGTCGAGCGCGACGCACTGCTCGACGAAGCTCTCAGCCAGCGTCGCGGCCGACTCCTCCGTCGCGGCGATCGGCGTGCGTCCGGTAAGCGAGATCCCCAACGTCGTTCCGTCGATTGCACGCACCTTTGCCGAGACGGTGAAGAGCACGTCATCGGGCTCCACCGGCTTCTCGGCGACCGGTTCCTTGGACGGTTCGACCGTGGGCTCAGGCGTGGGCTCAGGCTCCGCCGCGGGCGCACTCGTGCATCCGGCGAGGGTCAGCACGGCGACGAACGACACGGCGAAGCGGACGGCACGAGCAGGGGGTATGGCCACAAGGGTCTCCAGAATTGAGGCGCAGCACGCCGCTAGTCGCGGCTGGCTCCCTTGGCAGCGTTCACCACGAAAGTATCAGGCTGACCGAAGCCGTGCTCGGCGAACGCCCCATCGATAGCGACTTGCAATCTCGACACCGCGTCCGTCGGCACGAGGGCGATCGCCGCACCGCCGAACCCGCCGCCCGTCATCCGGGCGCCGAGGGCACCGTTCATCGTTGCGGTTTCGACGGCGAGGTCGAGTTCGGGCACCGAGATCTCGAAATCGTCGCGCATCGAGCGGTGGGATGCATCGAGCAGATCGCCGATCGCCCGCGGGCCCTGCTCGCGGAGGGTACGGACGGTGTCGAGCACGCGCTGGTTCTCGGTCACGATGTGCCGCACGCGACGGAAGGTCACCTCGTCGAGAACCTCGCGAGCGCGGGGGAGGTCGTCGATCGTGACCTCGCGCAGCGAGGTGACTCCGAGTAGCTTCGCGCCCAGCTCGCACGACGCGCGACGGTCGGCGTAGCCCCCGGTCGCGTGGGAGTGGCTGACGCCCGTGTCGATGATGAGCAGTTCGAGCCCGGCCGCGGCAAAGCCGAGGTCGATGACCTCGGACTCAAGCGTGCGGCAGTCGAGGAAGACGGCCGAGTCGGTCTTACCGAGCAGCGACGCCGACTGGTCCATGATCCCTGTCGGGGCGCCGACGGCCTTGTTCTCGGCGAGCTGTCCGACCCGCGCAAGGGTGCGGCGGTCGAACCCGAGCTGCCACACATCGTTGAGGGCGAGCGCGACGGCACTCTCGATCGCGGCGGAGGACGAGAGCCCGGCACCGACGGGAACGTCGGAGTCGATAAAGATATCGAAGCCGGGAACGGCTCCGAGGTCGGCGCCGTGCTCGCCGAGTGCCCAGGCGACGCCAAGCGGATAGGCTGACCAGCCGTGCAGGTTGTCGGTGCTGAGCTCGGAGAGGTCGAGCTCGACCAGCTCGTCGGCGAATGAGCTCGCGATGCGCAGCATCCGGTCGGAGCGCAGGCCGAGCGCGAGGATGGTGCGCCGGTTGATCGCGAACGGCAGCACGAAGCCCTCGTTGTAGTCGGTGTGCTCGCCGATGAGGTTGACCCGGCCGGGGGCGGACCATAGGCCGATCGGCTCGTATCCGAAGGTCTCAGCGAAGCCCGCCCGAACCTCGTCTCTGATGTCGGTCATGCTTTCGCGATTCCTTCTCTAATGAATGCGGCGGCCTGCTCCGGCGCGACGTCGCCGATCCAGGCGCCCATCGCAGCTTCGGACCCGGCGAGGTACTTGAGCTTGTTCTCGGCGCGACGCGGCGACGTGACCTGGAGCATGAGGCGGATCTCGTCGCGCTTCTCGGTGACCGGAGCCTGGTGCCAGGCTGCGATGTACGGCGTCGGAGTGTCGTAGAGCGCGTCGATGCCGCGCAGCAGGCGCAGGTAGATGCTCGACAGCTCGTCTCGCTCGGCCTCATTGGTGGCAGTGAAATCCGGGATGTGGCGGTGGGGGAGCATGTGCACCTCGATGGGCCAGCGCGCCGCGAAAGGCACAAACGCCGTCCAGTGCTCGCCGCTCAGCACGACGCGCTCGCTGGCGCGCTCGCTCGTGAGAATCTGCTCGAACAGGTCGGGGCCGAGCGCGTCGACCTGGTCGATCAGGCGGCGGGTGCGGGGGGTGACGTAGGGGTAGGCGTAAATCTGGCCGTGTGGGTGGCTCAGCGTCACGCCAATCTCCTCGCCCCGGTTCTCGAATGGGAACACCTGCTCGACGCCCGGCAGCGCCGAGAGCGCCGCGGTGCGATCGGCCCACGCCTCGATCACGGTGCGAGCGCGCGACTGGCTCAGGCTGCCGAACGACCCCTCGTGCTCGGGGCTGAAGCAGACGACCTCGCACCGGCCGATGGACGGATGCGTGCGGCCGATGCCGATGCTCCCGGCGGCGGGCACGTCGCCCAGCTCGGGGCCGAACGACGGCGACCGGTTCTCGAAGACCGCGACGTCGTAGTTGTCGGGGACCTCCGACGGGTTCGTGTCGGTCGCGGGAGCCAGCGGGTCGAGGTGCGCCGGCGGGAGGAAGACACGGTTCTGCCGCGCCGAGGCGATCGACACCCATTCCCCGGTGAGGACATCCTGGCGCATCGTCGCGGTCGTCGGACGAGGGTCGAGCACACGCGCATCCGGTTTGCGATCGGGGTTCAGCGTGGAGTCGGCGTCATCGAAGTAGATCAACTCCCGTCCGTCGGCAAGAACATATTCGCGCTTCGTAATGGGAGCCATCAGCCTTGTTTCTCTCGACAGACGAGCACCGATATTCCCCTAGTCTTGGGCGCATGAGACCACCTACCGGGGAACAATTCGCACTCACGAGGACGAGCGGGAATCGGCAATCACGGGCAATCATAACGGAGCTTGCGGCTGGCCTCCGCGCCCTCTCGGTCGACGGAATCGATCTCGTCGAGACCTACCCCGACGCTTCACTCCCGCCTTGGGGTTCCGGCATCGTGCTCGCCCCGTGGCCGAATCGCATCCGCGATGGGGTATGGATGCTGGATGGCAGCGCACAGCAGCTCGACCTCACCGAGGTTGAGCGGGGCAACGCCATCCACGGACTGCTTCGAAACACGGGCTACCGTGTCGCCGAACGTAGCGCCGACTCCGTGACACTCGCGGCGACCGTGTTCCCGCAGCATGGCTACAAGTTCCAACTCGAGACGACTGTGCGCTACGCGCTGACGGATGACGGGATCACCGTCACGCACGGCATCCACAATGTCGGCACAGCGAGTGCGCCCGTCGCGGTCGGCGCGCACCCCTATCTGCGCCTCGGCGACGTGCCCGTCGACGACCTCGCCCTCACACTCCCCGCGACGACCCACATCGAGGTCGATGACCGCCTCAACCCGGTCGCGGTAACTCTGGTCGACGGCACCGCCTACGACCTCAGGGCGGGCCGCCGGGTCGGCGACCTTCAGCTCGACGACGGCTTCGGCGGGGTCGGGGCGGGCGACACGCATCGGCTGACCGCCCCAGACGGCCGCTTCGTCGAGCTCTGGCGCGACGCGGAATTGGCTTGGGTGCAGGTATTCACGAACCGCAAGTTCCCCCGGAACGGGGAGATCGGCCTCGCGATCGCGATTGAGCCGATGACCGCGCCGGCGAACGCCTTCAACAGCGGTGAGGGCGTGCGTTGGCTGGAACCGGGGCAGTCGTGGAACCTCGACTGGGGCATCCGTTATTCTGGGTAGTTGATCGGGGGCCAGTTTCCTCGCCGCCGTGCTCGACCGGAGGACCATGAACGTCACGCCACTGCCCCCGTCGCGGGAGGCCGGCGGCACGGCTCGCGAGCCGAGCCCGTCCGACATCCGCCGGTGGAGGCGCTACCTCGCCGACGAGCGCGCCGAGGCGGCCGTCTACCGCGACCTCGCCGCGCGGCGTTCCGGTGAAGAGCGCGAGATCCTCCTCGCGCTCGCCGAGGCCGAGGGGCGCCACCAGCAGCACTGGATCGCCCTGCTCGGCGACGACGCGGAACCGCGCAGCGGCGGCGACACGCGCACCAGGGTGCTGGGCTTCCTCGCCCGCCGGTTCGGGTCGGTCTTCGTGCTCGCCCTCGCGCAACGGTCTGAGTCGCGGTCGCCCTACGAGAAGGACGCGGATGCGACGGCCGCGATGGCCGCGGACGAGCGCATCCACGAGGAAGTCGTGCGTGGACTGGCCGCGCGTGGTCGAAGTCGGCTCTCCGGCAGCTTCCGCGCAGCTGTGTTCGGCGCGAACGACGGGCTCGTCAGCAACCTCGCCCTCGTCGCCGGGGTCAGCGCCAGCGGCCTCGCCCCCGGCGCGGTACTGCTGACCGGCGTGGCCGGGCTGCTCGCCGGCGCGCTCTCGATGGGGGCGGGGGAGTACGTCTCGGTGCGGTCGCAGCGTGAGCTGCTCGAATCGTCCACCCCCAACCCGAGGACGGGCAACGTCGTTCCCGACCTCGACGTCGACGCGAATGAGCTCGCGCTGGTCTACCGTGCCCGTGGGATGACCCCGGAGGAGGCCGCCGCGCGTGCGGGCGACATGCTTGCCGACCACGCGCTGCGCGACTCGAGCAACGACGGTGACGACCACGAAGCCGTCGGCTCCGCGATGCGCGCCGCCACGACGAGCTTCTGCTTTTTCGCGTCGGGGGCGATCATTCCCATCATCCCGTTCCTGTTTGGCATCAGCGGCATCGCCGCGCTCGTCATCGCCGCGGTGCTCGTCGGTGGGGCCCTGCTCGCAACCGGCGCCGTCGTCGGGATCCTGTCGGGCGGTCCGCCGCTAGGGCGCGCCCTGCGACAGCTCGCGATCGGCTACGGCGCTGCCGCGGCGACCTACCTCCTCGGCCTCGCGTTCGGCACGGTCGTCGGCTGACCGGCGACGTCGCCGACCGGCATCCGATATCCAGCCTCGTGTGGGCATAATTGCCCATGATTTCCACCGAACTGGCCAGGGCGCTTCATGACTCCGGACTCGCGTGGCATCCCGCCTCGGGGGATGCGTTCCGCATCGACCGGCCAGAAGTCGACGCCGACGTGTTCACGGTGAGTGAGATGACCGTCGAGGCCTACGAGCATCCGACCGGCACGATCCTCGGCTTCAACGGCACGACCGAGTGGGCGCTTGACTCGGTCGACCTCGAGGACGCGCTCTGGCTTCCGCGGGAGGACCAGCTGCGCGAGCTCCTCCGCGCGACGTTCCGCAGCCTGCAACGCGATACCGGCACTTGGGACGGCGAATCCGTGTACCGAGTCGAAGCGGTCATCGCGGGCAGGACGGTGTCATTCACCGGTTCGGATGCAGCCGACGCATACGGACGCGCGCTGCTTGCCCTAATTGACCTCTCCTCGGCAAGCCCTATTGATGATCAGGCGGCTGACGTACCGTGGATCTCATGACACATCATGATGGAACCGAGTCGGACCACGCCCACGAGCCAGCTGTGCCGACCGCCGACGAATCCGCTGACTACGTATACCCCGTCGATCACGGCGAAGGTACGAAGGAGGAGCCGCTCGCCAGTGAGGACGAGGGCAGTTACGTGAGCGGGGGCGAGCACCAGCACGTGACGAGTGCAGACACCGTGCCGATGTCGATGGATGAGAAGGGTGACTACGTCACCCCGGTCGACCACGGCGCCGGCACCGAAGTCGACGCTGATGAGGAAGCCGGCGAGTACGTCGACTCCGACAGGGACGAGAACCAGCGCGACACGAAGTAGCGGGCCCCGACCGCTCAGTAGCGAAGGAAGCGCCATGCGTGAGATCCCGTTATTCAAACTGATCGAGCGGTTAGAGACCGCGGCAGCGCTCGACCCCGTGATCCGCAGGGTGAAGGGTGTCGTCGACGGTGTCATCCGGCCGCAATGGCTGCGCGACACCCTGCATGGCGTCTGGGTCGGGCATCCGCTGCATCCGATCGCCGTGCAAGTACCCGTCGGGGCGTGGATGTCGGCGGGAATCCTTGACCTGCTTCCACGCACACACGTGGGTGCCCGCACGCTCGTCGGCGTGGGAGTGGCCGCGGCGATCCCGACAGCCCTCGCCGGCTACACGGATTGGGCGCGGCTGCACGATCGTCAGCTGCGGGTCGGCATCGTGCACTCCGCGGCTACACTCGTCGCCACCGGCCTCTACGCCGCCTCGTTTCTGCAGCGGGCGAAGGGCCGCCACGGCAGCGGCAAGGCGCTGAGCTTCACGGGGCTCGCCGTTGTGTCGGCGGCCGCCTTCCTCGGAGGTCACCTCAGTTACCGGCAGGCGGCCGGGGTTAATCACGCCGTGGATACCCTGGAACGTTTTCCGCGGGGGTGGCACCCCATTGGCTCGCTCGCCGACCTCGACGAAGGGCGGCTGATGCGGCGCAGTGTCGGCGAATTGCTGCTCGTCGTGTATCGGCGTGGCGAGCACGTAATGGCGCTCTCCGACGCCTGCAGTCACCTCTCCGGCCCGCTCAGCGAGGGCAGGCTCGTTGTGGGCGATGAGCCGTGCGTCGAGTGTCCGTGGCACGCGAGCACCTTCTCGCTGATCTCGGGCGATGTGGTGCGGGGCCCCGCGACCGCGAACCAGCCCAGGTTCGACACGAGGGTCGTCGCTGGCACCGTCGAGGTGCACCTGCCCGAGGCCTGATAGCACGCTTGCGAGTTTCGGCACAGTCGCTGCACCGTTCCGCCGGTCGAAACTATGAAGCGGTCAGGCTCTCTCTTCTGATTGAGCACAGCGCCAGCCACGTTCAGCCTCTATCGATTGAGCAGCGGGCTCTGGCGCGCGTGTCGCCCCCACTTGGGTGCCTGCGTCTTCTCCTCCACAGGCCGTACTCCAGGAGGGCTGTCCACAGGTAATATCCCCGATCAGGGTGTGGTTTGATGTCGGTTGGAATGTCGGTGGTGTCTGTCACTATGTGGGTATGTCCAAAGCAACCGATCCCCTCATTGACAGCGCTATTGCGTTCGCGTCGGTGTGGGCTGGTGCGCTCACCGGGTTCGGCGCCCGGGTCGGCGAACACCCCGATGCCCGGCCGCCCGATGCGCCCGGTGCAGGATCCGGCGCAGCGGCTGCAGCCGTCTCGGTCGGTGCAACCGCCGGAGCATCGTTCGGCGCGATCACGGTCGCTCCGTCCCAGCTCGATGTGGAGACCATGTCCGATGCGGGGCTGGTGCGGGCGATCCAGTCCGGCTACGACCTCAAACGACACGTCGATGCCCTGCTGGTGCGTGCGGCGGGTGAGCTGAGTGTGCGCTCGCGCCCCTCGCTCGGTCAGGGCGGCCTGGCGAAGTCTTCCGGGCATACCTCTCCTGCCTCCCTGATCACGGAACTGGGTCGGGTGACTCTGGCCGAGGCCGGCAGAACAGTCCGGCTCGGTGAGGCGACCACCGCACCGGTGTCCCTGCTCGGGGAGCGCCTCCCCGCCCCGTTCCCCCTGGTCGCGGATGCGGTGAACAGCGGTGTGGTGCAGGTGGATGCGGCCCAGTCGATCATCACCTCCCTGACCCAGGCCGCCCCCCGCGCCCTGCCGGTACACCTGGTCGCGGCGGAGGAGGAACTGGTCACCTTCGCCGCCCACCATCCGGCGGACACGGTGCGGAAGCTGTCGATCTCCTGGCGCGACGCGCTCGATACCGATGGGATCGCACCACGGGAGGAGGCACTGATCGCGGCCCGGTCGCTGCGCTGGAGCAAACAGGGCAACGGTTTGGAACGCTGCACGATCGACCTCGACCCCCTCGGCGCCGGATATGTGCGCACCATGATCGACGCGATGGTCGGCGACGCCCTCCGCGCCGTCCGCTTCGACACCGACCCGACAGCGGCCGACGGTGCTGCCGGCGACGACGACCCGGACGCCTGCGGGGCAGATCATGTCGAGCTCCCCGACCCGCGGACGATCCCCAGGATCGCCGCCGACGCTCTGATCGATGTGGCCCGGCACATGATGGGCTGCACCACCGCACCCGGACCCCTCCCACACACCACCCTGATCATCCGGATGACCCTGGAACAACTCCAATCCGGCCTCGGCGCAGCACACCTCGACGGAGTCGAGGACCCCATCACGGCTGGTGCCGCCCGCAGGCTTGCCGCGGACGCGGAACTGATCCCCGCAGTCCTCGGCGGGAACAGCCAAATCCTCGACCTCGGCACCGGGAGACGACTATTCACCCGCGCCCAACGAATCGCATTCGCCGAACGCGACGGCGGCTGCGCCATCACCGGCTGCGGCAGACCACCCTCCTACACCGAAGCCCACCACATCCACTGGTGGTCCCACGGAGGCACAACAAACCTCAACAACGGAATCCTGTTATGCACCGGACACCACCACATCATCCACAAAGGATGGACCGTACAGATCACCGACAACACCCCCTGGTTCACCCCACCCCCACACATCGACCCCACCCGCACACCCAAACGCGGCGGAAAACTCCCCACACCAGCACTGCCATGACCACCAGGCACCGCCATGACACCAAGCAGCGCAATGACACCAAGCAGCGCAATGACACCAGCACTGCCATAACTACAGGCCGAGCACGGTCGGGATTCGACACGGTCGCTACGCGACCCGCTCAACCAGCAGAAAGGCTGCGCGACCCGCTCAACCAGCAGAAAGGCTGCGCGAGCTGCTCAACCAACAGAAACAACTACATGACCTCAACATGCAGAAGTTCCGCCACCAACGAAGACCGCCAGCCGACGCACGCAGCCGAACCACAGCATCCATCCCTGCCGTCTTTTCTTCCCACTGCAAGCGGCGCTACCGACGGGACCCATCAGCCCCTTCTACGCCGGCTGGGCGATGCCGTCGGTGAGATCGGCGAGAAGCGTCTCGCCGATCGGCTCGAGGGGGAGGAGCGGGATGATGGCCATGCGATCGGCCACCGCGCGCACCCGATCGATCTGTTCCAGTTCGTTCGCGGCGCGTTGGCGCAGGAATCCGGAGTCGGGGCGCGCGGCGGCGATGGAGTCGTTCACGACCCACGCCCAGGGGTGGATGCCTGCCCGCTCCAGATCCTGCTGCAGCTCCTCCGCCTCGAGCACCGGCGTCGTCTCCGCCAGGGTGACGAGGATCACCTTGGTCAGGTCCGGATCCTGCAGGCGCATCAGCGGTGTGACGAACGACATGCTGTCGCCGACCTGGCGGGCGATCTCGCGATGGTAAGAGCCGGTTGCATCCAGCAGCAGGAGGGTATGGCCGGTCGGCGCGGTGTCGACCACGACGAACTTTCGACGAGACTCGTGCACTGCCCGGGAGAACTCCCGGAAGACGGCGACCTCGTCGGTGCAGGGGGACATGAGGTCTTCGGCGAGCGCGGCCCTTCCCTCGGCGTCAAGGTCCTTGCCCTTGGTCGCCATGACGTGGTCGCGGTAGTGGCGGATCGCCTCGACGGGGTCGATTCGCGAAACCGCGAGCCCGCGGATGCTGCTGTTCAGGGTGTCGGTGAGATGAGCGGCCGGGTCGGTCGTAGTCAGATGAACGTCGTGCCCGCGCTCGGCGAGCGCGACCGCGATCGCCGCGGCGATGGTCGTCTTACCGACCCCGCCCTTGCCCATGCAGAGCACAAGGCCGTGGTCGTCGCGCTCGAGGTCGTCCACGAGCGTCCGAAGCGGTTCGTCGGCGATCTCACGCGCATCGCGGTCACGGGCCGGGGCCTCGCCAGACGCGGCCCCGGAGAAGAGCAGGCCCAGGGCGGTGACGCCGACCATGTTGCCAGACTTCAGCTCCACGAGGTCGCGGGGGAGAGCGGCGATCGTCGCGGGCATCGCAACGATAGCGGCGGCTTCTCGATCGCGCACGGCCTGAGCGAGGGGTTCCTCTCCCGCCAGCGTCGGCAGGATGCCATTGATGACAACAAAGCCGCCGGCGATCCCAATCTTGCTCAGTTCACCGAACGTGCGATCGATCTCGTTGAGGGATGACGCCTGTGCTCGGCTGACGAGCACCAGGCGAGTGCGCGTGGGATCGGCAAGCGCGCGAACGGCCTGGGCGTAGACGGTCTTGTGCTTCTCGAGCCCGGACAGCGGCCCGAGGCATGACGGGTCGCCCTTGCCTGCGTCCAGGAACTCGGTCCAGGAGCCCGGCAGCTGCAGCAGCCTGATCGTGTGACCGGTGGGTGCGGTGTCGAAGACGATGTGGTCGTACTCGCCGTAGACGGTGTCATCGGTGAGCAGGTTGGTGAACTCATCGAACGAGGCGATCTCCGTCGTGCAGGAACCGGAGAGGCTCTCGGCAATACCGGCGAGTTCGCTCTCTGGGAGGAGGCCGCGCACCGGGGCGATGATGCGTTCGCGGTAGGCGTCGGCGGCCTGCTCAGGGTTGATCTCGAGCGCAGAGAGCCGCGGTATCGCGTTGATCGGCGTGATCGTGTTGCCGATCGTGATGCCGAAGACCTGACCGATGTTCGAGGCCGGGTCGGTGCTCACGAGGAGCACGTTCAGTCCTCGGTCGGCGAGTTCCAGTGCTGTGGCGCAGGCGACGGAGGTCTTGCCGACGCCGCCTTTGCCGGTGAAGAACAGAAACCGCGGGGGGCTCTCGAGAAATTTCATCGTTGTCAGCAGCAGCCGGTCGCGCCGCCGCAGCATCCGCCGGTTGTCTCTGTCCGCCCGAGCTCGGTGCGGGGTGCGCCGTCGTTCGTTCCGGTCGTGCTGGCGAGGCCTGCCAGCTCGCGGAGCTGTTCGAGGCCGGGGTAAGTTCCGGTGGCGACGGTGACGCCATCGACCACGGTGAGCGGTAGGCCCTTGGAGCCGACGGTGTGCATGAAGGCGCGCACGGTCTCATCAACAGTGAACGCGGTCGGGTCGCCCGCCAGATTGTGGCGCGCGATGTCAGCGCCGAGGCCCTGAAGGTTTCGTACGTCTGCGGTGACCTCGACGAGCGACTTGTCGACGTCGGCACCGCAGACGCCGGTGTCGCAGCAGAGGGCGGCTTCGTAGATACGGATTGTGGGCACGGTGTTCTCCTTAGCGGTTCATGTTCGGCATGATCGGCTGTCGATCTGGCCGACGTCTTCCAGCTGGATGGCGACGCCCATCGCGCGGATGGCGTTCGTCTCCACCGTGTAGTGGACGCTCATTCCCCGGCGCTCCTTCGAGACAAGGCCGGCCTTCTCGAGCGTCTTGAGGTGATGGCTGACAGTCGGTTCCGATAGGCCGACGACGGGAGCCAGCTCACGGGTGCAGGCTTGTTGGTCGGGTCGGCTCCGCATGAAGGCGATCAGCCTCAGCCGGGTGGGGTCTGCCAGTGCCTTCAACCGGATCGCGAGCCGAACGGCATCCTCGACCGGAAAATCCGGGGTGGATGCGAGCGGTGCGCAGCAGATCGGCGAGATGTCGTCGAGAACCGGGAGTGCCTTGGGCATGGCGCCATTGTTGCGCCCTTTCGACATATGTCAAAGAGGTAGCCCCAACAGCGAAGGGTGGGCCCCGTCGGACTCGAACCGACGACCCGCGGATTAAAAGTCCGATGGTATCTCTGTAGCCCAAGTGTGTGTATTCTCTGTCATTACCAAGTCAAACGCTCCACCATCGATGACGGCGCGAACATCTGGCTATAGACAGTGTCCACACGGAGGTGGCGGGGTGCGAGTTCAGATCGTGGGTCGGACTGAGACTGGTGCGCCTAACAGGTGGGCTGTCCTCGATGACGACGATCGCCTGGTCTCTCAGGTCAATCGCTACCTCGAATACCTTCGATCGATCGAACGTCCCGACAACACTGTCCGAGCAGCCGCATACGACCTGCGCGCATACTGCGAGTTTCTCCTCGACACCGAGCGGGACTTCGACGACGTGACCGATGAGGTTCTGGCATTCTTTGCAAGGTGGTACAGACACCCGGCGGACAACGTCACGGCGATCGTCGACCGGGCCGCAGCCCGGGCGAGAAGTAGCACCAACCGAGCGCTCGCAACGATCTCGGGCTTCTACAGGTATCTGGGATCGCTCGGCGAGGACATTGTCGGCGCTGGCGGTTTGCGACGGCTGCAGCAGTCTTCTCAGACCTACAGGCGATCTCGGGTCACGGTAATCGACAACGTGGGTCGAGCCAACCGCCATCGCCAGCGCAGCCGGCTCGGCCCGCGATTACCGCGGACTCAGCAGCGTTTGAAGCTTCTGACGATCCAGCAGGTGCACTCGATACTGATGGAATGCCGCGATCGGCGCGACAGGCTCTTAATCATGCTCGCGTTCACCACCGGAATGCGAGTGGGCCAGATATTGGGGCTGCGACACGAGGACATCGACACCCGAGGACGAACCATCCGGATTGAAGCGCGCGACGACAATTCGAACGGAGCACGGTCTAAGGGGCGCAAATCAGGAACGATCCCGATGACCGAGCAGGTCAACCGGCTCTATATCGATTACATGCACGAGGAATACGGGTACATCGACAGTCCCTTCGTGTTCATCAATTTCGACACTCTCAAGCCGATGAACTACTCGGCGGCCGACTCGATCATCCAGCGGTTGAGGCGCAAGACCGGCAACTACCAGTGGTCGATACACACGCTGCGGCACACCTTCGTCACGCTGAGCAGGCGAGCAGGCGTCCCGATCGACGTCATCAGCAACCTGGTGCTCCACAAGAACATCCAAACGACCATCGACATGTATTCACACCTCGATGTCGAAGACCTCCGACGGATACTGATCGAACACGGCGCGTGGGAAGAGGCAGCATGAACGATGTGGCGAGAATAGTCCCGATCGGCGTTGCTGATGAGGGCGACGAATATATTGCATGGCTGAATAAACGCACCTCAGCGGTTTTCCTCGCGCTGTTCGTGCCGCCGGATCCCCGAGGTGTTTATTCCAACCCGGAATGCGCGATCACCGACTGCGACAGGGTATCGAGCGCAGGGGCGGGGCTCTGCGGGCTGCATGTGAAGCAATTCCGGACGTCAGGGATCCACGACCTTGAGGCCTTCCGTCGCTCGGCCGTAATCCGCCCGGTAGTCAAGAAGAAGCATGGCGGATCATCGGCCCGAGGCATTTTTGACCTTTCCGCCTGCGCATCGGCTACGGTGCGGGCAGAACTACAGCTCGCCATCAGCTGCAAGGCCACCGGAGAATACGGAGGACCTCTCCGTGCCGACGCATTCAACTCGTTCGTCCAGTCGCTGAACGCGGCCGGCGTGCGGTCTCTTCGCGATCTAAGAGCCAGTGCGCCAGCAACCTTAGTAGTCGAAAAACGGGCTGGCTCTTACGCCTCCACCCACCGGATGTACCTCACCGAGTTCCAGAGCTGGATCGAGTTGGCGGAGGGTAACTTCTCCGTGAAGCGTCGAATCGGCACCAGGCGCGGAGGAAGCCAACGCTGGTCCCAGTCGCAAGACATCGCGCAGCCGTGGCTCAGAGAGATCGTCGAAAGGTGGGTGGCGTACCGGGTCAACACCGAGGCGGCGGACGCGCAGCACATCGGGCAGCAGGAGTCTCATGTCGTGGAGTTCGCCCGCTGGGCGGAAGCCCGCGACGTCACAAATCCCGAGGGAGTCACACGGAGCTTGCTGCTCGATTGGCTTGCCGAGGTTAATTCGCAGACGAACAAGCACGGCAAGAAGTTCAGTGGCGGTTACCGATCGGCAAAAATCAGCGCCGTGAGCATGATGATCCAATACGCGCGGGTTGAAATCACCCAACGAATCCCGTCGAACGCCCTATACCTTGCCGGGGAATTCCCGGCGCGAGATATCCCGTCGCCGCGATTTCTTGAACCTCGACTTATCGATACCCTTCGTCTGCCGAGAAGCCTCGATCTAGTGGTCGACCCGGCGCACAGGACCGCGATCCTCATCATGATGCAGGTCGGGGTCAGGGCTGGACACACGTGTTCGCTCCCGTTCGATTGCCTGATCGACCTCAACCGCACCGGCTCCCTCGACAAGTGGGCATTGAACTTCATCGACACCAAGTCGAAAATGAACATCACCGTGCCGATCGAGCCGCACGTCGCTACCGCGATCAAAGCCCAGCAGCAGCGAGCCCTGGTTGAGAGCGCCAAAATGGGGCTGGCCGTCCCGGAGCTCCTGTTCGCCAATTCGCGGGCGAGATCGACTCGGCAGCTTGCCCCCGAGCGTCTGAATATCGTGCTGCGCCAGTGGGCAGCCGATCTGGATTTGCGGGATTCAGCAGGGCAGCTGGAGAAAATCACACCGCACAGATTCCGTCACACTTTCGCTACCGAAATGCTCGAAAAAGGCGTGCCCATCGAGGTTGTCCAGAAGCTCCTCGGGCATCGCTCGCTCTCGTCGACTCAGATCTACGCGACGACGACGGACAAGCGGATGCGGGCCGAGTGGGAGAACGCAAAGTTTGTGAACGTCCGCGGCGAAGCGATCGAGATGGCCGAGGGCCCTGCGGCCGACGCCGAGTGGTTGTTAAACCGGATGTCCCATGCGATGCAGCCTCTGCCGAACGGGGCATGCGGGCTACCCATCCAGCAGTCCTGCCCGCACGCGAATGCGTGTCTCGACAACTGCCCCCACTTCATCACCTCCGTCGAGTTCCTCGGCGTTCACAGGGCGCAGAGTTTGGAGTTTGAACGGACAATCAGTAAGGCTGAGGCCGCAGGCCACTTCCGACTGGTCGAGATCAATAAGAGGCCCAACGAGAACCTAAAGAAAATCATCAATGCTCTCGAAGACGATCCAGGAGAGGCGTCTGATGCTAGCTAAGGAGGATCGCCTCGCAAACCTGCAGGCTGCCAACGCGAAGAAGACTGAAGCGGCACGAGGTGCGGTACTGCGGGCGTTCGATCACCTCGTCGCGACGGCCGCAGCCGTCAACATCAATGCGGTCGCGGCGGAGGCCGGCGTCTCGCGCGGCTTCATCTATTCGCAGCCGGAGCTCCGCGCGAAGATCGCCGACGCGTCGAAGCTGCCGACGAGCAAGGTGCGCTCGTCAAGCAGCACGCCGAACGAAGCCTCCCTGACCTCCAGGCTGGAAACAGCGCTCGATACTATCGGTGACCTCAAGTCCGAGAACCGCGAGCTGAAACAGAGAATCGAGAACCTCACGGCTCAGCTGCTGGACCAAGAGTTGGCAATCTGAGCTCGACGTCTGAGACACAGCTCCTTGGTCCGCTCACACAGGTGGGGTTTGTGGCGGATGCGACCGAAACGCTGGGATGGTTGCGAGATGAAAGATCTCGGTACGCAGCATGCCGTTGATTCTGAAGCGATTTCCCACCAACTAGAGACGGCCTGGCTGATGTCCGACGCCGCCGATCTGATCGTGGCCACACACGAGCAGTACGAGGGCTTCCAAGAGATCATTACCGTTTTCATGTGCGGCTTCGGCATGGTGGCGAACGTGATGCGCACGGCTGCAGCAGCGATAGAGACGACCAGGTTGGGCTATGGACACGAGGGCGACCCTCTCGTACGACTCACTTACGAGCACGTGATGGCGATACAGACTTTGGTGACGAATGGCTTTGCTGCCGTTCAAGCCTTCGGACGATCTCACGCCAACAACCTCAAGAAATTGCAGGACATATCCGCGTTCGGGCAGCCCGGCGTGCACGAGACCGAGAGCGAGTGGATGGACGCATTCCGCCTGGCTGCGGCAAACACCAAGGCGGGTCCGGCTGACAACGCGATCAAGATGGGGACCATCGGGAAGAGTGGCGATGACGCCACGGCGATGCTCTGCTTCGGCTGGCTGCAACCACCCAGACATCGCACGCAGGCATCATCGCTTCTAGGAACTACGTGCGGATGAGTTCCAACGACGCCGGCGTGGAGTGGCAGCGGATGTTCACCTCGGACTACGACTATGCCGACCCCCGCACTGTTCTGCTCGTGTCCGTGTGTCAATGGCCAATCCGAACTGCCCATAGGCGGCTTGGATTTTAGCGATCGTCGCACCACTCACCACCTCCGAGAGTTGCCAATCCATGCCCGATTCATCGATCAATCCACCACAGCCTCGCAGGATCTACCGCGAGGCCGAGAAGGCCCGGTTCCTAGAAGCGTTCGAACGCCTTGGCAAAGTCAGCCTTGCCACCCGCGAAGTCCGCGTCCATCCCGCCAGTTGCTGCCAGTGGCTTATCGACGCTGGCATCGATGCCAAGAAGAACGGCCGAGCACGGCGCGCAGAGTACTTCCGGCTGCAGGACTCCGGCGTTGCCCGAGCGGACGCAGCTCGACAGACCGGGTTGAGCCTGCGGACGGCGATCGACTGGGACCAGGGAATCCAACACGCCAGCAATCGCCGCGTTTACCCCGACGGCCGGATCCTCGACTACAACAAAGCGGTGCCTGTTCTGAGCGATGCCCGTCAACGTCAGCTGCTTCCCCTCGTGGAGAGGCAGCTGGATGCACGGTATCTGTCGCTTGGCCCGGCCTGGTTCATCGGTGGGCAGAAACAAGCTGTGGGAGTGGCGTGGTCGACGAGCTGCCGACATCCCTGGCGATGACGAAGCATGAGCGCAAATGATTCAAGAGCGAAAAAACCCGATTTTGGGCAGAGTTCTCCCTACCCAAGATGCCTTACGCGTTTTTTGGCTAGCGCTTCTGCTGGCTCTTCGCCTTGGCAAGTCGGACGGCGCGAACGTTCACGCGGTCCGATACCAGGGGAAGAAACCGGACAAGGAAGACTCCAAGTCCGGTCAGCAGAGGCGTCACGAGAGCCAGATCCACAAGGATGCTGTGCATAACGCGACCTCCCCTCTTGGGTGGGTGTCAGTCGTCTCGACTGACGCGACCGCAGCGTGAATAGCTGCGGAGTTGTGATGCCTTGCGGGCACAAAAAAAGCCGGTCGATGACCGGCTGGAAAATTGGCGCGACTATGACGCGTTCCATCAGAATAGGCGCCGCGGCGGCCGACTCATGTGTGACACGCCGATGGACGGTATCAGACACGAGAAGCTGCACGGGCTCGTCGTCAAAAAAAATCCCCGGTCGATGGCCGAGGATTTGGGCGCTGTTCGTGCACGCAAGCTCACTCTAACAAATCTGTGGATGGTGTGACCGCCTGGCCCTCGTGATGTGAAATACCTCTGCAGCGTTCAAAGGCAGGGGCGTTGGTGTCACGCAGGCGAGACGCGCATTTCTCGGACCTGGCTCCACCGCTCCTGGAGGTTGATCGCAACAATGGCGGCTTCAAAGTAGTCATCAAAGTTGCGGCCGTTGTCGTACCAATGAGCAGGGTCGTCGTTGGTGCGGACCTCGATCGTGAAGCGACCGGGGTGCTGCAACTGGCGAGTCAGAAAATCTGGCAGGGCGGTTGTGCTGCCGTGACCGCGAGTCGATCCAATCAGCACAACGTCACCGACCAGGATGTCGCGCCCCCGCGTCTCCGGGTAGAGAAACCACCAGAGGCAGGTTGCTCGCCGGTTGGCCGGCAGCTGGCGTACTTTGCCTTCTTCGTTGGCGTAGATGGTGAGGTTTGCGTCGGCGAGATAGACCGGTTCGACGTAGCGGCCGACCGCGGCTTGGTAGTCCGCGAGTGCTCCGAACTGATGCTCGAAAACGGCGACTCGTATTTCATGCGGGATGACAATGCCTGTGACCATGGTGATCACGTTCCTTTCGTGGAGGGTCACTTCAGCCGGGTGGCTGAAGAGTTCCCTCCGCGAAGCGGCATGAGCATGGGGTTGGGCGACGAGAACCCTGGTGGCGAAGCTCTGGAAGCCTCCATCCGACCAGGGTCTCGTCCGTCGTTCAGCTGCCTGGAGGTTTGTCCTTGGTAGCGTCGCGGCTCGGGGGAGTCGCCTTCTTGGCAGGCTCCTTTGCGAAGATCGCCTCGATGGCGTTGCGCTTGGTTTGGGCCTCGCGCTCGATGTCCGCCCGGACCGTCTCGGCACGCTTGAGCACTTGCGGATCGGACTTGCTGCGTTCGATCCAGTACTCCAGCGAGAGACGGATTTCTTCGGTGACACTGCGGTCGTTGAGTTGGGCGATGACGTCCAACTGCGCTCGCAGGTCATCCGTGATGCGAACCGCAAGGGTCCGCATCTGACCTGTGGCTCCCGCGTACTGCGGGAATCCGGATGTCTCACTCATGTGAGCCACCTCCTCATTCTTGATGCGGCCGACGAACCGGAAGGTTCCTCTGCAAGCCGCACGGCAATGAGGAGCGGACCTCGAATTATGCTCCGATGCCCAAGGAGTTCAATCTTCCGTTCGGGAACTTGTCTTGTAGAAATTGCCACCGGAGCCCTTCATAGTCCCCGCGATCCGTGTTCACCAGGGTTTAACGAATGCGCCGATCGTGTTATAACTAGGGGCAGATTGCAGCGTCAGGTTCGAGGGAACTCCCGGCTGCAAGTGAAACCGACTCGCGGGCCAGCCTGATCAAAGGCCTCGTGTCGCAACCCGCCAGTATCGTTGGATCAGGCTTGAGGAAAATTAACGCGCGCACATCAGTGTGGAGGAGAACACGCACGACATGACGTACCCAACAACGAACGAACCAGCAGTGGCGCACGATTCTTCTAAGCCGGTGGTGTGGTAGTGGCTCCGACGACCAGGGAAGCCCAGCGCGCACAGTTACATAAGACGATCTGGCGCATCGCGAACGATCTGCGGGGCAGTGTCGATGGTTGGGATTTCAAGACGTACGTGCTTGGGATTCTCTTCTACCGCTTCATCAGCGAGAACCTCGCTGTCTACCTGGACGATCTCGAGAGCAAGGCTGGGCTGCCTGACTTCGACTACGCGAAAATCGCCGACTCAGATGCAGAGTTTGGGCGGAAGGTCACAGTCGAGGAGAAGGGCTTCTACATCCTTCCGAGCGAGCTCTTCGACAACGTGCGGAAGCGTGCGCCGCGGGACGAGAACCTCAACGAGACCCTTGAGCGGGCCTTCAAGAACATCGAGGGATCGGCGGTCGGTGCCGATAGCGAAGAGGACATCAAGGGTCTGTTCGACGATTTGGATGTCAACTCGGCGAAGCTCGGGAACACCGTCGCTAAGCGCAACGAAAAGCTGGTCAAGCTGCTTGACGCGATCGGCGACCTGAACCTCGGCGACTTTAAATCGCATGAGATCGACGCTTTCGGTGACACCTACGAGTACCTCATGCAGATGTATGCGTCCGAGGCGGGCAAGTCCGGTGGTGAATACTACACGCCACAGGAAGTTTCGGAGCTACTCGCGCGAATCACGGTCGTGGGCAAGACCGAGGTGAACAAGGTCTACGACCCAGCAGTGGGTTCTGGCTCGCTGTTGCTCAAGTTCAAGAAGGTCCTTGGCCCCGGCAAGGTCCGGCAAGGATTCTATGGTCAGGAGATCAACCTGACGACCTACAACCTTGCCAGGATCAATATGTTCCTCCACGACGTGCCATACGACCAGTTCAATCTCGCTCACGGCGACACCCTGACCGATCCGCAGCACTGGGACGATGAGCCTTTCGAGGCGATCGTCTCGAACCCGCCATACTCGATCAACTGGGAAGGCGACGCCAACCCGCTGCTAATCAACGACCCGCGGTTCGCTCCCGCCGGAGTGCTCGCGCCTAAGTCGAAGGCCGACCTCGCATTCACGATGCACATCCTGTCGTGGCTCGCTGTCAACGGCACGGCGGCGATTGTCGAGTTCCCGGGCGTGATGTACCGCAGTGGCGCGGAGCAGAAGATTCGCAAGTACCTCGTCGACAACAACTACGTCGACGCGGTTATCCAACTCCCGCCGGATCTCTTCTTTGGTACGACCATCGGCACATGCATCCTCGTACTCAAGAAGTCGAAAAAGGACAACTCCGTCCTGTTCGTGGATGCTTCAGCAGAATTCGTCCGCAGCGGCAACAAGAACAAGCTCGTCGATGCGAACCGTCAGCGAATCCTCGATGCCTTCACCGCACGCGAGGATATCGAGCACTTCGCAAAGCTTGTTCCGAACAGCGAGCTTGCCGGACGCGAGTACCTCATGTCGGTCTCCTCTTACGTGGACGCAAAAGATACACGCGAGGCCGTCGACATTGTTGCGCTCAACATCGAGATCGCCCGAATCGTCGCCCGACAGTCCGAGCTCCGCACTGCGATCGACGCCATCGTCGCGGACCTAGATGGGACCTCGTGAGTCGGATCGACGGTCTGCTCGCCGAACTCGCGCCGAAGGGGGTTCAGTTCCGAATGCTCGGGGAAATCGCAGAGCTTGTCCGCGGCAACGGCATGCCCAAGGTTGACCTGACCGATGAGGGAGTCGGCGCGATCCACTATGGCCAGATCTATACGCGCTACGGAATCTGGACGAGGTACACGCTCTCATACGTTGCGCCTGAGACCGCCGTAAAGCTGGTCAAGGTCGATCCAGGTGACGTCATCATCACCAACACCAGTGAGAACGTGGAGGACGTCGGAAAGGCCGTCGCTTGGCTGGGTGAAGAGCAAATCGTGACTGGTGGCCACGCCACTGTAATTCGTCATCACGAGGACCCCAAGTACCTTTCATATTGGTTCCAGTCGGAGTCGTTCTTCGCCCAAAAGTCGGCACTCGCCACTGGCACAAAGGTCATCGATGTATCTGCGAAGCAGCTCGCAAAGATCCGAATCCCCGTACCTCCTCTTCGTGTGCAGCAGGAGATCGTGAGAATCCTAGATAACTTCACCGAGCTGGAAGCGGAGCTGGAAGCGGAGCTGGAAGCGCGACATCTTCAATATGCCTATTTCCGTGATTCGCTCCTGAGCGCCCCCGAGGAATCTGGCGTTCGCTGGTCAACTCTTGGGGAGATATCTGCTCGTGTCTCCTCGGGCGCGACACCACTTGCCGGGAGTCCTGAGTACTACGACGCGGGAACGATTCCCTGGCTTCGAACTCAAGAAGTTCGCTTCGTCGATATCTGGGATACCGACATTCGAATTACTGAAAAGGCACTCAAGAAGACTGCCGCCAAGTGGATACCAGCGGGCTGTGTGATCGTGGCAATCTCAGGTGCGACGGCCGGTCGTTCTGCGGTCAATCGGATCCCACTCGCAACCAACCAGCACTGCTGCAATTTTGAGATCGATCCAATCCAGGCGAACTTCCGCTACGTTTTCTACTGGGTCCGCAGCCAGTATGAGCAAATCAAGGCGCTCGGGCAGGGCGCTCGATCCGACCTCAACGCAGGGATTATCAAGAGCGTGCGTATTCCCGTGCCACCCCTTCCGGATCAGGAACGGATCGTTTCGATTCTCGACAAATTCGATGCGCTGGTGAACGATCTCAGTATCGGCCTTCCAGCGGAGTTGGCTGCTCGGCGCAAACAATACGAGTACTACCGTGATCGCCTCCTGACATTCGAGGAGACCCGGGTATGACCGAGACGATCCCGACCCACTTTGCGCCCATTGTGGTGTCCGCCGAGAGCACCGTGGTTGCAGAGTTCATTCCCGATACCGCAAGCGACGTCGCCTATCAGTCAGAGGCGGATCTCGAGCGCCAGTTCATCAAGCTCCTGCAATCCCAGGCCTATGAGTACCTGCCGATCACCAGCGAAGCGCAGTTAGTCGCCAATCTTCGATCGCAGCTCGAGGCGCTGAATTCGATGAGCTTCTCGGACTCTGAGTTCGAAAGGTTCTTCAACGACCGGATCGCTGGGGCGAATGACACCATCGAGGCGAAGACGATCCGCATCCAGGAAGATCACGTTCAGCTCTTGAAGCGCGATGACGGTTCGACGAAGAACGTCATGCTGATCGATAAGGCGAACATTCACAACAACCGACTGCAGGTGATCAACCAATACGAGGTCGGCCAGGGCGATGGCGGTGCAAAACACGCAAACCGGTATGACGTCACCGTGCTCGTGAACGGCCTGCCGTTCGTGCACATAGAGCTGAAGCGCCGTGGGGTCGACATCCGCGAGGCTTTCAATCAGATCGACCGTTATCAGCGCGATAGCTTCTGGGCGGGCTCGGGGTTGTTCGAGTACGTGCAACTCTTCGTGATCAGCAACGGCACCTTGACCAAGTACTACTCAAATACGACTCGCCGCCAGCACCTCTCGGAGGCGGCCGGCGCCAAGCGCGCTAAGAAGACATCCAACTCATTCGAGTTCACGTCATGGTGGGCGGACGCGACGAACAAGCCGATTCAGGATCTCACCGGATTCACGAAGACCTTCTTCGCCAAACACTCGCTGCTCAACATTCTGACGAAGTACTGCGTGCTCACGGCGGACCGAATGCTGCTCGTCATGCGGCCATACCAGATCGTTGCGACCGAGCGAATCCTGCAGAAGATCGACATCTCGACGAACTACAAGCAGCTGGGTTCCGTCACCGCGGGCGGCTACGTGTGGCACACCACTGGCTCGGGCAAGACCCTGACCTCATTCAAGACCGCACAACTCGCGTCGCGTCTGCCGTCGGTCGACAAGGTGCTTTTCGTCGTCGACCGCAAAGACCTCGACTACCAAACCATGCGGGAGTACGACCGCTTTGAAAAGGGCGCTGCGAATTCGAACACATCGACGGCGGTGCTGAAGAAGCAGCTCGAGAACCCGAACGCGCACATCATTATTACGACGATCCAGAAGCTTGCGACGTTCATCACTGCGCCGGCGAACAAGGGCCACGCGATCTTCGACGGCCACGTCGTGATCATCTTTGACGAATGCCACCGCTCGCAGTTCGGCGATATGCACGAGGCGATCGTGAAGGCCTTCAAGCGTTACAACCTCTTCGGGTTCACGGGCACACCGATCTTTGCGGAGAACGCTGGGTCTGGCGGCAACCCCGCGCTTCGTACTACGGAGCAGGCCTTCGGCGAGAAGTTACACACGTACACGATCGTTGACGCGATCAATGACAAGAACGTCTTGCCGTTCCGCGTGGACTACGTGAACACGATTAAGCTCCCCGAGGGTCTCACCGATAAGCAGGTGTCGGCGATCGACACCGAGAGGGCCCTGATCGCGCCGGAGCGCATTCGTCAGGTTGTTCAGTACACCCTTGAGCATTTCGACCAGAAGACGAAACGCAGCAACGGGTACGCCTTCTCGGGTGTGGCCAACATCGCGGACGTCGCGTCTGGCCGAAACCGGGTCGATGAAGTAAAGGTGTCCCGCCGAGTCAACGGCTTCAACGCTATCTTCGCTACAGCTTCAATTGATGCCGCCAAGCGCTACTACAACCAGTTCGCAATCCAGCAGCAGGAGCTAATTCCGGACCGGCGACTGAAGATCGGGCTCATCTTTTCGTACGCCGCCAACGAGGCGGAAGGCGAAGGTTATCTCGACGAAGAGGGCTTCGAGACGGCTGCGCTCGATGCGTCGTCGCGCGACTTCCTCGAGGACGCGATTCAGGCCTACAACCAGCTATTCGGCACGAGCTACGACACGTCAGATGACAAGTTCCAGAACTACTACAAAGACCTGTCGCTTCGACTGAAGAACCGCGAGCTGGACCTCGTCATTGTGGTCAACATGTTCCTCACCGGTTTCGACGCGACCACACTGAACACCCTCTTCGTCGACAAGAACCTTCGCTCGCATGGACTCATTCAGGCTTACTCGCGAACCAATAGAATCTTGAACTCGGTGAAGACCTACGGCAACATCGTCAGCTTCCGCGACCTAGAGCAGGAGACGAATGATGCAATCGCGTTGTTTGGCAACAAGAACGCTCGCGGTGTCGTGCTGCTCAAGCCGTATGGCGACTACTACAACGAATACGCAAGCCGAGTCTCCGACTTGCTGGATCAGTATCCGCTTGGTCAACCAATCATCGGCGAGACTGCGCAGAAGGAATTCATCGCCCTCTTCGGTTCGATCCTGCGACTCCAAAACATCCTGACGTCCTTCGACGATTTCGTCGGGAACGAGATCCTCTCCGACCGTCAAGGTCAGGATTACCGCAGCGTCTACCTCGACCTGTACGCAGAGTTTCGTAAGGAGAAGGATTCTGAGAAGGAGTCGATCAACGACGACGTCGTCTTCGAGATTGAACTCATCAAACAGATCGAGATCAACGTCGACTACATCCTCATGCTCGTGCAGAAGTACCGCGACCAGCGCGGCGACGGCGACGACAAAGAGATCCGCGCTGAGATCACCCGCGCGATCGATGCATCACCCTCGCTCCGCAATAAGAAGGACCTCATCGAGGCCTTCGTCGATCGAGTCTCCGCGAACGGCGAGATCGACGAGGAGTGGACTACCTACGTCGCAGCAAGGCGCGCGGCTGAACTCAACAAGATCATTGAGGACGAGGGACTTCGCGCGGATGAGACTCGCGAGTTCGTAGATCGGGCTTTCCGCGATGGTTCTATTCAGTCAAGCGGAACCGCAATCACCCGCGTTCTTCCTCCAGCCTCACGATTCTCGCCCGACGGTGGTCACGGGGAAACGAAGCAACGCGTTCTTGCGAAGCTCGGGGATTTTTTCGAGCGGTTCTTTGGTCTGATTTCGAGCGGAGATTCCTGATGGCTGAAGCAGCTTCAGAGGCGGACGAGGTAGCGGAGGAGCCAGGTCTCGAATCCGCGACACATTCAACGACTGAGAAAGCAGCGGAGTCCTTCAAGATTCATTCGCTCAGGCCTGAGTTCAACGCCGAGAATCACGAACTCTATGTCGGCTACCTCCGTGATGAACTTTCGAAGCCAGCGGTCAAGTCAAAAGAGCCGCACGCCGACGACGAAAAGGAACTTCGACCTCGCAACGTCGCCCTCACTGGAAGCTACGGCTCGGGCAAGAGCAGCATCCTCAGCAAGGTCGTCGAGGAGCTGGGCAGTCGCGTCGTCAGCGTTTCGCTATCCACGCTGGGAAGCGAAGAGACTCCGCCAGAAGACGATTCTGCGAGCAAGGACCCTCTGAAGACGCCCGCGATCACTAATGCGATCCAGAAAGAAATAGTGAAGCAGCTTCTCTATCGAGAGAAGCCTTCTAACGTTCCTGGGTCGCGGTATCGAAGGATCGAAAGCTTTCGAAAGGGACGCGCTTTCGGCTTTTCCCTTCTAATTGCCGCTGGCCTGACGGCGCTAGCGTTTCTTACAGGTGCTCCATCCCGGATCGAGGAGATATTTGGCAACGAGCTCGGCCCAAACGTGCTGATCTATCTATGTGTCTTCGTCCTTGTGCTGATTCTTTCGCATGGGCTCCAGTCGCTCTTTCACAACCGGGTCTGGATCGAGCGGCTGACATCGGGACCGGCGTCTATTTCGCTGACTAACAAGTCGGAGAGCTTCTTTGACAAGTATCTGGACGAGATTGTCTATTTCTTCGAGGCAAATGCCTACGACGTCGTCGTTTTCGAGGACCTCGACCGTTTCAACGACCCTTACATTTTCGAAACGTTGCGAGAGCTCAATACCCTGCTCAACAACTCGAAGCAGATCGACCCGAAGGTGATCACGTTCGTCTACGCGATCAAAGACAGCATCTTTGAGCAACTTGGAAAACTGTCGATCAATGGGGTGAAACTGACCGACGAAGAGATCCGGCAGCTAGCTGTCACCAACAGGACCAAGTTCTTCGATGTGGTGATTCCCGTCGTGCCGTTTATCAGCCACCGAAACGCCAGGGACCTCGTCAGCAATGAGATGGCGTCATCGGGCTTCACCTTCGATAAGGCGATCCTCGACCTGGTCTCAAAGCACATGGTCGATATGCGTCTCATCAAGAACGTCCACAATGAGTTTGGCATTTTCAAGCAGAAGATCCTCGGCGCCGGGCATTTGGATGAACTGAAGCCGCAACCGCTATTCGCCATGATCGTTTACAAAAACCTGAACATGGCTGACTTCGAGAAAATCAAGGAAGGTACTAGCAAGCTCGACCATCTCTATACCGATTTCCGCGAGCTCGTCAACGAGCAGATCTCGTCCGTGAACCGCACCATTCGAGCGGCACGAACGAAAATTCGGGAGATTGATTCAGTCGCTGCGAGGAGCAAGGAACTCGGTGATCGCCTCGAGCGTTATGTCGGCCGACTTCTTGGAGCGGCAGGCCAGACGATGGAAACCTCAACACTCACTCTGGCGGTCGCCACGACGCCCGAAGAATTGCGCGGAGCTGAGTTCTGGAGGACCTGGCTGAACGACGACGCACTGACATTGACTGTCGGATATCAGACAAGCGTGCCCACCAACTACTACGGACCTCAGTCAGTGAGCCAGTCATTTATCCTAGACTTGGAACACGTGCGCGAGGCACTGGGCGACCCTCTTACTCTCGATGGATGGGAATCCGACGACAAATCGGGCCTCCAAACGAGCATCGAAGAGCACACCGATCTCCGCGACTTTCTGAAGACGGCCACCATGTCGCAGCTGGGCCAGCGTCCGGAGCTCGTACTGAAAAACGAACATGGCACCGAGTCGTTTGGCGCGATGGCTGAACGCCATCTTGGCAAAGGTCTCGCGCTCGACCTCGTCAAGGCCGGCTACATCGATAGAAACTTCAGCCTTTACGTCTCGATGTATTACGACGACTTGGTGACAGCTCGCGCGCGCAACTACATCCTTCATTCGGTTGAAGCGAATGCGGTTGATATCAACGCCGAGATCGGCACCGGGCCTCAGATCGACGCCATGCTGGATGAAGTTGGGGACACGATCTTCGCTGAGCGAAGCATCTACAACATTCAGCTGCTCGATCACTTGCTGGTGAAGGAGGACGCGCGCCTTGATCGCTCGATGCGATTGATTGCTGGTGACGGCGCGGACGAGAGTGCGATCCGGACTGCTTACTTCTCCAGTGGAAGCCAAGTCGAGGCTCTCGTGGCGCGTCTAGCTCCGCTTTGGAGCAGTATCTTCAACTTCCTTCTGAAAGACGAATCAGTCGCTGATGAGCAGCGGGTCGGCCTCATCGACACCGCTCTATCCGCGATCATTGACAAGATCTCCTACAAGACTGATGCGGCACTCAGCGGGTTCATGCGGTCGCACTTCAGCGAACTCGCAACGCTATCGGGTGCGAAGCCGGTCGCCTCGATAGATGCGATAGTCACCCTGCTTACTAAGGCCAACGTGCGCTTCGAAAAACTACACGCGCTTTCCAACCAGTTGAAGTCCGGAGCCGTCGAGCATTCGCTGTACGACCTCACCAACGAAAACCTCATTGCTGCACTTGATGGTGAGGAGAATCTGGCGCTGGACCGAATCGGATCGATCAATGACGACGTCTTCCGGTACGTAGCTCAAGATCTGACGATGTACCTCGAAATTCAGATGAATTCCGAGGTGACCGAAAACACAATCGAGGATCACAAGAACTTCATATCTGTCCTCAACGAGCTTGCCGACAACGAGCCCGGCGACGTGACTGCGGTGGTGGAGCGCGCATCGAGAGTCATTGTGAACAAGATCACTGCCCTCAACGAAAAACTCTGGCCAATCGTCGCGCAGACTGAGCACCTCAAGGCGAGCTACGCGAACCTCACCGAGTACATCGCCAAGCGTGGCGGGATTGACAGTGAGCTTGCCGGCACGCTGAACGCATCTACCGAAATCGTTGACCTGCAAGCAGCCGATGAACCTGGCAAAAGAACCCTCGCGCTGGCCATCGTCGCGAGCGACTCGATCGGCAACGAGAAGCGCGCCGAGTTGGCGAAGAGCCTGGGCTTGGCGTCTCCACTGTTGGTGTCCGAACTGAGCCTGGCCGACGAAGATCCCAGTCTCACGGCGGCCCTGCTTGCATCGGATCTGATCGAAGATTCAGCTGCGTCCTTTTATGCCCTGGACGCGGCCACCTGGCCGGTGAAACGAGCGTTTATTCGAAGATCTGCTGCTTTCGCCACGTACGTCGACGAGATCGGTTTTTCGAAGCCGGACTTTGTCTCTTTGGCTCAGGACCCCGAGACATCCGAAGAAATCAAGAAGGCCGTCGTCCTCAATCTCTACGCATTCACTGATTCATTGAGCCGACCCGCTTTGGACGCCCTCGCGCAGTTCGTGATCGACTGCGGTATTGCAGTCGGCCTTGCGAACCTTGTCGCGATGGCAACTGCGGGCGTGACTTCAACGTCTCTGGTTCGTCTGATTTCGCTCGAGATTGATTCTCTAGAACTTGACGACTTGCTGTCGGTCCTCCGGCTTATGCCGGACCGTTATCAACGACTGACTACGACAGGGGGCCACACAAAAATTCCGAACACCATAGAAGACCTCCGACTGGCAGATCATTTGGTGGCGGCGGGACAAGTGAGCACCCGAGACTCGTCGCCCACTGGCAACGTCTTCAAGGTCAATCTGAAGCGCGGGGCATAGCCCGGGTTGCGGGCTTCTTTAACTTCTGGGTGCAACAGGTTTCCGGATGGGCACACCCAGTGTCCGCAGCGCGGAGATGATCGTGTGGTTGTCAAAGCCGAGTTGCCTACCGATGGCCGCCCTGGAGTTGCCCTCTGCGTACAACCGAACGGCCTCGTCTTTCACTGCCTGCGACATTCCCTTGTAGAGATCGACGCCGCGCGCCTTCAGAAACTGCGACACCGTGTTGCGGTGCACCTTGTACATACGTGCAAGTGTGTAGATCGATCCGTGAGACTGGTAGTCCGCGACAAGCTGGTCAACTTCTTGAGTATTTGCGGGTTTGGGGGCCAGTCAATATTGCCTTCGGGGGCCACGGATATTGCCGCCGGGCGCCAGGCTGTCGCGCGGTCGGGGGCCACTGTTAGCGGCCATGCCAAACTGCCCACAGGCGGCCACGGAAGTGCCCACTGGCGGCCAGTAGAACTGCCCGTTGGTGGCCATGAGATCTGCCCACTTCCTGTTCTGAGCCCGACCGCTTAAGCGGCGGGAGCCTCTCCCTGGGGTTTGATTGCGGTGTTCAAGACGCACCAAAGTTGCCCAGGAAGAGGCCCTGAATGAAGTTTGACGGAGAAATTATGGAAATCCTTGCTGCCTACGATCTGACTGGATCGTTGCGCGCCACAGCCGAGCTCACCGGCTGCTCGCACCACACCGTTGCCCGCCATGTGTCCGCCCGCGACGAGGGCAGGCCGATCGCGGAGCCTGCCTACCGGGGGCGTGTCACGGATGAGTTCCTGCCCAAGATCGAGGAATGGGTTGAGGTGTCCAGGGGCAAGATCCGCGCCGACAAGGCGCACGAGAAACTCGTCGCGCTCGGCTACGACGGGTCAGACCGGTCGACCCGGCGTGCGGTCGCGCAGGTCCGCACCGCCTACCGGTTTGGCCAGATCCGGGTGCACCGGCCCTGGATCACCGAGCCGGGCATGTGGTTGCAGTATGACTTCGGCGATGGGCCCGTCATCGCCGGGCGCAAGAGCGTGTTGTTCGTGGCCTGGCTGGCGTGGTCGAGGGTCCGGGTGGTGATCGCCCTGCGGGATCGGACGGCCCCGACCGTGTTCGCAGCGCTGGACCGCACGTTCCGTGTCCTCGGCGGTGCGCCGACCTATGTCCTCACGGACAACGAGAAGACGGTGACCGTGTCCCATATTGCCGGCGTCCCGGTGCGCAACCAGCAGACGGTGGACTTCCCCCGCCACTACGGCATCACCGTGTTGACCTGCCAGCCGGCGGACCCTGCGACCAAGGGCGGGTCGGAGTCCTCGGTCAAGGTCGCCAAGGCCGACATTGTCCCGAAAGACACAAATCTGCGGGCCGAATACGCGTCGTTCGCGGAGCTCGAAGCGGCCTGCGAGACGTTCATGGACGAGGTCAACAACCGCGAACACAGGGTCACGAGGCGAAAGCCCGCAGTGATGCTCGAGGAGGAACAGCCGCGGCTGCACCGGATCCCCGACACAGCCCACACGGTCTCGTTCGGCCTGACGCGGGCAGTCCCGGACAACACCCCGATGGTGACGTTCGAGAACGGCCAGTACTCGGTGCCGTCGTATCTGCTCGGCGGCCGGGTCTTCGTCCGCAGCCACGGGATCGGCGGCGACGAGCAGGTCATCGTCGTGCACTCCGGCATCGGCGGTCCGGTCGAGGTCGCCCGGCACCCACGGGCGAGGCCGGGGAGCCCCTCGATCGACGACGCGCACTTCCCCAACCACCGGGAGAAGGTCCCGGGCGACTACACGATCAAGGCCCGCAGCGGTGCCGAGGCGGAGTTCCTGAGCCTCGGCGCCGGCGCCCGGGCATGGTTGCTCGAGGCTGCGGCCGCCGGCACGACCCGGATGAACGTGAAGATGGCCGACGCGGTGGCGTTGGCGAAGATCAGCGGCCTGACCGCGGTCGATCAGGCGCTCGGCGAGGCGGCCACCTATGGCCGGTTCGCGACCGGCGACCTGGCCTCGATCCTCGGGTCCCGGAGTGACCGAACCCCCACCCGAGCGGCGGACGAGGCGAAGTCGCTGGCGCAGGGCACCGCCGGGTGGGCCGCGATCGGCCTGCCCGCCACACCGGCCCTCGACACCGTCGCCGAGGGTCTGGAGGAGAGCGCGTGAGCGTCACCGCCACCGCTCCGCCCGCCCTGCCGGCGGACCTGGAAGCGTTGATGCGGCAGCTGAAGATGCCCTACGCCCGCGCGCTGGCCCCGGAGCTGATCGCGACGGCCCGCGCGCAACGCTGGGAACCGGTCGAGGTCATCAAGGCGCTTTTCGTGGAGGAAGTCACGGGCCGGTCCCGGTCCATGCTCGCCACCCGCCGCAAGGCCGCCGGCTTCCCGACCGGGAAGACCTTCGACACCTGGGACGAGTCCGCGTCCTCGATCCCCGTCCCGACGCAGCACGCACTGCGGACCCTGGAATGGATCGGCCGGAAGGAGAACGTCGTCGTCTGCGGACCGTCCGGAACCGGGAAGACGTTCTTCCTTGAGGCCCTCGGCCAGCAAATTGTCGAGGCCGGGATGCGGGTCGCCTGGTTCCGCCTCGAGGACCTCGGCGCCCTCGTCCGCGCCCACCGCTCCGACGACTCCGTCGGCCGGGTGGTCGCCCGGATCCTCCGCGCCGACCTCATCGTCGTCGATGACATCGGCCTGCTCGAAGTCGGCGCCGACGCGGCCGAGGGCCTTTACCGGCTCGTTGACGCCGCCTACGAGAAACGCTCCATCGCGGTCTCCTCCAACCTGCACCCCGCCGGCTTCGACGCCCTCATGCCCAAGACCCTCGCGACCGCGACAGTCGACCGGCTACTCCACCACGCCCACGTCTGCCAAACCTCGGGCGACTCCATCCGCCTCACCCAAGCCCTCGCCGGGAAGGGCGTGACACCCATGAACTAGAACGACGACGACCGCGCATGGCCAACGCCACCACACCCCAGGTGGGCAGATCTGTTGGCCATGAGCGGGCAGTTCTCGTGGCCACCAGCGGGCATTTCTACTGGCCGCCCACGGGCACTTCAGAATGGCCATTGACACCACTGGCGCCCGACCGCGCGAGCCTTGTGCCGTGACCTGACCGGCGGTGTGTTCTCGCATGTTGTGGCCGCCGGTTTCTACCCAGATGGTGTTGTGTGGCGAGTAGCGCTTGGTGGTAGCGGTAGTCCGGCGAGTTGGTAGCGCATTTCCGGGAACACGGTAGCGCTGGCTGGTGGCGTACTGCTCTGCTGTGGAAGGACGACGCATTCGGCGTTGTCGTTTCATTGTTGCGGGCGGGTTCATGGCGGACTATCGAAAAATATTGGGGCTGGTGCTTGAGGGGCGCAGTTACCGCGAGGTCGTTGAGATCGCGGGGTGCTCGCATCGGGACGTGGCCCGGGTTCGGCAGGAGGTCCAGGAGCGGGGTCTGACCTCGGCGGTGGTGATCAGCGACGCTGAGCTCGCGAAGTGGTTCCCGGACGGGTGGCGGAGAGCGTCGGAAGAGTAGGACCAGCCCGATCTGTCGCGGGTGTTGGGCTCGATGAAACAGAACCAGCACTTCACAGCAGCAAAGTACCCGAAGTGACAGTGACGACGATGTGTCGGCCGACGTCGCAGAGCGCGAGAACCGGGATGCCGAGACGGGCGAGGTCGACTCCTTCAAGGATGAGACGGGCCCGGAATCGGTCGCCGTGCGGCAGATGGTCCTCGATTGGCTCGCTAGCCATTTAGCCACCGTCGAAGTCGTCGGCACCAAGCCGACGCCGTGGTGCACCGAGTGGCGGCTGCACCCCGAAGTCGTAGCCCGGATCAAGGCGCTGTGGCAGGCCAGCATGCAGGCCGAGGCAAACGTGATGGGGGGGCGACGCCGGTGCGGTCTCGTCCTGGTGGATAAACCATTGGGATCGACAGGCCGAGGTGATCTTCGACAAGGGAAACGGGCCGTTTCGCGACTGCGACCCTGCCCAAGGGAATCTATCGCGCCGAAAGGATACGGCCGCGGTGATCGTGCCAGCGTCAATGCCGCCGGCAAACGTCATCCTGTAACCGTCACGCGCCGAATGAGCATCCGGAGATAACTATACTTCTGGCCCCGCCGAGAGTCGGGCTAGAAGGATATCCAGCGCATGTCATGGAGCGACCGTCGGCGCTGGTTCCGGCAGGACCGGCGGTGGTGTCGGCGTCGGCGTGAAGAGCTCCCCGATCCGATCCTCGTTGTTCCGGCTTACCCATTGAATGAACTCGCTGACGTACCCGCTGACCAAGAGGAATGCTAGAGCCGCAAGGATCATCGCGGCCCAAAAAGGGAAATTGGGACCGCGAAATAGTTTCATCGCCACCCGCTGCGGCCGTGAAGCGACATAGTCCGGGTCCTTCCTTACGAGAACGGCGTACCGGGCGATCGCAAACACCGACACAGCGTGGCAGATCACAAAACCAAGGCTGAGGACGAGCGGGAAGAAACCGGCCACCTGAAGGATCAAAGTGGCGTATGGGCCGCGACGTTCGCTGTCCAATAACCCCGTGACGAGCTCAACCAGGTCGATACCGCCAGCGTTTAGGATCGCTTGATACGCGGCCTGGTTAGCACCAGCAGCTGGAGTGGACAGCCAGTTGAGGGAGAGCATCAGACCGAAAGCGAGGACGATGTTGAACAAGAGTTGAAAGGTCAGCCAGCCTCTGAGTACGACTCTCCGGAGCGCTGTGTACAGCACAGCAGAGATCGAGAACCCCAGCGCAAACGAAGCAATCCAGGTGATGACCAGGATCACCTGCTCACGGAATAGGACGTAGCCGGTGACGACCAGTGCTACCACGATGCCCGCGGCAATCACCTTCGGCCAGAACCAGTCATCACCGGTATTGGAAGCAGGTTTGTCACCTCGTATCCGTGCAAGCTCGTCCTGATGCGCCTTCTCCCGCTCCTTCTGCCGCCTCTCCTCGGCTTTGCGCTGGTGCTGGAGTCGTAGGTTCTCCTCGCGCTCAGCGTCCTTCTCCGGAGTGTTGTATCGCACCTGCTTGGAGATGGTCGAGGCGTCCGCAGCGCCGATGATAACCCTGTTGTCATTGCTGACTTTCAACGTCGTGTCACCTATTCGCACGTCCCCGAGGAAGGTGTTGCCACGGATCTTGATAGAGCTTCCCGAGGGGGAAGCTTTGGCCCCCGGAAGGACCCTCGCAAACAACGCACCGAATAGCGCCCCGATGATCGCTATGGTCAGCTGCAACAGGAAGTCGGATGCGTCCACTGAGATCTCCTTTGGTTTAGGGCAGACGTTACCGGCAAACCGGCGCACATTGTGGTGACCGGAGTTGGATACAGGTCCAGCCATGGTGCGCACATACCGCATCGCAGGAGAGTCTCCCGTCAGCAGCCGGGACGCCTGATCGAGGCGTTGCGGATACTCGCTGTGTCCATTCGGCCGCGCGGTCTACCGCTCGCGTCCGTCGTCGCGGGTGCGTTGACCTTCGGGCGCTGCGCCTGGGCGCTGCGGGTAGCCTGACTGGCCTTCACGATCAGGCCGGCGCGGCGTTGCGTCTCGCGCTGCTGCTCGGCCTTGGTCCGGTTAGATTCGCGCATCGTGTCCAGAGCCGTACGGGCTTTTCTCGGTGCGGTGCGGTGCTCTCGGGTCGGCCCTTGCCATCGCGGTCTCCATGGCTTTCTGAGCGACTGCGGTGGCCCTCGGCCGTTCGGCGTCGCCCGCGCTCGGCTGCGACCTGAGTGTCTGAGACTTGTGCATGGCGGTCACGCGGGCCGCGAGTCGCCCCCACTCGTGTCGACGTGCGCGGGGACATCGCTCAACTGCCGCGTGCACTCGGGCTCCTAGGCCGCGACCGTCGCGCCTCGTTCCTCGAGGCGGGCGGCCAGATACTCGTACCGTTCAGCCAGGTGATCGCGCCACCGGGTCGGTCTGCGAGGCGTCGAGCGTGCGGCGATCCGCAATCCACTCGGCCACGGGCGGCCGCTCGATGGTGCAGGGCTACGTCTGGTCGACGTCTGCCGCCAGCGCCCGTTCGATGTGACCTTGCATCCGGAAGGACATCACCGCGCCGATGTCATCGACGGTCTCCAGCTCGCGGCCGCCCCAGCTCGTGCGCGAAAGAACGGCAGGGTCCATCTTCTGTTCCTCGGCACGGGACAACGCCGAGCTGACAGCTCCCCAACTCTCCGAGCTGGTGAGGGTACGAGCGTGGCCGATGCCGAGCACCTGGTGCACAAGCTGATCGAACCGGACGGCGTTCGCGCGCTCTGCGACATCCCCGCACTGGTCGATGAGGGTCAACAGGTCGTCCACCCGGGCCTGCTCGGCACGGATGGTCTCGTGAGCAGAGAGCATCCCATCGGTGTTGCCGGCGATGAAGTCCTTACGTCACTCACCGGCTGAGCCTCCTCGGTCTCGACGTACAGGTGGTTCGCTTCCTTACCCCGGGTGAGACCGACGTAGGCCAGCTCATGTGACGTCGAGGAGTCTGCGAGCACGTGCGCGGTGTCGGCCGTGAGACCTTGGGCACGGTGGATGGTCGACGCTGAGTCAATGATCGACGAGCAGTACAACGGCCTGAGTTCGGGTCGAGGCAAGGATGCGGTCGTCCAGTTGGTCCGCGCCTTCGCCGCCGAAGGGTATCCGGTCGACGTGGATGTCCGGCTTCGAGCGTATTTCGCAGCAGGCGGCACCTTTCGTCACGCCGAGTCGATCGGCAAGCTCATCCGCGAGACGAATGCGGGAACCAAGCACCGAGTGAAGCAGCGCTACCGAGACAACATCGTAGAGATCCTTCGGGACCGATTCACCGCCTCCCCAAACGCGTAACCCACCGCCCTGGCACTCACCGATGAGCAAAAACAGATTCGCGAATAGAAGCGTCGTCTGACCGCCGCTCTGAATAACGAGGCGCAGGCGCATCGCCGCTAAGACAAGCAGCGCGAGTGGCGCGAGAAGGGCATGTACCTGACGCGTGAGCAAGCTGCCGCCGGCAAACCCTGTCGAGGCTGTGGTCTCCCGGTGATCGACGACCTCGGAAGTTGGCCGCCCGTCATGCACCTCTCCTCCGAGGAACGGGTCGAGCACGACCGTGCGGAGGTGCAGTTCAGACAACTCCACCCGGACTACCAATCGCACCGCTGGAGCATGCAGGAATCGCGGGTGTCGCACTGCGGTCTGTGCTGCCCGCTGCTTACGCTCTCGCAGGGCCAGATTGAAAACATCTCGCGAATCCTGAGTGGGCACGTGCGCCGCGAAGAATAACTCGACATCTGAAGACTCGCTCTCACGTGCGGGCACCGCGCCGAGCGAAGCGTCCATCACGCCAATCGCTACTGGTCTGGATCGACAACGTACTGTCCGGAGTGCGAGCTGACGCGCGGTATCTTGACGTCCGAGCGGATTGTCAAAGCCTCGGACCGGATAGTCGCGGTGACTCGCAAGCATGACACCGACGTAGCCAAGGCAACGAGGGAAGTCGCCAAATCCGAAAGAGCAGCCGTTGACGCACGCAAGAGACTCGCCGCGCTAAAGGTGAGTCAGTATCGTGGGCACTTACAAACGTCCCCATCCAACGAATGGAGTTGCCCGATGACGCTTAACAATAAGGACGAGATCGCGAAGGCGCTCGGCGAGTTCTCACTCGACAACTTGCCAGAGGAGAAGCTCGCTGAGTTGGTTGCGCTCTTCGACGACATTCCCGAGGAGCTGCAAGTGCAGCTCATGAAGACGAATCCCGAGCTGCAGAAGTACGCACTGAAGGCCATTGCTGCCGTCGAGGACACGTTGAAGGCGACCCTGTCGTCGAACGACGCGAGCAACCAACAGGCGCTCGCTGCGCTTGCTCAGATTCGCGAGGTCATTGCGGGCGAATTGAACAAGGACAACATCAGCGATGAGCGCTGGCGCTTCTTAATCGAGACACTGATCGAAAACGGCCAGATGGTCGTTGCGAAGGACACCGAGAACAAGCAGTTCCTTGCCCAGCAGGCAAGTGCTGACCGCCAAACCAAGACAATGGCAGCGGCGATGCCTTACATCGAGACCGTGCTCCAAATAGGCGTCCGCATCATAATCAGCCGCGGTCGAGTGTAACGAACGCCTTAGCGGATGAACTGAAGACGCCGGGTACTCAGAACGGCGGGAGCGCTGGATCCCGCGCAGCCCCGCTCACGCTCACCTAGCACACGACACTCACGCTTCTCCCGAACAACCAAAACAATGCGGCCTGCCCTGACGTAGGCCGAATTGCTATCTACTGCGCCCCGCGACGCGCGGATTGGCAGGAGCGACTAATCGCGGGAAAAGAAAAAGGACCGAAACGGTTTCACAACCGTGCCGACCCTTCGTCCGATCAATATCCGGAAACTCATCCAAGTATTTCCGGAATGACCCGGGGTGCCCCCGCAGGGATTCGAACCCTGGACCCACGGATTAACCTGCTGCACTAGGTCTCCCTAGCCACCGCCTGAACGGCTTGCAGTCTGGACTATATCACCACCTTCGGCCGAACCGGTCAGGTGCGCCGCGTGTAGTCTCTGAGGTTCCCTTGCGGTTACCTGCTGATTGCCCAATCCATCGGATTTTCACTGCCCAGTATCGGACGAGTACCTAAGGCTCTAAGGGTGTTCCAGCATATAGCGGCGTTCATCCAACACATTTCTGCGCTGGCGCTCCATTTTTTTGTTTGTAGAAGTCCGATGCTCTAACCAGCTGAGCTACAGGGGCATTTGATCACACTAACAGCAACACCACTTTTTGGGGGAAGTTTTACCTTGCTGACAACATGTTCACGCCGTCAACCTCTTTTGTTCTCCTGCCACGTACCCACGAGTGCATAGATAACCGGTGCTCTACCAACTGAGCTAGAGGCCCCTGCCCGACAAATCTACCGGGCTTTTTCGGGTCGCGCGGCGACTGGCATAGTCTGGACTGTGATGACCGACGAGTTCCACAAGCCGACCCAGTTCTCGGGCGCGAAGTTCGAGAGCATGATGGGCGGCGACGACCCAGCCCAGATCAGCCGTGTCGCCCACGAGACGGCGCACGCGCTGCTGGCCCGTGTGCGGTTCAGCTCCGACCCCGGGGTCGTCGAGCGGCTGGTCGCGTACACCGACGACCACGGCATCGACGCGGTCGCCGAACTCTGGTCACGCGCGAGCGCGAGGTCGCTCCCAGGGGCTCTGTGGCGCATCTACCTCATGCGATCGCTCATCCGGCAGGATGCCCAAGGCACGAGCTTCTTCTACCAGCGCGGCACCGAGATGGCCGCGACAATCGACCCCGTGGTCGCTGGCGCGACGAGCCCCACGGGGCCGGCCGAGATCATCCAGCTCGCGGACGAGATCCTGCGGGGGGTATTCGAGGGCGACTTCGGCATCGCACTGGACCGCGCGGCCGCGTTCTGCCGCGTCACGTCGACCGGAGCCGCGAGCGTCGCGGACGACGTGGACGTCGCGGATCCCGCGCGCGCGACGGAGCTCACGACCAAGGCACTTCGTCTCTCGCACACCGCAAGCGAGTTCAGCGCCTGTGCTCGCTCGTGGCGTAGCGGCAAACTGGATTGACCCAGCCGGCTGTGCTTAGACTGGTAACTGGCCTTCGGGCCATGGCCGGACCGCAGTAACCCCGGGCTCCAATATTCGCCGCCTAGAGCGGCCGCACGCCGAGAGGCGTTCTGCGGTTCGGCCACATCTCGCCTTCCTTGTGCTCGTCACCGATCGGGGCCGCCGACCAATCGGATCCGTCGTCCGTGTCGAACAAAGAAGTATGACAATCGAGTGTGGTGCACCCGTGGCGCACGCGATGGTGGGGAATGTTTGGCATGCTTAGACTCGTGCCCAGCTTCAGAGAACCCAGTGAGGACTTCGCGTCCGACGTTGAGAGCGTCTCGAAAGAGGAGCTCCTGCGTCGAATCGCAGAGGGCGATCAGCAGGCGTTCAGTCGGCTGTATGACGACGTCGCCCCCCGAGTTCTCGGACTCATCCGTCGTCTGCTCATTGATCATGCGCAGTCCGAAGAAGTAGCCCAGGAAGTCTTCCTGGAGATTTGGCAGACCGCCTCTCGTTTCGACGAGAAAAAGGGTGGCGCGTCAACGTGGATCCTGACTATGGCGCACAGGCGTGCCGTCGACAGGATCCGATCGTCGCAGTCCTCCCGGGACCGCGACACCAAGGTCGGAATCCGGGACTTTGCCCCGGAGTACGATCATGTTTCAGAAACAGTTGAAGTCACCATCGAGCACGAGAGAGTGAAGGGGGCCATGGAGCGATTGACAGCATTGCAGCGCCAAGCCGTCTGCCTCGCGTATTACGGCGGTTACAGCCACAGCGAGGTCGCGGCGCTCCTCAAGGTGCCCATCGGCACGGTGAAGACCCGCCTTCGTGACGGCATGATCAGACTTCGCGACGAACTGGGAGTCGCATCGTGACCGAACGCGATGAACTACACCTCCTCACCGGAGCGTATGCACTCAACGCCCTCGACGAATCCGAGCGGGCCGCCGTCGACGGCTACCTCGCCGAATCAGAAGAAGCCCGAACGGAGGTGACCGAATTGTCTGACACCGCAGTGATGCTGGGACTCGCGTCCCCCCCGGTAACTCCATCACCCGAGTTCAAGGCCAACCTCATGGCGCTGATTTCGACCACCCCGCAGCTCGGGTCCGGGCGGGCACCGCACGCGGAGGCACCGCACGCGGAGGCACCGCATGCGGAGACGGATGCCGCTGTCACGCCGCTTGTCGCCGTCGCCCTGCTTCCGACCGCCGAGGCCGACGCCGTCCCCACGAGCGAGGACCAGGCCAGCATTCGCGAAATCGCCGCAGGCACCACGCGCAGCGCCGAAGCACGCGCACAGGCCCGCTGGTACCGCAGGCCGATGACGATGCTCCTGGCTGCCGCGGCGGCCGTCGCGCTCTTCGCCGGCGGCGCCGTCGTCGGGCAGCAGTTCACCGACGCGAACTACCAGAACGCGATGGCGCAGGCCGCGAGCCTCGCGGAGCTGACCGCCGCGCCCGACGTCGAACGCTCCGAGTCGTCGGTGAGCGGCGGCGGAACGGCGACCCTCGTTTGGTCCGAGTCGCTCCAGCGTTCGGCGATGATGTTCGACTCGCTCCCCGAGCTCACCGGGGACCTCGTGTACCAGCTCTGGTACATCGGCGATGCCGGCGCCGTCAGCGCAGGTACCTTCAGTGCCTCGTCAGAACAGGAATGGCGCATTCTCGAGGGATCGATCGGCGAGGCGAGCGCCGTTGGCATGAGTGTGGAGCCGCAGGGCGGCTCCGCGCAGCCGACGACGACCCCGATCGTTGTGATCGAAGACGCCTGACCCGCAACACAGCAATGCCCCCGGTCCCATGAGGTCGCGGGGGCATTCGTCTGCCGGGACCTACCCGAACTTGCCCGAGACGTAGTCCTCTGTCGCCTGGATGCTCGGCTTGGAGAAGATCGTCGTGGTGTCGTCGTACTCGATGAGCTTGCCGGGCTGACCGGTGCCGGCGATCGTGAAGAACGCAGTGCGGTCGGAGACACGGCTCGCCTGCTGCATATTGTGGGTCACGATCACGATCGTGAAGTCCTTCTTGAGCTCCTCGATGAGGTCCTCGATCGCGAGGGTCGAGATCGGGTCGAGGGCGGAGCACGGCTCGTCCATGAGGATGACCTCGGGCGAGACCGCCATGGCGCGCGCGATGCACAGGCGCTGCTGCTGGCCGCCGGAAAGGCCGGAGCCGGGCTTGTCGAGGCGGTCCTTGACCTCGTTCCAGAGGTTCGCCCCACGCAGCGACTCCTCGACGAGGCCGTCGCTGTCGGACTTTGACATCCGGCGGTTGTTGAGCTTGACACCGGCGAGTACGTTCTCGCGGATCGACATCGTCGGGAACGGGTTCGGGCGCTGGAAGACCATTCCAACCTGGCGGCGCACGAGCACAGGGTCGACGCCGGGGCCGTAGAGGTTGTTGCCGTCGATCATGACCTCACCCTCGACATACGCGCCGGGGATCACCTCGTGCATGCGGTTGAGCGTGCGCAGGAACGTGGTCTTGCCGCACCCGCTCGGGCCGATGAACGCCGTGACCGTTCGCGGCTCGATCGTCAGAGTCACGTCTTCCACGGCCTTGAACTTGCCGTAGTAGACGTTGAGGTCGTTCACTTCAATGCGCTTTGACACAGGTTTGTTTCCTTTGGGTCTGACGGGTGCAGCGTTAGCGGCCGAGCTTGGGCGAGAAGAACTTCGCGATGAGCCGGGCGATGAGGTTGAGTGCCATGACGATGAGCACGAGGGTGAGGGCGGCGGCCCAGGCCCGGTCGAGATAGGCCTGCACGTCGGTTCCCGGCGTCGCGTACTGGGTGTACACGAACACGGGCAGGGTCATGATGCGGTTGTTGAACAGGTCGTAATTCATGCTCGAGGTGAAGCCGGCGATGAGGAGCAGTGGCGCCGTCTCCCCTATCACCCTGGCGATCGCGAGCGTGACGCCCGTCGTGATCCCCGCGATCGAGGTGGGAATGACGACCTTGAGAATGGTCAGCCACTTCGGAACGCCGAGCGCGTAGGCCGCCTCGCGCAGCTCGTTCGGCACGATCTTCAGCATCTCCTCTGACGAACGCACGACCACGGGGGTCATCAGGAGCGACAGGGCGACTGCGCCGCCGAATCCGAACCGGATACCCGGATCACCGGTGATCAGGGAGAAGAAGGCGAACGCGAACAGGCCGGCAACGATCGACGGGATGCCGGTCATTACGTCAACGAAGAAGGTGATCGCCCGCGCGAGGGCCCCGTGCCCATACTCGACGAGGTAGATGGCGGTCAGAAGCCCCACCGGCACCGAGATGAGCGTTGCTGTGCCGGTGATCAGGAGCGTGCCTACGATTGCGTGCAGGGCGCCGCCGCCTTCGCCGACGACGTTGCGCATCGACTGGCTGAAGAACGCGGGGTCGAACCGGGCGATGCCATTGCCCAGCACCGTCCAGACGAGCGACAGCAGCGGGATGAGGGCGATCAGGAAGGCCGTGACGACAAGGGAGGTGACGAGCCTGTTGCGCGCTTGGCGGCCCCCCTCGACGAGGTAGGAGAGCGCGAACAGCATGATGTTGAACAGCACCGTGCCAAAGAAGACTGCGCCGACAATTGAAAAGTCGCCGCCCGTGCTGAGCTGCACGATCGCGAACACACCGGCCGCGACCGCCAAGCTTCCGCCGAGAATCGCCCAGGTGGCCCATTTGGGCAGCCTGCTGGCGGTGAGCGTGTTGGTTATTCCGGTGGTCGCCGGTGCGAGGGTGGTGGTCACTAGTTCGCTCCAGAGAACGCCTTGCGGCGGTTGACGACAAATCGGGCGATCGAGTTGATGACGAGCGTGATGATGAAGAGAATGAGTCCCGTCGCGATGAGCGCATTGACGCCGACCCCATAGGCGTCGGGGAACTTCAGGGCAATGTTGCCTGCGATCGTGGACGGGTTGGTCGAGCTCGTGAGTACGAAGCTGATCACCACCGCCGGCGACAGCACCATGGCGACAACCATCGTCTCGCCGAGTGCGCGGCCGAGCCCGAGCATCGCGGCCGAGACGATGCCGGCGCGGCCGAACGGCAGTACGGCCATCTGAATCATTTCCAAGCGGGTGGCGCCGAGGGCGAGGGCCGCCTCCTCGTGCAGTCTCGGGGTCTGCAGGAAGATCTCCCGCGAGAGAGCGGTGATGATCGGAATGATCATGACAGCGAGCACGATGGCGACGGTGAGCACGGTTCGGCCAGTGCCCGACACCGGCGGCGCGAACAGTGGGAACCAACCGAAATTGGTGACGAGCCAGTCGTAGAACGGTGTCAGAAACGGTGCGAGCACCTTGATGCCCCAGAGCCCGAATACCACAGATGGCACCGCGGCGAGAAGGTCGATGATGTAGCCGAGCCCCTGTGCGATGCGGCGGGGGGCGTAGTGAGAGATGAAGAGGGCGATACCGATCGACAGCGGGAAGGCGATGAGCAGCGCGAGGGACGCGGCCCAGACGGTTCCAAAGGCGAGGGGGGCGACGTAGGCCCAGAAGCTCGTCGGGGATCCTTCGAGTTCGGCCGGGTCGGCAACGAGTGCGGGGATGCTCTGAACTATGAGGAACAGGGCGACGGCCGCGAGGGCCGCGAGGATGAGCACTCCCGCGAAGAGGGTGCTCCCGGAGAAGATGCGGTCTGCGGGGCGGACCTTCGCGCGTGGTATCGCTGCTGTCATAGTGATTCTTCCTGCGGCCCGTCTGCGGGGGGTGTGGGGGAGGCTGAGGGGCGGGACCCAACCGACAGGCTGCGGCGAGTCATGTCGAAGACACGATCGCCGCAGCCAATCGACCCGGATTACGCTACTAGCTCATGATGTCGATTGCAGCCGTCACCTTCTCGAAGAGCGTGTCGGAGATCGGAGCCGAGCCGGCATCGGCCGCGGCTACTGCCTGGCCCTCGGAGCTCGCCATGTAGGTGAAGTAGTCCTTCACGAGGGCCCCCTGCTCGGAGTCGAGGTACGTCTCGCATCCGACGAGGTAGGCGACGAGAACGATCGGGTAGACACCTGCGGCGTCAGAGGTGCGGTCGAGGTTGATCGAGAGGTCGAAGTCGGGGCGCCCCTCGATGAACGGCGAGGCGTCCACGATGGCCGCTGCGGCTTCGGGGGAGTACTCGACGAACTCGTCGCCGACCTGGACAGCGACGGTTCCGAGGTCACCGGCACGCGAGGCATCCGCATAGCCGATGGTGCCGGTTCCGTTGGTCACCGCGTCGACGACACCGGAGGTGCCCTGCGCAGCCTCGCCGGACTCGATCGGCCAGACGCCGTCGGCCTCGTAGGTCCACACATCGGGAGCGGTGGCGGCAAGGTAGTCGGTGAAGTTCTCGGTCGTGCCGGAGTCATCCGAGCGGTGCACTGCGGTGATCGTCGTGGACGGGAGCTCGGCGCCCTCGTTGAGCGCGGCGATCTCCGGCGCGTCCCACGACGCGATCTCGCCGGAGAAGATGCCCGCGATCGTCGCAGGGTCGAGGTTGAGCGAGTCGATGCCGTCGAGGTTGAAGATCACGGCGATGGGCGAGACGTAGAGCGGGAGCTGCACGATGCCGCTGTCCGGTGCGCACGACGCGAAGCCGCCGGCGGCGACCTCTTCGTCGTTGAATGCACGGTCGGTTCCCGCGAAGCCGCTGCCGCCGGCGAGGAAGGTCTCGCGGCCGGCTCCGGAGCCGGAGGGATCGTAGTTGATGGTGACACCCTCATTTGCCATCTGGTACTCGGCGATCCAGGTCTGCTGCGCCGCGCCGACGGCGGACGACCCGGCTCCGACCAGGGTGCCGGTGAACTCGGAGCCCGTGTCGGTCTCGGTGTCCGTGGTCCCGCCCTCGTTGGAGGCGCAGGAGGAGAGCAGGATGGTGCCTGCAATGGCGATGACGGCCGCGCGGCCGAAACGTGTGGAGTTCACGATGTTCCCTTCGGGAGGTGCTGTTTGCTGTGTCGGGCCGGTGCTGGCCCACGACGTGACGTTACTCAGTGCCGATGACCACGTTCGACTGTTTTGGTGAACGGAAGGTGAACAGGCAGCGAACGACGCACTTGCGAGGGGTGTCAGAAGCTGGCGGGGGAGTGAACCTCGACGGCGACGATTCCGGCGGTCGGATCTGCGATCGAGAGGTGCACGACGGCGAAGTCGCCGGTCGCAAGCGAGGCCGCCTGGCGCAGCGTCCCATCGCGGGCGCTTCCCGCACAGGTGGCGACTTCGTCGATGATGTCGGGAAGCACCGGACCATGGCTGCAGAGCACCGCGGTCTGCCGCCTGGCGACCCGCTTGCTCACGATGCGGTGCACGTTGGCGACGCCGTCTTCGTGCGCGTCCTGGCTGATCGCGGCCGTCGCCTTGACGTCGAGCCCGAGCATCGTGGCGAGTGGGTCGATCGTGGAGATGCAGCGTGCGGCGGTGCTACTGATGAGCTTTGTCGGTCGGTACGCGGCGATTGCGCGCGCGGCGGCCTTGGCCTCCTCGATGCCGGCATGCTCGAGCGGCCTCGTAGAATCGGGGCCGTTCCAGGAGCTCGCGGGGACGGCCTTGCCGTGGCGGAGGGCGACCACCGCGAAGGTGCGAAGCGTGTTGCTGTCGGCGCGTGCGGCAAACCGGTCCATGAGTTCCTGGTCACGCTCATAACTGAGCTTGGCGCGAGCAGCCTTCAGAGTGACCCACTCGGTCGAGGTGACCTCGAAACTCGGCACGAAGTTCGACGCCGCGATCACGGCGTCGGTCGCTTCCGCCGCCCAGTAGTGCACGATCTTGTCTCGACCGGTCGGCAGCGAGTACGCGGTCTCGCCGAGCGGCGCACCGAGGGTCACCGCGAGGCCCGTCTCCTCGAGCGTCTCGCGCACGGCCGCCTCTGGCAGCGACTCGCGGGGCTCGAGCTTGCCCTTGGGCAGCGAGATGTCTCCGCGGTTGGCGCGGTGCACGAGCAGCACACGCACCCTGCCTCCGGTCATCCGCCAACACACAACGCCCGCCGCCACAAGAGTCGAGGGGTCAGTCACGGTCATCGGCGCACCCCGGGGCGTTTGCGCTGGGAAATCCGCCTCATCATGACATTCTGCATGTCGCGCAGAGGAGTGCCATCGGCGGCGAGATGGTGCCTGGTCCAGATGCCGTCGCCCGCGAGCTTCCACGCGGCCGTGTCCTCCGACATCGCGAGGGAGAAGAGGCTCTCGACGGCGCGCAGGTGTTCCGGGCTCGTGAGCCGCACGAGCGCCTCGATCCGGCGGTCGAGATTGCGGTGCATCATGTCGGCGCTGCCGATGTAGACGTCCGGGTTGCCGCCGTTGTGGAAGGAGAAGATCCGGGAATGCTCCAGATAGCGCCCGAGGACCGAGCGCACCGAGATGTTCTCGCTGAGCCCCGGTACGCCAGGCTTGAGCGTGCAGATTCCGCGGATGACCATCTGAACGGGCACACCGGCGTTGCTCGCCTCGTACAGCGCGTCGATCACCGCTTCGTCGACGATGGAGTTGAGCTTGATCTGGATGCCAGAGGGGGAGCCGGCCAGCGCGGCGGCCGTCTCCGCCCTGATGGCCTTGATGAGTCCCTTGCGCAGGTGCAGCGGGGCGACGAGGAGGCGCTTGAACTTCTTCTCGATTGCGTAGCCGGAGAGCTCGTTGAACAGCCGGGTGAGGTCCTTGCCGACGACATCGTCCGCCGTCAACAGGCCGAGGTCCTCGTACAGGCGGGAGGTCTTCGGGTTGTAGTTGCCGGTGCCGATGTGGCTGTAGTGCCGCAGGCGGCCCTCCTCCTGGCGCACCACGAGAGCGAGCTTGCAGTGGGTCTTGAGGCCGACGATGCCGTAGACGACATGCACCCCGGCCTTCTCGAGCTTGCGGGCCCAGTTGATGTTCGCGGACTCGTCGAACCTCGCCTTGATCTCGACCAGGGCGAGCACCTGCTTGCCGGCCTCGGCGGCGTTGATGAGCGCCTCGACAATCGGGCTGTCGCCGCTCGTGCGGTAGAGGGTCTGCTTGATCGCGAGCACGTCGGGGTCGGATGCGGCCTGCTCGAGGAACGCCTGCACACTCGTCGCGAACGACTCGTAGGGGTGGTGCAGCAGGATGTCCTGCCGGGCGATCGAGGCGAAGATGTCGGGACTGGCGCCGGGCTCGGTCGGCATGAGCTGCGTCGCCGTTGTCGGAACGTGCTTGCGGTACTTCAGCTGTGGGCGGTCGATCTTCGTGATGTCGAACAGGCCAGCGAGGTCGAGCGGCGCCGGCAGCCGGTAGACCTCCTGGTCGGTGATCCCCAGCTCCCGGACGAGCAGGTCGAGGGTCACCGGGTCCATGTCGTCGGTGATCTCGAGCCGGATCGGCGGGCCGAAGCGGCGCCGCAGCAGCTCGCGCTCCAGCGTCTGGATGAGGTTCTCCGACTCGTCCTCCTCAACCTGCACGTCTTCGTTGCGCGTGACGCGAAACTCGTGGTGGTCGAGGATCTCCATGCCGGGAAACAGGTGACTGAGGTGGTTCGAGATGAGGTCTTCGAGGGGGATGAAGCGCAGCATCCCGCTTCCGTCATCCGGCAGCTGCACGAAGCGCGCGAGCACCGGCGGCACCTTGAGCCGCGCGAACTCCTCGCGGTCGGTCTTGGGGTTGCGGATACGCACCGACAGGTTCAGCGAGAGTCCGGAGATGTAGGGGAACGGATGCGCGGGGTCGACGGCGAGGGGCATGAGCACCGGGAAGATCTGCGACGAGAAGATCTCCTCGACGCGCACCCGGTCGGCGGGGCCGAGGTCGGCCCAGGTCTCGATGTGAATCCCGGCGTCGTCGAGCGCGGGCTTCACGAGGTCGGTGAAGGCCGCGGCGTGCCGGGTCTGCAGCTCGTGGGCGCGCGCGGCAATGTCGCTGAGCACGTCGCGCGGCGCACGGCCGACGTTTGTCGGAACGGCGAGGCCGGTCACGATCCGGCGTTTGAGACCCGCAACGCGCACCATGAAGAACTCGTCGAGGTTGCCGGCGAAGATCGCAAGGAAGTTGGCCCGCTCGAGGAGCGGCAGGTCGGGGTCTTCGGCGAGCTCGAGAACCCGGGTGTTGAACGCGAGCCAGCTCAGTTCGCGGTCGAGGAACCGGTCGGGCGGGAGGGCGCCGTTGTCGGACCACGTCCACTCGTCGTCGTACTCGTCGTCAAGGAAGTCCGCGCCGACGGCGGCGACCACGGGAGAGATGTCGCTGTCCATGGCACCATCATGACACCATGCCACCGCCGCCCCGCGCGAATTCGTGAACGAGGTGTGAACCACGCGGGCGACAGGCGTTCAGCTCGCGCTGGAGGGCCGCGACGAGTACTGGATGTCGATCGAGTGATCGACAAAACCAACTGAGCGATAGAGGGTAACGGCCGCAGTGTTCTCCGCCTCGACGTAGAGGTTCGACTCCCGGATGCCGCGCGCTTCGAGCCTCTCGAGCCCGGCGGAGACGAGGCCCCGACCGAGGCCCTGGCCCTGCGCAGCGGGGGAGACCCCGACAGCGTAGAACTCGCCGATCCCGCCCTCGACCTTGAGCCAGCAGAATCCGATCATCCCGCCATCGTCGCCCGAGGCGATGAGAAAGTCGGCGGGGTCGAACCACGGCTCGGCCTTGCGTGCGTCCAAGTCGGCCTGGGTGAGGTCGCCCTGCTCGGCGTGGTCGGCGAAGGCCACCGCGTTGAGTGCGAGCCACTCGGCGTCGTCGGCACCGGGGCGGAAGGCGCGCGCCTCTGCGGCGCCGTCTGGCGCGCGCACCGGGGCCAGTCGGAGCTGCAGAAGTTCGCGCACCGGTTCCAGGCCAGCGCGCGCAGCGAGACTGCGGGCGTCAGGGTGGTCGCCGTGGGCCCAGATCAACGCGCGGCCGCCCGACCGCGCCAGCACATCCGCGAGCAGGCGCGCACCGAGCCCGCGGCGTCGATGGGTCGGGCTCACGACGAGCTCGGCCTCGGCCGGCGCAGCTCCCATCGTCATGATCGAGATGCCAGCGATCTCGCCGTCGATCTCGATGGCGGTGCCGGCCCTCGCGCCCGCACGCAGGTCCACGAGGGACTGGTCGGAGAACGGCGGTTGCCCGTCGGCGCGGGTCGCCTCGCCGATCAGGAGCGCGAGAGAGTTGGCGTGCTCGGCCGACGTCGGGTCGAGCGGCACAAGAAGGTCAGGCATGAACGGCCTGGCCACGGAGCTCGTCGTCGTCGTGCAGGTTGAATCGGTAGCCGACGTTGCGCACCGTTCCGATAAGCGACTCGAGGTCGCCGAGCTTCGCGCGAAGGCGGCGCACGTGCACGTCGACGGTGCGGGTGCCGCCGAAGTAGTCGTAGCCCCACACCTCACTGAGCAGCTGCTCGCGGGTAAACACGCGTGACGGGTGCGTCGCCAAGAAGCGCAGAAGCTCGAATTCCTTGAAGGTGAGGTCGAGCGGGCGCCCGTGAACCTTCGCCGAGTAGCTCGCCTCGTCGATGACGACGCCCGAGGCGTGGATCTTATGGCTCATCTGGTCCTGCGTCTGGCGGGCTATCAGGAGGCGGATGCGAGCGTCGACCTCCGCCGGACCGGCGTTCTCAAGGATGACGTCGTCGATGCCCCACTCCGCGTTGACGGCCGTGAGCCCGCCCTCGGTGAGCACGAGCAGGAGCGGCACGTTGATGCCGGTGGACCCCAGGATCTTGCACAGCGACTTCGCACTGGCGAGGTCCCGACGTGCGTCGACCAGCAGCAGGTCGCAGCTCGGCGCGTTGATCAACTGGGCGGGCTCCGCCGGGATCTGGCGCGTCTTGTGACTGAGCAGTCCGAGGGCGGGGAGCACCTCGCTGTCGACCGCAGGGGTCAATATCAACAGCTGTGCCACGCGTCCTCCAGAAGGGCCGAAACTGCAGTCTATAAGTCCACGTAGACCCGGCATCGCGGCGGAGTCGCCGCGGCACACCGAAGTGCGGGCGGTAGGGCACAATTGGAGCATGGCGGCTCACCTCAGCACGGCGATCCCCGTGTGGGTTGCGGCAGCGATCGGAGCGCTCCTCATCGGGCTCTTCGCCCCGCCCGACGAATACCTGATCTGGATTGCGGTCGCCATGGCATCCGCCGTGCTGTTAACCTTCGTCATCCAGGTCGCGACGACCCAGAAGAAGGGCTTCGTGGACAGGATCATGCTGAGCGTCGGCGGTGCCATCCTTGTTCTCGCCGCCGCGACCGGCGTGCTGAGCCTCGTCGCCGCCGGGTGAGGTTAGAATCGGATCATGTCTCTCCTCGCAATCGAGCTGTTCTTCGTCGGCCTCCTCGTGCTCGCGTCGCTGTCGATCGGGTACATCTCGGTGCTCGTCGTCTACAACCTCTACAAGGGCCAGCGCTGACTTCCTGCGCAGTCCGGGAGGTCTCATGATCGAGCTCGACTCCACCCTTCCCGCTGAGCTAGTCCCACTCTCGTGGCTCCTCGGCGTCTGGGAGGGCACCGGCGTGGTCAACTACGACACCGGCGACGGCCTCCGCAACTACGAGTTCGGGCAGCGGTTGAGCTTCAGCCACGACGGCCTACCGCACGTCAACTACACCTCGTACACCTGGCTCCTCGACGAGGGCCGGACACCGCTCGCGACAGAGACCGGCTACTGGCGGCTCAGCCGCCCCGCCACCGCAGCCGACCCCGGCCCCGGTCTCCTGCCCGGTGTCGGGGTGACGCCGTTCACGACAGCGAGCGCCGTCGAGACGCTGCGCAATGCGGGCAACGCGTTCGACATCGAGGTGTCGATCCTTCATCCCGGCGGCGTGAGTGAGCTGTACATCGGCGAGGTCAAGGGGCCCCGCATCGACCTCGCGACGGATGCAGTGCTGCGTTCGGTCAACTCGAAGGAGCACGCGGCCTCGACCCGCCTCTACGGACTCGTCGAAAACCACCTGCTGTGGGCGTGGGACATCGCCGCGCTCGGCCAGGGTCTGCGTACCCACGCCTCAGGAAGGCTGTCCCGTGACGAGTGAATTTCTGGGACTCCCCGGGGCCGTCGCGGCCACCGGCGCAGACGCGGGAGTCGCCGCGCACTACGGTGACCCGTTCCGTGAGCAGCGTGCGCTCGCCCGTGGCGAGGCGGTTGTGGACCTGTCGCATCGCGCCGTGATCTCGGTCTCGGGAAGTGACCGGCTGAGCTGGATCGACTCGATCACCAGCCAGGCGGTCAAGGGCATGCGCCCGGGCGACTCGAGCGAGACCCTGCTGCTCGATCAGCACGGGCATCTCGAGTACGCGGTCGGGCTGCTCGACGACGGCGAGACCCTCTGGATGCTGCTCGAGGCGTCCGAGGCTCCCGGCCTGCTCGACTGGCTGACCAGAATGCGCTTCATGCTGAGGGTCGAGCCAGCCGACCGTTCCGCCGAGTTCGCCGTGATCGGTGCCGTCGGCGACGCGGGTCTGCCGGCTGCCGCTCCCGCTGGCGTGCCGCTCATCTGGCGTGACCCGTGGTCGGCGGTCGCGCCCGGCGGGCACCAGTATGCCGCGGCCGACGGGCATCCGGCTGCCGACTGGCACTGGACCCAGACCATCGTTCCCCGCTCCGCTCTCGCCGAGATCGCGGCAACCCGGCCGGCGGCGGGGATTCTCGCCGCCGAGGCGCTCCGCATCGCAGCCTGGCGCCCTCGGGCGGCAACCGAGGTCGACGAGCGGAGCATTCCGCACGAGCTCGATTGGCTGCGCTCTGCGGTGCATCTCACGAAGGGCTGCTACCGCGGCCAGGAGACGGTCGCCAAGGTGCACAACCTGGGGCATCCGCCTCGCCGCCTCGTCATGCTGCACCTCGACGGATCGGATGCAGTGCTGCCGCATCCCGGCGACGAGGTGATGCTCAAAGACAAGTGCGTCGGCAAGATCACCTCCTCCGCGATTCACTTCGAGCTCGGGCCGATCGCGCTCGCCGTGGTCAAGCGCTCCGCCGATCCGGCCAGCACCCTCACGGTCGCCACGGACGATACGACAGTCGCGGCGGCGCAGGAGATCATCGTGCCCCCGGATGCCGGTGCGACAGCCGGAGTTCCGCGGATCCCGCGGCTCGGTGCCGTGCGCCGCTGACATGACGGCCTCCCGCCCGGCCGACGGCGCGATGCGACGGCTTGAGCGGTCGGTGCGGCGCCGCATCGACCTGACCCAGCGACTGCGCCGGGTCCGCAACTCGGTTCCCGCGGCGGTGCAGATCATGATCGCCGCCACCGTGTCGTATGTCATCGCACGTGTGCTGCTCGGGCACGACTTTCCGGTCGTCGCGGTCACCGTCACGATCACGGCCCTCGGTTTTGCCCGGGATGCGAGCCCGCGCCGGGTTCTCGACATCCTCGTCGGAATCCTCATCGGCATCAGCCTGAGCGAGCTCATGCTGATCCTCGTGGGGCCAGGCACCTGGCAGCTCGCCTTCGTGCTCGTGATTACCCTGCTCGTGGCGAGGTTCATCTCGCCGAGCGCGGCGTTCACCGTCGCGGCGGGGGTGCAGTCGACGCTCGTAATGGTGCTCCCGCCACCGGAGGGCGGCGTCTTCGTCCGCAGCATCGACGGCGTCGTCGCCGGTGTCGTGGCGCTGCTTGTCACGGCGCTCATTCCGCGCGACCCGCGGAGTGCGGCCGAGCGCGACGCGAAGAAGCTGTTCGCGACGCTCGACGAGGCTCTCGGCACCCTCGTCGTCGCGCTGGAGACTGCCGACGAGCCGGCCGCCGATCTCGCTCTCACCCGGCTGCGCCGCACCCAGCAGATGATCGACGAGTGGACGACGTCCCTCGATTCGGCGATCGGCATCGCGAGAATCTCCCCGTTCCTGCGCCGGTACCTGCCCGAGCTGCGCGCGCAGTGGAGGCTGCTGGGCTGCCTCGACCTCGCCTCGAGACACCTGCGGATCATCACCCGCAGAGCCGATTTCCTCGTGCGCGACGGCCGGGAGAGGCCCGAGCTCGGGACACTCATCACCGACGTCCGGGCGGGAATCCGTCTATTGCGGACTGATCAGGACCAGGCGCGCGAGCATCTCAGCGAGGTCGCCCGACGGCTGTCTCCGGAGGCTGTGCTGCCCGGGTCCGAACTGACCGAGTCGGTGCTTGTGCTGCTCATCCGGCCGCTCATCGTCGATCTGCTGACCGCAACCGGGATGAACGCCAGCGACGCGAGGAAGGCGCTCCCCGACCCGTAGCGGCGCCAGGCCGCGGCGTGGGGCTGCGGGTGTGGGTGTCGATGTGCCTGTGGGTGCGGCTGTGGATGTCGATGTGCCTGTGGATGTGGCTGCGATGTATGGATGCGGTTGCGGTTGCGGCGCCCCCGCCGCCTGGTGCGGGTGTGCGCGGAATATCGGTGTGCGCGCATTGCCCGCGTGACCCCGTGTGTGTTCGTAATGCTGGCGTGTGCGCGTATTGCCCGCGTGTACGCGCATTACCCGCGTTTCTGATGTTGCATGCCCTCGTCTTGGGGATTCGCGGGTGCTGCGCCTCCACGTGGGTGGTGTGCCGCCCGCGCTCGCGCGCGCTCCCCGCGTTGCCCGCGTTGCCCGCGCTCCCCGCGCTGCCCGCGTTGCCCGCGTGAGAGTGCGTGACCCCGTGAGAGTGCGTGACCCCGTGAGAGTGCGTGACCCCGCGTGTGCGCGTACTGCCGGCGTGTGCGCGTACTGCCGGCGTAAGTGCGCATCACCCGCGTCAACGCGTATTGCCCGCGACCCTGATGTTGCATACCCTCGTCCTCAGGATTCGCGGGTGCTGCGCCTCCACGCGCGCGGTGTGCCGCCCGCGCTCGCGCGCGCTACCCGCGCTCGCGCGCGCTCCCCGCGCTCGCCCGTCGTGCCGCGCGCAACCCACCGGATAGCCGTTGCCTCATTCTCCGCCGAGGCCGGTTCGCGATCGCAACCCGGGCCGTCGATAAGCTTGCCGCATGACCTACACCCTCATTCTTCTGCGCCATGGGCAGTCCACCTGGAATCAGGCGAACCTTTTCACTGGCTGGGTAGATGTGCCGTTGAGCGACATTGGTGCGCAAGAGGCCCACCGCGCGGGTGAGCTGCTCGCGTCGACCGGAATCCTTCCTGACGTTCTGCACACCTCGGTGCTCAAGCGCGCGATCCAGACCGCCAACATCGCCCTCGACGTCGCCGACCGCGACTGGATCGACGTGCGCCGCTCCTGGCGCCTGAACGAGCGCCACTACGGCGCCCTGCAGGGCAAGGACAAGGCACAGACCCTCGCCGAGTACGGACCGGAGCAGTTCAAGTCCTGGCGCCGCTCGTTCGACATGCCGCCGCCGCCGCTCGACGACGACGCCAAGTACTCCCAGGCGCACGACCCCCGCTACGCGACTCTCGGTGACGACCTTCCGCGCACCGAGTCGCTGAAGCTCGTGATCGACCGGATGCTGCCGTACTGGGAGTCCGACATCAAGCCCGACCTGGCCTCGGGCAGGAGGGTGCTCGTGACGGCCCACGGGAACTCGCTGCGCGCGCTTGTGAAGCACCTCGACGGCATCTCCGACGGGGACATCGCCGACCTGAACATCCCAACCGGCATCCCGCTTGTCTACGAGCTCGACGAGAATTTCGCTCCAGTGAAGCCGGGCCGCTACCTTGACCCCGATGCCGCCGCCGCCGGTGCGGCCGCGGTCGCCGCGCAGGGCAAGAAGTAACCAGAGGGACGAAAAAGGGGAGAGACGCCGCGTGCGTCTCTCCCCTTTTTTCCGCCAGGGGGCGGTCTGTGCTCAGCTGTCGGATCCGACGAGGTTGCCGGTCGCCAGATACTGGATGTTCTTGGCAATCGTGACCGCGTGGTCCGCGAAACGCTCGTGGTACCGGCTCGCCAGGGTGGCGTCGACCGTGTCGACCGCCGCACCCTTCCAGGTCTCGCCGAGCACCGCATCGAAGACACTGACGTGCAACTCGTCGATTCGGTCGTCCTCGTTACGGATCTCCTCGGCGAGCTTCACGTCTTCCGACTTGAGCAGCTCGGTGAGCTTTTTCGCGATCGCGACGTCGAGCGTGCCCATCTCGTGGAAGGTGGAGCGAAGGCTCTTCGGAATGACCTTCTCCGGGAAGCGGTACCGGGCGAGCTGCGCGATGTGCTCGGCGAGGTCGCCCATCCGCTCGAGCGACGCGCTGATCCGGAGGGCGCTCACGACGATGCGCAGATCCCTGGCGACCGGTTGCTGTCGGGCGAGGATGTCGATGGCGAGCTCATCGAGCGACTTCGCGGCGCTGTCGATCCTGCTGTCGCCGGCGATGACCTTCTCGGCGAGCGAGACGTCTGACTCATTGAACGCGCGTGTGGCGTTGTCGATCGAGAACTCGACGAGTGTGGACATCTCGACGAGACGGTCCTGCACCTCGCGCAGTTCCTGCTGGAATACTTCGCGCATGTTGCCCCTTCGTTGCGGACGTACGACATCCGACCAATCCAAGTTATCCTGCGCTCTGCCGGTTAACAATTGGTGATGCTCAGCTGAAGTTTACCTAAAGTGGCCCGGCGGCCGGGCATCGGCCGTCAGCCGAACCGAGCAGAGTTACTAATCTGTTCATATGGACTCCACTTGGTTGGTGCCCGTGTCGCTGGCCTTCGGATTCGTCGTGGGCACCGGCTTGGTCAGCCTGATGCACTTTGCCGCACTTCGCGGCGAGCGCGCGCACGACGTCGTGAACTCGAGCGTGCCCGACGGTGTGGACGCTGTCATCGACGCGCTCGAATCGGCCGGCATCGTCGTGGACCCCTCGAATGTCGTCGTCAAGGCGTCGCCGGGTGCACTCGCATTCGGGCTCGTCGGGAACAACTCCCTGGTGCATCCGGAGCTCACTGAGATGGTCAACCGAGTGCGGCGCAGCGGCGAGCGGCTGACCGACGAAGTCACACTCTCGCGCGGCCCGTTCGGCGAGGCCAACATTGTGCTGTCGGTGAGGGTGGCCCGGCTCGGCGCCCGCTACGTGCTGCTGGTGGCCGACGACCGTACCGAATCGCACCGACTCGACGCGGTGCGCCGCGACTTCATCGCGAACATCAGCCACGAGCTCAAGACACCGATCGGCGCCGTCGGGCTGCTCGCCGAGGCGCTGCAGGCCGCCTCGAGCGAGCCCGACCAGGTTCGCCGCTTCGCGAAACGGCTGACGAAGGAGTCCGAACGGCTGGCCAGGATCACACAGGAGATCATCGAGCTCTCCCGTCTGCAGGCCGCCGACGCCCTCACGGAGGCCGAGATCGTCTCGATCGACCGCGTCGTCTCGCTGTCCCTCGACGAGACGAAGGTCGCCGCCGATGCCAACAACGTCACCGTCATCAGTGGCAAGAAAACTGGCGCGCTGATCTACGGCGACGAGGCGCTCCTCGTGACCGCACTGCACAACCTCATCGCCAACGCGATCCAGTACTCCCCGCGCGGCTCGCGGGTCGGCGTCGGAGTGCGCAACTCGGATGGCGTCGTCGAGATCGCCGTCACAGACCAGGGTGTCGGAATCCCCGAGGTTGAGCTCGACCGGGTGTTCGAGCGATTCTTCCGCACAGACCCGGCCCGGTCGCGCCGCACCGGCGGCTCGGGCCTCGGACTCAGCATCGTCAAGCACGTCGTCGAGAACCACGGCGGCGACGTGCGGGCGTGGTCCCAACTCGGGCGCGGCTCCACCTTCACGATCCGACTGCCGGAAGCATCCCGCGCAGTGGCAACAGCAGGAGACAAGAAATGACCAGCATCCTCATCATCGAAGACGAATCCTCGCTGAGCGAGCCCCTCTCCTACTTGCTCGAACGGGAGGGCTACACCACGGCGATCGCGAAGGATGGCCCGGCGGGCCTCGACGCCTTCGACCGCGGCGCCTTCGACCTTTTGCTGCTCGACCTCATGCTGCCGGGGCTTCCGGGCACCGAAGTCTGCCGCGAGATTCGCACCCGCTCCCAGGTGCCGATCATCATGCTCACGGCGAAGGACAGCGAGGTCGATATTGTCGTCGGCCTGGAGCTGGGCGCCGACGACTATGTCACCAAGCCCTATTCTACCCGGGAGCTGCTCGCGCGCATCCGGGCGGTCATGCGCCGGCGCACCGACCTCGAGGAGGACCGGGGCGACGTGCTCGACGGGGGCGACGTGCACATGGATCTCGAGCGCCACACGGTCGCCGTGAGCGGACGGGAGATCGCCATGCCGCTGAAGGAGTATGAGCTACTCGAGCTGCTGATGCGCAACTCCGGTCGCGTGCTCACCCGCGGCCAGCTCATCGACCGGGTGTGGGGTGTCGACTACTTTGGCGACACCAAGACCCTCGACGTGCACATCAAGCGCATCCGGTCGAAGATCGAGCGGGTGCCGAGTGAGCCGGTGATGCTCGTCACCGTGCGCGGCCTCGGCTACCGCTTCGAGGGTTAGCTACTCCTCGACGATTTCGGAGTCTGTGGTCTCGGTGTCCGTCGACTGCTGGTCGGCCACGTCCTCCGGAACCAGGTCGGAGTAGGAATCGAGCGCGCCGGTTAGGACGGGGGTGTTGATCTCGCTGCCGGGGAAGTCCGCGTACTGGAAGTAGAGCGGGAAGAGGCTCCCGGGAGGCGCATCGATATTCTCGATGATCAACGGATTTGTCTCGGTGCCGAAGGTGCGCACCTCATCTTCTCCAATTAGCAGCACCTCTGATTCGAGCGACCCGGAGTCGGTCGGCCAGGTTACGGTGAGGGACACCGCAGAGTTGGTGTCGTTGATGACGCTCACGACCAGGTTGCCGACATCACCGGTCTCGCTGATGAGCAGGGCGTTCTGAATGTAGATGTCTCCGACCTTGGTGCTCACGCCGTCGCTGGGGTCGTAGGCGAGTCGGGTTGCTTGAACCGCGCCGAAGGTGCATCCGCTCAGGCCGACGGTGACAAGCCCTGCGAGCAGGATGACTAAGGCGCGTGATCGCACTGGTTCCTCCGGAAACGTGTGGTCGATATCGAGATGTGAGACGCGGAGCCGGCTGATAAACCAGTAAGGAAACCCGAGTCCAAGTTTAGCCTACCGAGGTGTTTGTCAAGCCTCGAGGTAAGGCCATCCTTACTGGGAAATCGCTGTGGTAAACTAGGGGCCGCAGAATGGAGTTCCATCAATGCTTTTTGAGGTCGGCGAAACCGTCGTATACCCCCACCACGGTGCAGCAACAATCACCGAAGTAAAGACCCGGATGATTAAGGGCGAAGAGAAACTGTATCTCAAGCTCAACGTCACTCAGGGTGATCTGACCATCGAAGTACCCGCGGACAATGTCGACCTCGTCGGCGTTCGTGACGTCATCGGCAAGGAAGGTCTCGACCGCGTGTTCGACGTGCTCCGCGCGCCGTTCACCGAGGAGCCGACCAACTGGTCGAGGCGTTACAAGGCGAACCTGGAAAAGCTCGCCTCGGGTGACGTCATCAAGGTGTCGGAGGTCGTTCGTGACCTGTGGCGCCGCGACCAGGACCGTGGGCTGTCGGCTGGCGAGAAGCGAATGCTCGCGAAGGCACGCCAGATCCTGATCTCCGAGCTCGCGCTCGCGGAGAAGACCGACGAAGAGAAGGCCTCGAGCGTTCTCGACGAGGTCCTCGCGTCATAACCCCCCCGCCGCAACAGCACGGGCCCGACCGGGCGATCGGCGTGATCATCGTCGCGGCCGGAAGCGGCTCCCGCCTCGGGCGCGGCACGCCCAAGGCGCTCGTCCCGGTCGTGGGAGCGTCGATACTCGAGCGCGCCCTGCGCCCGGTGTTCGGCATGCGCGCACCGGCGCAGGTGGTCGTTGTCGCGCCCGCAGACCAGCTCGCCGAGGCGCGGATGCTCTGCGAGAGCGTCGCGGGAGTCGCGAGCGACCACCTGACGGTCGTCGCCGGCGGCAGTACCCGGCAACAGTCCGTGGCTGCCGGACTTGCGGCGCTCGACGAGTCGGTTCGCACGGTACTCGTCCACGACGCGGCCCGTGCGTTCACCCCGTCGATCCAGTTCGAGCTCGTCGCGGCGGCGGCGGAGGAGACCGGAGCCGGGATCATCCCCGCCCTCGCGGTCAGCGACACGATCAAGCAGGCGGATGCCACGGGTGCGGTGGTGCGCACCCTCGACCGGTCCGAGCTCGTGGCCGTTCAGACGCCACAGGGGTTTCCCCGGGACAAGCTTGTCGCCGCCTATTCGGCCGCGACCGAGGAGTACACCGACGACGCGGCACTGTTCGCCGCAGCCGGGCATCCGGTCTCGATCATCGCCGGCGACGTGCTCGCCTTCAAGATCACGACCCCGTGGGACCTCCGCCGTGCAGAGGCACTGGCCCGCGAGTCGGGTGGCAGCACCATGGCCGTGCGCACGGGCGTCGGGATCGATGTGCACGCCTTCGACGCAGGCAGCCCGCTCTGGCTCGGCGCGCTGCACTGGCCCGGCGAGCCCGGACTCTCCGGGCACAGCGACGGCGACGTGCTCAGTCACGCGATCTGCGACTCGCTGCTGTCGGCGGCGGGCCTCGGCGACATCGGCTCGCGCTTCGGCACCGACGACGACCGGTACGCGGGAGCGCATGGTGACGTCTTTCTCCGCGAGACGGTCGCCATCCTGGCCGGCGCGGGATTCGAGATCGGCAACGTCGCCGTGCAGGTCGTCGCGCGCCGCCCGAAGCTCGCCGCCCGAAGATCCGAGCTCGAGGCCCACCTCGGCGTTCTCGTCGGCGCGCCCGTGAGCGTCTCGGCGACGACGACCGACGAACTCGGTTTCACCGGCAGGGGGGATGGTATCGCCGTCATCGCTACCGCCCTTGTTCAGCGAAGTCGTTAAGCTATCCCAGTGACCCTGCGCCTCTACGACTCCAAGTCACAGACCCTGATGGACTTCGAACCGGTGACCCCGGGACATGTCGGCATCTACGTCTGTGGTCCGACGGTGCAGTCTTCACCGCACATCGGACACCTGCGCTCCGCCCTCGTCTACGACCAGTGGCGGCGGTGGCTCACCTACCGCGGCTTCAATGTGACCCTCGTGCGCAACGTCACCGACATTGACGACAAGATCCTCGATCGCGCCTCGGGCACGATCGAGCAGTGGTGGGCGCTCGCCTACCGCTATGAGTTGGAGTTCAGCGCGCAGTACGCCCGGCTCGGCATCCTGCCCCCGACCTACGAGCCGCGCGCGACCGCGAGCGTGCAGCAGATGCAGGATCTCATCTCCGAGCTGGTCGAGAAGGGGCACGCCTACCCGGCCGACGACGCCTCCGGCGACGTCTACTTCGACACCCGCTCGTGGCCCGCCTACGGTGACCTCACCCGCCAGCGGCCCGCCGACATGGTCGCGGCCGCCGATGCGGATCCCCGCGGCAAGCGCGACACTCGTGACTTCGCTCTGTGGAAGGGCACGAAGCCCAGTGAGCCGGCTTCGGCGTCGTGGCCGTCGCCCTGGGGTGCCGGCCGACCCGGCTGGCACATCGAGTGCTCCGCGATGGCATCGCGGTACCTCGGAGACCAGTTCGACATCCACGGAGGCGGCCTCGACCTGCGCTTCCCGCACCACGAGAACGAGCTTGCCCAGTCGACTGCCGCGGGCCGCCCGTTTGCCAGCTACTGGGTGCACAACGGGCTCGTCAACGTCACCGGACAGAAGATGTCGAAGTCGCTCGGCAACTCTATATTCGCCGCCGAGTTTCTGGAGTACGCGGCACCGCTCGTCGTGCGCTACTACCTCGGTTCCGCGCACTACCGGTCCACGATCGACTACCACGATGGCTCGCTGATCGAGGCGGAAGCTGCGCTCGAACGTATCGATGTATTCCTGCACCGCGCAGAACGCCGGCTCGCCGGCACCCGGTTCGAGGGCGGTGGGGTCGAGATCGTGCCCGCGGCCTTCGCCGTTGCGATGGACGACGACCTCGCCATTCCCCAGGCCCTCGGGGTGCTACACGAGCATGTCCGCGCTGGGAACGCCGCCCTCGATTCCGAAGACCTCGCCGTCGCCGCAACGCGGCGCGGTGAGGTGTTCGCGATGACCGAGGTGCTCGGCATCAACCCCCTCTCACCCGAATGGCAGCGCGACGACGACTCTCGCGCCGCCTCGGCGCTCGATGCACTCGCGCGCACGCTGCTCGAGCAGCGAGAGGCCGCACGCACCACACGCGACTTCGGCGCGGCCGACCGAATCAGAAATGACCTGGCCGCCGCCGGCATCCAGATCGAAGACACCCCGACGGGGCCCAATTGGAGTTTTGAATAATGAAGAGCAGCGGCAACAAGCCACGCGCCGGAGCAGTACGTAAGACCCGCAAGGGTCCGCAGGTCGGCTCGGGCGGCCAGGGGCGCCAGGCGCTCGAGGGCAAGAAGCCCACCCCCAAGGCCGAGGACCGGCCGTACCACCCCGCGGGCAAACGCAAGGCCGCCCAGGAGCGCTTCGTCGGCGCCGGCGGGCGCTCGAGCGGAGCCCCGCGAAATGACAACACTCAGCGCCCGCAGCAGCGTCGAGGCAAGCCGACAGGCTCCTCGGGAGCTGCGGCGGACATCGAGGTCGTTACCGGCCGCAACTCGGTCGTCGAGGCGCTGCGCGCGAACATCCCCGCATCCACTCTCTACGTCGCCACCCGCATCGAGGTGGACGACCGGGTCAAGGAGATCCTCAACCTCGCCACGAAGCGCGGGCTGCCCATCCTCGAGGTCATGCGCCCGGAACTCGACCGCCTCGCGGGATTCGACTCGGTGCACCAGGGCGTCGCCCTCAAGGTGCCGCCGTACGAGTACGCGCACCCCATCGAGCTGCTCGATAAGGTCATCTCCCGTGGGCAGGTGCCACTGTTCGTCGCCCTCGACGGCATCACCGACCCGCGCAACCTCGGCGCGATCATCCGGTCCGTCGCGGCCTTCGGCGGCCAGGGCGTCATCGTGCCGCAGCGCCGGTCGGTCGGGCTCACGGCATCCGCGTGGAAGACCTCCGCCGGTGCCGCCGCCCGCACGCCCGTCGCGATGGCTGCGAACCTCACCCAGACGCTCAAGGCGCTCAAGGAGCGCGGCGTGTTCGTGCTCGGCCTCGACGGCGGGGGAGACGTCGAGCTGCCCGGGCTGACCTGGGCGAAGGAGCCGCTCGTTATCGTCGTGGGCAGCGAGGGGAAGGGCCTGTCGCGCCTCGTGACCGAGACCTGTGACGCGATCGTGTCGATCCCGATCAACTCGTCGACCGAGTCGCTCAACGCCGGCATCGCGGCATCCGTCACGCTGTACGAGATCTCGAAGCTGCGGGCCAAGAAGAAGAAGTAGCGCCCGCGCGCGGGTGTGCTTTCGTTATTCAGGAGTCTGGGGGCTGAAGTCACGCCGATAGGGTCGGTAGCCTCACAAAATGCGCCAAGCAAGTGCTGTGGCGCACTTCCTGCCGATAGTGATGCCATTGGTCGCAGTTGCTGCGGCCGCCCGGCCGGTCACTCCTGAATAATGAAGGCTGCGAGAGTGAACCGTAAACGCTGCCAGGGCCACGCAGCCGGGCGTCACACCCGAGCGCGCCAGTCGTCCTCGTCGGGGACCTCGACCGGAAGCGTGAGTGTTCCCGTCGCGGGATCGATCATCGTGTCCTCGTCGCGGCGGAACCTCAGCACGTTCTCGATGTAGGAGCCGACCGCTTCGGCGAGGGGCACGTCGCGGCTCTCGTTCTGCGACAGGTACCACCGGTGCTCGAGCATCTGGTGGTACATCTCCGCCGGCTCGAGGCGCCCCTTGAGATCCCTCGGGATCGCGCGCACGACTGGCTCGAACACGGTCGCGAGCCACTCGTGCGCGACCATCTCCTCGTCGAGGTCCTTGCCGGTGAGCGCCGCGGCGTAGGAGTCGAGGTCGTTGAGCAGCCGCCTGGCCTGGTTCTCCTGCGCGTCGAGGCCGGTGAGCCGCAGCAGGCGCCGGGAGTGGTGCCCCGCATCGACGACCTTCGGCTGAATCCGCACCCGGGTGCCGCTGTCGTCCGTCTTGATCGCGAGCTCCTCGATGTCGAAGCCGAGGCTGTTGAGGCGCTCGACCCGCTGGCTGATGCGCCAGCGTTCGGATGACGCGAACGACTCCGAGCCGGTGAGCTCTGTCCACAGGCTGCGGTAGGCGGCGACGATCCCGTCGCTCACCTCGACCGGGTCGAGGGACTCGTCGGTGCGTCCGCCAGCGGCGAGGTCGAGCAGTTCGCCAGCAATGTTGACGCGGGCGATCTCGAGGTCGTTCTCCCGTTGCCCGTTCGAGAGCCCGTTGTAGAGCTGCCCCGTCTCGGCATCGACAAGGTAGGCGGCGAACGCGCCGGCGTCGCGACGGAAGAGGGTGTTCGAGAGCGACACGTCGCCCCAGAAGAAGCCGATCATGTGCAGGCGCACGAGCAGCACGGCGAGCGCATCGACGAGGCGCGTGGCGGTGTCGTCGCGCAGGCGCTGGGAGTACAGGGCCCGGTAGGGGAGCGAGAACTTGAGGTGCCGCGTGACGAGCACGGCCTCGAGGGGTTCGCCGTCGTCGTCCGTGCGATTGGTGATCACCGCGATCGGGTCGACGCACGGCACGTCGAGTCGCTGCAGGCTGCGCAGCATCTCGTACTCGCGGCGGGCGAGCTCGACCGAGGTCTCCTTGATCGCGATGACATAGCCGCTCAGGTGCACGAAGCGTACGAGATGCCGGGAGATCCCCTTGGGCAGCGCGGCGATGCTGTCATCGGGCCAGGTGTCCAGCGGACGGTTCCAGGGCAGGTCGAGCAGAGCCGGGTCGACAATGGCTGACGTGATGTTGAGCGAGCCGCTCATGGAATGATCCTGACTGAGTTGAGGGCAAAAACGACGACGAGCCTGCCGGGATCCAGTTGACTTCGGATCTCGACAGGCTCGACCGGTGCTGCGGTGTGGCTAGACGACGGCAGGCTTGTTGAGGCGCAGACCCGACTCCACGTCGAAGACGTGGATGTGCTGGGCCTCTGGCGTGATGAACACGTGGTCGCCAGCGCTCGGGTGGATGCGGCCGTCGACGCGCGCGACGACGTCGACGCGGCTTCCCTCGATGTCCGCGTGGCCGTAGAGGTACCCGTCCGCTCCGAGCTCCTCCACGAGGTCGACCTCGACGGGGAGGCCGTCACCGGAGGTCGACACAATCATGTCTTCCGGGCGAACGCCGATGGTGGCCTTCTTGCCCTTGTTCGTGGCGAGCACCTCGCGCTCGACAGGGGCGACCGCTGATCCGAACATGATGCCGGTGTCGACGATATTCGACTCGAAGAGGTTCATCGCGGGCGAGCCGATGAAGCCGGCGACGAACACGTTCTGCGGCTTCTCGTACAGGTCGCGAGGCGTTCCGACCTGCTGCAGCACGCCATCCTTGAGCACCGCGATGCGGTCGCCCATTGTGAGCGCCTCGGTCTGGTCGTGCGTCACGTACACCGTCGTGACGCCGAGGCGGCGCTGGAGCGAGGCGATCTGCGTGCGCGTCTGCACGCGGAGCTTCGCGTCGAGGTTCGACAGTGGCTCGTCCATGAGGAACACCTGCGGCTGGCGCACGATTGCGCGGCCCATGGCAACGCGCTGGCGCTGGCCACCGGAGAGTGCCTTCGGCTTGCGGCCGAGGTAGGGCTCGAGGTCGAGCAGCTTTGCGGCCTCGAGAACGCGGTTGGCGCGCTCGTCCTTGTTGATTCCGGCGATCTTGAGCGCGAAGCCCATGTTCTCGGCGACGGTCATGTGGGGGTACAGCGCGTAGTTCTGGAAGACCATGGCGATGTCACGGTCCTTCGGCGGGACGTCGGTGACGTCGCGGTCGCCGATCAGGATTCGTCCGTCGTTGACCTCTTCGAGTCCGGCGAGCATCCGGAGCGAGGTGGACTTGCCACAGCCAGACGGTCCGACGAGGACGAGGAACTCGCCGTCGGCGACCGAGAGGTCCAGGGCGTCGACCGCCGGGATGGTCGAACCGGGGTAGAGGCGAGTTGCCTTGTCAAAAGTGACTGTGGCCATGGTTATTCTTCTCCTTCACCGGCAGGTACGTGCCGGACGATCCTTCGTGAATGGATGTGGGACGACCTGACATCCCCGTGGAGCAACAGTGCTCTACACGCCCAGTATGGCAGGGATTGCCCGAACGGGGGGAGGTCGCTCTCAGTTGGGGTGGATAGGCTGAGGCCGCAGTTCTTCGGTTTCAAGGTGAGGGTTAATGACAAACGACGGCACCGGCGAAGGTCAGCTCAGCAAGAATCAGAGGCGAGCGGCCGCACGGGAGAAGGCCAGGGCGCTGCGCGAATCGCAGAAGAAGAGGGAGCGTCGCGGACGGCTGATCCTCCAGGGCGGACTCATCCTCGCCTCGCTGGCGATCGTTGCGACGGTCACCCTGGTCATCATCAATTCGATCCAGCCCCCGGCATCCGGTCCGCTGAACATGGCCAGCGACGGCGTGCTCATCGGTGAGAACTTCGAAGTCGAGAGGACCCCCGCGCTCGAGGCCGGGGAAGAGCCGATCGCCAGCACCCCCGATCCGGAGAGCGAGGCTCTCGAAATCCAGGTCTGGGTCGACTATCAGTGCCCCGTCTGTGCGATCTTCGACGAGACCAATGGCGAGCAGATCGAGACCCTGGTGGAGGAGGGGGCGGCAACGCTCGAGATCCACCCTGTCGCGATCCTCGACCGTGCCTCGCTCGGCTCCCGCTATTCGAGCCGGTCGATGAATGCAGCGGGATGCGTAGCGAACTACGCTCCCAACCACTTCCTCGCGTTCAACACTGCCTTGTTCGAGAACCAGCCGGAGGAGCAGACCGCCGGCCTCGACGACGAGCAGCTCATCGAGCTCGCTCGGGATGCCGGTGTCGCGCAGCCGTCGAGCGTTGCGGACTGCATCGAGGAGGACAGGTTCGAGAGCTGGACCGCGTCGGTGACCGAGCGGGCCGTCAGCAACCCCGACCTGCTCAACGAGCAGGGCCAGTTCGGCACTCCGACCGTGTTGGTGAACGGCGTGCGGTACACGGGCGCCCCGAACGATGCCACGGCGTTTGCGCAGTTCATTGCTGAGGCAGACGGCGCGGTATTCTCGGAGAAGTCGTCGAGCTCGCCCTCTCCGTCTCCCGCTCCGTCTCCGGCTCCGTAAACTGGGAGGCCGTTGCGACGGTGAAGGGCACCCTGGACCCCCCGCTGCGCGACTGGTTGCTGGACTCCGATCCCGCGCTGCGCTGGCAGGTTCAGCGTGAGATTCTCGGTGCTCAGGGTCAGACGTGGGCCGGGGAGCGGGCCCGGAGGCCGCCGAGGATGCCGGCCAGCCGTGGAACCCGGACACGCCTCGAAGTGACTGACCCTTTCCGGCATCCGCGTGCTCGCCTGGCGGGACGACGCGGGCGAGGTCCTGAACTGAACGACGCCGGTGCGACGGCTAGGCCAGAGGGAGTCCGTCGCCGCGGTGGCGGTCGAGGAGCGGTGAGCGAATCGACGGTGCGGTGGTGGGCGGTGAACCCCGCCAGCCTGCTTGTGGTGATGTCGGTGAACATCTCGATCTCGCGGCCCCGGTCGGCATCGGTGTGCCACCACGCAGCGATGCGGCTGAGGTCGGCCTCGACGAGACCGTGCGGCAGCGATCTCGGCCCAAACGGCTCCATCCCCGCCATCGTCCGCGTTGACGACGTTGAAGGGCTCGTTCGCGCCGAGCCGAGGGCAAGAAGGAAGAACAAGATCGCCCTTGAAGGGCTCACAAAAAGCGCCAAATTGTTGGCCCTTTTTGTGAGCCCCCTGTCGGATTCGAACCGACGACCCCCGCTTTACAAGAGCGGTGCTCTGGCCAACTGAGCTAAGGGGGCGGATGCCGCGTCGCGCACGATGCAGCACTTCATCGTACCCGCGAGGCCGTAGGTTGGGATTCCGTTCGCCGCGAGTCGGCGCGAACCAGTGACATGTAAACCGAGGGGGCGCCGTGGCGGGTCTGTCCGTGCCCGATCGCTCGCCGGCGCTCATCGTTTTTGTGGCGGGGGGCGTGCTCGTCGGGGTGCTCACCGCGACCCAGTCGCGCGTCAACAGCGAGTTCTCGCAGCGCCTCGGCGACGGCTATCTCGCCGCGATCATCTCGTTCGGCTCTGGCCTTGTGATGCTGCTCGTCGTGCTCGCCGTGTGGGCGCCCGGTCGCACGGGAGCGCGGCGCCTCATCGCCGCAGTGCGCTCCGGCGCCACGCCGTGGTGGTACCTCGGCGGGGGAGTCGCCGGCGGCACGTTCGTGCTCGCGCAGGGGCTGTCGGCCGCCGCGCTCGGCGTGGCCCTGTTCACGATCGCGGTCGTGAGCGGGCAGACGGCCTCTGGGCTCGTCGTCGACCGGCTTGGGCTGGGCACCATGGCCCCGACCGCGATCACGGTGACGCGCCTCGCCGGGTCGATCCTCGCGCTGATCGCCGTCGGCTGGGCGGTGTCGTCGCAGTTGCGCGCCGACACAGCGTTCTGGGTGGTGCTGTTGCCGCTGCTCGCCGGGATCGGCCTGGGATGGCAGCAGGCCGCGAATGGGCAGGTGCGGGTGGCCGCCGGCTCGGCGATGACCGCGACCCTCATGAACTTCGTGGCGGGGACTCTCGTGCTCACCGTCGCCGCCGCCGTGCATCTCGCGTTCGCCGGGTGGCCGTCGTCCCTGCCCGCCGCCCCCTGGCTTTACTCGGGCGGGCTCATCGGCACCCTTTTCATCGGGCTCGCGATCGTCGTCGTGAAGCACACCGGGGTGCTGCTGCTCGGGCTTGGCGCGGTCGCCGGCCAGTTGATCGCGTCGCTCGCGCTCGATGTCTTCGCCCCGGTCGCGGGCCATCCGATCGCCTGGACGACGGTGCTCGGCACCGCGCTGACGCTTGTGGCGGTCGGGATCGCTACGATCCCGTCGCGCCCGATCGGGCGGCGCTGAGCCGGGGCACCGACCGGTGGGGCACCAGCAGGTCGACCCGCTCCGGCGTCACAGCGCGCTGAGGAACTCCCGCGGATCGATGCGCGGCTTGGGGGCCTCGTTCGGCTCGTCGGGGATGCCGCCCACGTAGAGCCAGCCGAGTAGCTGCTCGTTGTCGGCGAGGCCGTGGGCGCGGCGAACCTCCTCGCTGCGGGTGAGCAGTCCGGTGCGCCACATGACGCCCCAGCCAGCCTCGTCGAGCAGGAGGGAGAGCAGGTGGCCAATGCCGGCCGCCGTCGCCCCCTGCTCCCACGGCGCGACCTTGGGGCTGGGGCGGGTGCACTCGACGATCGCGAGCAGCAGCTCGGCGCGCAGCGGTTTCGCCGCGATCTTGTGCGCCCCCGCTCCCGTTGCCCCGCTGGCGGCCGCGAGCGCGTCGCCGAGACGCCGACGGGCGTCGCCGCGCAGCTCGATGATCCGCCAGGGTCGCAGCGCCCCGTGGTCGGCGACGCTCGCTGCGCCCTCGATGAGGGGCAGAAGCTCGTCGGTGGTCGGGGCGGCTGCGGTGACGAGCGGACGAGAGCGACGCCGCCGCGCGGCATCCAGGGCAGTCATCCGGCGGCTTACTTCGTCTCTTCCTTGAAGTTCAGCGACAGCGAGTTCATGCAGTAGCGGTCACCGGTCGGCGTCTGCGTCGCGTCGTCGAACAGGTGGCCGAGGTGTGAGCCGCACGTGCCGCAGACGACTTCGGTGCGCACCATGCCGAGGCTGCGGTCGGTGACGCGCTTGACGGCGTCGGGGTTGACGGCGTCCCAGAAGCTCGGCCAGCCCGAGCCGGAGTCGAACTTGGTGCCGCTCGGGAACAGCTCGGCGTTGCAAGCGCCGCAGGTGTACACGCCGTCGCGCTTCTCGTCGAGCAGCGCGCCGGACCACGGGCGCTCGGTCGCCGCCTCGCGAAGGATGGAGTATCGCGTCGCATCGAGTTCCGCGCGCCACTCGTCCTCGGTCTTCTGGAGGGGGAAATTGCTTTCTTGGGTGGTCATCTGTCTATAGCCTTTCGAGAATGATCGGTACTCTCCATTAAACTCGGCTGCGTGTCCGATTGTTCCGTAGTAGAGAAGTCGTGGGGCGAACTCACGACTTGGGAGTTGTATTCGTTCCTGAAGCTCCGAACGGATGTCTTCTTTCTTGAGCAGAAGATCGACGAGGAAGAGCTCGACGACCGCGACACGGAACCCGAGACGAGCCATCTGTGGATCGCGGATGAGCGCGGCATCGCCGCCTACCTGCGCGTCATTGTTGATGCCGAACCGAGCCACCTCGACGCGAGGAGGCTCTTCGGCCGCGTCGTCGTGCGTGCCGACCGCCGCGGCGAGGGCCTCGCCCAGCTGCTCATCGACCGCGTGATCCAACGGCACGGCCACGAGTCGATGCTGCTCCACTCGCAGGAGTACATCGCTCCGCTGTACGCGCGCTACGGCTTCGAGGCGTTCGGCGAGATCTACGTCGAGGCGGGCCTGCCGCACGTCATGATGTACCGCACTGCCACAGCCTCGGATGAGCGCGAGTAATCGGCGGGCTCGCCCTATGCTGGCCCCGGGCGCTCGACGGGTCCGCAATCGAGAGGTAGCGCGTGGAAACACAGCCTGAACCGGCCGAGCTGCCGGATGCTGCGGCGCGGCTGAGCGATCGCGACGAAGCGATCCTCGGTTTCGAGCATGAGTGGTGGCGCCACGGCGGCGCGAAAGAGGAAGCCATCCGCCGCGAGTTCGGGGTGTCGGCGGCCCGGTATTATCAATTGCTGAACTCGCTGATCGACTCCCCGGCCGCGATCGTTCACGACCCGATGCTGGTCAGGAGACTGCAGCGGGTCAGGGATGCTCGAACGAGCGAACGCTCCACCGAGAAAGGGAGCCGGGCCCAGCCGGGCCGACAGGCAGCCGGCCGCGGGCGAATCGAAGACTAGGACCACTTGCTCTATGGCGAAGACAACTCCCACCGATCGCTTCGACGAGATCCCCGACGACCTCACGCGAGTCGGTGCCCACCGGGCCCCGGCGCGGCAGGGGCGCGGCTGGATCGGGTTCGCGTGGGCCGCTCTCGCCACCGGCGTGCTCGTCCTCGCCGGCGTCGTGGCACTCGCGGCCCTGACCGACTCGATCAATCTCGATCTCCCGTTCACGGCGAGCGGGGCGCCGACCGACGACGCGCCCGCGACAGACCAGAGCGAAGAGCCCGAGGCGACCGAGACTGCCGCGCCGATCGAGCCCCTGCTCGATCCCTCCGTCTCCATCACCGTGCTCAACGGAACATCCACGGCCGGACTCGCCGGCGCTGCCGGTGACAAACTCGTCGCCGAGGGATGGTGCGGCGCGGCCGGGCCCGACACGGTCGCCGAGGGACCGTGCGCCGACAGCACCGCTGTGGGGAGCCGCGCCAATGCCTCATCCACGGAGATCGCCGCAACGGCCGTCTACTACGGCGATCCGGCGAACGAGAGCGCAGCACTCGCGCTCGTCGCCAGCCTCGGCATCGGCGAGGCGCAGCTCAGCGAGGACTTCCCCGAGTCGCCGATCACGGTGCTGCTCGGTTCGGATTATTTGCAAATTGCAGGCTGACGGCCCAACGAACATGCGCACTTCACGAAGGAACTCCGGTCGCGCTGCGATCCTGACCGTTGTGCTCTCCGTCGCCATGCTCGCGGGTTGCGCGGCCGGGACCGAAGGTCCGCAGCCCAGCCCGAGCGCGACCTCGCCCCGCGAAGCCGCGCAGACGGACGTCGCCCCGTTGCGCGGACTCGTCGTCCCGAAGGGCACACTCGAGCACGCCTCAATCGCCGCCAAGATCGACAATCACCCCCTCGCGCGTCCGCAAATCGCGCTCGACCGCACCGACCTCGTGTTCGAGGAGCTGGTCGAAGGTGGGATGACCCGCTATGTCGCTGTCTGGCACTCGGACATCCCCGACGTTCTGGGTCCGGTGCGCTCGATCCGGCCGATGGATCCGGACATCATCTCGCCCTTCGGCGGGATCGTCGCCTATTCGGGCGGTCAGGACCGGTTCGTCGCGCTCATGCGCCAGACGCCCGTCTACAACGCGATTCACGGCCAGCCCGACACGGAGGCCACCTTTTACCGGTCCGATGCCAAGCCCGCGCCGCACAACGTGCACGTGAAGGCCACGGAGCTGCTCGCCGAGCACACCGATCTGGCGGCACCGCGCAAGCAGTTCAACTTCGCCGCCGACCTCCCCTCGTCCACCGCGGTGCGGCTCGGCACACGCACCGCCGTCGTGAACTACCGGTTCTCGGACTACAGCTTCGGCACCTGGAACTGGGATGCGCCGACGTCGGCGTTTCTGCGTTCCCAGCAGGGAGCGCCGGATGTCGATGCGAACGGCGCACGGTTGAGCGCGACCAACCTGATAGTTCTCCGCGTGCCCGTCACCGTGGCGCTCGATATCCCCAAGACCGAGATGATCGGCTCGGGCGAGGCCTGGGTCTCCTCCGGCGGCGCCACGGTGCGAGCCACCTGGACGAAGAAGTCTGCCGCCAGCACGATCGCGCTCATCGACGACAATGGGGTGGCAGTCAAGCTCGCGCCCGGCAACTCGTGGATCGAGTTGATTCCGTTGGCAGGGTCGGTCGAGCACACAGCCCCCACTGCAGGCTGACCCTCACGGGGCGTCACTTGCACTCTCCGGGGGAGAGTGCCAGAATCGTTTAGCACTCCCTCCACGGGAGTGCCAACCGTGTTGCAGCTTTTACGACGCCCCGGAGGGACGAGAAACACACATGGCAAAGATCATTGCTTTCAACGAAGAGGCCCGTCGCGGCCTCGAGCGCGGCCTCAACATCCTCGCCGACGCAGTCAAGGTGACCCTCGGCCCACGCGGCCGCAACGTCGTGCTCGAGAAGAAGTGGGGCGCACCCACCATCACGAACGACGGTGTCTCCATCGCCAAGGAAATCGAACTGGACGACCCGTACGAGAAGATCGGCGCCGAGCTGGTCAAAGAGGTAGCCAAGAAGACGGATGACGTCGCCGGAGACGGAACGACCACGTCGGTCGTCCTCGCCCAGGCCCTCGTTCGCGAAGGACTTCGCAACGTCGCTGCTGGCGCTGACCCGATCACCCTCAAGCGCGGCATCGAGAAGGCCGTCAACGCGGTCATCGAGGCGCTCGTCACCGGTGCGAAGGAAATCGAAACCAAGGAAGAGATCGCGGCCACCGCGTCCATCTCCGCCGGCGACCCCGAGATCGGCGCGCTGATCGCTGAGGCGATCGACAAGGTCGGCAAGGAAGGCGTCGTCACCGTCGAGGAGTCAAACACCTTCGGCACCGAGCTCGAGCTGACCGAGGGAATGCGCTTCGACAAGGGTTACCTGTCGGCGTACTTCGTCACCGACCCCGAGCGCCAGGAAGCCGTCTTCGAAGACGCGTACATCCTCATCGTCAACGGCAAGATCTCGAACATCAAGGACCTGCTGCCGATCGTCGACAAGGTCATCCAGTCGGGCAAGCAGCTGCTGATCATCGCCGAGGACGTCGACGGCGAAGCCCTCGCGACCCTCGTCGTGAACAAGATCCGTGGCATCTTCAAGTCGGTTGCCGTCAAGGCCCCCGGCTTCGGAGACCGTCGCAAGGCGCAGCTGCAGGACATCGCCATCCTCACCGGTGGACAGGTCATCTCCGAGGAGGTCGGTCTCAAGCTGGAGAACGCGACCCTCGACCTGCTGGGACGCGCCCGCAAGGTTGTCATCACCAAGGACGAGACCACGATCGTCGAGGGAGCCGGCGAAGTCGACGCCATCGCCGGACGTGTCAAGCAGATCCGTTCCGAGATCGACAACACCGATTCCGACTACGACCGCGAGAAGCTGCAGGAGCGCCTGGCCAAGCTGGCCGGCGGCGTTGCAGTCATCAAGGCCGGAGCCGCGACCGAGGTCGAGCTCAAGGAGCGCAAGCACCGCATCGAGGACGCCGTTCGCAACGCGAAGGCCGCCGTCGAAGAGGGCATCGTCGCCGGTGGTGGCGTCGCACTCATCCAGGCCGGTAAGGTCGCGTTCGAGAGCGAAGCCGTCACGAGCCTCACGGGCGACGAGGCGACCGGTGCGAACATCGTTCGCGTCGCGATCGACGCGCCGCTCAAGCAGATCGCCCTCAACGCTGGCCTCGAGCCCGGCGTCGTGGTCGACCGCGTGCGCAACCTGCCCACCGGACACGGCCTCAACGCCGCGACCGGCGAGTACGTTGACATGCTGGCTGCCGGAATCAACGACCCGGTGAAGGTCACCCGTTCTGCGCTGCTCAACGCAGCGTCGATCGCGGGCCTGTTCCTCACCACCGAGGCCGTCGTCGCCGACAAGCCCGAGCGTCACCCGGCCCCGGCCGGCGACCCCTCGGGTGGCATGGACTTCTAAGTCCAGAGCACCTGAATGGGCGGTTCCCTCGCGGGAGCCGCCCATTCGTGGGTTAAGGGCACGACGTCTGCCGAAGCCGGTGCGTCAGCGCAGGAAGAGCCGCGCGTTCGACTGCTCGATATCGGCGTACTGCTGCCCTGCTTGCCCGAGCGCGATGTTGATCGAGGCCATCGCCTCGGCGACGTGCTGCTGCGTCGCCCGCCACTCGGTGACGACGCCCTGAAACGCGCTGGCGGCCTGACCGCTCCAGGATGACTGCAGGTTCACGAGCTGGTTGAGCAACGCGCTCACCTCCGCCTCAATCCTGCCCATCGACGAGCGCACTGCTCCCGTCGTCGTGAAAACAGCCTCACTGTCGACCTGATAGCGGGTCATCGCGCCTCCTTCGCTCGTGCCAGGCTGGCCGGCCGGGCTGACCACAGGCTAGGCGGGCGGGAAGGCCGATGTTGGCGTCAGGGGCGCGCTGTGGGCGCGAGCGACGTGTAGTTCTCGGGGAGGAGAGGAAGCTCTATCCGGAAGGTGGCGCCGCCACCCTCCGTCTCGAAGACGTCGACCGATCCCTTGTGCGCGATGATGATGCCCGAGACGATCGCGAGCCCGAGACCGCTGCCGCCTGTCTCGCGGGTGCGCGAAGTATCGGCACGCCAGAACCGCTGGAAGATCTTGTCGCGGATCTGCGGGGGGATCCCCTCGCCGTGATCAATGATGTCGAGCAGCGCGACCTGGCGGACGGCGTCAACCGACACCCCGATCTCGATCGGGCTGCCGGGGTTGGTAAATCGCAGGGCGTTGCCGAGCAGGTTGGTGACCACCTGGCGGATCTTGTTCTCCTCCCCGAGCACGATCGCGGGGGTGTCGAGAATCTGCTGCGGGGCCGGCGTCTGCGAGACGTGCTCGGCGGGCGCCTGCCGGGGTCGTCGCGAGCGCAAGCGCGAGAGCTGCGCCCCGGCAAAGGAGATCGGGCTCGTGAGCACTGCGGCCGTCCTGCTCGCTATGACGGCGTCCTCCGCAGTCGTCGTGGCGCTCTGCGGTTCGGGCTCGGGTTCCGGCTCGATGAAGACGACGTTGATCGGGCGACCGGGGGAGGAGGCCATGGCGTCGAGGGCGGCGTCGTAGGCGATCGGGACGAGATCGACGGGTTTCATCTGCAGCGGCTTGGCCTCGTCGATGCGCGCAAGCTCAAGGAGGTCCTCGACGAGCTCGCCCATGCGGATCGCCTCCTTCTCGATGCGCTCCATCGCCTGTGCGACCTCGTCGGGGGTCGTCAGCGCGCCCATCCGGTAGAGCTCGGCATAGCCACGTACCGACACGAGCGGGGTGCGCAGCTCGTGGCTCGCGTCGCCGACGAAACGGCGCATCTGCTCGATGGTCTTGGCGCGGTCGCCGAACGCTCGGTCGATGCGCGCGAGCATCGTGTTCAGCGAGCCGTTGAGGCGGCCGACCTCGGTGTTCGGCGTCGCTCCCGGCAGCCGCTCGCTGAAGTTGCCGTCGGCGATTGCCGCCGCGGTGGCCTCGACCTGACGAAGCGGGGCAAAGGTCGTCGTCACGAGCAGCCTCGTCAGCGCGGCACCAAGCACCACCACCGAGAGTCCGAAGCCGAGGAAGATGCCCGCGTAGCGCGCGATGATGCCGTTGGTCTCGTCGAGATTGAGCGCGACGATGAGGCCCACCGACTCGCTCGTCTGCACGTTGCGCTGCGGAAGGGCGACGACGCGCCATTGGGTGCTGCGGTCGTCATCCCACAGGGTGAAGGCGCGCACCTCGTCGCGGCTCATGTCGTCGTTTGTCATTTCGGCGAGGATGGGCGGGTCGTCCTGTGCGTTGTGACAGACGACCCGGCCGGTGTCATTGACGATCGCGACGTAGTAGTCGTTGGGGCCCTGGGTCACGCACTCCGTCGTCAACAGGGCATCCACCCTCAGCTGGGTGACGGTCTCGGCAATCTTGCTGTCGACGCCCTCGAGCAAGTAGTTGCGCAGCACGGTCATCGTGCCGGCACCCGCTACGAGCAGGCCCAGAGTCACCAGAAGAACGGTCACGCTGGTGATCTTTGTGCGCAGTGAAATCGAGTTCCACCGATCGCTGAGGGCATCGGACATAGAACGTCAGGCTAGGCCACGAAACTGGGGGTCAGCCTCTGCAGGTCAGACCTTGGCCGCCTTGAGCATGTAGCCGAAGCCCCGCTTGGTCTGGATGACCGGCTCGGCCGAGAACTGGTCGAGCTTGCGGCGCAGGTAGGAGATGTAACTCTCGACGATTCCCGCGTCGCCGTTGAAGTCGTACTCCCAGACGTGGTCGAGGATCTGCGCCTTCGATAGCACGCGGTTCGGGTTGAGCATGAGGTAGCGGAGCAGCTTGAACTCGGTGGGGCTGAGCTCGATCTGCTCGGCACCGATCGACACCTCGTGGGTGTCCTGGTCCATCGTCAGCTCACCGGCGCGGATCACGGCATCCTCCTCGTCCGCCATCGTGCGGCGGAGGATCGCCTTGATGCGAGCGACGATCTCGTCGAGGCTGAACGGCTTGGTCACGTAGTCGTCGCCGCCGACCGTGAGGCCGGTGATCTTGTCTTCCGTGTCGTCCTTCGCGGTGAGGAACAGAATCGGCGAGGTGTAGCCGGAGGAACGGAGGCGCTTGGTCACGCCGAAGCCGTTCATGTCGGGCAGCATCACGTCGAGGATTATGAGGTCGGGTTCCTCCTCGAGCACCGCCGAGATCGCCTGGGCGCCATTGCCGACCGCACGCACAGCGAAGCCGGCGAAGCGGAGGCTGGTGGTCAGGAGGTCACGGATGTTGGGTTCGTCATCGACGATCAGGATTCTGGGGCCATCGCTCATGTAAGTAGTATCTGCGCGTTAGCTGGGATCTTTCTGTGAGCGCACGGTGTGCGCTGTTCGACGACCTCTCGGCAGGCCGAGAGGTGGGAGCATGGCCCCATGTACTTCTCGCCAGCTCGCGGAATCACGCTCCCGGAGATCAGTCAGCCGCTGCGCGCCATCGGGGGCCGCGCCTTCGACTTCTCCCGTGAGGTGGCTGTCATGGCCGTGATCAACCGCACCCCGGACTCGTTCTACGACCGGGGCGCGACATTCGTGCTCGACGCCGCCGTCGCAGCCTCCCTCGCCGCCATCGCCGAGGGCGCCGACTGGGTCGACATCGGCGGCGCCAAGTTCGCTCCTGGCCCCGCCGTGCCCATCGTGGCGGAGATCGACCGGATCGTCCCCGTCGTCGAGGCGCTGCGCGGCACGGGGGTGGTGATCTCAGTCGACACCTTCCAGCCGGAGGTCGCCCTCGCCGGCATCCGCGCCGGGGCGCACGTCATCAACGACACCACCGGCGTGAGTGACCCGCGCATGGCCGAGGTGGTCGCCGACAGTGATGCGACGCTCGTCATCACGCACAGCCTCGCGGCGCCGCGCACCGCCTACCCCGCGCCGCAGTACGGGGACGTCGTCGCGGAGGTCCTTGCGTTCCTGCAAGAGCGGGTTGCGCTCGCCACCGGGCTCGGGGTGCCGCCGGAGCGAATCGTTGTTGACCCAGGCCACGACCTCAACAAGAACACCCGGCATTCGCTCGAGATCACCCGTCGACTGGGCGAGATCACGGCGCTCGGTCTGCCGACCCTCGTGGCGGTGTCGAACAAGGACTTCGTCGGGGAGACCATCGGCCGGGACCGCGGCGCGCGCGTCGAGGGGTCGATCGCGGCCGCCGTCGCGTGCATCCTGCAGGGCGCCCGGATCGTGCGCATGCACAACGTGCGCGCCGCAGTGGACGCCGTGCGAATGACCGAGGGGATCCTCGGATTCCGCGAGCCGGCGTACGTGCGCCACAACATCGCCTGATGCTCGACCGGCACGAGCTCATCGAGCGCTACCTCGTCACCGACCGCGACAGGCCGCGGCTGCGGGTGAACTTCATCCAGAGCCTCGACGGCGCCGCGACACGCGACGAGGTCAGCGGCGGCCTCAATAACGCCGACGACAAGCTGGTCTTCGACACCCTGCGGATGCTGTGCGACGTCATCGTCGTCGGTGCCGGAACGGTGCGGGCGGAGGGCTACGGCGGGGTGCGGGTGCGCGACGAGGATGCCCGTTGGCGGGTCGAGCACGGGCTTGCGGCCCAGCCTCCGGTCGCGCTCGTGACGTCACGGCTCGACTTCGCGCCGTCGCATCCGTTCTTCGCGGATGCCGTCGTGCGGCCGATCGTCATCACCTCGGCGGCGTCTCCGGCAGCGGCGAGAGTCGCGCTCGCCGACGTCGCCGACGTCGTCGTCTGCGGCGAGGAGCGAGTGGAACCGGACCGTCTGGTCGCGGAGCTCACCGCGCGGGGCCTGCCCCAGATGCTCTGCGAGGGCGGGCCGCAGCTGTTCGGCGCGCTCATCGAGGCCGACCTGGTCGACGAGATCTGCCTGACGATGAGCCCGGTGCTCGAGGGCGGATCCGCGGGCCGCATCGCGCACGGCGCGGCAGCGACGGCACGCGGAATGGCGCTCCTGCACTCGCTCACGGCGGGGGACATGCTCTTCCTGCGATACGAGCGCCGCTGACGGTTAGGCAGCAGCCTTGTCGAGTGCGTGCGCGTCGAGGATCGTGTAGCTGTAGCCCTGCTCCGCGAGGAAGCGCTGCCGGTTCTGGGCGAAGTCCTGGTCGACCGTGTCGCGCGCGACGAGCGTGTAGAAGTTGGCCGGGAGGCCGCTCTCCTTCGGGCGGAGCAGTCGGCCGAGACGCTGGGCCTCCTCCTGCCGGGACCCGAACGAACCGGACACCTGGATTGCGACGGTCGCCTCGGGCAGGTCGACTGAGAAGTTCGCGACCTTTGAGACGACGAGGATCTTCGTGATGCCCTCACGGAACTCCTGATAGAGCCGTTCCCGCTCGTCGACGGGGGTCGCGCCCGTGAGCTGCGGCGCATCCAGCACCTCGGCGAGCTCCTGGATCTGGTCGAGGTACTGCCCGATCACGAGGATCCGCTCGCCGGTATGCCGCTCGACGAGCTGCTGAACCACGTCGATCTTCGCCGGCGCCGTGGCCGCGAGACGGTAGCGCGCGTCGTCCGCCGCCGCCGCATACTCGAGTCGCTCCTGCTGGGGCAGGTCGATGCGAACCTCGTAGCAGGATGCCGGGGAGATGAAACCCTGGGACTCGATCTCCTTCCAGGGCGCGTCGAACCGCTTCGGGCCGATGAGGCTGAACACGTCGCCCTCTCGCCCGTCCTCGCGCACGAGAGTCGCCGTGAGGCCCAGTCGGCGCCGTGCCTGCAGGTCGGCGGTGAGTTTGAACACCGGCGCGGGCAGTAGGTGCACCTCGTCGTAGATCACGAGGCCCCAGTCGAGCGCGTCGAGCAGCTGCAGGTGCGCATACTCGCCCTTCCGGCGTGCGGTGAGGATCTGGTAGGTCGCGATCGTCACCGGTTTCACATCCTTGGACTGGCCGGAGTACTCGCCGATTTCGTCGTCGGTGAGGGTGGTGCGGCGCAAGAGCTCCGAGCGCCACTGGCGGGCCGAAACGATGTTGGTGACGAGGATGAGGGTGGTGGTCTTCGAGATCGCCATCGCGCCGGCGCCGACGAGGGTCTTCCCCGCGCCGCAGGGAAGCACCACCACGCCCGAGCCGTGCTTGAAGAAGCTGTCGACGGCCTCGTTCTGGTACTCCCGCAGGTCGAAGCCGCCCGAGTGGTCGAGCTCGATCTCGTGCGGGGTGCCCGGCGTGTAGCCGGCGAGGTCCTCCGCTGGCCAGCCGAGCTTGAGGAGCTCCTGTTTGAGCTCGCCGCGCGCCCACGGCTGCATGACGAAGCTATTGTCGCCGCGCCGCTCGAGCAGAAGGTTCGCGACCTTCTTGCCGCGCGCGATCTCGGCGAGCACAGCGCGATCGGTGCCGGTGAGGGTGAGCACGCCGTCGGCATCCCGCTCGATCACGAGCCTGCCGTAGCGGGCGACCGTCTCGGCGATATCGATCGACACGGCCTGGGGGATCGGAAACTTCGAGTAGCGCTCGAGGGTGGCGAGCATGTCGGCGGCCTCGTGACCGGCCGCGCGCGCGTTCCACAGGCCGAGCCGTGTGATGCGGTAGGTGTGAATGTGCTCCGGGGCCCGCTCGAGCTCAGCGAACACCGCGAGATCGTGGCGGGCGTCGTCCGCCTGCGGGTGCGCCACCCCGAGTAGCACGGTGCGGTCGCTTTGAACGATGAGGGGCCCGGGCAGCTGTGGCGCGGTCGCGGGCTCGGCTGCTGAATTCACCCCGGAAGTCTAACCGCGCGCTGTGTGGCGAATGCCGTGTTCTCGGGATTGTCAGGGAACGTCGGCAGCGGGGGATACCCTCGCGATGCTCGACAGGGGCAGAGTGCGCTCGATCGCCGACCGCCGGTCGCGCGCCCGGAGCCTGCCGCCGGCGATGCTCGTCGGTTCGAGCTGGTAGTCGACGACTGTTCCGTTGGGCATTGTCACGCTCACCGTGAGTGCGGCCTTGAGTCGGATCGCGCTGTCGAGCTGCCGGGCGAGCCACGCATCCGCCGCCTCCTCCGGTTCGCTGTCGCCGCCGAGTCGCAGCCGCTCGATCAGGTCCTCGATCGGGTCGGGCCCGACGGCGCCGGCCGATCGAGCGTGGCGCCGGCGGCGGAGGGCGACGATTTCGGCGTCTGCGCCCTCGGCCGCAACCGGGTAGCGGGCATCGCTGAGGTTCCAGAACACCGTTTCGAGCGGGAAGCGGCTGACCAGCCGGTCGGGATCGACCCGAGTGAAGCCGAGCACCGAGAGGTTCTGGTCGACAAGAACGGTGTCGAGCAGCTGCGCGTCGTCGCTGCGCACGTAGCTCTTCGCCTCGAGAGCGTCCCTGCTGTTGCGCTCGGTCAGCGCGCCGGCCCGCAGCAGTCCGTACCGGCTGGATGCTTCGGTGATGAGGTAGTCGAGCGGCTGTGGGATGCCGGTGAGTGAGATTTCGGCGAGGAACTCGCGCACGCTCGCGGCCGACTCGCCCGCTGCCATCGCTCGGTTCATGCTCGAGGCCGAGACGCGATAACTCGACGCGAGCGACCGGCTCTCGGCATCCGCGAGGGAGCGCAGGCGCCCGTCGACCTGCGGGGTGAGCGGGCCGGGGGCGACGATCGAGAGGTCGTGCTGCAGGTAGACCTGTTCGACCTCGCGCGGCAGTAGCGGCGCCATAGCGGTCTCCGCGGCGTCCAGCCCGGAGGTGAACAGGGCGAGGCCCGGGCTGCTCGCGGCGTGGTTGGCGGTGATGCCGAGAAGTTCGGCGGCTCCGGTGTACGCGGCGATCCGCTCATCCATCCAGTCCCCGCCCGCAGGGTAGAGCCAGTCGACGAATCGGCGGAGGCCGGCGCCCCAGAGCGAGTGGCTGCGCTCGCCGAGGAGCCGGCGGATGTCGGTCGGGAGGCGTTCGAACCAGCCGGCGGCGAGCATGCGCCACCGTGCGCCGGAGGATTCCATCAGCCACGCGCTGCCCGCGTCGGTGATGAGCCAGGAGCCGGCCTCGCGCGCGACGAGCCCTGAGGCACCCGCGACCGCGAGCAGCCGCGCAACGCCCGCGAGGTCGACGGCCATCGCGTTCGCGAGCCGCTTGGTGTCGGGCAGGGCGATGCCGCCCTTGGCCAGCTCGCGCGCCGGCTCGCGTTCTAGCTCGACGAGGAGCTCGGTGATCCCGGTGGTCGCGGCGAACGCACGCTCGGAGGCGACGCGGTCGATGAAGCGCAACTCGGTCTCCGCGGCGGGCTCGAGCGCCGCGAGCGGCAGGCCGGCGGCGAGCTCGGAAAGGCCGGGCAGCCCGAAGGCCGGCCACGAGCGCACCTGCTCGGCGACGCTGTCGTAGGCGGTGAACCGTTCGATCCCCGCGGCATCCGTCTCTCTGTCGGCGAGCAGCAGCGAGACCGCCGTCGACGCGCGCAGTTCGATGTCGGACTCGGGCGGCGCCTCGGCGTAGCTGTCGAGCAGCGCAGCGACGTCCGCGGCCGTCGAGCCGCCGGCACGCGACCCGAGCTCGGCTATGGCCGCGATCGTCGCCAAGGTGCCGCGGTCGAGGTGACTCAACTGCTGCTGCACGGATGCCCGGTCGAGCAGCGCCTCGGCGAGGTCGAAGAAGTCCTTGATGCCGCTCACGCGGATCTCCCGCGCCCGGACGGCGGCAGCAAGCCGCGCGTTGTCCATCGCCCGCAGCCGAGTCGCGAGTGAGAATGTGTCGCTCACGGGCGAGGCCCGCGGCGATCCGTCACCATCGTCGGATCGATCACGCCTACCTGCCCTGCGATGGGCGCTGGCGTTTCTGGGGCGATCGCGCCTGTGCCTCGGCGGCCTCGCGTGACCGGCGCTTCGCGCTCACGATCACGAGGGTGACCAGAAGAACGATCGCAAACGGCAGCCCGAAGAACGGCGCAACGAAGACTGCGGGCCAGAGCCCGGTGGCGAAATCCGCCCCGCCCATGCCCGTGGCGGTTCCGATGATGATCGCGAGGAACGAGGCGATCGAGATCACGATCACCGCCACCATCATGTACGCGAGGACTCGCTCTGCGCGATGAATGGGGACCGGAATTTGTTTTGCCACAAGCACAAGAATAGAGGTACGCCAGTGCCCGTAGGCTTAGAGGTTCCAGCCACAAGAAAGAGGTGCAGCCATGCCTACCGGCAAGGTCAAGTTTTATGACGACGAAAAGGGCTTCGGCTTCATCACGTCGGATGAAGGCCAGGAGGTCTTCCTGCACGCTTCCGCGCTGCCCGCTGGTGCGACGGTCAAGGCCGGTACCAAACTCGAATTCGGCATCGCCGACGGAAAGCGCGGTGCCCAGGCGCTGTCGGTGCGCGTGCTCGAGGCTCCACCGAGCTTGGCGAAGCTGAGCCGCAAGCCCGCCGACGACATGGCGGTCATCGTCGAGGATCTCGTCAAGCTCCTCGACGGCATCGGCTCGAACCTCAAGCGGGGCCGCTACCCCGACTCCAGTCACAGCCACAAGATCGCGGCAATGTTGCGCCGGGTAGCCGATGAGCTCGATGCCTGAGCGCGAGGCGACCCAGGCCGACTTCGACCTGGCCCGTGAGGCTCTCCTCGAGATCACACCGGCCGACACCATCGGGGCCACGGCGGGCTTCGTCGACGAGGGCGACGGCGCAATCTCGGTGTTCTTCGAGTCGGAAATGGTTGGCTACCCCGGCTGGCGCTGGACCGCCAGCATCGCCCACGTCGACGGTGCCGACCCGACGGTGCTCGAGGTCGAGCTCATGCCCGGTGATAACGCGATTCTCGCGCCCGACTGGGTGCCGTGGGTTGACAGGCTGGCCGAGTATCGGGCGTCGCAGGACGCCACGGCATCCGACGATTCCGACGACGACGACGAGTCTGACGACGACGAGTCTGACGATGAGGAGTCTGACGATGATGAATCGGACGATGAGGAGTCGGACGATGACGAGTCCGACGGCGACGAGCAAGGAGCGGTCTCCCGCGGATCGGTGCTACATGCCGGCGACCTCGATGGGGTCGACATCGACGATATCGACGTGGATGGCGAGGATGAAGACGAGGATGAAGACGATTCGGACGACGACTCGATCGTCGGCGACCTCGACGATCACGTCATGGACGACGACGAGGTCGGCCGCGGGTAGCCCTCAGCGCTGGCGGTAGTGGGTGTAGATCAGCCCGAGAAGCCCCAGTCCGACGCCGATCGCGCAGGCCAGCAGCCACCAGCTGTTGCCGCCCTCCTCCGGCATGACGGCGAGGAGGACGAGCGCGACGACCCAGGCCCCAGTCCCGACGAGCACGGCCTTGCGGTCGTCGGTCGTCACCGGCGCAGGGTCGGGCCGCCGATCGGCATCCTTGAGCCAGATTCGCATGCTTACAGGCTACCCACCACGAACTCGATCGCACGGATGAGCTGGCGCACATCATCCGGCTCGATTGCAACAAACGTAGCGACTCGCAACTGGTTGCGGCCGAGCTTGCGGTAGGGCTCCGTGTCGACGATGCCGTTCGCGCGCAACACCTTGGCGATGGCCGCCGCGTCGATGCGCTCATCGAAGTCGATCGTGACGACGACCTGCGAGCGGTGGTCGGGGTCCGCAACGAATGGTGTCGCGTAGTCGACGCTCGCCGCCCAGTCATAGAGCGCCGACGATGACTCGGTCGTGCGGGCGTTCGCCCAGGCGAGTCCGCCGTTGCCGTTGATCCACTCGATCTGGTTCTCGAGCAGCAGCAGGGTCGAGAGCGCGGGCGTGTTGAGGGTCTGCTTGAGGCGCGAGTTGTCGACCGCGTTCTTGAGGCTCAGGAACTCGGGAATGTAGCGGCCGCTCGCGGCGACCGTCGCAACCCGCTCGAGCGCGGCGGGGGAGAACAGCGCAAGCCACAGTCCGCCGTCGGACGCAAAATTCTTCTGCGGTGCGAAGTAGTAGACATCGGTTTGGGCCGCGTCGAAGTCGATGCCGCCCGCTGCGCTCGTCGCATCGACCACAGTGAGGGCTCCCGGGTCGCCGTGCACCCGCTCGACCGGGGCCATGACGCCGGTGGAGGTCTCGTTGTGCGGCCACGCGTACACGTCGATTCCCGGCTGCGCATCGACCGTGCTGAGCGATCCGGCAACGGCATCGATGACGTGTGGGGCCTCGAGGAACGGGGCGGCCGCAGCAGCGGCGAACTTCGACCCGAACTCGCCGAAGGTGAGGTTCTGGCTGCGCTTCTCGATCAGCCCGAACGCCGCCGCATCCCAGAACGCGGTAGATCCGCCGTTGCCCAGCACGACCTCGTAACCGTCGGGCAGGCGGAAGAGCGCGGTGAGCCCGTCCTGAACTCGCCCGACGAGGTTCTTTACCGGTGCCTGCCGATGCGAGGTGCCGAGGATCCCGGCGCCCGCGCCCGTGAGGTAGGCGAGCTGCTCGGCCCTGACCTTCGAGGGGCCGCATCCGAATCGTCCATCGGCGGGCATGAGGTCGGTGGGAATGGTGATCTGGGACATGCGCCGATTCTATCGAGCCGCGCGCGGTAGCCCTCGAACAGGGAACGGCGGCCGTCAGGTTAGGCTTACCTGTGTGCATTCGGCGATGGAGAGGGCTCGATGACAGATCTCATTGACACCACCGAGATGTACCTGCGCACCATCTTCGAGCTCGAGGAAGAGAAAATCGTGCCGTTGCGCGCCCGGATCAGCGAGCGGCTTGGGCACTCCGGTCCGACCGTGTCTCAGACCGTCGGACGGATGGAGCGAGACGGACTCGTCGTCGTCGAGGGCGATCGCCACCTCGAGCTGACTATCGAGGGTCGGTCGCGGGCCGTGCACGTCATGCGCAAGCATCGCCTCGCCGAGCGCCTCCTCGCCGACATCATCGGCCTGGACTGGGCGCTGGTTCACGATGAGGCCTGTCGCTGGGAGCACGTGATGAGCGAATCGGTCGAGCGACGCATCATCGAGATGCTCGACCACCCGACGCATTCCCCGTATGGGAATCCGATTCCCGGCCTGGACGAGCTGGGGGAGCCCGCCGTCGGCAAGTTCTACGACGGGGTCGTGAACATTGTGAACCTCGTCCACGGTGCCGTCGGACCGGTCACGGGCACGATCCGTCGGCTTGGCGAACCGGTCCAATACGAGAGCGAGCTGCTCTCGCAGCTGCGCACCGCTGGCGTCCTGCCGGGGGCACAGGCGAAGTTCTCGGCTGCCGGGTCGTACGTGCTTGTCGAGGTCGACGGGTTCGGCGATGGCCTCGAGCTGCCCAACGAGGTCGCCATTCACGTCTACGTCGGCATCTAGACAGTTCTCCCCGGCGCGTCGCCCTGTGGGGCGCCTCCGCGGTGAACGGCCGGTGAACCGGCGCGCCCGCGGGAACCGGGGGCGGATTTCTGGGTTATTCTGAAATCCTTGGAGTTCCACCAGTTCTTCGGAGAGCCGAATGTCACGCAGTCGCAGCATCCAAACCGTGGATGTTCGCGCCCTGCACTTCATACGGCACAGCAGCCAGCGCAGTGTCCAACTGCGCGCAACCACCTAGGCACCGTCTACTCGACGGTGCCTTTTTTGTTGCCTGCACGCTCCTGACCGGCGGTACCCCTCGACCTTCGAATCCCCGCAAGCCGCGCGGGGACTTGTCGATTGGATGAGAATGCGCACACTGGTCCTCAACGCGGGGTTCGAGCCCCTCGCCGTCGTCTCCTTCAAGCGAGCCCTCGTGCTCGTCATGAACGGCAAAGCGACGATCATCGCCGCGGATGCCGAGCATCCGGTGTTCGGGCTGACCGAGTCATGGGATCGGCCGTCGGTGATTCTGCTCAGGCGCTACGTGCGCATCCCGTCGAACCGTCGGGTGCCGGTCAGTCGCCGCGGCGTACTGCGGCGCGACGGCCAGCGCTGCGCCTACTGCGCGTCGTCGGCGACGACGATCGACCACGTGCTCCCGCGGTCGCGCGGGGGAGCGGACTCGTGGGAGAACCTCGTGGCCTGCTGCCTCAAATGCAACAACGCCAAGAGCGACCGCACCCCGTCGGAGATGGGCTGGACATTGCGGGTGCACCCCCGCCCCCCGCGCGGCACCCCCTGGCTGGTGCGCGGGGTCGAGCGGGCGCTGCCGCAGTGGGAAGAGTACCTGGCGCCGGCGGCATAGCGCCTGAGCGCGCCTCGGTCGCCGCCGTCGTGTGAATGACGGGCATCCGTGAACGGCTAAACTCGTCTCGCTGGCCTCTGTAGCTCAATGGAAGAGCAAGTCCGTCCTAAGGATTAGGTTGGGGGTTCGAGTCCCTCCAGGGGCACCGTTTTTTCGGTGGGCAGCTGCTGAATCTGTGCGCGGCAGTCATGCCGGTGAGAGGCCCACACGTTGATAGCCTGAGGCGATGGCTACGCAAAGACGGTTGGTGCGGGCCCGGGATGCGATTGCCGCCGGATCGGTGTGGCTCTCTCGTCATCGTTGTCGTGACGATGCTGAGCTGGCGCGATGAGCTTCCGTCCGGCATTGTTCTTCGGAACGACGTAGGGCTTGCTCCCACCGTGCCGACGTGGCTGATGTTCGTGGGACTCGTTGCTGTTCTGCTTGGCGTCGGAATTGGCGCTCTCAGTCTCGTGCCGGAAGGCCCCAACGACGCTCGGAGCCGGCGGGTTCCTCTGTTCTGGTGTGGCGCGGTCGCGGGGTGTGCCGCCACGATCTTTGCCGGACTTTATGGACTTGTTCCCTTCTTCGTCGCCAGTCGTCCGCTGCGTGACTAATCGAGGTGAGCCCGCAGCGAGTCAGTGCGTCCTCGGGTCAGATTCCCGCACGGCGGCGGGCTGCCTTACCTACAACCGAAACCCGCCGTCCGTCGTCAGCACCTGGCCGACGATCCAGCGCGCCTCGTCGGTGACGAGCCAGGAGATCAGTCGTGCCGGGTCGCTTGGGCATGGGGCCGTCGTGTTGGCCGGAGATCATCCAGATCACCCGTCCGGTCGCGAACTCGTCGAGCGGGCGCAGCGAAGCGGGGCGCACGCCGGGCGCGGTCGTACGCTCTCCCGCGGCCGCCCCGGAGAACTGCTCGGCGAAGTGCCGGGTGAGCAGGAGCGTCGACCTCGTGTTGACCTGCCAGTGGATGTCGAGACTGTCGGGGGTCATATCGAGGAGCGAGCCGTCGCCGCCACTCTTGGCGTGGTTGCTGACCAGGATGCGGACGGGTCCGGTGGCTGCGACGGCGGCATCCACGACCCGGGCGGGAGCAAGCGGGTGCCATGTCGGCACCGAGATCGCCGAACCGGGCCCCATCGACAAGCGCGGAGTGGATGCCGGTCCGCACCTCGTCGAGGTCGTCGGCGCCCCACGGCTGCTCGGCGTCGTTCGGCGAGTAGTGGTGGATGAAGACATTCGCGCCGAGCTCGGCAAGCCGCACGGCGACCGCGAATCCGATCCCGCGCCGCCGGGAGACGCCGGTGACGATCGTGCCGCGGCCGAGCAGCGGAAGGTCGAGCGGCGCGGCGGATGCTGCGGACGGGGGCATCCCCACACGCTAGCGGTGCCGTCGTGTGCCCGCGAGCGCCGACCCGCGCGGCTCTTAGTCCAGGTCGCGTCGCAGGCGCGCCCTGAGCGCAGTCGTGACGCGGCGAAGCGTCTCCACGGTCACTTCGAGCTCATCGACCGTGATGCCGGCCGTGGCGTCGCTCACCATCTCGTTGAAGTCGGCGTGGATCTCCGCCATGGCGAGGTGGCCGGCTTCAGTGAGCTCGAGGTAGACACTTCGGCGATCGTTCGGGTGAGCCACCCGGTGCAGCAACCCGGCCGTGACAAGCCGGGTCGAGATGCCCGTGATCGCTCCGTTGGTCACGGAGAGCTTCTCGGCCAGTTGCTTGGGGGTCAGGCTGCCGGCAGCAGCGATGCGGAACAGGCACTTGAGCTCAATAGCCGAGATGCCGTGATCGGACGCGATCTGCTGGCGGTCGTCCTCGAAGGCCAGCACCAGGTGGATGGCAGCGTCAGGGAAGCCGGTGAGGGTGTGCCTGCGCATGCGTTCCTCGGTCATGATCCGTTCCGGGGGCGATCTGAGACCGGTCCCACTTTGTGAGATCACGATTTTATCCCGATAGTTCGAGAGCGAAACAGATAGTTGCCTGAGTATCTAAATCATTTAGTATGTAAGGGAACTAGGTCGAGTCCGTGTCCACGCATCCCGCTGGAAGCTCGATCGTCCGATGGAGGACCACGTGATTCCCGACGCTTTGTCGCAGGGCCAATTCGATATCGTTTACAACTTCCTATCGCTCGTGATCGCGTCGCAGCTATTCACAGCACTGTTCCTGCTCATTTCGCTCCCGCGCATCCTGCCCCGCTATCGAAACGCGATCACCGTCGCGATCATCGTCTGTGGGATCGCGGCATACCACTACTTCCGCATCTTCGACTCGTTCAAGGAAGCATTCGTGACCGACGCCCTCGGTGGCGCTGGCACGTACACCCAGGCTGCGGGCGCGTCCTTCAACGAGGGCTACCGCTACGTTGACTGGTTGCTCACCGTGCCGCTCCTGCTCGTCGAACTCGTCGCCGTGCTCGCTCTCGCGCGCAAGGTACAGGCGCAGCTGCTGTTCAAGCTCGTTCCGGCCGCCGCCCTCATGATCATCCTCGGCTACCCGGGCGAGATCAGCGGCGACACCGGCACGCGTGGTCTCTTCGGCCTGCTGTCGACCCTGCCGTTCCTCTACATCCTCTACGTGCTGTTCGTGCAGCTGACCAAGTCGCTCGACCTGCAGCCGGCCGGCGTTCGCCAGACGCTCAGCAACCTGCGGTGGCTGCTGCTGCTCAGCTGGGGTGTTTACCCGATCGCGTACCTGCTGCCGATGCTCAACATCGAAGGAGCAAACGCGTGGGTCGGCTTGCAGATCGGCTACTCGGTCGCAGACATCCTGGCCAAGGCCGTCTACGCGCTCATCATCTTCAAGGTGGCGAGGATCAAGTCGTTCGCGGACGACGCCGAGTTCGCGCGGCACGAGTCGTCGCATGACGAGTTCGCCGCGGCCTCGCGCGAGCGCTAGTCGCAACGAGTAACTGACGTGCAACGGGGTGGCGATGTCGGGGTCGAGGGATCCGCTCGAAGCGATCTCACAACATCCGACACCGCCCCCCGGGGTACGCCTGCCGTTGTGCCAGAGTCGCTGGCCCGACGGCGCACGTCCACCATCTACGACGTCGTCATTCTCGGGGCGGGGTGCGCGGGTCTCACCTCGTGCCTCGCCCTGCTTGAGGCCGGAGCGGTCGGCCCGATCCTGCTGATCGACTCCCGCACGCATTACGCGGATGACCGCACCTGGTGCTTCTGGGACGTCGAAGCCACCCCGTTCACGCACCTCGCGCGCTCGAGCTGGGACGAATGGCAGGTGCGGACTGTGGCCGGAACGGTGACTGCCGCAGCACCGGCAACGCCATACCTGTGCCTCGCCGCGAACGACTTCTATACCTTCGCGCTCGCCTCGATCGCGAAGTTCGGCAACGTCGAGCTACGACTCGACGAACGCGCGGGGGAGTACCGGGAGGCCGGAGACGTCGAAGTCGGCGGCCCCGCGAACGGAGCTACCGGCGATCTCGTTGAGGTCTCGACTGACGGGGGGACCGTCTGGGCTCGCGAGCTCATCGACAGCCGGGGGCTCGCGCTCTCGGGCACCACGGTTGCGGCCGTGAAGGAGACCTCGACTTGGGTACCGCAGCAATTCGTCGGGCTCCACATCGTGGCCACCAGGCCAGTGTTCGACCCCGGCGAGTGCCGTCTGATGGACTTCGCCGTGGACCAGTCCCGCGGACTCCGTTTCATGTACGTGCTGCCGTCATCACCGTTCGAAGCGCTCGTCGAAAACGTCTACATGTCCGAGCCGCGCCTCGGTGCGGAGGGCTACCAGCGGGAAATCGAGGAGTATCTCCTCGCCGAGTTCGGGCTGGAGCCGAACGAGTTCGTCGTCGCCGGCGCCGAGCGGGGCTACATCCCGATGACCGACCACCGGTTCGCGCGCCGGATGTCCGCGCGCGTCACGGCGGCGGGCATGCGTGGCGGCGCCACCCGGCCCAGCACCGGCTACACCTTCCTTGGAATCCAGCGCTCCAGCCGAGAGCTCGCGGATCGACTGATCCGTGAGTGTCGGGTCGCCGTGGGACAGCCCGCCGCCCGCCCGGACACCGGAGGTCGCGCTGATGTCTGGCGTCGCCCGGATGCTGCCCCGCACGCGCGCCGGACACGCGCCCACGCCGACCCCACCTGCTCCCTGCTCGACGCGGTCTTCCTGCGCTTCCTCGCCGACCACCCGGAGCGCGCACCGCACGTGTTCGCCCTGATGTTCGGGCGTGTCGACACCGCGAGCCTGGTGCGGTTCCTCACCGAGCGGAGCGGTGCCCTCGATCACGCTCGGCTGATTATCGCCCTGCCGAAGCTGCCCTTCCTGCGCTCGGCGGCGACGGTCATGGGGAGGCGGGGGCTCCGCGCCCTCGGCACGTGGGGTGCGGCTCATCGACGCTGACCGCACGCTCTGGCACACGGCACGCCAGCGGCTGTTCCGGCCCGTCGACGCGCTGTTCGCGGCGCTCATCGTCGTCGTCGCCGCGGGCGTGCGCATCCCGGAGGCTGTTCAGTACGTGCCGTTCGTGATCAGCCTCGTGCTGCTCGGGCTGCCGCATGGCGCGCTCGACCACCTCGTGCCCTCGCGACTTGCGCGGCGCGCACCCGAACCGAGGGGAATGGCCTTCGTCGTGCTCCTCTACCTTCTCGTGGGCGGCGCGGTCGTGCTTCTGTGGTTCCTGAACCCCGTGCTCGCGTTCGTCGCGTTCATTCTCACGACCTGGTTCCACTGGGGGCAGGGCGACCTGTTCGTCGAGGGGACGAGGTCGGGGGCGGGTCTTCCGTCCCGGCTGACGAGGGCCGGAATGCTCACTGTGCGCGGGGCACTGCCGATGGTGGTGCCCCTCGTGGCGGCACCCGCGGTGTACCTCGGGGTCTTCCGCGACACGACCGGCGTCATCGCCGCGCCAACGCTCGACCTGACGCCGTTCTTCGAAAGCGAGCTGCTGCGCGCTCTCATCATCTCCGGCCTCGTGGTGCTCGGGGCGATCACCTTCACCGCAACCGCCCGCGCCCGCTGGGGGACCCCCGAGGGCCGGCGCGCATGGTGGGGTGACCTGGGAGAGGTCGCCCTCCTTGCGGTCTACTTCGCCATCGTTCCGCCGATCCTCGCGATCGGCCTCTACTTCTGCCTCTGGCACTCGCTGCGACACATCGTGCGCCTGTCGCTGCTCGATCCGGGATCGCGTGAGTGCCTATCGGCTGGCCGGTTCGCGCTCGTGGCGCGCCGGTTCGCGGTGCAGTCCGCCCCGATCACCATCGTGGCCCTCGGGCTGCTGCTCGCACTGTTCCTCGTGGTGCCGCGTTCCGGGCTGAGCGGTGGGGCGCTGCTGGGCCTCTACCTCGTGCTCATCTCGGCGCTGACCCTGCCGCACGTGGTCGTCGTGTCGATCATGGACCGCAGGCAGGCGGTCTGGGCGTCGGAGGGCGATGTAACGAAAAAGTTACAATCTGGGAGGCGCGGCGGGGCTGCCCTAAAGTTGGCCCCCAAGTAGCCGGAAGTCGCGTCGTCGCGCGGGACGAGGAGATCACACCATGTCATCACTGTTGGTCGGAGTGGACAACAGCTCGTCGAGCAGGCGTGCGGTCGCCTTCGCAGCACGGCTCGCGAGCGAGTCCGGGGCGAGCCTGCGCATCGTGCACGTCATACCCTGGTCGCCCTACTCGTTCAGCACCCCCGCCGAGAATGAACACCGCTCCGCGAGTAAGCAGATGGAAATAGCCGCCGCCGACCAGCAAATCATGCAACCCGCGCTCGCCGCGACGCAGGAATTCACGGTGACGCCGACAACGACGATCGTGCACGGCAACCCCGCCGAGACCCTCGCCTCGATGGCCGAGAGACTTGAAGGGGCGCACATCATCGTCGGGCGCACCGGTGACTCGAAGTTCAAGCAGGTGATCTTCGGGAGTACCCCCTCGAAACTCATCCAGATCTCGTCGACCCCGGTGACGGTGATCCCGTGAGCGCGGCGGCGGCAGCATCCATCGTCCACGCGACCACCGTCGACGACGCCATCAACGACGCAGTCTCACCGGCCGCGAATTTCATCAGCGGCATCATCTTCTACTCGGTCAAGATCGGCGAACCGGGCACGCTCGCCTACGTAGAGATCCCGCTCATCGTGGTCTGGCTCATCGTCGCGGCCGCATTCTTCACGGTGTACCTCGGGTTCCAGAACATCCGCGGGTTTAAGCACGCCCTCGACCTCGTCCGCGGCAAGTACTCCGACCCGAACGATGCCGGCGAGGTGTCGCACTTCCAGGCGCTCGCGACGGCAGTGTCGGGCACTGTCGGGCTCGGCAACATCGCGGGAGTCGCTGTCGCGGTCTCCCTCGGCGGGCCCGGCGCCACCTTCTGGATGATCCTCGCCGGATTCCTCGGCATGAGCACGAAGATGGCCGAGTGCACCCTCGGGGTGAAGTACCGCAAGGAGCGCCCGGACGGCTCCGTCTCGGGCGGTCCGATGTACTACCTGCGCGACGGGCTGGCCGAAATCGGGCATAGGAAGCTCGGCAAGTTCCTCGCCGTGTTCTTCTCCATCTGCTGCATCGGCGGGGCGATCGGCGGCGGCAACATGTTCCAGGCGAACCAGGCCACCACCCAGATCGTCAACGTCACCGGCGGTGCCGACGGGGTGCTCGGCGAGTGGCGCTTCGTGATCGGGATCGTCTTCGCGATCGCCGTCGGCGCTGTCATCATCGGCGGCATCAAGTCGATTGCCCGGGTCACCGAGAAGGTTGTCCCGCTTATGGCCATTCTGTACGTCATCGCCTGCCTCACAGTCATCTTCGGGAATATCACTGCGGTGCCGGATGCGATCGGCCAGATCTTCGTTGGGGCGTTCAACCCCGAGGGCATCGCCGGCGGCGTCATCGGCGTGCTGATCCAGGGGTTCAGGCGCGCGGCCTTCTCGAACGAGGCCGGCGTCGGATCGGCATCCATCGCCCACTCCGCGGTCAAGACTACGGAGCCGGCGACGGAGGGGTTCGTGTCGCTGCTCGAGCCGTTCATCGACACGATCGTGATCTGCACGATGACCTCTCTGGCCATCGTCATCACGGGCACCTGGGCCGACCCCTCGATCGAGGCCGGGGTCGCCACGACCTCGGCGGCGTTCGGCACCGTCGCCCCCTGGTTCCCGATCCTCCTGGCCGTCGCAGTCATCCTGTTCGCCTTCTCGACAATGATCTCCTGGTCGTACTACGGCATGAAGGCGACCGGGTACCTGTTCAACGACAGCGCGAGAGCCGAGCTCGTGTTCAAGATCGTATTCCTGGTCTTCACTGTGATCGGGGCGTCGCTGTCTCTCGGTCCGGTGATCGACTTCTCCGACTCGATGATCTTCGCGATGTCGCTCGCAAACATCACGGGCCTGTACTTCCTCGCCCGCGTGATCAAGCGGGAGATCACCCAGTACCGGGCGAAGGTCAAGTCGGGCGAGTTCGCGATGGTGAAGCACTAGGAGGCCCCCGGCCCGGCCACCCCGGTCGTACGATCAGAAGCGCGCACTGGGCGCGGGTCGACAAGGGAGTGCTCATGATGGAGAAATTTCGCCTCGACGGCCGGGTCGCGGTTGTCACCGGATCGACGCGCGGGCTCGGTCGCGCCTTCGCTGTTGCGCTCGCCGAGGCGGGGGCGGACATCGTGATCGTCGGACGCGACGCCGAGGCGGCAGCATCCGTGGTCACCGAGGTCGAGGCGCTCGGCTCGCGTGCCGTCGTGGCCCTCGGGGATGTCACCGTGCGGGCCGACGTCGAGGCGATTCTGCAGGACGCGATCGACGCGTTCGGCGGTGTCGACATCCTTGTCAACAACGCCGGCACCTGCATCCACAAACCCGCCCTCGAGGTGACAGACGAGGAGTGGCGCGAGGTGATGAGCGTCAACGTCGACGGGGTGTGGCTGTGCTCGCAGGTGATCGGCGGGCACCTCGTTGCGAAGGGTGCTGGCGCGATCGTCAACATCGGTTCGATGTCGGCCGAGATCGTCAACCGTCCGCAGTGGCAGCCCGCCTACAACGCGTCGAAGGCGGCGGTGCACCACCTGACGAAGAGCCTCGCGGCCGAATGGGCGCCGTTCGGGGTGCGGGTCAACGCGCTGGCGCCCGGCTACATGCGCACCGACATGTCGCCGGTCGACGATCCGGCGAACCGGCGGTTCTGGATCGAGGACGCCCCGCAGCAGCGGGTGGGCGAACCGCACGAGCTCGGCCCGGCGATCGTCTTCCTCGCGAGCGATGCCTCGTCGTTCATGACCGGGTCGGTGCTCACGGTCGACGGCGGCTACACCATCTACTGAGGGCATTCGCGGCTCGGGGGATCCTCCCGGAATGGAATCCGGGGGAGACTGGTTGCTAGCGAATGCGCCCGCAACGAGAAGGTAGTCAGTGCTCTCCACCGCTCCACACCTCACCCACGATGATGTCGAACTGATCCGACGGGACTTCCCCGCGCTCACGGCGACGGTGAACGGCGAACCGCTCGCCTACCTCGACTCCGGGGCCACCGCGCAGCGCCCGCTCTCGGTGCTCGACGCCGAGCGCGACTTCCTCCTTCACCACAACGCGGCAGTGCACCGCGGCGCGCACACCACCGCGGGCGAGGCGACCGAGCTCTTCGAGGACGCGCGCGCGACCGTCGCGGCATTCGTTGGAGCCGCGCCGGAGGAGATCGTCTGGACCTCGAACGCGACCGACGCGATTAACCTCGTCGCCTACGGTTTCGCGAACGCGAGCCGAGGGCGCGGTGGGCCGGATGCTGCTCGCTTCGCTCTCATCGCGGGCGACGAGATCCTCGTCACGGAGGCCGAGCACCACGCCAACCTGGTCCCATGGCAGGAGCTCGCCGCAACCACCGGCGCGACGCTGCGCTTCGTGCCCGTCCGCGACGACGGCACCTGGGAGGCAGAGGACGCGCGACACCTCATCACCGAGCGCACCCGCGTCTTCGCCTTCTCACACGTGTCGAATGTCACCGGGTTCGTCGCAAGCGTCGCCGAGCTCAGCGCGATGGCCCACGCGGTCGGCGCTCTCGTCGTGCTCGATGCGTGCCAGTCCGCGCCGCACCGCCGGCTCGACGTCGCCGAGCTGGACGTCGACTTCCTCGCCTTCTCAGGCCACAAGATGCTCGGCCCGACCGGAATCGGCGTGCTTTACGGGCGACGGGAGCTGCTCGACGCACTGCCGCCGTTCCGCACGGGCGGATCGATGATCACGACCGTGACGATGGACTCCGCCGAGTACCTTCCGTCGCCGCAGCGCTTCGAGGCTGGGACCCAGCCCGTGTCACAGGCCGTCGCGCTCGCCGAGGCCGTGCGTTACCTCGAGTCGGTCGGACTCGAGCGGATCGAGGCGCGGGAGGATGAGCTCGCACAGCGGATGTTGGACGGATTGGCCGAGATTCCGGGCATCCGCATCATCGGGCGGGGTGCCGGATCTCCGCGCGCTGGCCTGGTGGCCTTCGACGTCGCCGGGGTGCACGCGCACGACGTGGGACAGTTTCTCGATGCGCGCGGCCTCGCTGTGCGCGTCGGGCACCACTGCACCCAGCCGCTGCACCGCAGGCTCGGACTGATCGCGACGACACGGGCGAGCGCCTACCTCTATACGACCACGGCCGAGGTCGACCGGCTGCTCGCGGCGGTTGCCGAGGTGCGGGCTTACTTCGGTGCGCCCGCTGTGGGGGTATCCGATCTGGGTGCATCCGATGTGGGGGAGGCGTGATGGCTGATCCGCTCGCCGGTCTGTACCAGGAGATCATCCTCGACCATTCGCGCCGTCGCATCGGAGACCGGGTACTCTCCTCGCCCGATGTGGAACGCTCGGAACGCAACCCAACCTGCGGCGACGAGATCACCGTTCAGATCGCCTTCGAGCCCGGCTCGGACCGGATCGCCGAGTTCGGCTGGCAGGGGGCGGGATGCAGCATCTCGATGGCATCCGCGTCGATGCTCGCGGAGATCGCGCCCGGGCTGACGACCGCCGAGCTCGTCGCGAAGGTCGCGGCCTTCCGGGAGATGATGCGCTCGAAGGGCGTGGGTGAGCCGAACGAGGACGTGCTCGGCGACGCGATCGCCTTCCACGGAACGTCGAAGTACGTGATGCGCGTGAAGTGCGCGATGCTCGGTTGGGTGGCGGCGGAGACGGCGGTGGGGGGCGCGTGACTTCTCCTGCGTGACGTCGTTTCGTTCGCTCGGGGTAGCGGGGTACCCGCGTCCCGCGCTCTCGGGGTTCACGCTCTCGGGGGCGCGTGACTTCTTCTCCCCAGCCCCAGTTTTCGCGAAGTTATTCGAAACGCTTTCGAACGTATGTTCGATTTGGGATCATTGATGCATGACCCCAACCGAGACCCTGGCTCCCACGTTCAGCGCGGTTATCCGAGCGCAGGCTGCGCTGTCTCTCGAGGTCGCCGACTATCGCGAGGTTGATGACGCCACGCTCCTCGAGCCTAGGCTCAGCGCGAACCAGCAGCGGCTGGCGAACTCGCTGTCCGCGGTGCTGGCCGGCGGGGTCGCCCGCCGCTCCGCTCCCGCCTTCGGAAAGAACGGTCTCGCGCAGCGGACCGGCCACCGCACTCCCGAGGAGCTGTTCCGTGCGACAACCGGGTCGACCGCGCGCGATGCGATCACGGCGATCAAGATTGGGCAGATCGCTTCCGATACCGCGGACGCCGCGGCAGGTGTTCCCGTTGTCGACCCGGCCACAGGCGAGCTGGTTGCCTCGCTCCTGCCTTGGCTGCACTGCGTCGGCCGAGCGGTCGCGGCGGGCACACTGCCGATCGCGGCGGCGGAGTCCATCCGCAATGGGCTCGGGCGGCCGAGCGAGAACGTGCAGCAGGAGCGTCTCGCTGAGGCTGCGGCGCTGCTGTGCGACGAAGCCTCCTTGCTCGATGCGGACAGGCTCTTCCGACGTGCGCGCGAGCTGCGCGACGAGCTGGATGAGGCCGGCATCGTCGACCGCGAGGTGGCGCGCCACGAACAGCGGTCGTTGCGTTTGCGGCGTCTCCCCAACGGCATGGCGCGGCTCGTGTGGGATTTAGACCCAGAGACGAGTGCGTCCGTCGGCGAGCTCTATGACCGCGCCACTTCGCCGCGGCGCGGCGGTCCGCGCTTCGTGAGTGCTGACGCTGAGGCCCAGGAGCAGTGCATCCTCGCCGACACCCGCACCACGGAGCAGCTCGCGTCCGACGTCTTCGTCCAGCTGCTGCGCCAAGGCGCGGATGCAGATTCCAGCCAGCTGCTCGGCAGCGGGGCACCCGTCGTGCGGGTGCTGGTCGCGGCGACGGCGCTCGCCACTCGCCACTCGCGCCGGACACGGGCGTCTCGAAGCGCAGGCCGACGCCGTCTCTATCGAGACGATCGCGCGGGCCGCGTGTGCGGGAGCGACCACCCTGATCCGCCTCGACGGAGACGGGCAGCCGCTCGATGTCGGGCGTGAGCAGCGTCTGTTCACCCGAGCCCAGCGCATTGCCCTCGCGGTGAGGGACGGGGGCTGTATGGTCAACGGCTGCGAGAGACCGCCCTCCTGGTGCGAGTGCCACCATATCGAGCACTGGGTTCGCGACGGCGGCAAGACGAATATCGCTGATGGCATTCTTCTCTGCAAGCATCACCATCTGCTCTTGCACAATGCACACTGGGAGATCGTCCGCCGCGGATCGCGCTACTGGCTGATCCCGCCGCCCGATGTCGACCCTCGGCAGGTGCCGATCGAGATGCGAAGCAAGAGCGCGGCGCTGCGTGACTTTCGCGCGGAGCAGGGCAGAGTCGCGGATCAGGGCAGGGCAGAGTCGCGGACGCGTGAGTGCGCTGCCTCAGAGGAGCGCACGGAGTAGCGTCGTCACCATGACTACTTCGACCTTCGACCAACTTCTCACCGAGCAGATCGGCAACGAGTTCGCTGCCTCGCAGCAATACATCGCCATCGCAGTCTGGTTCGACAACCGCGACCTTCCGCAGCTCGCCAAGCACTTCTATCGCCAGTCGATCGAGGAGCGCAATCACGCCATGATGCTCGTCCAGTATCGGCTCGATCGCGACCTCGGCATCCAGATCCCTGCGGTGCCCGCGGTCGTCAATGACTTCACCACCGAAACCGAGCCGATCGCACTGGCGCTCGAGCAGGAGCGGAGGGTGACCGAGCAGATCGAGGCCCTCTTCGCGGCGGCCCGCGCGGAGACCGACGCGCTGGGCGAGCAGTTCATGCTGTGGTTCCTCAAGGAGCAGGTGGAGGAGGTCGCGTCGATGTCGACGCTTCTCGCGATCGCGCGTCGCGCCGACAATCTCTTCGACATCGAGAACTTCCTGGTCCGCGAGACGAGGGCATGCAGCGAGGACGCAGGCGCTCCCGAGGCGGCAGGGGGCGCACTCGCTGGCTGAGCCCGCGTGGGACGTGGGGTCCGTGCTGGCCGCCGAGAGCGGACTCAGACTCCGGCGCGGTTTGGGGTGAGCGGTGGCCCGTTTTCGTGGTTTGGGGTGAGCGGCGAACCGTTTTCGCGGTCTACTGGCGGAGGTGCCGACGCGCTGGAGGTTGTCACGGACTTCTGCCGGATGGGCGCGAGCGAGCCCGTACTCACGCTCGGGTAGAGGTGCAGGATGAGGAGCCAACCCACCGCTCCGCCGATGAGCTGTGCGGCGATGTACCCGGGGGCCGACCCGGGCGCGATGCCAGCGAAGCTGTCGCTGAACATTCGGCCGATCGTGATCGCGGGGTTCGCGAAGCTTGTCGAGCTCGTAAAGAAGTACGCTGCCCCGATGTAGGCGCCCACCGCCGCGGGCGCGAACTGCGCACGACCGGACCGCACGAGGGAGAAGATCACGAGCACAAGCCCGGCGGTCGCCACGATCTCGGAGAGGAAGTGCGCTCCCGTCAGGCGATCGGTCCCGCTCCAGGACACCGCTGATGCGCCGAACATCAGGTTCGCCGCGGCAGCGCCCGTGATGCAACCCGCGACTTGCACGGGGATGTAGGCGAGGGTGTGGCTCCAGGGGCGCTGCCCGAGTGCAGAATCGACAAGTGAGACGACGGGGTTGAAGTGCGCACCACTCACCGGGCCGAAGATGAGGATGATCGCGAAAAGCCCGAGCGCCGTTGCGATCGCATTCTCGAAGAGCTGGAGTCCGACATCCCCCGGCGACAGCGACTGCGCTGCAATACCGGACCCGACGACGATTGCCGCGAGGAGGAGGCTCCCGAGGAACTCCGCGAGCAGCCGACGTGCGGAGCCCGGGATGGCGAGTGCCCGTTGCGCTGCCGATCCGCCAAGCGCCGGAGCGGATATCGCGAACTGAGGAAGCCCTGGTGCTGCCAAGTTGACGCTCACGCGGTCACGAGCAGACGCGCGAGGGAGTCCAGAGCGCCAGGGACGAGCCTGTAAAACGCCCATGTGCCGCGTTTGGAGCGGCTGAGGAAACCGGCATCCGTCAGGATTTTGAGGTGGTGGGACACCGTCGGTTGGCTCAGGCCGACTGGTTCGATGAGGTCGCACACGCAGGCCTCCTGGTTCTGGGACGCGGCGACGATGGAGATGAGGCGCAGCCGTGCCGGGTCGGCGATCGCCCGCAAGGATCTGGCGAGGTCGTCGGCGTGCTCTGCCGTCATCGCCTCGCGAGTCAGCGGCGCGCAGCATGCGGTGACGTCCGTGACCGGAAGCATGTTCGTGAAGGACATGTCACGGAGTCTAGTCATATCGATCTCGCTCTATATTCACATATTTCGATATTGACAATCTTCGATGCACTGGCGAGACTCGAAATGTCGATGACAGACATCGACGAACTTCGATGGAAGGCAGGATCCATGACGCTTCTGGAACTCAGTCGGCCCGTGAGGCGCACCCTGCTCGTCGGCGGACTGCCGGTCGCGATCATCGGCGCGGGCCCCGTTGGTCTCGCCGCCGCAGCACATCTGCTCGAGCGCGGTATCGACTTCCGCATCTATGAGGCGGGCGCCTCCGCGGCGAGCAGCGTCGCCTCCTGGGCGCACGTGCGCCTATTCTCGCCGTGGAGCCTCCTCATTGATCCTGCCGCCCGCCGGCTCCTCGCCACGACGGACTGGGTGCAGCCCGACGCCGATTCACTCCCCACCGGCGCTGAGCTCGTCGAACGCTACCTGGCACCGCTCGCGGCGCATGAGCACATTGCCTCGCGGATACACACCGGGTCCACCGTCGAGGCGGTGAGCCGGCAGGGGGTGGATCGCACCCGATCGGCAGCCCGGTCAGCGACCCCGTTTGTTCTGCGCATCCGCACCGGGGCTGAGCTGGGGGAGGTCACAGCGAGCGCGGTGATCGACGCCTCCGGCACCTACACGTCGCCGAACGGCCTGTCGTCGAACGGGTTCGAGCCGCTGGGTGCCGAGCAGGTCGTCGACCGGATCGTGCCCGCCCTGCCCGACGTGTTGGGCAGCGGTCGCGCGCGATTTGCCGGCCGTCACACAACGGTGGTCGGGGCTGGGCACTCCGCAGCCAACACGCTCATCGCCCTCGCGCAACTGGCTCGGGAGGAGCCGGGCACGCGCGTTAGCTGGGTCGTCCGCAATTCCGGTGCCGCACGGGTCTCCGCGTCACCCGATGACGCGCTTCAGGCGCGCGCCTCGATCGGAGCGCGGGTTGCAGCGCTCGTAGCTGACGGAGAGATCAGCCTCGTGGACCGCTTCGAAATCGCGCGGCTGCGACCGGCCGTTTCTACGACCGGAAACGGGGTCGTCATCGTCGGAGTTCGCCGCGGCGAGCCGTTTGAGATCGCCACCGACAACATCGTGCGCGCCACGGGGTTTCGCCCGGACCTGTCGATGCTGCGTGAGCTCCGCCTCGAGCTCGACGACATCGTCGAGGCACCCCGACGACTGGCGCCCATGATCGACCCGAACCTGCACAGCTGCGGCACGGTCGAGCCGCACGGATTCGCCGAGCTGCGGCATCCGGAACCGAACTTCTTCATCGCCGGCATGAAGAGCTACGGGCGCGCGCCGACCTTCCTGCTCAGCACAGGCTACGAGCAGGTGCGGTCTATCGTGGCCTGGCTCGCCGGCGATGTGGCCGCGGCCAGCGCCGTGCAACTGGTGCTTCCGGCGACGGGCGTGTGCTCGACGGCCGATGCGGGAGGCGCGGAAGGCGGATGCTGTGCTTGAGCGGCACGGCGTGGCCGTGGGGGATGTGACCGGGTGTGGCAGCGGGGGATGTGACCGGGTGTGGCCGCGCGGCCGGATCGGCGTGTAACTCCGCCGGTCGCATAGACTCGCCGCCATGTCCAGCCTTGGCGATTCGTCCGCCTTGTCCGTCTCGCTGCCCTCGCCCACCTCCCTCGACCGGGACGCCGCGGAGCAGATCGCTCGAACCCTCAAGGCGATGGCCGACCCGACCCGGATCCAGCTGCTGAGTCTCATTCTCGACAGCGCGGACGGGCGCGCGCTGGTCGGCCAGCTCGCCGACGAACTGCGACTCAGTCAGCCGACCGTCAGCCATCACGTGCGGGTCATGGCCGAGGAGGGGCTGCTCGAGCGCAGTCAGAAGGGCCGACTCGTCTGGTATTCCGTCTCGCCCGATCGGGTGGACGAGGTGTCCGAGCTACTCAACCCGGTGTCGTCGGCGCCGCCCTCGCCTCTCGTGCTCGAGCGCATCGCGGGCGATCTCGCACTCCAGTTCCGCGGCATCTTCTCGGGCGAGACGGTGGACCGCTACGTGCGGGAGAGTTACGAGCTGCTGGCTCGGGAGGCGCGGATCATCCGCTACCTGCCCTCCCTCACCGGACGCTTCGCCGCTGAGCGGCTTCGCGCCCTCGCGACCGCGGACGGACTGCTCCCGCACGACGCACCAGAGGTGCTCTTCGTCTGCGTGCAGAACGCGGGCCGCTCGCAGTTGGCCGCCGCGATCCTGCGCTCACTCGCTGGCGACCGGGTGCGCGTGCGGACGGCGGGTTCGGCCCCAGCCGAGGCTGTGAATCCGCGGGTTGTCGCGGCGCTCGATGAGATCGGGGTGCCGCTCGCCGGGGAGTTCCCGAAGCCGCTCACCGACGAGGTCGTGCGCGCCGCGGACTACGTGATCACGATGGGATGCGGCGACGCCTGTCCCGTGTATGACGGGCGGAGGTATCTCGATTGGGACCTGGACGATCCATCCGGGCTGGCACTCGAGGGGGTGCGGGCGGTGCGCGACGAGGTCAACCGACTCGTTCGCCAGCTGCTCGAACAGATGGACCTTCCTCCCGGCAGGTGAACTCCTGCTGAACTGTCGCCACCTCGCCCACATTGTATAGACGGCTGTCTATACTTAGGTGGACATCGAGCCGAGGAGTCACCATGTCCGACAAGCCCACCGTCCTATTCGTCTGCGTGCACAACGCCGGGCGCTCCCAGATGGCCGCCGGCTACCTCAAGCACCTCTCCGCGGGCGCCGTCGAGGTGCTCTCGGCAGGCTCAGAGCCCAAAGACCAGATCAACCCGACGGCGGTCGAGGCGATGGCCGAAGACGGCATCGACATCACCGGCAACGTTCCCAAGATCCTCACCACCGAAGCGGTCAGGGAGTCCGACGTCGTCATCACGATGGGCTGCGGCGACACCTGCCCGATCTTCCCTGGAAAGCGCTACGAGGACTGGGAGCTGGCCGACCCCGCTGGCCAGGGCATCGACGCCGTGCGCCCGATCCGCGACGACATCAAGGCGCGCATTGCGAAGCTGCTCGACGAGCTGCTCCCCGCGAGAGTCTGACCATGACGGATGCTGGAATCGGGGTCAGGCGCGGGCTGCCCGGCCTGACCTACCCAGAGGAGTACCTCAAGCGGCTCGCGGGGGAGCTCACCGCGAAGTTCGCCGGAGTCTTCAGCGCCGAGACCGTCGAGCGCTATGTGCTCGAGTCGTACACGGCGCTGCTGCGCACCTCCACGGTCACCGCCCACCTCGCCTCGCGGACGGTGCGCTTCGCAACCGACCGCCTCACAGCGCTCGCGCAGGCCAAGGGATCGCTCGGGGTCGGCGTGCCGGAGATCCTCTTCGTCTGCGAGCAGAACGCAGGCCGGTCCCAGATGGCGGCGGTGCTGACGACACATCTGGCGGGCGACAGCGTGCACGTGCGCTCGGCGGGGTCCGCTCCGGCGCGCGAGCTGAACCCGGCGGTGATCGCGGTTATGGAGGAACTCGGCCTCGATATGGCCAAGGAGTTCCCGAAGCCGCTCACTGACGATGTCGTGCAAGCGGCGGATGTCGTGGTCACGATGGGCTGCGGCGACGCCTGCCCGGTCTACCCCGGCAAACGCTATCTCGACTGGGGCCTCACTGACCCGGCCGGCGAGTCGATCGAGACGGTGCGCGGCATTCGTGACGAGATCAGCGCGCGGGTTACCGCAATGCTCGGCGAGCTCGCACGCGACTCGGGCGCGTAGCGCGGGGCACGACGCTTCGTCTGCGTGCGTGGCGTGCGTCGCGTGCGTCGCGTGCGTCGCGTGCGTCGGTGTGCTCGGAGTGCGTCGGCGTGCTCGGAGTGCTCACGTGGGACCGGTGGTCGGTTTGTCCCGGATCAGTAATCTAGCGGAGGAGTTCCTGCGGACACGCCGGTTTCGACCGTCGTGGGACTCGGCATGTTGCCGTTTCTCCTGCGTTGCGTGCGTGCGTGCGTGCGTGCTTTCGGCGTGCGTGCTTTCGACGTGTCGTGTGGATGCTGCGGGGCGTGTGGATGCTGTGGGGCGAGTGGCTGCGTGTGGCTGCGTGTGGGAGGAAATCGTGTACGCCAGCATCCCGGTCCCGGGCCCGCCCGCGTCGGGGCGACCTAACCGAGGAGATTCTGCGACACGCAGCGTTGCGCGGCGCCGCAGCTCGGCGGGGCGCCGGAAGTCCTCTGTACCTTCGCGGGCGCGACGCCTGCGCGACACCTGCGCGTCACCCGCGCGTCACCGGCGCGTCACCGGCGCGTCACGCACGCCCGCGAAGATCGCCGCAGCCGCCGAGCTCGTCGAGCGACGATGCCTGATGGGTCGATAATTGGGGGTCTGGCACCGAATGGTGCGGCGGTCCGTTCCGGGCCGCGCGGCGCCTACCGAAGCGCCAGAGTTGAGTCGGTGGCTGAGAGGAGGGGCGCGGGATGAGCGTGACTCTCGACAACCAGACCGTGCTTGAGGCCGGAGCCAGGGTGACCCACGCCCGCACCCTCGTCGACATCCTCGCCGAGACCGCCGTGCGGCATCCGGATGCCCTCGCGCTGCTCGACGCCGACGGGGCAGTGAGCTACCGCAGGCTCGTGCGGATGGTCAGCGACCGCGCCGCGCAGCTGGCCCGCAGCGGCGTGCACCGCGGCGACCGGGTGGGCATTCGGATTCCGTCCGGATCGCGTGAACTGTATATCTCGATTCTGGCGACCCTTGTCGCCGGTGCCGCGTACGTTCCTGTCGACGCGGACGATCCCGAGGAGCGCGCGCACCTCGTCTTCGGCGAGGCCGGCGTCGTGGGGGTGATCGGTGCGGACGGGGTGCTCGCGCCGCACAGCCAGGAGGCGGTGCGCGCCGCGCCATCCGACGCCCCCCGCCCCGAGGGGATCGAGACGCCGACGCCGGACCACGACGCCTGGGTGATCTTCACCTCCGGGTCGACCGGTGTGCCCAAGGGCGTCGCCGTGACCCACCGCTCCGCCGCCGCGTTCGTCGACGCCGAGGCTGGGCTCTTCCTCGTCGAGGAGCCGATCGGTCCCAGCGACCGGGTTCTCGCCGGGCTCTCGGTCGCGTTCGACGCGTCCTGCGAAGAAATGTGGCTCGCCTGGCGCAACGGCGCGTGCCTCGTTCCCGCCCCGCGCTCGCTCGTGCGGTCGGGTGCCGACCTCGGCCCGTGGCTTATCGCCCACGGAATCACCGTTGTCTCCACCGTGCCGACCCTCGCGGCGCTCTGGCCGGAGGAGTCGCTCGAGCTCGTTCGTCTTGTCATCTTCGGCGGGGAGGCCTGCCCTCCCGACCTTGCCGACCGCATCACGGTGCGCGGCCGTGAGGTGTGGAACACCTACGGGCCGACCGAGGCGACCGTGGTGTCGTGCGGCGCACTGCTCGGCGGCGATGGCCCGGTGCGCATCGGGCTGCCGCTCGACGGCTGGGACCTCGCCGTGGTCGACCCCGCTGGCGCACGTGTCGCCGAGGGCGAGACGGGCGAGCTCATCATCGGCGGGGTCGGCCTCGCCCGCTACCTCGATGCCGCAATGGATGCCGTGAAGTACGCGGCTATGCCGTCGCTCGGCTGGGATCGCGCCTACCGCAGCGGAGACCTCGTGCGCTTCGAGACCGAGGGTCTCGTCTTCGTCGGTCGCGCCGACGACCAGGTCAAGCTCGGCGGGCGCAGGATCGAGCTCGGCGAGGTCGAGGCCGCGCTGCAGGGTCTCGACGGAGTGGCCGGCGCCGCGGCGGCCGTGCAGACCTCGGCATCCGGCAACCACCTTCTCGTCGGCTATCTTGCCCTGACCGAGCCCGCGGTGCTGTTCGACCGGGTCGCCGCGGTCGAGCGCCTCCGCGCCGAGCTCCCCTCCGCACTCGTGCCGCTGCTCGCGATCGTCGACTCGCTTCCGACGAAGACCTCAGGCAAGGTCGACCGCGCCTCCCTGCCGTGGCCGCTCCCGACCACGGTGGGGGAGCCGACGGATGCGGGACTGACGGCGACGGCCGCGTGGCTCGCCGACAGGTGGACCGCGATCCTCGGCGTTCCCGTGGCCGGTCCCGACGATGACTTCTTCGCCCAGGGCGGCGGTTCTCTCTCCGCGGCCCAGTTGATCTCCGCTATCCGTGAGCGCTTCGCCGACACCCGCGTGTCGGACATCTACGACCACCCGCGGATCGGTTCCCTCGCGGACGAGCTCGACGGCCGCGCACCGCACGTGCGGGCGACACCTCGCGAGGTGCTGCCGACGCCGCTCTCCAGCCGGATCGCGCAGACGCTCCTCGGCATCCCGCTGCACATCCTCGCCGGGGCGAGGTGGCTCGTCTACCTCGCCGCGGCGAACAACCTGCTCGCGGCCTGGTCTCAGCTCGCGTTCCTGCCGCAGCTGTCCTGGTGGTGGATCGGCGTGGGATTCCTGCTGTTCGTGACTCCGCCCGGCAAGATGGCGCTGACCGTCGTTGCCGCACGGCTGCTGCTGCGCGGAGTCGCCCCCGGTGACTACCCCCGCGGTGGATCGGTGCACCTGCGGCTGTGGCTCGCCGAGCAGGTCGCGCTGCTCGTGAACCCCGCGAGCGCGGCCGGCGCCCCCTGGATCAGCTACTACGCGCGGGCACTCGGCGCCCGCATCGGCGTCGGCGTCGACCTGCACACCCTCCCGCCGGTGACCGGGATGCTGTCGGTCGGGCACGGGGCATCGGTCGAACCCGAGGCCGACCTCTCCGGGTACTGGATCGACGGCGATATCCTGCGCCTCGGCCACATGCACATCGGCGCTGAGTCGCGGGTCGGCTCGCGCAGCACCCTGCTCGGAGGGGCGAGCATCGGGCGCGGCTCCGAGGTCGAGCCGGGCTCCGCGGTCTCCGGCCGAGTGCCGGCGGGGGAGCGCTGGGCGGGATCGCCGGCCGGTCGAGTGGGCTCGGCGAAGAAGTCCTGGCCGGCGGAGCGGCCGCCGCGCGGCACCCGCTGGCTTATCGCCTACGCGGTCGGATCGATCGCGATGGCCGCGATGCCGGCATCCGCAGCCCTTCTCGGTGTCGTCATCGTCGGGGCTGCGATCGGCCAGGCGCCGAGCCCGGCGGAGGCGGTGGCGCGCGCCGTTCTGGCGACGCCGCTCGCGACGGTCGCCGCGGGGCTCGCCTTTGCGTTCACGGTGATCGCGGTCGTGCGCCTACTCGGGATCGGCCTCGTCGACGGGCACTTCCCGGTGCGCAGCCGCATCGGCTGCCAGGTGTGGATGACCGAGCGGATCCTCGACAGCGCGAGGACCCTGCTGTTCCCGCTCTACGCGAGCCTCATCACGCCGTTCTGGCTGCGAGCCCTCGGCGCGAAGGTCGGCGCAAACGTCGAGGCGTCGACCGTGCTGCTCATCCCAGCACTCACCACGATTGCGCCGGGCGCGTTCCTCGCCGACGACACCATGGTCGCCACCTACGAGCTCGGCGGCGGCTGGCTCCGCATCGGCCGCGCGAAGATCGGCCGGCGCGCGTTCCTCGGCAACAGCGGGATGATCGGACCCGGCCGCACGGTGCCGCGCAACGGTCTCGTCGCGGTGCTGTCCGCGACCCCGCGCAAGGCCAAACGCGGCTCAAGCTGGCTCGGCAACCCGCCAGTGCGGCTGCGGCGCACCGTCACCGACTTCGACGAGGCGCGCACCTTCCACCCGCCGGCGCGCCTCCGCGTGGCGCGCGCCCTCTGGGAGCTGCTGCGCATCGTGCCGGTCATCGTCACCGCTCTCATCGCGCTCGGCGTGCTCGTCACCCTCGATGTGCTCTGGTCGGTGCTCGGGCTCGGGGCGGCCGTCGCGCTGTCGGGTGTGGTGATGCTCGCGGCAGGCGCCGTGGCGGCGGGGGTGACCACGTGCGCGAAGTGGGTCTTCGTCGGCCGGATCACGGTCTCGGAGCATCCGCTCTGGTCGTCGTTCATCTGGCGCAACGAGGTTGCCGACACGTTCGTCGAGATGGTCGCGCGCCCCTGGTTCGCCTCGGCCGCCACCGGCACCCCGGCGCTCGCGTTCTGGCTGCGCACGCTCGGCGCGACGGTCGGTCGCGGCGTGTGGTGCGAGTCGTACTGGTTGCCGGAGGCCGACCTCGTCACGATCGCAGACGGGGCAACCGTGAATCGCGGATGCGTGGTGCAGACGCACCTGTTCCACGACCGGGTCATGCAGCTCGACAGCGTGGAGCTGCGCGCCGGATCGACGCTCGGGCCGCACACCGTCATCCTGCCGGCCGCGTCGCTCGACGAGAACGCGACCGTGGGACCCGCCTCGCTCGTGATGCGAGGCGAGCGGGTGCCCGGCGGATCACTGTGGGCGGGCAACCCGATCGCGCCGTGGCACGCGCCGCCGTGGAATACTTGACCCCCGTGCCGTCCAGATCATCGAGCTACGGCTCCGCCTCCCTCGGGGACCAGTACCTGCCGGCGACCGGCAACGGCGGCTATACCGTCGAGCATTACGACCTGGACCTCGACTATCGCGTAGCCACAAACCGCCTGGCCGCGACGGCGGTGATCACGGCCCGCGCCACCATGCGCCTCGAGCGGTTCAGCCTGGACTTCGCCGGACTCACCGTCGAGAAGGTCACCGTTGACGGGGAGCGGCCGCGCAAGACCACCCACACGAGCCGCAAGCTCACCGTCACGCTCGACACCGCGGTCGAGGACGGCGACGAGTTCGAGGTCACCGTGCGCTACCGCGGGGCGCCACGTCCGATCCGCGGCCGCTGGGGTGAGCTCGGCTGGGAGGAGCTCACCGACGGCGTGCTCGTCGCGAGCCAGCCGAACGGCGCAGCATCCTGGTTCCCCTGCAACGATCATCCGAGCGACAAGGCGACCTACCGCATCTCGCTCGCCTGCGAGTCGCCGTACACGGTGCTGGCCAACGGGGAGCTCGCCTCCCGCACCGCACGCTCCGGCCGCACCACCTGGGTCTTCGACACCGTCGAGCCGATGGCGACCTATCTGGCGACGATCCAGATCGGCCGGTACACCTCCAGGGAGCTCGGCACACAGCCGGTCGTGCACACTGCCTACTTCCCGCCGGACCTCGCCCGAGTCGTCGCGGTCGACTTCGAGCGGCTCGGTGACATGCTGGCGCTATTCTGCGACCTGTTCGGCCCGTACCCGTTCTCGTCGTTCTCCGTTGTGGTCACCGCCGACGAGCTGGAGATCCCACTCGAGGCGCAGGGCCTCGCCGTCTTCGGGCGCAACCACATCGACGGCGCCCACGGAAGCGACCGACTCATCGCACACGAGCTCGCCCACCAGTGGTTCGGCAACAGCCTGACGATCACCTGTTGGCAGGACATCTGGCTTCACGAGGGCTTCGCCTGCTACTCCGAATGGCTGTGGGCGGAGAAGAGCGGCGGCCCGACGATCGCGGCGAGCGTCGCGGAGCACCACCGGGTGGTCGACGCGTTGCCCCAGGACCTCGTTGTCGGCGACCCGGGTCCGGCGGCGATGTTCGACGACCGGATCTACAAGCGCGGGGCGCTTGCCGTGCACGCCGTGCGGGTGCAGCTGGGCGACCGGAGGTTCTTCGAGGCACTGCGGGAGTTCGTTGCCACGCACCGCCATGCCGGCATCTCCACCACCGGGTTCGTGGGCTTCTTCGCCGGCTGCGACGGCGACGGCGTTATCGAGCAGCTCGTCGACCGCTGGGTGTTCAGCGCGCCGCTGCCGCCGCTCTAGCGGCCCTGTCGGATGTCCGGCCGCGCGTCGGCGATCACCGCAATCGTGCCGATAAGGCCGGGCCCGGCGTCGAGTGCGCTGAGCTGAAACGACGCGATGGGGACCGGCGCGGCGGGCCAACCGACGAGGGCGGGACGGGGCGCACCTCGCATCCGGCCCGCGAACGACACCTCGAGTTCTCGCGGGTCCACCCGCAGGCCGTCGCCCGTCGCTTTCAGCACGGCTTCCTTCGCGGTCCACATCGCGGTGCGGAGGGCGGGGGAGGCGTCCGCGTCGGCTAGCCGTTCGCGCTCGGCCGGTCCGAACGCGACGTCGTCGAGCGCGGCGCGCGATGCCGCGGCCACACTCTCGATGTCGATGCCGACGGGCCCGGCGAACGACACCGCGATCGCCACGGATCGCCCGGCGCGGCTCAGGCTCAGATCGATGCCATCCACGCCGAGCTCGCCGCAGTGGACGAGAACCGGACGGCCGTGGTCGCCCCCGCATCGCGCACATCGCCGTGAGACCTCGACCTCGGCCGGGGTGACGCCCGTTGCCTCGGCCACGACGCGTACGAGCAGCGCGCGGTCACCGGCGGGTGTCATCGCGCGCTCGCGCAGCACGACCACGACGTGCGGGCCGGATGCCGGTGACCCGGTCACAGGAGGTCGTAGCGTGCGAGCGCGTCGGCGTCGCGCGAATAGGTGGCCGAGCTGCGGGCGGTGTCGAGCGCGATGACGGGGTCGGATTCCGCCTCGGCGAGCGCGAGCAGTCGCTCGGCCTCCGCCAGCCGGGTGCGCGCCTCGGCGCCCGCGCGCGGCCCGACCATGTAGGCGCGGGTCGTGTCGATCTGGCTCCGTGCGGTCAGCAGCGCGCCATCGAGCGCCTCGCGGGCATGGGTCAGCCGCTGCTGCTGGTTGCGCGCCCCCGCCAGGGCGGTGTCGAGCGCGTCGGCGGTCGCCTGGATGCGCGCGATCGCGGCATCCGGATCCGCGGCGCCGTTCGTAGTCACCTCTGCGAGGGTGCGCTCGACCCGGGCGATCGCCTCGGCGATGGCCGAACCGGTGGCAGGGTCGGGCGGGGAGTCGCGCACTCCCCGTGCCGCGGTGACCTCGGAGCGTGCCTCGTCGATGAGCGACGCGAGCCGTGCACTCGCCGACTCGAGTGCGGCGGAGTGCCGCTCGATCTCGTCCAGCAGCTGCGCCGCGCGGCGGGCGTGCTGCTCGCTCGACCGGATCGACACCGACACGGCGGTCGCCCCCGTCCCGTCGAGGTTGTCCGCGGCGCTGTCGGCGCTTGTCCGGGCCGCGTCGAGCAGCCGCTCCGCCTCGTCCGGGATCTCGCGCACCGGTGCGATAGCGGCAGGCGCGTACCGAGAGTGCAGGCGCGAAAGCAGCTCGTGGGCCACCGGGAGCCGGCTCTGCTCCCGGACGATGCGCTCGCGCACCGCCTGGAGGTCATTCGGGGCGTCGCGCTCGGATCCGCGCAGGGAGTCGAAGGCCGCACGCTGCGCCGCGAGCCGGTTGCTCGCTGTTTCGCACAGCATCAGGATTTGACCGTTCCACTCGCGCTGTTGTGTCGGTGTGTCGGATGCGGCGTCATCGAGCCGCTGCTTGAGGACGAAGGCGCTCGCGAGGTCCGCGCTGGCGTTGTCCAGCGCCGCCGCAAGGGTCGCGGCACGCGCGTCTCCGAACTGCGCCACGGCGAAGCCGAGCTCGTCGCGCATCGAGGCGACGTCATCGTCCAGACGCACCAGCGCGATATTCGCGCGGCGGCCGATCTCATCCCGTTTCGGGGCGGTGCTGGCCGCCCGGCCGCGGCGCACGAGCACGGCGAAACCGACCGCGAGCGCGGCGGCGAACAGCAGCCCGATCGTCACGGCGCCGATGCCGGCACCGACGACCGCACCGACGGCCGCACTCGAGTCGGCGACCGCGGTCGAGTCGGCGACCGCGCTCAGCCCGGGAATGGTGCGTGCCAGCATGACGAGCATTTTACGTGTGCTGTGAAACTCCACGCTTTCTCCCAGCGGATTCGGCGTTCCCACGTTAAGGTATCAAGGTGTGGCGTGCTGAGAAACGAGAAGAGACGGGGGACTCCCTGTCCGAATCCGACGAGAACCCCACCCATGCGGAGAGACAAGTGACCAGTCCCCACTCCCTCGCGTCGGGCGACCCGTCCTACCGACTTGGAAACGTCGCCGAGCCGACCTGGACGGGCTGGCGTGACGAGCTGTCCCGCGTCGGCGGTCGCTCGCCGTTGCTTCACTTCGTCGATGCCCCCCGCACCCGTATCGAGCTGAGCACCACCCACCCGGGCGGGCTCGCGCAGTTCATCACGGGGAAGACGACCCTGCTCTCCAGCCTCATCCGCGACGACCTCGCCCTCCGTGCGGCCAAGATGGCCGCGAGCGCGATCGCGACGAAGGGCGTCGAGCTCGCTACTGCCCGGGGCATCGATTCCGTCCACCTCGGTATCGGCATCGCCGAGTGGCAATTCGAGTCAGAGGACTTCTGCGCGCCCATCCTGCTGCGCCCGCTCGCCATCCGGCGCTATGGCCGCGACTTCGAAGTGCGCCTGCGTGGCGTCGCCTTCCTGAATCCCGAGCTCGAGCGCGCTCTCAAGACCCAGTTCGATATCGAGCTCGACGCCGCCGCGTTTGCGGCGCTCGCCGAGTCCGACGGCTCGTTCAAGCCCAACCCGGTTATCGACCGGCTGCGTGGGCTCACCTCACACCTCGAGTGGTTCAACGTGCAGCCGCGGCTCGTCGTCTCGTCGTTCGCCGACGTGCAGAACCGCATGGTGCGCGATGCCGCCGAGCTCGAGAATCCGATTCTCGACGCGCTCGCGGGCAATGCCAACGCCCGCTGGAGCGTGAAGCAGGGCTTCGCGCCGGTCGATCCCCAGCACCAGGACCTCCGCTCACCCGAGACCGACACACTGCTACTCGACGCGGACTCCGAGCAGGAGAACGTCGTCGCGCAGATCGCCGCCGGCAACTCCGTCGTCGTCAAGACGCTACCCGGCACCGGGGGCACCCAGACGATCGTCAACGCGATCGGCAGCCTCGTGGCCCAGAACAAGCGCGTGCTCGTCGTCAGCCCGCGGCGCTCCAGCCTGTCCGGCATTCGCGCCCGCCTGGGCGACATCGGGCTTGGCGGCCTCGCCGTCTCGCCGTCGACGCTGCGGCGCGACCTGATCCAGTCGATCGGGCGCAACGAGAAGGCGAAGCAACCGCAGATCGGGGAGGTCGACGAGGCACTCGTGCGACTGCGGCGCGTGCTGCTCGACTACCGGGGAGCGATCGCCAAGGACGACGATGTGCTCGGCATTTCGGTGCTCGACTGCCTGAGCGAGCTGTCTCGGCTCGCCCTCCTGCCCCAGCCGCCGTCGACGACGGTGCGCCTCAGCCGCAGCTCGGTCGAGGCCCTCGCCACCGAGCGCGTCGAGGCCGCGACCGCGATGGTGCACGCCGCGCAGCTCGGTGAGTTCAAGTACGGCCCGGGCGACTCGCCCTGGTACGGGGCGACCTTCGTGACGAGCGAGGAGGCAAGCGGCGCCCACGCCCTCGCCAAGCGGCTGCACCAGACCGACCTGCCCAGGCTGCTCGTGCGCGCCGGAGAGCTCATCGGCGCGACCCACATGCGCCCGTTCGAGAACATCTCGCAGCTCGGCGTCTACCTGCGCCTGCTCACAGAGATCCGCGACACGCTCGACCGCTTCCTGCCCGTCGTGTTCGAGCGCTCGCTGAGTGAGCTGATCACCGCCACCGCGGCGCGTCGGGATTCGCCCGAGATGTCAGGTGCTAACCGCCGCCGACTCAAGAAGCTCGCCCGCGAGTACGTGCGTCCCGGCGTGCACATCGGCGACCTCCACGATAACCTCGTGCGCATCCAGCAGCAGCGGCTGCTCTGGCAGCGCTTCGTCGCCGAGGGGGCGCCGCCGGAGATCCCCGTCGGCATCGCCGATGTGCAGGCCGCCTGGCAGCGCGTCGAGCAGGACCTCGCGTCGCTTGACCGTCCGCTCCAGGTCACCGTGCCGAGCAAACAGCTCGTCAACCTGCCGATCGCGGAACTCGGCGACCGGCTGACGGCCCTCGCCGCAGAGTCCGATGTTCTGAACAACCTCCAGGAACGGGTGGAGATTCGCCAGCGCCTGCGGATGCTCGAGCTCGACGGCCTGATCGCCGACCTCGCCTCGCGGCACGTACCAGCCGACGAGGTCGCGTCCGAACTCGAGCTGTCCTGGTGGCAGTCGGCGCTGGAGTCGCTGCTCGACTCCGATCGCGCCCTGCTCGGTGCCAACACGTCGGTGCTCGACCGGCTCGAGGCGGACTTCCGCCTTGTCGACGAGGCACACGCCGCAGGCAGTGCCCAGCTGCTCGGCTGGCAGCTCGCGGAGAACTGGAACCTCGGGCTCGTCGACTGGCCGGACGAGTCCGCTTCGCTCAAGATGGCGTTGCGCCGCCCGGAGGTCTCCTCGTCGATCCTGCAGGATGTCGCGCCGCACCTCGCCAGGGCGATCGCGCCCGTCTGGCTCGCCTCGCCCTACGAGGTCGACAGCATCACCGACGCGATGTCGATCGACGCGGTGATTCTCGTGGATGCCGGCGCGATGAGCCTCGCCGAGAGCGTCGGGTCGATTCGTCGGGCGAAGCAGGCCGTCGCGTTCGGCGACCCGGTGACGCAGACTCCCGTGCCCTTCCGCATCTCGATCGCGGACGACTTCGAGAAAGCAGAGCTGCCCCCGGCCGAGCCCGACCTCGACGCCACTCACGCCGACTCGGCCCTCGCGCGCCTCGCCACTCTGCTGCCCACGCTCTCGCTTACCCGCAGCTACCGGGCCGGCGGTGAGGACCTCGCCGAGCTCGTCAACCGGCGGTTCTACGCGGGCAAGATCGACTCGCTGCCGTGGGCGGGTTCGTTCCTCGGTCATCCGAGCCTGCGACTGGATTTCGTGCCCAACGGTCATGGCATGCCCGATTATGACTCCGGGGCGGTCGAGAGCGTCGATGCCGAGGTCGATCGCGTCGTTGAGCTCGTGCTCGAGCACGCCGCAACCCGTTCCAGCGAATCTCTCATGGTGATCACCGCGAGCGCGAAGCACGTCGTGCGGGTTCAGCAGGCGGTGCTCACCGCCGTCGCGACCCGGCCGGAGCTCAACGAGTTCCTCCTCGGCGACTCCGAGGAGCCGTTCACGGTCACGACAATCGACCACGCGGTGGCCGAGAGCCGCGACCGGGTGATCTTCTCGATCGGCTACGGACGCACCCCGCACGGACGGATGCTGTCGGACTTCGGCGCCCTCGGGCATCCGGGTGGCGAGCGCCTGCTCGCCGTCGCCATGACCCGCGCTCGGCGCTCGATGGTGATCGTGACCTGCTTCGAGCCATCCGACATCGACGAATCGCGCATGAACTATGGCGCTGTCGCTTTGGCCGAGATTCTCGCCGATGCGTCTGCGCGGCGCCTGGACGAGATTCCGACCGCGAGCACCGATCCCATGCTCGTCGACCTCGCCCGCCGCCTGCGCCTTCGCGGCCTCCGCGTGGCCGTCGGGCACCGCGGCAAGCTCGGACTCGTTGCATCGCACGGCGGAATGTGCCTCACTATCGAGACCGACTCGCGGCTCATGATCGGATCGGGCGGCCAGCCGTCGAGCCTGCGCGAGTCGCTGCGCCTGCGCCCCGAGATGCTCCGTCGGCTGGGCTGGCACTACCTGCGCGTGCATTCGTTCGAGCTCTTCAGCAACCCCGACGCCGTCGCCGACCGCATCGCGACGATGCTCGGCGTGACCGAGGCGCCGCGCACCGAGCCGATACAGATCATTGACCGCCCACTCCAGTAGCGACCGTCCGGGATTGCAGGGCGCGCCCGGTGGGGCTGTCGATGACGCCGGGGTGGGCGACCCGGCGACCGGTGAGGCCACGCGATGGGGTGAGTCGGTGGGTGAAGCCATGCGACGGGGTGCGGTCGAAGCGGATGTCGCGCGAGAGGGCGAGGTGGCCGGGGACGCCACGCGAAGCGACGCGGCGACTGCGGATGAGGTCCGCGCGCGAGCAGCGGGAACGCGCCGGCGTCGGCGCGTCACGACGCAGGCCGTGCCGGGAAGCGATCCGACACCGCAGAACGAGCCCGCGCGTCACGCCGAGAACGAGAACGACGAGCGGCTGAAGGCCGACAAGCCGCCACATTGGGGCTGACACGCGGTGCGGGCTGAGGGTGCGCCCGCGATAGCGCGTTGTGCCCGCGCGAGCCTGCGATTCGGGAGCGAATTTTTCAATTCGCGGGTGTAGCGCGGTGACGCGGGTGGTCCACCACCCGCGATGACGCGCATGACCGGCGTGCCGGGCGATTGGTGCGGGTTGTTGAGTCTCGCGTTGCGGTGACGCGCGTGGCTGGCGTTGGCATGTTCTACCCGCGATAGCGCGTTGTGCCCGCGATAGCGCGTTGTGCCCGCGATAGCGCGTTGTGCCCGCGATAGCGCGTTGTGCACGCGCGAGCCTGCGATTCGGGAGCGAATCTTTCAATTCGCGGGTGTAGCGCGGTGACGCGGGTGGCCCGCCACCCGCGATGACGCGTCTGACCGGCGTGGCGAGCGATGGGGCGAGGGGGGGTGACACGCACGACCGTGCCGACGCGCGCACTATCTGGCGCGGCGGGGGCCTTCAATGGTGGAGGCCGGCCGCCCGGCTCCCGTGGCACACCAGCCTCGTGGCTAGCGCGCGGTCTGCTGGCTGTGGTTTCCCTCTGGCGAGGGTCGCCCGGCGAGCAGGTCGCGGATCTCAGTGAGCAACTCGGTCTCCGTGGGCGGGAGATCGGCGGGTGTCGCCTCCTCCTCCTGCTTCTGCTTGAGGAACGCGGCCTTCTTGAGGTGGTTGATCGGCAACACGAGAGCGAAGTAGACGACGGCGGCAACGATCAGGAACTGCATCGCCGCAGCAATGACCGCGCCGAACATGAGTTTCGCCGGCTCTCCGGAGGTGGTCGGAATGGTGAGCACCAGTGCCGTGGTCAGGCTCTCCGAGTTGAATAGCGCGCCGATCGCCGGGTTGAAGATGCCGGTGACGAGAGAGTTGACGATCGCCGTGAATGCCGCGCCGATGACCACGGCCACGGCCAGGTCGATCACGTTGCCGCGCAGGATGAATTCTTTGAAACCCTTGATCATGACTGCCCTACTTGGCGACGGATGCGCTGGCCTTGGCCGACGAGGACGAGCCTGCTCCCGACGAGCCGGAGCTACCCGAGCCTGAGCCGGAGCTACCCGAGCCCGAGCCGGAGCTGCCTGAGCCTGAGCCGGAGCTGGAGCTGGATGAGCCTGAGCCTGAGCCTGAGCCTGAGCCGGAATCGGACTTCCCTGATCCGGAATCGGACTTGGCGGCGCCAGCATCCGACTTGCCCGCGCCGGTGGACTCGGACTTGTTGGCCGCGGAGGTCTGGTCAGCGCGGGAGTCGTTGCGGTAGAAGCCCGAGCCGGTGAAGCTCACACCGATCGCGCTGAAGACTTTGCGCAGTCGACCGTTGCAGGCGGGGCACTGCGTCAACGAGTCATCGGTGAACGCCTGCTGAATGTCGAATGCGTTCTCGCACTCGGTGCAGCGATAGGAATAGGTGGGCACGAGGACCTCCGTGTTGATGCCGGTGGGAACTAGAAGGTGACGATCGCGCTCGGTGTGATGACACCGTCCACGCTTTTGTCGTGCACCTCGATGGGCACCGAGTCGACCAGCTCCGTGTCGAATACCACAGCATAGACCGGCGGGCAGCGTTCCATCGATCCGAGAGTGCGGTCGAAGTAGCCTCGACCCCAGCCCATCCGCATGCCGGACCGGTCGACAGCCGCCGCGGGCACGACGATGAGGTCGACGTCGTTGATCGCGATTGGCCCGAGAAGCTCGCCCACGGGCTCGGGCATGCCGTACAGTCCCTCGGTCTCCTGGCGGCCGTCGGTCACGGCCCAGTCAAGCAGGCCGTCGTCTCTGGAGATGGGGACGAGCACCCGGATGCCGCTGCCGATCGCCCACTCCACGAACGGGCGGATGTTGGGCTCGTCAGTCGTGGGCAGGTAGGCGGCGATCGATGTAGCCCGCAGGTGAGTGGCGAGTTCGACGAGGTGCGCGGTCAGTGCGGCCGCGGCGGTGTCACGATCCCGGTCGGTCAACTGGCGGCGACGCTCTCGAAGTTCCACCCTGAGGGCGCGTTTCTGGTGGCTTGCGTCACCCGTCATGCTCGCAATCCTAGGGCAGACGGAAGGGTTCATCTGCGAGAAACCTTCGACCGACTAACCTTGGGGCATGGCATTTGAGATCACCAAAGCAGTTATCCCCGCAGCGGGACTCGGAACGAGGTTCCTTCCCGCGACCAAGGCTATGCCCAAAGAGATGCTCCCGGTTGTTGATAAGCCGGCCATCCAGTACGTGGTCGAGGAGGCCGTCGGTGCAGGACTGCGCGACGTGCTCATGATCACCGGGCGAAACAAGAACGCCCTCGAGAACCACTTCGACCGCGTCGGTGAACTCGAGGCGACCCTCGAGCGCAAGGGCGACACTGACCGCCTGCAGAAGGTCAACTACTCCACCGACCTCGCAGACATGCACTACGTGCGCCAGGGAGACCCCAAGGGGCTGGGCCACGCGGTTCTCCGCGCGAAGATGCACGTGGGGCGGGAGTCGTTCGCGGTGCTCCTCGGCGATGACATCATCGACCCCCGTGACGTGCTGCTGACGCGCATGATCGAGGAGTCGGGAAAGCGCAACGCGAGCATCGTCGCGCTGCTCGAGGTCGACCCGTCGCTCGCCCACATGTACGGGGTTGCGACGATCGAGGAGACCGAGACCGAGGATGTCGTGCGCATCACCGGACTCGTCGAGAAGCCGGCCCCGGGCACCGCACCCTCGAACTACGCCATCATCGGGCGCTACGTCCTTCGACCCGAGATCTTCGAGATCCTCGAGGAGACTCCTCCCGGAAAGGGCGGCGAGATCCAGCTGACCGACGCGCTCGAGACGATGGCGGCGGCGCCGGCGACCGGCGGCGTCTACGGCGTCGTCTTCCGCGGGCGCCGTTACGACACGGGCGACCGGCTCGATTACATCAAGGCGATCGTGCAGCTTGCGGTCGAGCGCGAGGATCTTGGGCCCGACCTTCGTCCGTGGTTGAAGGACTTCGCGGGCAATCTAGACTGACGAAATGGCGACGCCGATTCCCACATTGCGTGAAGGTGCGGTGACGATCCGACCAATCCGTCTTCGTGATGCGCGCGCGCTCGAACGCGAGCTGCTCGACAACCGCGGCTGGTTGCGCAAGTGGGAGGCAACCAACCCGCACGGCCCGATGAGCTTCGACACGCGCGCCAGCATCCGCGGTCTGCAGGCGAACGGGCGCGCAGGCCTCGGGCTCCCGTTCGCGATCGAATATGACGGCGAGTTCGCGGGTCAACTGAACGTGTCGTCGATCACATACGGCTCGCTCGGTTCGGCGACGATCGGATACTGGGTGTCGGAGCGGTTTGCGGGCAAGGGCGTCACCCCCACCGCGGTGGCGCTCGCGACTGACTTCTGCTTCTTTCGCGCGGGTTTGCACCGCATGGAGATCTGCATTCGTCCGGAAAATGTTCCCTCGTTGAGGGTGGTCGAGAAGCTCGGCTTCCGCTACGAAGGGCTCCGCCGTCGCTACATCCACATCAACGGCGACTGGCGCGACCATTTCTGCTTCGCGCTCGTCGTCGAGGAGCTCCCCACGGGCGTGCTCCGCCGCTGGCTGGATGGCCGCGTGCCCGCGGCAAACGCGGTGATTCCGGAGAGCGACCGAAACGCGGCGGGGGTTCCGCTGCGACTCGGCGCGTCGGGCTGACACACCTTCACGAATCGGGCCGATTTTCGGTCACGGCACCTACCGTATAGACATGGGACTCGAGGGTATTGGATCAAGCGTTGTCATCGCTCTCGCGGCGGTTCTCTGGCTCGTCTACCTGATCCCGACCTGGTTCCGCCGGCGTGAGTACCTCTCCACCGAACGCAACGCCGTGCGGCTGCAGCAGACCCTGCGAATTCTGGCCGAGACGGCCGAGGTGCCCGAATCTGTGCGCGCGGAAGCCACCGCCCGCAGCGTTGCTGCCCAGCAGAAGCTGCTCCGCCAGGAGTTCGAGCGGGCCCGGGCGACCGAACGTGCGCGAGAGTCGGCGATGAGCCGCGCAGCAGCCCAGACACCCGCGACCCTCGCGCCCGCAGTCGCGTCGACACTCGCGCCGACGTCGCCCGCCGCGAAGCGGTTGCGCCGCTCCCGGGCCGCGACGACGGCGCTGCTCGCCCTGTCGCTCGCCACTGTCGGCCTCGGATTCGCTCCGGTCGCCGCCGGCGTCTCCACGACCCTCATCGCGAGCGGGCTGCTCGCGGCCACGGCATCCGTGCTGCTCCTGCGCGCGATGGCGGCGGTCGCTCGCGACCGTCGCCGCCGCGCGTTCACCCTGATCGACCGCCCGGCCTCGAGCCGCTTGGTCGACTTCTCCCTCGAGCAGAACGCATCGACACCAGTGAGCGACCCGGCTTGGACGCCCGTTCCGGTGCCCAAGCCGCTCTACCTGTCGAAGCCGCGGACCCAGTCCGTCGCCTCAGCAGCGGCCATCGCCGAGACCCGCACCCGGCTGCTCGCCGAGGCGGAGAAGACCGAGCGCGCCGCCCGGGCGGCCGAGCTGAGCGAGAAGGTCATTCCGATCGTCCGTCCCGCAGCGGCCCCAGAAAGCAGGTTCGCGAGGATGGGCATCGTCGACGAGACCCCGAGCGCTATCACCAACCTCGACGAGGCCCTGCGCCGCCGTCGCGCCGTCTGAGCCCGACCCGGCGCCGACGCGCACATCGGCCCCGTGGAATCCTGATATCGTAAAAGCACTGCGGGCCCTTGGCGCAGTTGGTAGCGCGCCTCGTTCGCATCGAGGAGGTCAGGAGTTCGAATCTCCTAGGGTCCACACCAGCGGTTTCGGGAAATCTCGGGAGAGTTCTCGGTAAATCGCATGAAGCAGCTTGGTTCGGGTTAGATCCCGCGCCAAGCTGCTTCTCTTTTTGCCTTCTCCCACAGGGGATGACTCACCTGGTGCTGGTGCTGGCGCTGGTGCTGGTGCGCGGCTCGGCCTCCGAGGGTGTTCCTCGAAGGAAGAACGCGCCCAGGGTTCCGGCGAGGGTGGCGAACACGGCCACCGAGTATGTTGCCAGCGTGATGTGAAGCACCCGCGGGAATCCATCTGTCGACGTGATCCCCGACCCGGTCACCGTCGTCAGGGCTGCTTCGAAGAGTGCATCTGAGTAGCTGTCGTAGGCGCCAGTCGCGTACAGAAGTTGGCTTGATCCGAGCGCGACGACAGCAGTTACCGCCACCAGCCACGCAATGCGACTGGTCATCAGCCGGCCGGCGGAGCGCGTGCCCCGCACACTTGCCGACAGGATGGCGCCTAAGCGCCCCACTCGGGAGAGACGGAACAGCCTCAGTGCCTGGAGCGATCTGAAGAACCTCAGGAAGGGCACAAGCAGGAAGATCACCTGCCACCAGCTCTTCTTCCAGAACTTGAGCTGGAAGCGCGCAACGTAGGCCCGCAGGAGGAATTCGGCGACGAAGACGAGCCAGAAGACCCAGCCGAGAATGGTCAGTGCGGTGACGAGGGCTTCCTGGGTCGCCACCAGTTGTCCGAGGACGACGAACAGAAAGAGCAGACCGAGTATCCCCATCGGTTTGTCGAGCGACTTCGCGAACGACTCGGCCCGGGTCAATTCCGCCTCGCGCAGCGCTGAGTCGACCTTCACATCATCGATTGTTGACCACCCCTTTCATCGCTGAGCCATCTCCGTACCTGTCCGTCGTGATGACGGTCAACGTCCCGTTGGTTTCGAGAACGACCGTGGCGACCTGGGCCAGATCCCCGCATCCGCTGCTGCGCACGGCCTGAAGGATCTCGGATTCGCTCAGACGATTCTTTCGCATCTCGGCCGTCTGCAGCGCACCCTCGCGAAGGAGCGTGACCGGTTCCGAGGTCACGAGAGCCCGGGCGCCCTGCCAGCGACTGGATACGAAGGCCACCAGGAACTGCATGCTGGCCAGCAGCCCCAGAGCCGCGAACCCCTCGGCCCAGGTGACGTCGGTGCTCAGGAGAATGGTGGCGAAAGTGGAGCCCAAGGCGACGGTCACGACGAAGTCGAACGCGTTCAGCTGGCTGAGCGTGCGTTTTCCGGATGCTCGCAGTACCAGCACAAGGGTCAGGTAGGAGGCAGAGCCGATGATGAGCGTTCGGAAGATGTCGGACCACGAGTCGAACCACATGAATCTAGTTTCGCCCATCGGTCCCAAGAAGTGCAGCCGTCGGTTGAGGCAGCTGAAGGTAGGAAATGGCGATCTGGTGTCACAGCAAATTTTCTCGGTTCGACCTTTTCTCGTGTAGCGTCGAGCTACCTATAGACCTAAGGCGAAGGGCGACATGGCCTCGAGTACCCCGCGGCGGGCCGGCGGCCGACGCATAACAGAGAGCCTCCGGGCACAACTCTGGCCCGTTCCCAGCATCGCGATCGCCTTCGCGATCGCCATCGGAATCGCCCTCCCCATTCTTGATGAGGCGATCGACGACAACCTGCCCGTGTGGCTCACCGTCTACCTGTTCCAAGGGGGCGCGGATGCCTCCCGTGCGGTGCTCCAGGCTATCGCCGGCTCACTCATCACGGTGACCGCGCTGACCTTCTCGCTCACCGTCGTCACCATTCAGCTCGCGAGCAGCCAGTTCTCGCCGCGACTGCTGCGCACGTTCACAAGCGACAGCGTCGTGCATGCGACTCTCGGGCTGCTGCTCGGTACCTTCGTCTTCTCCCTGACGGTGCTACGGACCGTGCGTACCGGCGACGACGAGCGTGACGTGTTCATCCCGCTGATGTCGACCACGCTCGCCTACGTGCTTGCCGTTGCGAGCGTGATCGGGCTCGTGGTCTTCCTCGCGCATCTCGTGCGGGAGTTGCGGATCGAGACGATGCTGAGCACCGTGCACGCGGAGACATTCGCCGAGCTTGAGCGCAGCTTTCCCGATGGCCCCGGGGAAACAGTGATCGTGCCGACCGGGGGCCGCTCGACCGAGATCCTCGTGGACGCCGCGAAATCCGGGTTTCTCCTGACGGTCGACGAGCATTCCCTGCTCGACCTGGCGACCGCGCACTCCGTGGTCATCCGGATCGATGCGCTCCCCGGTGCGTCCCTGGTGCGGGGCGTGCCCCTTGCGACGCTCTGGCCGCAGAAGCCGGGAACCGAGATCGCCGAGGACGACCTGGCCGAGCTGCGCAGCAGTGTGGCCGCGGCGGTGTCGAGCGGATCGGAGCGCACCATCGTGCAGGATGCCGGATTCGGACTCCGCCAGCTCATCGATGTGGCGGTCAAGGCGCTCTCGCCTGGCATCAACGATCCGACGACGGCGGTACACACGCTGGGGCACGCCGCGGCGCTCCTGTGCGACCTCGCGGCCCGCGACCTCGGGCCTCGGCTGCTTCGCGACGAAAGCGAGCTGGTATGCGTGATCGTGCACCGACCGACCTTCGCCCACTACCTCGACCTCGTGATCGCGCAACCGCGCCTCTACGGCATAGCCGACGCCGCGGTCACGGCCCGGCTGCTGCGGCTATTGCAAGAGGTCGCCTGGAACGGCGAGGTCCCCGCCGTGCGTGCCGCGGTGCGCGACCAGCTGGCCCGGATGCGGGAATCGATGGCCCGGCAGGAGTGGATCGAGGCGGACCGCTCCCGGCTGAACGCGCTCGCGACCGAGGTTGATGACGCGCTCGACGGGCGCTGGCGCGCGGAGGCGCACGGAGCGGATTGAACCGATATGTCGCGAGCTAATTGACTGTCGACCTCGAGAGGGCGGGCGGCTTTGAGCTGCCAGTCGATCTTGAACGCAGCTTCGTGAGGCTCGTCGAGAGCGTTGTCACTGCACTGGAGGGCTGGGGGCGATCATGACGAACGCCGCAACGCGCCCCAACGCGGGAGCTGCGGCCACCGGCCGTGTTCAGCCCGCGAGTGCCGGCGTCAGCAGCAACACTGTCGGCACCGCGACCAGCGCGATCGCTCCGGCGAGAACGAGGGTCTGCCGCGGGCGCGACAGGCCCGGCGCGTCGCCGATGAGCCTGGTCACCCTCGCGCGCTGCTGATGAGCGTGGTGGCTGGCGAGGTCGGTGTCAATGGCGCTGGCTGTGCCGTTTTCTGACCCGCCAGCCGCGCCGCTCGCCACGAGTGCGATCGCACCGGCGAGGGTGCGGCCGTCGACCGTGCGCCGGGCGTGGTCGTCGGCGAGCATTTCGATGAGCAGGGCGACCTCGGTGCGCGCGCGGCTCGCGGTCGGAAACCAGGGCAGCGATCGGTGCCACGCGTCGAAGGCCATCAGCACGATGTAGTGGTGCTGCAGAAGGTGCGCCTTCTCGTGCTGGATGACGGCGCGAAGCTGCACGTCGTCGAGCAGCTGCACGAGTCCGGCGGAGAAGACCGTGATCGGATGCGGGCTCCCCGGCAGGCAATACGCGACGGGCAGTTCGACATTGATCAGCCGGGTGTTCGGGTGGTCGGGAACGGGAGTGCTGAGTAGCCGCACGAGCTGGCGGTGGCGCCGCCGCTCTCGCTCGATGAGCAGGGCAGTGCGAAGGAGGTTCGCGACGAGATAGGCGGCGAGCAGCCCGGCGACCACGAGCGCCAGCAGGTTCGAGATGGGGGGCGGCCACAACGTCGACCCTCCGGGTTCGAGGCCCGGCCCGCGTTTTGAGCCCGCTGCACCCGCGACCGCGGCCAGTGTCGCATCCAGAAGGGTGTTGCCGAACGGAGCCAGGCCGAACGTGAGCAGCGCGCCGATCATCGACAGCCCGCCGGCGAGGGCGATCGCCTGCCAGAGCGCCAACGCGGTGGCGGGCGCACGGGACGGCCACGCGGTGCGCGCGAGGGCGACCGGAACCGGCCACGCCAGAACTACCGCGAGTGCGGCGAGGGCGACGGCGGCGGCGATCACAGAGTCGTCAGGTGGGTCAGCGCGCGCCGGGGTCGAGCGCGCCGGGGTCGAGCAGCTTGCGCAGCGTTTCGGCCTCGCCCTCGCTCGCCTGTCCGACGAACCGCTCGAGTACAGCTGCGCGGTCAGACACGGTTCCGAGCACCTGGTGCATCAGCTCGGCCATGTGGTGTTCGCGCGTGTGGGCGGCGAGAAACCGGTGCGGGCGGGAGGAGCGGTCTCGTGCGACGAACTTCTTCTTCTCGAGGCGCGACAGCACGGTCAGCACGGTCGTCGGCGCCAGCCGCTTCTTCCCAGCGGGAGTCGCCGCAAGGCGGTCCTGGAGTTCGTAGGCGGACAGGGGCGCGGGGGACTCCCAGAGGATGTCCATGACTGTCCTCTCGAGTTCTCCGAGCGTGACCATCGGGCCCCTTACAGTTCTGCGCCGCGTTAACAAGTAATCAAGAATACCCCGGCGAACCTGTGCTTCTACGTGGCGTAGAAGTGGGTCGACAATGGTGTAGACAAGAGTTCTACGCTTCGTAGAAATTTGGCTCTTCCGCCCAAGCATTGGTGTGTACGTTGGACCCTCTCGAAATCGCCCGCTGGCAGTTCGGCATCACCACGGTCTACCACTTCTGGATGGTCCCGCTCACGCTCGGGCTCGGCCCCGTCGTCGCGATCATGCAGACGCTGTGGGTGCGCACGGGCGAGGAACGCTACCTGCGGATGACAAAATTCTGGGGCAAGCTCTACCTGATCAACTTCATCATGGGCGTCGCGACCGGCCTCGTGCAGGAATTCCAGTTCGGCATGGCCTGGAGTGAGTACTCCCGCTTCGTCGGCGACGTCTTCGGCGCCCCACTCGCCATGGAGGGACTGCTCGCCTTCTTCTTCGAGTCGACCTTCCTCGGCCTGTGGATCTTCGGCTGGGGCCGGCTCAGCAAGCGAGTGCACCTCGCCACCCTGTGGATCGCCGTGGCCGGCTCGGTTGTCTCAGCGTTCTTCATCATCGTCGCGAACTCCTGGATGCAGCATCCGGTGGGTGTCGAGATCATCGACGGCCGCCCCGTTATGGTCGACATCTGGGCCGTGCTCACCAATAACACCGCGATCTCCGCCTACATTCACACGATCTTCGGGGCATTCGCGGTCGGCGGCGCGTTCTTGATCGGCATCTCCTGGTACCAGCTGTGGCAGCGCCGCCGCGACGGGATCGACTCGGTGGATGCCGGTGGCCGGGTCGTCGTCGGATCGTCGGCCACCATCCGTGGTCGCGACAAGGTCGATCACTCGGTCTGGATCAAGTCGCTGCGCATGGGCGCCATCGTCGCGGTCGTCGCGTTCAGCGGAGTCGCCGTGAGCGGCGACATCCAGGCAAAGCTCATGTTCGACCAGCAGCCGATGAAGATGGCGGCGGCCGAGGCGGCCTGCAAGACCGGAACGAGCTTCTCGGTGCTCGCGATCGGCGACCTCGGGTCGCGCGACTGCAATGACGTCGTCAGCATCATCGAGATTCCCGGGCTGCTGTCGTTCCTCGCACACGGCGACTTCACGACCGAGATCAAGGGCGTCGCCGACCTCGTGCCCGAGTACCAGGCCAACTTCGGCACCAACCTGCCCAACGAGGCGCTGCTCGGCGCACGCGCCGGAGACGAGATCCAGTACGTGCCGATCATGGCGGTCACCTACTGGGGGTTCCGCCTCATGATCGGCTTCGGCGGGCTCGCGGCGTTCGCCGCGGTCGTCGCCCTCTGGCTCACCCGAAAGGGCACGGTGCCGCAGTCGAAGGGCATCATGCAGCTCGCGGTCGTCGGCATCCTCGCACCGTTCGCAGCCAACTCGGCGGGCTGGATCTTCACCGAGATGGGGCGGCAGCCGTTCGTGGTCGCGCCGAACCCGAATCCGTCCGGCGTCGACGGGGTGTTCATGTTCACCGCGGCAGCCGTGTCGCCCGGCGTGAGTTTCGTCGAGATTCTGTTCTCCCTCGTCGCCCTCACCCTCGTCTACGGGGTGCTTATGGTGTTCGAGGTCAAGCTCATCGTCAAATACGTGCGTGGCGGGGTGGTCTCGGCGATGCCGGACCTGGACCGCAAGGACGACGACCCCGACCATCCCGACGCCACACCGAGCGACGACGTCCTGTCGTTCGCCTACTAGGACGAGGAAGCTCCTCCATGGACGTTCTGCCCACTGTCTGGTTCATCGCCATCGCCGCCCTCTGGATCGGCTACCTGCTGCTCGAGGGGTTCGACCTCGGGGTCGGGATGCACATGCTCGTCACCGCCAAAAGCGAGACCCAGCGACGCGTCATGCTCAACACGATCGGACCGGTCTGGGACGGCAACGAGGTGTGGCTCATCACCGCCGGCGCCGCGACCTTCGCGGCCTTCCCGTTCTGGTACGCGTCGTTGTTCTCGGCCCTCTACGTGCCGCTCACCCTCGTGCTGCTCGGGCTCATCTTCCGCGCCGTCGCGATCGAATACCGCGGCAAGGGCAGCAGCGAGCGGTGGACCCGCAGCTGGGACCTCGCCCTCGGGCTCGGATCATTCGTCGTTGCGTTCGGCGTCGGCGCGATGCTCACCCTCACCACGACGGGACTGCCGCTCAACGAGAATGGCGACCGCGTCGGCGGAGCGTTCGCCTGGCTCAACGGGTACGCCGTGCTCGGCGGGCTCGCGGTGGTCGGATTCTGCCTCGTGCACGCGTCCACCTTCCTCGCACTCAAGTCGGACGGCACCGTGCGGGCAGCCGCCGGCCGCTGGTTCACCCGCTGGACCCCGGTCGCGCTGCTGCCCATCGTGGGCTGGGTGCTCGTCGTGCAGTTCCAGACCGGCACCATCATCACCTGGGCGCTCGTCGCCGTCGCCGTCGTCGCCGTGCTCTGGGGGTACCTCAACGGCCGCGTCGGCCGGGAGGGGCGCGCCTTCATCGGCGTCGCCGTCTTCCTCGTGGCCGGCGCCGCGTCGATCTTCGCGGCGGTCTTCCCGGTCGTGCTGCCATCGACCCTCGACCACGCGTTCGACCTGACCATTCAGAACGCCTCCAGCGGCGACTACACGCTCGCCGTGATGACCTGGGTGACCGCATTCGGCCTCCCGCTCGTGTTCGTCTACCAGGGCTGGACCTACTGGGTGTTCCGCCAGCGGGTCAGCGACCACCACATCCCCGCGGCGCACGTGGTCCGTCCCGCGACCGGCGAGTGACTCCCGGCGGGCCCGGGCGGCGTGCGCCGGGGATGCTGCGGGCAGGTTTCGGGCCCTCCGGCCTCAGGACGCTGTACGTGCTCGGCGTGCTCAGCGCCGTCAAGGCGGCGGCCCTCGTGCTGCTCGCCGGCTCGCTCGCCCGCGGAATCGTCAGCGTCATCGCCGGGGACGACGTGTGGAGAGACGCCCTGCTTGTCGCGGTCGCCGCCGCGCTGCTCCGCGCCCTCGCCAGCTGGGCGACCGGGGCCTACGCGGCGCGGGCCACCCTCGGTGCGAAGGAGGCGATCCGGCGCGATCTGGCCGATCGCCTCGTGCAGGGTGGCGGCGGCTCGGGCGGCGGCACGACGACACTCGCGACCCGCGGGCTGGACGAGCTCGACAAGTACTTCGGAACGGTGCTCCCCGCGATCACCAACGTCGCGGTCGTGCCGCTCATGGTCGGGGTGATGATCCTCTCGGCCGACTGGGTCAGCGCGCTCATCATCGTGCTCACGGTGCCGCTCGTGCCCGTGTTCATGGCGCTCATCGGCATGCAGACCCAGGATGACGTCGATGCGGCATCCGTCGCCCTCGGCCGGCTCTCCGACCACCTCGTCGAACTCGCGCGGGGGCTGCCTGTTCTTGTCGGGCTCGGCCGCGTCGAGGAGCAGACCGCGGCCCTCGACCGCATCTCGAACGACTACCGTGTCCGCACCATGGCTACCCTGCGCACGGCGTTCCTGTCGTCGCTCGCGCTCGAGCTGATCTCGACCATCTCCGTTGCCGTCGTCGCGGTGTTCATCGGCACCCGCCTGGTGAACGGCACCCTGCCGCTCGAGGTCGGCCTCCTCGTGCTCATTCTCGCGCCGGAGTGCTTCGCCCCGTTCCGTGACCTGGGAGCGGCGTTCCACGCCTCGAGGGATGGCGTGCTCGCCCTCGACCAGGCGCGCGCGCTCATCGACGCTCCCGTTCCGGTCAGCCCGGTCGCCGCCGCGGACACGATCGCGGTGCGCGGGTTGACCGTGCTCTACGAGGGCCGCGGCGGGCCCGCCGTCGACCACGTCCGCTTCGAGCTGCCGGAGGGGCAGATCACCGCGATCACCGGCGCGAGCGGAAGCGGCAAGTCCACCATTCTCGCGGTTCTCGCGGGTGTGCTCGGCGACGGCGAGGACGCCGCGATCGCGGGCACCGTCGCAGGCGTCGACCGCGCCCGTGTCGCCTGGGTGCCGCAGCATCCGCACACCGTCGGCGACACCGTGCGAGCTGAGCTTCGTCTCTACGGGGGCGCCGCGGCAACCGAGCAGAGCATCGACGCGGTGCTCCGGCAGCTCGGGATCGACCTCGTGGCCGACTCCGACCCGGCACAGCTGAGCCCGGGGGAGCTGCGGCGGGTGGGCATCGCGCGAGCGCTGCTCCGCGTCGACGACGGCGCCGTGCTCGTACTGCTCGACGAACCGACCGCCCACCTCGACGACGAGACCAGCCTCGTGATCGAACGGGCGATCTCCGGGCTGCGAGGCCGGGCGACCGTCGTCGTCGCCTCGCACGAGGCATCCGTCACCGCCCTCGCCTCGCACGTCGTGCGGCTCGGGGCGGCGACACCGGGCCGGCGGAACGAACGCGGCCCGGTGTCCGCCGGCTCGCTGGCGGAGGCTGTCGCCTCGCCCGATGGGTCGCGGCCGCCGGTCGACCCACCGACGGGTGCGCACCCCTCCACGCTCGGCGAGGAGTCCGACCGGGTCGCTGTGCCCGGCACCCTTCGGCTGTTGCGGGAGGTGCTCACCCCGGCGGCGGGACGATTCGCCCTCGCCATCCTGCTCGGCACCCTCGCCGCCCTTTTCGCCGTCGCACTCACGGCGGTGTCTGGCTGGCTCATCGTGCGGGCGAGCACGCAACCGCCGATCATGTACCTGCTGGTCGCGATCGTCGGTGTGCGGTTCTTCGGTATCGGGCGCTCGGTGCTGCGCTACGGCGAACGCCTCGTGACCCATGACGCCATCTTCGTGGCGGTCACGGGACTGCGCACCCGGCTGTGGCGCTCGCTCGCCGCGCAGGGGGCGACGTCCCGCAAGATGATGCGCGGCGGCACCGCACTGGACTACCTCGTCGTCACGGCCGACCAGGTGCGCGACCTCGCGCCGCGCGTTCTCGTGCCGCCGATCGTCGGCGTCGCGGTCGGCCTTGCCTCCGTCGTGGCGGTCGGGCTGCTGCACGCCCCCGCCCTGCCGCTGCTCCTGGCCTGCCTCGTCGTGTGCCTGATCATCGCTCCCGCCGTGGCGCTCGCGGCCGATCGCGCGGCCAGCCGGGGGCAGCAGGCGATCAGGTCGACCGTCACCCGCCGGTTCGCGGCCATGATCGCCGCCCGGGCCGAGCTGCGCGCCAACGGGGTAGACGCTCAGGTGCGCGCCGAGCTGCGCGACCTTGATACGAACGCAGGGGAGACCGCCCGCCGCAGCGCCTGGGCCCTGGGCCTCGGCGGCGCCGTGCTCATCGCGGCCAGCTGTTCCACCGCGGCCGGGATGCTCGCCGTGAGCGCGCCCGCCGTGCGCGCGGGCACGCTGCCGATCGAAGTCGTCGCCGTGCTCGTGCTGCTTCCGCTCGCGCTGCTCGACCCGCTGCTCTCCGTGGTCGACGCCGTGCAGCAGTGGCCGTCGCTGCGGCAGGCCCTGCGCCGGGCCGCGCGGCTCACCGCGGCCAGGGAGCTGCCCGGTTCTCAGACGCCATTCGCCCAGACGCGACTCGCCACCACGGCCCTGGCCGACGTCGTCGAGCTCGAGCTTCGCGCTGTCGCGGCCCGCTGGCCGCACGCACCCGTGCGAGCATTCCACGGCGTCAGCGCCACGGTCGAGACAGGGGAGTGGCTCGTCGTGAGCGGGGCATCCGGCTCCGGCAAGTCGACGCTGCTCACCCTCCTGCTCGGCTACCTCGCCCCGGACGCGGGCTCCTACCTCCTCGGGGGACGTGACTCCCGGCGGATCGACCCGCGCGAACTCCGCCGCCACGTGTCGTGGTGCCCCCAGGAGGGGCACCTCTTCGACTCGACCGTGCGAGCGAACCTGCTGATCGCCCGGGCGCGGACGGATGCCCCCGACGAGAGCGAGATGCTGCTCGCGCTCCGGCGAGCCGGTCTCGGCGGTGTCGTCGGGCGGCTTCCGCTCGGCCTCGACACGCGCATTGGGTCGGAGGGAGCGCACCTGTCCGGTGGCGAGCGGCAGCGGCTCGCTGTGGCGAGAACCCTGCTCACTCGCGCCGAGGTCGTTCTGCTCGACGAGCCGACGGCGCACCTCGACGCCGAGACCGCCAGCACCCTCATGGACGATCTCAGGGCCGCACTGTCGGGACAGATTGTGGTGCTCGTCACCCATCACCTGGTTGATCGTCAGCTGGACGACCAGCGCGTCGACCTCGACCGCCTCGCGCTGCCCGCTGCCCTTGTGTAGGCCGGCGGCGCGGGCATCCGGTCTCGCGACGGCGTCTCAGGCGCCGAACACCCAGCGGTCCACGAATCCGTTGCGGAACTTGCCGCCGGGATCGAGCCGGTCGGCGAGCTCGCGGAACTCGACCAGCCGCGGGTAGAGCTCGCCGATGCGGGCGGGATCGGTGTCGAAGACTTTCCCCCAGTGCGGCCGCGCGGAGAAGCGCGACAGCGCGTGGTCGATGACCGGGAGCAGCGCCTCGACCTCGGGGACGTGCAGCTTCCAGGTGAAGTGGATCCCGAGGCAGTCCTCGCCATAGCTCGGGCTGAGCCAGAGGTTGTCCGCAGCGATCGTCCGCAGCTCCGACACGAACAGGTGAGGGCGGATAAGCGGCGCGAGCGCACGCACCGCCTCGATCGCCTCGACGCCGTGGCGCCGCGGAACCAGGTACTCGCTCTGAAGCTCCTCGCCATTGCTCGGGGTGAACCCGAGCTTGAAGTGGGGCAGACGGTCCCACCACGGGCCGGGCACGCCCAACTGGGTTGTCGTGTTGCCGGCCGGCACGCCGGGCAACGGATGCCGCTGGAGCTCGGCTGGGGACGCCCCGAAAAAGTCTCCGGTGGGCGGGGGGCCGTCAGATCGGCGCTTGAGCCACACCTGCGTTGCGCCGTCGTCGCCCCAGTGGGTGAAGGCGCTCACGCTGTAGGCGCTGGCGGCGATGGCATCGAGATTGCTGGTCAGGGCATGCCAGGACAGGTTCTCGACGACATCCTGCTGCACCTCGAACGTCGGCTCGATGTCGAGGGTCACCCGCGCAACGATGCCGAGCGTGCCGAGGGAGACGACGGCACCGTCGAAGTCCGGATCGCCGCGCCGGAGGGTGAGGATGCCGCCGTCGGCCGTGACCATCTCGATTGCGGCGACCTCGGTCGACAGGCAGCCGTTGCGGTCGCCGGAGCCGTGAGTGCCGGGGGCGATCGCACCCGCCACGGAGATGTGCGGCAGCGAGGCGAGATTGTGCAGCGCCCATCCGGCCCGATCGAGCTGCCGGGCGAACTCCCCGTACGTGGCACCGGATCCGACGGTGACGGTGCGGTCGGTCTCGTCGATCTCGATGTCGAGCGGGATGCCTGCCGTCGAGACCTGCACCGCTGTCGTGTCGGCGATCCGGTTGAACGAATGCCGGGAGCCGAGGGCGCGGATGCGGGGCGTCGCCGCCACCATCTCGCGCAGCTCGTCGACCGAGCCCGGCTCGAGAAGATCCGAGGCGGAATAGCTGAGATTGCCTGCCCAATTAGTCGACGTCATCGCCACAGTCTGGTCAGAACCCGTGCGACCCGCCAGCCGACGGGCCGCCTAGGCGGTGTCGGCGAGTAGGTGCGCGGTGGCCTCGTCCACGATGAGATCGGTGACGAGCCCCGCGGCGAGGGCGCCGCGCAGCGCCGGAAGCTTGGACCGACCCGAGACCACGCACACCCGTCGCGGCACGCTCGCCACGAGGTCGAGGTCTGGCCCGCTCGACCGCGAGTTCATCTCGATGCCGTCGTAGCTGCCGTCGCTGCGGTAGAACACGGTCGCGAGATCGCCGACAACATCGGTGCCCGCCAGCGCCGCGTAGTCGCTCTTGTCGAGGTAGCCGCCGATGTGCACGTGGCTGGGCACGGCCGCGCTCGTCGAGCCGAGCCCGAACAGCGCGATGTCCATGCGCGTCTGGATATCGAGCACGCGTCGAATGGCTCGCTCCCTCCAGAGAGCATCTTTAGTGGCCGGATCGTCGAAGAACGCCGGCACGGGGAACTGCTCGACCGTCGCGCCGTAGGCGACGCCGAAACGGCTCATGATCTCGCTCGCATAGACGATCCCGAGCGTGTGCGTGTTGGCGGCCCCGTTGAGCTGGACGACCGTCGAGTTGTGGGTGGTCTTATCGGGAAGGTGGCGGCTCACGGCGCTCATGGTGCCGCCCCAGGCGATGCCGAGGGTCATATTCGAGTCGAAGAACGGCGCGAGAATACGTGCAGCCGAGACCGCGACGCGCTCGAGCCGGTCGACCTCGTTCGTGGAGTTCGGAACCGGAACGATGTGCGCGGTAATGCCGAAACGATCGCGCAGCCGACGCTGGGCGGTGGAGATCCGGTCGGCGGGGGATTTCACCTGAATCTCGACGAGGCCGCTCTCCCGGGCGAAACTGAGCAGCCGCGACACCGAGGATCGCGACGTATGCAGCTCCTGGGCGATCGCCTCCATCGTGATGTCCTGCAGGTAGTAGAGCTGGGCGGCGCGGAGGGCATCGCGCGCCTTGTCGGGATCGTAGTCGGATAGGACGGATGCCATGATGATCGGCCTCTCCTTGTCCTGCACGTATGTGCAAGACAGTTGATCGGTTTTGTGCGGGCGGTCACACTGTATCAGTCAGCAATTCCCGCTCCGGGGATCCATCACTCAAACAAAGGTGTTGCGCTAGTGAGCACAGAATCGAAGACCACGGCATCCGTTTCCGGACTCCGACCCGACGTCGCTGCGATCGTCTCCGCGCCGACTGCCCAAGTTATCGTCATCGGTGGGGGGATTAACGGCATCGCGACCTTCCGTGACCTCGCACTGCAGGGCGTCGACGTGGTGCTGGTCGAGCGGGGTGACTTCTGCTCCGGCGCCTCGGCGGCCTCCTCGCACATGATCCACGGCGGGGTGCGCTACCTCGAGAACGGCGAGTTCCGCCTGGTCCGCGAGTCGGTCCAGGAGCGCAACCGGCTGCTGCGCCTCGCGCCGCACTACGTGAAGCCCCTGCCGACGACGATCCCCATCTTCTCCACCTTCTCGGGCATCCTGTCCGCGCCGCTGCGCTTCCTCACCCACAAGCAGCAGGGCAAGCCCAAGGAGCGCGGCGCCCTGCTCATCAAGCTGGGCCTCACCGGCTACGACTCGTTCTCCCGCGACGGCGGCAACGTGCCGCGCCACCAGTTCAAAGGCCGCGCGGCCTCGCTCGCCAAGCTTCCGGAGCTGCGCCGCGACGTCAAGTACACCGCCACCTACTTCGACGCCGCAGTCGAGAACCCCGAGCGGCTCGCCCTCGACCTCGTCGCCGACGCCCGCGCCACCGGGCCCCACGCCCGCAGCGCCAACTACATCGAGGCGATCGGCGTGCGCGGCGACGACGTGCTGCTGCGCGACACCGTCACGGGCACCGAGTTCTCGGTGTCGGCCAGCGTCGTCGTCAACACCACCGGCCCGTGGACCGACCTCACGAACACGGCGCTCGGACGGCCGACCGAGTTCATGGGCGGCACCAAGGGCTCCCATATCGTGCTCGACAACCCGGCGCTCTTCGCCGCCTGCGCCGGCGGCGAAGTGTTCTTCGAGAACAACGACGGCCGCATCGTGCTGATCTACCCGCTCAACGGCAAGGTGCTCGTCGGAACCACCGACATCCCGGCCGACATGGGCGAGCCCGCCGTCTGCACCGAGGACGAGGTCGATTACTTCTTCGAACTCGTCTCCCACGTGTTCCCGAAGATCCCCGTCGACCGGTCGCAGATTGTCTTCCGCTACTCCGGCGTGCGCCCGCTGCCGAGCGAGGATGCCGCACCCGGCTTCGTCTCGCGTGACTACCGCATCGAGAAGACTCCGTTCGGCGAGAGCGGAGCGGTGAAGATGTTGAGCCTCGTCGGCGGTAAGTGGACCACGTTCCGTGCGCTCTCCGAACACATCAGCACCGACACTCTCGAGATTCTCGGTGTCGACCGGCGCGTGAGCACCGAGGACCTCGCCATGGGCGGCGGCGTCGGCTTCCCCGCGGCGGGAGCGGAGACGGATGCCTGGATCGCGAACCACTCCGGCGGACTCGGCCGGGCTCGCACCGCGCAGCTGCTTGCCCGCTACGGCACGACGGCCGCCGACGTGATCGCGTTCCTGCAGACTGCCGGTGACCAGCCGCTCGGCGCGCTCGAGGGTTTCAGCGCTGGCGAGATCGAGTACCTGTGTGAGCGTGAGTTTGTCGTGCACCTCGGCGACCTGTTCCTGCGACGCACGATCATCGCCTTCGCCGGTGGGCTCACCCAGCCGGTGTTCGACGAGCTCGCCTCTGTCGTCGCCTCCGCGCTCGGCTGGTCGGCCGAGCAGCTGGCGGCGGAGCGCGAGTCGGCGGTCGAGCACCTCGCCGTGTTCCACGGACTGGCGCTCGTCGCGGCCCCGGTTACCGGTCGTCCGGTGGCCGACGCGGTCTGAGCGTGAGCAGGCCCGGTCGGCCTGACCGGGCGGCCGGTCGGATCACTCCCGACCCGGGCTCAGTCCGCGGATACGACCTTCTCCCCGTCGGTGCGGCCCCCGCTGCTCTCCTCCGGCGGCGCCGTGGTCGTCGCGCGTCGTGATCGGCGCACCGAACGCACGATCACGAGCGCGACGAGCGCGAGCACTGCGACTGCCGCGAGCCACGGAAGAGCCACCCCGAACGCAATGAGGGCGGCGCCGAGGAATCCGACGAGCGCGGTCCAGCCGGCGACGAGTCCGTCGACAAAGCCCTCGGGCTCGTCGATCGGAGCGGCATCCTTCGAGCCGAAGTCCACCGTGATCGTCGACAGGTCGACCTGCTCGGAGAGGTAACGGCGCTGCGCCTGGAGGCTTTCCAGATTGGCCTGCCGCTCCGACAGGGCGGTCTCGATCGCGATGAGGTCGGTCGTCGAGGTCGCCACCCGGAGCAGGGCGAGCAGGCGGTCGACGGATGCTTGCAGCGCATCGATCCGCGCGTCGAGATCCCGCGTCTGCGCGGTCACGTCGGTCGAGTTGATCGAGACGTCTTCCACCTCGCCGAGTGCCTTGATCTCGTCGAGGGTCTCGGTGAGCGCGCCGGAGGGGATCCGCACAACCAGCTGCGCGAAAGCGCCGTTCCCGCCACCGTCCACACCGGGCTGCTCGCTGCGGCTGTCGACGCGGCCGCCGGCCCGCTCGACGATGCGGACCGCGTCGTCAGCGGCCCCGATCGGATCCTCGGCCGTAATGGTGAGATAGCCCAGCACGATAACGTCCCGGTCGGCCGATTCGGTGCTCACCCCGCCCGGGACGCCACCGTCGGACCCCTCGGTGACCCCCTCGGTGGGAAGCCCGTTGCCCGGCGGTGCCTCGTCGCTCGCTGAATCCGACGCGCCCAAGGTGCAGCCGGCGAGAAGAAACACCGCCACCATGACCGCCGCCGCGCTCCGCCATCGCCTCATGGGCTCACTGTATTCCTGGACCGTCGCGAGCCACCACCCAACGTTTTCGGCCCGTCGAGCGTCGGTTCGCGGCGTGGGGCGCGCGTGCAGACGCGCGGGCGGTGAACCTCCGCCCGGTACGCTCGATTCATGCACACACGTACTCTCGGTCGTACCGGCCGCACGGTTTCCGTCATCGGCCTCGGCACCTGGCAGCTCGGGGCCGACTGGGGCGATGTCGACGCCGACGCGCGCGCGATCCTCGACGCCGCGGTCGACTCGGGCGTCACCTTCTTCGACACCGCCGACGTCTACGGCGATGGGCGCAGTGAGAAATTCATCGGCGAGTACCTTGCCGGCAAGCCCGGGCACGGCATCACGGTCGCGACCAAGATGGGGCGCCGCGAGGCGCAGGATGCCGCGAACTTCACGCTCCCGAAGTTCCGCGAGTGGACCGACCGCTCCCGCTCGAATCTGGGCGTCGACACCCTCGACCTCGTGCAGTTGCACTGTCCGCCGTCGGCGGTGCTCTCCACCGACTCCGTCTACGACGCACTCGATACCCTCGTCGCCGACGGCGCCATCGCGGCCTACGGCGTGAGCGTCGAGACGACCGCCCAGGCCCTTTCCGCGATCGCCCGCCCCGGCACCGCGAGCGTGCAGATCATCCTCAACGCCTTCCGGCACAAGCCGCTCGACGAGGTGCTCCCCGCGGCAATCGCCGCCGGTGTCGGCATCATCGCGAGGGTCCCGCTCGCCTCGGGCCTGCTGAGCGGCAAGTACACGACCGAGACGACATTCGCGGCGAACGACCACCGCAACTACAACCGGGACGGCTCCGCGTTCGACGTGGGCGAGACCTTCTCCGGCGTCGACTTCGACAAGGGAGTGGCCGCGGCACAGGAGTTCGCGGCGCTCGCGGCATCCACCGGGCTCACGACCGCGCAGGCGGCGCTCGCCTGGGTCGCGCAGCTCGACGGGGTGAGCAGCGTCATCCCCGGCGCCCGATCGGTGGACCAGGCGCGCTCGAACGCGATTGCCGGATCCGCCGATCCGCTATCGGCGGAGTTCACCGCTGGCGTGGCGCACCTCTACGACACCTACTTCCGGGCGGCCATCCACCCGCGGTGGTAGCGAAGAGGGGCCTCGGCCCCGCCTTCGCTAATCTCTTCACCGCGAACCTCGCGTCGAGCCTCGGCGACGGGATCGAGCGGCTCACCGACGACCCGCTGCTCATCTCGGGCATCGCCGCCCTCGCGATCGCGCTGTTCGTGCTCGTGGCGACGGATGGGCTCACGATCTGGTGGCCGTATCTCGTGATCTTCGTCTACGGCGCCTTCGAGACGGTCTATGACGGGGCGATCCGCGCCGTCGTGCCGAGCATCGTCGAGCGGTCCAACCTGTCGCGCGCGAATGCCCGCATCGAGGGCGGGGAGCTCCTGGTGCAGAACTTCCTGTCCGGCCCGTTCACGTCGGTGCTCTTCGCCGTCTCGGCCCTGATCCCCCTGGGGGTCAACGCCGCCGTATTCGGAGGCGCGCTCGCACTCGCGTTCTTTCTCCCGAAGGCGGCCTCGGGGGGCCAGTTCGCCCGTCCCGTCCCCGAGGCGGGAACGCCGGGGGACCGGGCTGACGGTCGCCATCATGACCACCCTCACCGGGGCGGCGACCTTCGCGATCGGCGCGGTGCCGACGATTGCGGTGGCGGCGGCAGGCACGGCCCTCACCTCCGGGGCGATCACCGTGTGGAATATCCACATCATGTCGCTGCGGCAGAGCGTGATCCCCGGGCGCCTGCTCGGCCGAATTGACCTGACCGTGCCGTTCCTTCTCGGCGGCGGCGTGGCGTTCGTCGCGAGCCTCGTGTTCTTCCGGTTCCTGATGACGCTTCCCAACGCCGAGGACGTCGACAACGGAGACCTCCCGGTTGGGCCGATTGAGCCCCCGGGCATCACCCCGCTCCAGTGACCCCGCTGGCGTCGCCGACCCGGGTCAGTTGTTGTCGTCGGGGTCGAGTCCCGTGCGTTCGCCTGACTCGAGTCCGTCGATGGCCACGAGGTCGTGGGCGTCCAGTTCGAACCCGAACACGTCGGCGTTCTGGCGGATGCGGTCGGGCGTCACCGACTTGGGGATCACGACGATGCCCTGCTGCAGGTGCCAGCGGATGACGACCTGGGCAGGGGAGACGGAGTGCTTCGCCGCGAGAGTGTCGAGCACAGGGTTGCCGAGCACGCGTCCGCGGGCGAGGGGCGACCATGCCTCGGTCAGGATCGAGTTCGCGTCGCCGTAGGCGCGCACCTCACGCTGGGGCAGCCACGGGTGCAGCTCGATCTGGTTGATCACGGGGACGACCTCGGTCTCGGCCAGCAGAGCGTCGAGGTGGTGGGTATGGAAGTTGGAGACACCGATCGAGCGGACGACCCCGTCGGAGCGCAGCTTCTCGAGCGCGCGCCACGTCTCGATGTAGAGGCCGCGCTTCGGGGCCGGCCAGTGGATCAGGTAGAGGTCGACATAGTCGAGACCGAGCTTCTGGCGGCTCCCCTCGAACGCGCGCAGCGTGTTCTCGAATCCGTGGTCGTCCTGCCAGACCTTCGTCGTCACGAACAGCTCCTCGCGGGGAACGCCGGAGCGGCGCATCCCCTCGCCGACGCCAACCTCGTTGCCGTACAGGGTCGCCGTGTCGACGTGCCGGTAGCCGGCGTCGATCGCCGTGGCGACGACATCCGCCGCCTGCTCGTGCGCGATCTTGTACACGCCGAGGCCGAGCTGGGGGATGACACGGGAGTCGTTCATCGTCAGGACGGGGGATACGGGTTCAGTTGTCATCGGTCCATTATTGGTCGGGTTGCTGCGCCCGGGATGCACGCGCGGGGCTACAGCCGTGCTCGTCGCGCGCGCACGAAGCTGTACAGCCCGTAGGCGATCAGACCGATCGCGACGACGATCAGGATCGCCGGACCGAATGGCAGCTCGACGAGAGCCTTCAGTGCGCCGTCGAGACCGGTGGACTCGCTCGCGTCCACCGTCGCCGCGGCGACGAGGAACAGGATGCCGACCACGCCGAGCGCGATCCCCTTGGCGAGGTAGCCGGCGATGCCGAGCCCGACAACCACCCGTCCGACGGTTCCCGAGGGAACAGTCAGATCCTCGGTGAACTTCTTCGTAATGCCCTTCATGACGAAGAACGCGCCGATCACGCACACACCCAGGCCGACGATCACGAGCACGACGATGCCACCCGGCGCCGCGAGCAAGGCAGCGGTGAACCCCCTGGCGTCGCCGCCTGAGTCCGAGGAGCCGCCCATCGCGAAGCTGAGCGCGGTTGCGGCGATCGCGAGGTACGCCACCGCCTTGCCCAACTCGATCGCCCGGTGTCCCCACTTGCGCTTCGGATCGGGCGACGGCACGAGGATGGCCTCTACGACCTGCCACAGCCCGAGGGCGGCAAGGCCGATGACGATCGTCCAGAGCACGACGATGCCGCCGGGGGTTGCGGCAAGACCGGTGAGGGCCCCGGATGCGTCGGCTTCGCCGCCTACTCCGCGCGCCACGCCGATCGCAATGCCGCCGATCAGTATGTGCAGCAGGCCGTTGACGGCGTAGCCCATTCGGGCAACGACCTGAAAGGGATGGCTTCGGCTGGCGCTGCGGGCGGCGCTCTCTACTTCGTCGGTCATCTGCCCAGATTAGTTCGACCGTCGGCCCCGCGCGTCTGATCCGCCGCTTAGCTCGGCTGCACCGCGATCGGTTCGGTGTCGGGGATCGGGCTCGCGTCGCGGTCCCGCAGGTCGGGGTGCCAGCGGCGGAAGACCGTTGCCACGATGACGCCGCCGATCGCGAAGGCCGCCGCGACAACGAAGGCGCCCGGTGCGCCCGAGGCGTCGATCACGAAACCGGCGATGGCAGAGCCGATGGCGGCGCCGATGAGCTGGCCGGTGCCCACCCACCCGTATGCCTCCGCGGTCTCGCTGAACTTTACGCTCGCCGACACGATCGCGAACATGACCGCGAGGGCGGGCGCGATGCCGACCCCGGCGATCAGCATGGTGAGCGCGAGCCACCAGAAATTGAGGCTCACGATCGCGAGGGACAGCCCGATCGCCACCCCCAGCATCCGCATCGCGAGCGCGGTCGGCCCGATCGGCCGGTGGCCGAAGGAGAGCCCGCCGATGAGTGACCCGATCGCGAAGATCGCGAGGATGACGCCCGATTCCGAGCCGCCCTCGCCGAATGCCGCCACCACGCCGACCTCGACAGCCGCGCAGGCGCCGATGAGCAGGAATCCGGTGACGGTAGCGAGCAGCACGGGCGGCCGGCCCAGCACGGCGCCGAGCTTGCGGCGGCTGAGGGGGATGCGCACCCGGCCGACCTCGGGAGAGGAGATGAACCAGGTCGAGCCGACGACAAGGATGCCCATCGCGGTGAGTATCGCCGTGACGGTGCTGATCTGCACCGCGAGAAAGACCGTGATGACCGGGCCGAGCACCCAGATGATCTCTTGTGCCGACGCGTCGAGCGAGAACAGCGGGGTGAGCTGACGGGAGTTGACCATCTTCGGATAGATCGTGCGCACGGCTGGCTGCACCGGCGGCATGCTCAGCCCCGCGACCAGACCGATCGCCATGTAGAGAGGAACGGACATCTCGACAAGGGCGATCGTGCCGATGGAGAGCGTGCAGAGAACCGTCGTGAGGATGAGCACTGGGCGCATCGCCCAGCGTCCCATCCACCGGCTCGTGAGCGGCCCGGCGATGGCCTGGCCGATGCTCGTCGCGGCGAGGACGAGACCCGCCGCGGCGTAGGAATCGTGCACGTGCTCGACATGCAGCAGCAGGGCGAGGGACAGCATCCCGAACGGGAAGCGGGCGGTGAGCTGTGCGGCGATGATGCGGGCGACCCCGGGGGACTTCAGCAGGCTCGCATAACTACTCACAAGCAGTCAGCCTATCGGGCACAAAGTACGGAATGTCGGTGGCTGGAGGCACGATCTGGCTGTGTATAAGTCGGCGAAGTTATGCACACCTGTGGAGGACACGCCCACTACATCTAGGGTTGGCTCATTGTCAGACACCCGCTATATAGTGGTGACAACGCCTGGCCGGCATTCCGGTTGCAGGCAAGAATGGGCCTGAATGCAGGCGTTCGTCGGGGTCGTAAGGGAGTTTTGGTGGAGATCACAGTAATCAAGCGCAACGGACAGCGCGAGCAGTATGACGCGAACAAGATCAACCTCGCAATCGAGCACGCGACAACCGGGCTCGACGACAACATCGCGTGGGTCACGCAGATCGCGTCGGAGCTCGAGATCACCCTGTTCGACGGCATCACAACACAGCAGCTCGACGAGGCCGTCATCCAGGTCGCCCTGCAGAACGTCAAAGACGACCCGGCGTTCGACACGGTCGCCGCCCGTCTGCTGCTAAAGACCATCTACAAGCGCGTTCTCGGCGACTACCAGTCGGCCGAGCAGCTCAAGTTCCTGCACGCCTCGCACTTCGCCGCGAACATCACCCGCGGTGTCGAGGAGAAGCTCCTCGACTCCCGCCTCGTCGAGATGTTCGACCTCGAGAAGCTCAGCCAGGCCCTCGAGCCCGCGCACGACGAGCTGCTCAAGTACATCGGTGTCGTCACCCTCAACAACCGCTACGGCATCAAGGGGCGCAATGGCGACGCCCTCGAGGTTCCGCAGTACTTCTGGATGCGCATCGCGATGGGCCTCTCGCTCAACGAGGCGAACCCCACCGAGCACGCCATCGCGTTCTACGAGAAGATGTCGACCCTCGAGTACCTCGCGGCCGGATCCACCCTCGTCAACGCGGGCACGATTTATCCGCAGCTCGCGAACTGCTTCGTCATGGAAATGCAAGACGACATGGAGCACATCGCCAAGACCACCCGCGACGTGATGTGGCTCACCAAGGGCACCGGCGGCATCGGCCTCTCGGTCACCAAGCTCCGCGCGCAGGGATCCCCGATCCGCTCGAACAACACCACCTCGACCGGCCCGATCCCGTTCATGCACACGATCGACTCGATCCTGCGCGCGGTGAGCCGCGGCGGCAAGAAGTTCGGCGCGCTGTGCTTCTACATCGAGAACTGGCACCTCGACTTCCCCGAGTTCCTCGACCTGCGCCAGAACTCCGGCGACCCGTACCGCCGCACCCGCACCGCGAACACCGCGGTCTGGATCAGCGACGAGTTCATGAAGCGCGTGCAGAACGACGACGACTGGTACCTCTTCGACCCGCTTGAGGTCAGCGATCTCAACGAGCTGTACGGCAAGGAATTCTCCACTCGCTACAACGAGTACGTCGCCCTCGCCGACGCCGGCCAGATGCGCATGTACAAGCGCATCACCGCGCGTGAGCAGTTCAAGTCGATTCTCATCTCGCTGCAGACGACCTCGCACCCGTGGCTCACCTTCAAGGACACGATCAACAACCGTGCCCTCAACAACAACACCGGCACGATCCACCTGTCGAACCTGTGCACCGAGATCACCCTCCCGCAAGACGAAGACAACGTCTCGGTCTGCAACCTGGCCTCGATCAACCTGTCGCGGCATATGCGCGACGGCAAGGTCGACTTCAAGAAGATCGAGGAGAGCGCCCGCCTCGCGATCCGCCAGCTCGACAACCTCATCGACATCACCCGCTCCTCGGTCAAGGAGGCGGACTTCTCCAACGAGCAGAACCGCGCCGTCGGCCTCGGCGTCATGGGCTTCACCGACATCATCGAAAAGCTCGGCTTCAGCTACGAGAGCGAAGCCTCCTACGACCTGGTCGACGAGATCATGGAGCACGTGTCGTACGCGGCGATCGACGAGAGCGCCAACCTCGCCCGCGAACGCGGCTCGTACGCGAACTTCGAAGGCTCCGGCTGGTCGAAGGGGATGGTGCCGATCGACAGCATCGCGACGACAGAGGCCGACCGCGACATGGCGATCAAGGTCAACCGCACGACCCGTCTCGACTGGGATGCGCTGCGCGAGAAGGTCAAGGGCGGCATGCGCAACGCGACCCTCATGGCCATCGCACCAACCGCATCCATCGGCCTCGTTGCCGGTACCACTCCGGGCCTGGACCCGCAGTTCTCGCAGATCTTCAGCCGCGCAACCTCGAACGGCAAGTTCCTCGAGGTCAACCGCAACCTCGTGGCCGACCTGCAGGAGCTGGGCATCTGGGACTCGACGCGCGAGACGATCCTGCGCAGCCAGGGCGACATCCAGAACATCGCCGCAATCCCCGACCACATGAAGGAAACGTACAAGACGAGCTTCCAGCTCTCCCCGTACGCTTTCATCGAGGTCGCGGCCCGCGCGCAGAAGTGGATCGACCAGGCCATCAGTCGCAACATGTACCTCGAGACGCGTGACCTCGGCGACATGATGGACATCTACTTCGCGGCGTGGGAGCGCGGCGTGAAGACCACCTACTACCTGCACATGAAGCCGCGCCACACGGCGGAGCAGTCGACGGTCAAGGTCAACAAGTCGGAGTCGATCGGCACGGGGGCCCGCAAGGGCTTCGGCGCCTCGTCGACGTCGTCGACCCCGGCCGGCGTCCCGATCGAGGCGGCAGCAGCCCCGGTCGTGGTGGAGCCCGCCCCGTCGGCGCCCCGCAAGGGCTTCGGCTTCGGAAAGCCGGGCAATTGATGAACGAGCAATTCCAGTACGAAGTACCGGTCGACCCGATGGACGACCTCCAGTGCGACAGCTGCCAGTAGTTCTGTCCGCAGTCCGCACCGCACCACTCACTGTCGAATCACAGATCCAGAAAGAAGACTAGAGCAATGGGCATTCTCGGCACCGGCCTCCAGGAGGGGCTGCTCCTCAAACCAATCCGCTACCAGTGGGCAATGGACCTGTACGACCAGGCCGTCGCGAACACCTGGTTCCCGAACGAGATCCAGCTCGGCGAGGACATCGCCGACTTCAAGAAGATGACCGACGAAGAGCGCCACGCCGTCACCTTCCTGATGAGCTACTTCAACCCGAACGAGCTGCTCGTCAACAAGGCGCTCGCCTTCGGCGTGTACCCCTACGTCAACGCCGCCGAGTGCAGCCTGTACCTCGCGAAGCAGATGTGGGAAGAGGCCAACCACTGCATGTCGTTCGAGTACGTGCTCGAGACCTTCCCGATCGACCGCGAGGCCGCCTACGCCTCGCACGTCGAGATTCCGTCGATGGCGAAGAAGGAGGAGTTCGAGGTCAAGTACATCCGTCGCATGACCGAGAACACCCTCGACATCACCACGACCGAGGGCAAGAAGGACTTCGTCCGCAACCTCGTCGCCTACAACGTGATCCTCGAGGGCATCTGGTTCTACTCCGGATTCATGGTGGCGCTGAGCTTCCGCCAGCGAAACCTGCTGCGCAACTTCGGTTCGCTGATGGACTGGGTCGTGCGTGACGAGTCGCTGCACCTCAAGTTCGGCATCAACCTGATCCTCACGGTTCTCGAAGAGAACGAAGACCTCCAGACCGAGGAATTCGCCGCCGAGATCAAGCAGATGATCCTTGACGCCGTCGCCCTCGAGGAGGAGTACAACCGGGACCTGCTGCCCGGCGGCATCCTCGGACTCAACTCGAACTACATCAACCAGTACGTGAAGTACCTGGCGGACCGCCGGCTCGAGGAGCTCGGCTTCGAGCCGGAGTACAACGTCACCAACCCGGCGAAGTGGATGGCCGCGGCGAACGACACGTTGCAGCTCGTCAACTTCTTCGAGTCGACCAACACCTCGTACGAGTCGAACGCATCGGCCACGGTCTCCGCGCGCTAGTAGCCTCGCTCGACCACAACGCCCCCGGGTGGCTTCGGCCTCCCGGGGGCGTTCGTGCGTGCCAGCGCCACCGCTACCGGAACGCGCCCGACTCTGACACCCTGAATCAATGAGGGGAGCCTGATGGACGCGAGGGAGACACCGCCGGTGATCGTCGGGGTCGTTCATGACCAGCTGGATGCGGTGGTGCTCAGCGCCGTCGAGTTCGCGCGTCGCTTCGGTGCCGAGCTCGTTTGCGCGAGCGTCGACCGCGGCCGGTATACCGTGCGGGAACGTGAGGACGGCTCGGTTTCCTCGCTGCCGATCGATCCCGACCTGCCCGACCTCGCGGTGCAGGAGTTTCCAGAGGAGCTCGAGCGCCACCTCGCGACGCTGCTCGAGAACCGTGGCGTGCGCTGGTCGACCCGGATGCTCGCCGGCGATCCCGCGCACGCGCTCGGGCAGCTCGCCGCCCGGCTCGACGCGGCCATGATCGTCGTCGGAACACGTGAGGCGGGGCTGCGCGGCAGCATCCAGGAGCTACTCACCGGATCGGTCGCGGCCCACCTCGCGCACCGGCAGCACCGCCCTGTCGTGGTCATCCCGCTCAACCCGTTGCCGATCGACCGCGAGCTGCCGTGGGAGCAGGGCTGAGCCGGTTCCGACGCCGGATGGGTTGTGGTGTGGGCGCGCTGTGCCCCACTCGGCGAGCGAATACTGGTCGTTGTGGCCTGGTGCCCATGAGGGCCTGGTGCCCATGAGGGCCTGATGCCCACGAGGGCCTGATGCCCACGAGGGCTTGGTGCCCACGAGAATCGCGCCGATTACAGAATTGTTGCGGTTCGAACTCGTCCGGCAGCGACCACTACTCCGTACTCGGCGAACTTCTGGCTGCACGCAACCCGCCGCGCGTCACAGGCTGGCGGCGAGTAAGTCGGTTCGGCCCACGGCCGGCCGGAGGCGTCGACTACGTGGTCGTGGTCGTTCGCGGTCGTGCCTGAGCAGCCACTAGTGCGTACTCGATGAGATGTGCGGGGTGGTTGGCGTGCGAGATGTGCCAGATGTGCCAGATGTGCCGGATGTGCCGGATGTGCCGGATGTGCCGGATGTGCCAGGTGTGCCAGATGTGCCGGATGTGCCGGATGTGCCGGATATGCGACGATGCCCGGATGTGCCGGATATGCGACGATGCCCGGATGCTTCAGTGCCCGGCGCCGAGCTGGCCGCCGAGACGCACCTGCATCGAGGTGCTGGCCTCGTTCAGGCCCACGATGACCGCGCGCTTGCCGTGCTGCTCGTACTTGGTGGTGATCGCGTCGAGTGCGGCGACGGTCGAGGCATCCCAGATGTGCGAATTCGTCAGGTCGATGACCACCCGCTCCGGGTCGTCGGCGTACTCGAACTGCGTCGTCAGGTCGTTGCTCGAGGCGAAGAACAGTTCGCCGGTTACGACGTAGTACGCGGTTGGCACCGCTTCGCCCTCCGGCACCGTGCGCGCGACCGAGACGAAGTGGGCGACCCGCCGGGCGAAGAGCACCATGGCGAGGATGACTCCGGCGATGACGCCGATTGCGAGGTTGTGGGTGATCACGACGATGACGACGGTGGAGAGCATGACGGCGGTCTCACTCTTCGGCATCCGCTTCAGGGTCGCCGGGCGGATGCTGTGCCAGTCGATCGTCGCGACGGAGACCATGATCATGACCGCGACGAGTGCCGCCATCGGAATGACCGCGACGAGGTCGCCGAGGCCGACCACGAGGATCAGCAGGAAGACCCCAGCGAGGAAGGTGGAGATGCGGGTGCGCGCGCCCGACGCCTTCACGTTGATCATCGTCTGGCCGATCATCGCGCATCCGCCCATGCCGCCGAAGAGCCCGGAGAGCATGTTTGCGACACCCTGGCCCCACGCCTCACGGGTCTTCCGCGAGTGCGTGTCGGTGATCTCGTCGACGAGCTTCGCGGTCATGAGCGACTCGAGCAGCCCGACGAGCGCCATCGCGAGAGAGTAGGGCGCGATGATCTGGAACGTCTCCCAGTTGAGCGGCACGTCGGGGATGAACAGCTCGGGCAGGCTGGTCGGCAGCTCACCCTGGTCGCCGACCGTGGGAACGGCGATCGCCATCGTGACGACCGCGGCAGTGATGAGCACGATCGCGACGAGCGGGGCCGGCACGACCTTGGTCAGTCGCGGCATGACGACCATGATCAGGATGCCGACCGCGACAAGCGGGTAGACCAGCCACGGCACCCCGATGAGGTGGGGGAGCTGGGCGGTGAAGATGAGGATCGCGAGCGCGTTGACGAACCCGACCATGACGCTGCGGGGGATGAAGCGCATGAGCTTTGCGACGCCGATCACGCCGAGCACCACTTGGAAGATGCCGCCGAGGATGACGGTGGCGATGAAGTACTCCAGGCCGTACTCGCGGGCCACGGGCGCGATGACGAGAGCGATCGCACCGGTCGCCGCGGTGATCATGGCGGGGCGGCCGCCGAGGAACGCGATCGACACGGCCATGACGAACGAGGAGAACAGCCCGACCCGCGGGTCGACCCCGGCGATGATCGAGAAGGAGATCGCCTCGGGGATGAGCGCCATGGCGACCACGAGGCCGGCGAGCACCTCGCGGGTGAGTATGCGCGGCGTGCGCAGCGCGGTCATCACCGACGGGTCGGCCCGGTAGCGGTCGGGCGGGTCGGGCTTCTGGACAATGGCCATGGGAGTCTCCAGTAACGAGATGATTCGGCGGATGCCGGGCGGGATGGGCGTCGCGCGCAGCGTTACGCGGAGATTGGGAGGTCGACGGGCGTGGCCGGTCGACATCCGAACTCTACCCTAACGTTAGGGTTGGATGTGAGATGCCGAAGTGGCCGAAGGGACAACATGAGCGCGGATGCAGGCCCGGAGACGATGCACATCGGCGAGCTGGCCGAGAAGACCGGCCTGTCGCTGCGCACCATTCGCCACTACGACGATGTGGGCCTGCTCAAGGCATCCGGTCGAACCGAGGGAGGATTCCGGCTCTACAGCCAAGACGACCTGACCCGGCTCATGCTCATCCGACGCATGAAGCCACTCGGGTTCTCGCTCGAGGAAATGACCAATCTGCTCGGCGTCATTGACACGCTGCAGGCAGGCGCGCCGGGTTCCGATAGCCTAGAGGTACGTTCCCGGTTGGATCGCTTCATCGATCAGGCCGTCGAACGCAGGCAGACGCTCGAGAGACAGCTCGAGATGGCCGACGAATTCCTGGAACTTCTCCGCCGCCAATAGGCAGCGCGCGATGCCATCGCGACCCGCGCAGTGGCCCAGATCGGCCCGGGCGGTTCGACGCCGCCCCCACAAACCCCGCAGTGAAATAAGGCCCGCGAAACGCCAGGAGGCGTCGGGCAGACAATCCAAGAAACGAGCACCATGATCAACCACCACCACCTCGACCTGCCGTCACCGCCGAAGCTGCCCAAGGGAGGCCTGCGGGTCACCCCGCTCGGCGGACTCGGCGAGATCGGTCGGAACATGACCGTGTTCGAGCACCAGGGCAAGCTCCTCATCGTCGACTGCGGCGTGCTGTTCCCCGAGGACAACCAGCCCGGCATCAACGTGATCCTGCCCGACTTCAGCTCGATCCGGCACCGCCTGAACGACATCGTCGCGATCGTGCTCACCCACGGCCATGAGGACCACATCGGCGGAGTGCCGTATCTCATCAAGGAACGCAAGAACATTCCCGTGGTGGGTTCCAAGCTCACCCTCGCCTTCGTCGGCGCGAAGTTCCAGGAGGAGCGCCTGTCACCCCCCGTCGTCGAGGTCGTCGCGGGCGAGAAGCGCTCATTCGGCCCGTTCGACCTCGAGTTCGTCGCCGTGAACCACTCCATCCCCGACGGGCTCGCCATCGCGATCCGCACCGAGGCCGGCCTCGTCCTGCACACCGGCGACTTCAAGATGGACCAGTTCCCCCTCGACAAGCGCATCACCGACCTCGGTGCCTTCGCCCGCCTCGCCGAGGAGGGCGTCGACCTCTTCCTCACCGACTCGACCAACGCCGAGGTTCCCGGATTCACGACCTCGGAAGAGGACATCCGCCCGGCGATCGACGCGGTGTTCCGCACCTCGCCGCGACGCATCGTCGTGTCGAGCTTCGCGAGCCACGTGCACCGGATCCAGCAGGTGCTGGATGCCGCCGTCAAGAACGACCGCAAGGTCGCGTTCGTCGGCCGGTCGATGGTGCGCAACATGGGGATCGCCTCCGACCTCGGCTACCTCAACGTTCCCAAGGGCCTCGTCGTCGACCTCAAGACCCTCGAGAAGCTCCCCGATGACAAGATGGTGCTCGTCTGCACCGGCTCGCAGGGCGAGCCGATGGCGGCCCTGTCGCGCATGGCCAACCGCGAGCACATCATCGAGATCGGCGACGGCGACACCGTGCTGCTCGCGAGCTCGCTCATCCCCGGCAACGAGAACGCGATCTACCGCGTCATCAACGGACTCATCCGCTGGGGCGCGAACGTCGTGCACAAGGGCAACGCGAAGGTGCACGTCTCGGGCCACGCGAGCGCCGGCGAGCTCGTCTACTGCTACAACATCGTCAAGCCCCGCAACGTCATGCCCGTGCACGGCGAATGGCGCCACCTCACGGCGAATGCCGAGCTCGCTGTGCGCACCGGCGTTCCGGAGGACCGCGTGATCATCGCGGAAGACGGCGTCGTCGTCGACCTCGTGAACGGCCGCGCGTCGATCGTCGGCAAGGTCAAGGCGGACCTCGTGTTCGTCGATGGCATGTCGATCGGCGTGGCCTCCGAGGAGGCGCTGAGCGACCGTCGGATGCTCGCCGAAGACGGCGCGATCACGATCCTCGGCATCCTCGACACCAAGACGGGCCTGCTCGCCGAGCCCATCGAGTTCTTCGCGCGCGGCTTCGCGCACGATGACGAGTGGATCCGCGGCGCGACGAAGGCGATCGACGACGCGATAGTGTCGGCGAACCAGAGCAAGCGAGTGGACGGCGCGGCGCTCGAGGTGCTGCTGACCCGCACGATGAACCGTTGGATGCAGCGCAAGTACCGCCGCACGCCCGTGATCACGTCGATCGTCGTCGACGCCTGATTCGAGCATCCACAACGGGAGAGAAACCATGAGCGCGGTCGAAACGAGGGACGGCGTCGACAACCTGCGGGTTCTCGACGAGGCCCTCAAGCGGCGAACCATCGCCGTGATCTCCCATCCGGATGCCGGAAAGTCCACCCTCACCGAGGCGCTGCTGCTGCACGCGCACGCCATCGGTCAGGCTGGGGCGACTCACGGCAAGGCCGGCCGGCGGGCGACCGTGTCGGACTGGATGACGATGGAGAAGGAACGCGGCATCTCGATCAGCTCCGCGGCGATCCAGTTCACCCACCGCGACACGATCATCAACCTCGTCGACACCCCCGGCCACGCGGACTTCTCGGAGGACACCTATCGGGTGCTCGCCGCGGTGGATGCCGCCGTCATGCTCGTCGACGCAGCCAAGGGCCTCGAGTCGCAGACCATGAAGCTCTTCGAGGTGTGTAAACGCCGCGGCATCCCGCTCATCACGATGATCAATAAGTGGGACCGTCCCGGCGGCGACGCCCTCGCCCTGATGGACGAGATCGAGAAGCGCACCGGCCTCTTCCCGACGCCGCTCACCTGGCCGGTCGGCGAGTCGGGGGACTTCCGCGGACTCGTCGACTGCGACAGCGGGCAGTTCGTGCGCTTCCACCGCACAGCCGGGGGAGCGACAATCGCGAGCGAGGAGACGGTGCCGGCCGAGGACGCGACCGCGATCGCCGGGCCCGCATGGCAGACGGCGGTCGAGGAGACCGGGCTGCTGCGCGAGGAGGGGCACCGTCACGACGAGTCGCTCTTTCTCTCTGCCGCGTCGACCCCCGTGCTGTTCGGTGCCGCGGCGCTCAACATCGGCGTGCGCCAGCTGCTCGACACCCTCGTCGACCTTGCGCCGTCCGCCGAGGCCCGCGCCGACACATCAGGCGTGCGCCGGGCGGTGAACTCCGCCTTCTCCGGGTTCGTGTTCAAGGTGCAGTCCGGAATGGACTCGAACCACCGTGACCGGGTGGCCTTCGTGCGCGTCTGCTCCGGCGTGTTCGAGCGCGGGATGACCGTGACCCACGAGCCGAGCGGTCGCCCGTTCGCGACCAAGTACGCCCAGCAGATGTTCGGCAAGGACCGCGAGACCGTCGACATGGCGTGGCCAGGCGACATCGTCGGTCTCATCAACGCCTCGGCGCTTCGCCCCGGGGACACCCTGTTCACAGGCGGCCCGGTCGTCTACCCGCCGATGCCGAGGTTCCAGCCCGAGCACTTCCGGGCGGTGCGTTCCACAGACAGCAGCAAGCACAAGCAGTTCCGCAAGGGTATCGAGCAGCTCGACCACGAGGGCGTCATCCAGGTGCTGCACTCCGACCGTCGCGGGGACCAGACGCCGATCCTCGCCGCCGTCGGCCCCATGCAGTTCGAGGTCGCGGCCGAGCGGATGGCGAACGAGTACCGCGCGCCGATCGCATTCGATGCGCTGCCGTACACAGTCGCCTGCCTGATCGACGCGGAGACGGCGAAGGTGCTTGCGAAGCACTCCTCGATCGAGGTGACGATGGCCTCCGACGGCCGGATGATCGCTCTGTTTGCCAATGAGTGGAAGCTCCGGACGCTGCGGCGCGAGCATCCGGAACTCACACTCGACTCGGTCTCGGCCGAGTGACGCTCTCGTTTCTTTCATCATTCAGGAGTGACGGTGTGGTCGGGCTGTCATGATTCAGGAGTGGTGGTCTGGTCGGGCTGTCAGCATTCAGGAATCTGGGCTTCTGTCGGGCGGCAGGATTCAGGGGTTCGGTGTGCCAGGGACGCCTCCTCGCTCTGTAACGCCGCTGTACCGCCCGCGGATGCTGGGCGGCAGGCGGCAAACCGAGTTCGACTAGTCGGGCACTCCTGAATGATGACAGTCGTTCCTGCCTGTCACTCCTGAATGGTGACAGCCCGACCACACCGTCACTCCTGAATGATGAAAGCGACGCGGCCGGTCAGCGCGGCGCCATGCGGATCGCGCCGTCGAGGCGGATCGTCTCGCCGTTGAGCATCGGGTTGCGCACGATGTGCTCGACTAGCGCGGCGTACTCGTCCGGCCGGCCGAGCCTGGCCGGATGCGGCACCTGCGCGCCGAGAGAGTCGCGCGCCGCCTGGGGCAGCCCCGCCATCATCGGCGTCTCGAAGATTCCCGGCGCGATGGTCACGACCCGGATGAGGTGCTGCGCGAGCTCGCGCGCGATCGGCAGGGTCATCCCCGCGACCCCCGCCTTGGATGCCGAGTAGGCGGCCTGGCCGATCTGCCCGTCGAAAGCGGCGACGGATGCCGTGGTGACGATGACGCCCCGCTCCCCGCCGGTCGCATCTTCGGAAGCGCCGTGCGGATCGGCGAGCGGCTCGGTCTGCGCCATCGCCGCCGCGGCGAGGCGGATGACGTTGAAGGTGCCGGTGAGGTTGACCCGGATGATGCGCTCGAAGTCCTCGAGCGGCAGCGGACCCGCGCGCCCGACGACCCGGCCGCCGGTGGCGATACCGGCACACGCCACGACGATCCGCAGCGGCCCGAGCCCGGCGGCCGTCTCCACGGCGAGCTGTACCTGATCGGCATCCGCCACGTCGGCCGCGAGGAAGACAAACCCGTGCTCCGCCGCGACGGCCTCGCCGGCAGAATGGGACAGGCCGACGATTACGACGGTCGCGCCGGCCTCGCGCATCAGCCGCGCGGTGGCGAGGCCGAGCCCGGAGGCCCCGCCGGTGACAAGGGCGACGGCTCCGCGTATCTCCATGGCTAGATCCTCTCGATGATCGTGGCGTTGGCCATGCCGCCGCCCTCGCACATGGCCTGCAGGCCGAACCGCCCGCCGCCGTGTTCGAGTCCGTTGAGCAGGGTGGTGAGCAGCCGGGTGCCGGAGGAGCCGAGAGGATGCCCCAGCGCGATCGCCCCACCGCGCGGGTTCACCCGGTCGGGGTCAGCGTGCAGCTTCTGCTGCCAGGCGAGCGGGACCGACGCGAATGCCTCGTTGACCTCGAACAGGTCGATGTCGTCGATGCCGAGGCCGGAGCGGGCCAGGATGCGCGTGGTGGCGGGGATGATTCCGGTGAGCATCTCGATCGGGTCGGAGCCGACGACGGTGAAGCTGCGGAACCTCGCCCGCGGGGTGAGGCCGAGCAGCGCGGCCTTCTCCTCGCTCATGATGAGCACCGCGGAGGCACCGTCGGTGAGGGGCGAGGAGTTGCCGGCGGTGATGCGCCAGTCGATTTCGGGGAACCTGCGCGCCATCGCCTCGTCCCGGAACGCGGGCGCCAGCTCGGCGAGCCCCTCAGCGGTTGTGGCGGGACGGACGGTCTCATCGGTGGTGCGCCCGTCGATCGGCAGCACCTCGGAGGAGAAGTCGGCGGCGGCCGCGAGCGCGTGCGATCGGGCCGCGAACGCGTCGAGGTTCTGCCGGCTGAGACCGAACCGCGCGGCGATGAGCTCGGCGGAGATGCCCTGGCCGATCAGCCCGCCCGGGTAGCGCGCGCCGATTCGCTCGCCGTAGGGGTCGGCTCCGATGGTGGAGCTGCCGATCGGGTTCTGGCTCATGAGCTCGACGCCGCAGGCGATCACGACGTCGTACGCGCCCGCGATGACGCCCTGCGCGGCGAACGATGCCGCCTGCTGGCTCGAGCCGCACTGTCGGTCGATCGTGGTGCCGGGAACGGACTCGGGGAAGCCGGCCGCGAGCACCGCGTTGCGGGTGACGTTGAACGACTGGGCGCCGACCTGCGACACGCATCCGCCGATCACGTCGTCGACCAGCGCCGGATCGAGCCCGCTGCGATCGACGAGCGCGGCAAGGGTCTGGGCGAGCAGGTCGACCGGGTGGTGGCTCGAGAGCGCACCACCTGGCTTTCCCCGGCCGGAGGGCGTGCGGATGGCGTCGACGATGACGGCTGTTGTCATTCTTCGACTCTACGCGGGGGACGCCGGGGCCGCCGGAGGCGTGGCCGCCGGGAGCAGGGTCTATGGCGCGAGCGCCTTGACGATGCGCTGCAGGCTCACCGGCTCGGCCGTGCGCAACTGCTGCGCAAACAGGCTTACGCGCAGCTCCTCGAGCAGCCAGCGCACCCGCACGAGGCGCTCGGGCGCATCCGGGGGGAGCGGGATGCGGCCGCCGGCGGCGACGAACCGCTCCATCGCCCGGGCGACCTCATTCTGGCTTACCCGGTCTTGGGCGACGGCGGTCGGCAGTTTGTCGAGCCGGGCCGACACGGCACGCAGGTACCGTGGCAGGTGCTTCAGTTGGGTCACGCCGGTAGCGGAGATGAACCCCGGATAAATGAGCGCCGCGATCTGCGCGCGCACGTCGGTCAGGGCCGGCAGCAACGTCATGCTCGTCGTCTTCGTGATCGCCCGCTCGGCGTCCCGGGCCGCAGCGAGGCTCGAGGTGACGACCGAGACGACGCCGTAGAGCGAGTCGATCAGGCCGGCCGAGATGGCCGCGCGGGCGGCCTCGTACTCGGTGCGGGTCCAGAGCAGGCCGCCGGGCGCCATCTCCCGCAGTGCGTCGTCCATCACAGCGACGAGGCAGTCGTCGAACAGCGCCTGCACGTTCTGGTACGGGCTCGAGGCAAGGGTCAGCTTCTCGGTCTGGCTGAGATGGTCGCGCACCCACGAGAGCGGCGACGGGATCGCGAGCAGCAGCAGGCGCCGGATGCCGCCGGGCAGCGCCGCCGCCTGATCCTCGGTCGTCGCCATGACGCGCAGCGCGACGCTCTGACCCTCGTCGACGAGCGTCGGGTAGCCGCGGATGACGGTGCCGCCGCGCCGGGTGTCGACTACCTTCGGCAGCTCGTCGAAGTCCCAGGTGACAAGGGCCGAGCGTTCGAGGGCGTGCGGGGTGGCCTCGGTGACCTTCGCGACCGACTCCCGCACGCGCGACTTGAGCTTGTGCTGCAGTGTCGGGAGGTCTTTGGCCCGCGCGACCTGGGTGCCGCGGTCGTCGACGACGGCGAAGGTGATTCGCAGGTGCGGGGCGACCCGCTCCGGGTCGAAGTCGCCCGGATCGACGGGGGTGTGGGTCTTGCGCTGGATCATGTCGGCGAGGTACGCGGTGATCGGGGTGCCCTCCAGCTCCTCGATCGGCAGTCCCCGGGCGTTCTCCAGCAGGCGTCTGGCCCACTCGGCCGCGGGCACAACGTTGCGGCGGATCGCCTTCGGCAGGCTTTTGATGAGCGCCGTGACGAGCTCCTCCCGGAGCCCCGGCACCTGCCAGTCGAAGCCGGCGGGGGAGAGCCGGGCGACGAGCGCGAGAGGGATCTTCACCGTGACGCCGTCGTCCTCGGCGCCGGGCTCGAAACGGTAGCTCAGCCCCAGCCGCTGGTCGCCCTGGTCCCACCAGGTCGGGAACTCGTTCTCGTCGATACCGGCCTCGGCCTCGTCCTCGTCGATGAGGTTCTCGGCGGTCATCGTGAGCAGGTCGGGGGTCTCGAGGCGCGCCTTCTTCCACCACGACTCGAACGAGCGGGTCGAATATACGTCGGAGGGAATGCGCCGGTGGTAGAACTCGAAGACCGTCTCGTCGTCGACGAGGATGTCGCGTCGGCGGGTGCGCTCCTCACGCTCGGCGAGCTCCTTACGCAGCGCGCGGTTGTCCCGCTCGAAGGCCGTGACGCGCTTGTCGAGCCGGTCGGTCTCCCAGTCGCTCTCGACAAGCGCGTGCCGGATGAACAGCTCGCGTGCGTACGCCGGGTCGATGCGCGAGAACTGCACCCGCCGCCGCTCGACGATCGGCACCCCGTAGAGCGTGACGCGCTCGTACGCGACGACCTGGCCCTGCTTCTTTTCCCAGTGTGGCTCGCCATAGCTGCGCTTGGCGAGGTCGCCGGCGAGCGGCTCGGCCCAGGCCGGATCGATTGCGGCGCTGACCCGGGCGAATAGGCGGCTGGTCTCGACCAGTTCCGCGCTCATCACGGCATCCGGCTGCTTCTTCGCAAGGGCCGAGCCGGGGAAGATCAGGAACCGCACCTGGCGCGCGCCGACGTAGTCCTTCTTCTGGCGGTCCTTGATGCCGATCTGGCTGAGCAGCCCGGCGAGCAGCGACTTGTGGATACCGACCGGGTTCACGCTTGGATCGTTGATGCTGAGCTGGAGGGGCTTCGCCATGCGTTGCAGCTGCCGGTAGACATCCCCCCACTCCCGGATGCGGAGGAAGTTGAGGTACTCCGCCTTGCACAGGCGGCGGAACGCGCTCGACGAGAGCTCGCTCTCCTTCTCCTTGAGGTAGTTCCAGATGTTGAGCAGCGTCAGGAAGTCGCTCGTCGGGTCGGTGAATCGCGCGTGCTGCTGGTCCGCCTGTGCGCGGCGCTCGAGCGGGCGCTCCCGCGGGTCCTGGATGCTGAGGGCGGCCACGATCGCCATCACCTCGCGCGTCGTGCCGTGCTGCTTCGACTCGACCACCATGCGGCCCAGGCGCGGGTCGATCGGCAGTTGCGCCAGCTGACGGCCGACCTTGGTGATGCGGTTGTCGCTCGTGACCGCGCCGAGCTCGCGCAGCAGGTCGAGCCCGTCCTTGATTCCGCGAGAGTCCGGCGGCTGCAGGAACGGGAACGCGGCGATGTCGCCCAGGCCGAGTGAGATCATCTGCAGGATAACCGCGGCGAGGTTCGTGCGCAGGATCTCCGGCTCGGTGTACTCCGGGCGGCGGGCGAAGTCCTGCTCCGAGTAGAGCCGGATCGCGATGCCGTCGCTTGTGCGGCCCGAGCGGCCGGAGCGCTGGTTCGCCGACGCCTGCGAGATGGCCTCGATCGGCAGGCGCTGCACCTTGGCGCGCACGCTGTACCGGGAGATCCGCGCCATGCCGGCGTCGACGACGTAGCGGATGCCGGGAACCGTGAGGCTCGTCTCGGCGACGTTGGTGGCGAGGATGATGCGGCGCCGGGTTCCAGGGGTGCCCGAGGGGCGGAACACCTTGTGCTGGTCGGCGGCGCTCAGCCTGCCGTACAGCGGGAGCACCTCGGTGTGCGGCAGGTTGCGGCCGCGGATGGCATCCTCGGCATCGCGGATCTCCGCCTCCCCGCTGAGGAAGACGAGCACATCACCCATCGACTCGCGCGCGAGTTCGTCGATCGCCGCATTGATGCCGTCGATGGGGTCGAGGTCCTCCGACGCGGTCGTACCCTTTCGGGCATTCTTGCCGCCGCGGGCATCCGCGGGCTCGAACTCATCGCTGAACTCATCGCCGGACCCGAGCGCCGCGGCGTCGATCGCATCCGGGACCAGCGGCCGGTAGCGGACCTCCACCGGGAAGGTGCGCCCGGAGACCTCGATGATGGGGGCATCGTCGAAGTGCTTGGAGAAGCTCACCGGGTCGATCGTGGCGCTCGTGATGATGACCTTCAGGTCGGGGCGGCGCGGCAGCAGCTGCTTGAGGTAGCCGAGCAGGAAGTCGACCGTGAGGCTGCGTTCGTGCGCCTCGTCGATGATGATCGTGTCGTACTTGGTGAGCTCACGGTCGCGGTGGATCTCGGCGAGCAGGATGCCGTCGGTCATGAGCTTGACCTTGGTGTCTTTGCCAACCCGGTCGGTGAACCGCACCTGGTAGCCGACGATGCCGCCGAGCTCCTGGCCGAGCTCCTCGGCGATCCGCTCGGCGATCGTGCGCGCGGCGATCCTCCGGGGCTGCGTGTGCCCGATCTTCTCCCGGCCCAGCTCAAGCAGGATTTTTGGCAGCTGGGTCGTCTTGCCCGAGCCGGTCTCGCCGGCGACGATGACCACCTGGTTGTCGCGGATGGCGCGGGAGATCTCCTCCCGGCGCTGGCTGACGGGCAGCTCGGGCGGATAGGTGATGACGAGGAGGGGCGCTTCGGGCATGGGGAATCAATCGTACGGGGTCGGGGTGGTCGCACCCGCTCCGCTTGTTCCGGCCTGCCGTCGCTCGCTCAACCGGGTGCCCGCTGCCGTGAGGATCCCGGTTGCGATCGCGCTGCCGATGACGAGCGAGCCTCCGTCGATGACCCACGGATGAAGGAACAGCGCAGCCGCCGCTGCGAGTGCCGCCGTGCCCGCCGCCGACCCGGTGATGGCCGCGCGCGAGGCCGGGCCAAGTGAACGGCTGCGGGTGAGCAGAATGGCCGCGGCGCCACCCGCGGCACCGGCGGCCGCGACGAGGGCGCCCACTGCCGCGCCGACGATTCCCGCAACGGGGAGAAGGGCGAACGACGGCCCGGAGGGCAGCAACAACTGCTCCCTCGTCAGCAGGGCGATCGCGTACCCTCCCCCGAGGGCCGCTCCGGTGGCCACGGCCGTCCCGGCCAACGCGAGGATTCTTTCGAGGGGCCACACGCGTCTAGTCTGCACCCCGAAGTGGTGGGTGGGCTCAGTGCTCGCCGCGCGTGTTCGGCAGTTCCACTGGCGTGAGTGTGGCGATCTTGGGCGCCCGGTTGTCGCCGGAGGAGCGGCCGGTGAGGCGGCGTCCGATCCACGGCAACACGTGCTCGCGCCAATACGCGGCGGTGCGCTGTGCCGCTGCTCCGTCGATGCGCGTGCCCGCGGCATCCGGAATCGGCACCTCGAGTGCGGCGAGCACGTTGCTCGCGACGCGCTCGTGGCCGCGGGGATTGAGGTGCAGCTTGTCGGGGGACCAGTACCGGCTCTCGGTGAGTTCGGCGTCGGCCCAGTTGTCGACGAAGGTGACTCCCTGCTTCGGGAGGCGATCGCGCATCGCCTGGGCGAGCTGATCGCCACGGCGGCCGATGAGGGCGCCGAGCGGGATGTGCCGGGTCGGGTTCGCGCCGCTGGTGAGTATGACGTGGATTCCGCTCGCGACCGCACAGTCGACCGCGGCCTCGAGTCCGTCGGCGACCTGGCCGACCGCGACGCGCGGGCGCAGAATGTCGTTGCCGCCGCCGTTGATGCTCAGGAGGGCGGGAGAGAGCGCGATCGCGGCATCCAGCTGCTCGGTGACGATCGGGGCGAGAAGGCGACCCCGGATGGCGAGGTTCGCGTAGCTGACCGGCTCGGGCGAGGCGAGCGCGAGACCGAGGGCGACGAGGTCGGCCCAGCCTCGCACGCTGCCGTCGGGCCGCTCGTCGCCGACGCCCTCGGTGAAGCTGTCGCCGATGGCGACATAGCTCGGGTAGGTGTTTCGCACCGGTCGAGTCCACCACACTTCGGAGGCCCCTGACGCGCGGGGGTCCCGGACTTGCGAAAGGTCACGACGTGCGCGGTCACGACGTGTGCGGTCACGACGTGCGCGAGGTAACGCAGGAGAATCGGCACCGCGCCGTGTCGGGGCACACAGAACAGCGGCGTGTCGCCGAAAGTCCTCGGCAACGCGCGGTGCGCGCGGTGCGCGCGGTGCGCGCGGTGCGCGCGGACGCGGGTGCGCGCTACGGCCAGCCGAGCAGCCGCAGCCCGGCAGCGGCGGCCGCTCCGACGATGACCACAACGAGGAACGGCGCCCGCAGCCAGAGCGCGATCGCGGCCGCGACGAGCGCCCCGAGCCGGGCGTCGAGCGCCAGTTGCTGCCCGGTCGCGACCGTGTTCGCGATCGTCAGGGAGGCGAGGAGCCCGATCGTGAGGATGCCGGCGACGCGAGCGACGCGCGGATTGGTGAGCCATTTGCGCGGCAGGAGGTAGCCGAGCAGCTTGGTGAGGAACCCGATGACGCAGGCCACAATCACCCAGAACCAGAGGCTCATGTGTCGCCCGCCGCGCTGGTGCTGCGGCCGGGGGAGTCCCCGCCGCGATAGGGGTCGATGTCGGGCTCCAGCCCCTCGCCCTCCGGGGCCCGCGGCGAACCGAACCAGCCGATCGCGGCGGCGACGACCGCCGCCACGAGAATCGGAATGCCGGGCGGCACGAACGGAACGGCCACGACGGTCGCGAGTGCGCAGACGACGGCGATCGCCCCCGCCTCCCGCGACCGCAGCCGCGGCCAGAGCAGCCCGAGGAACGCGGCGACCGCCGCCCCGTCGAGGCCCCAGCGCTTCGGGTCGCCCAGCGCGTCGCCGGCGAACGCCCCGACGAGGGTGAACGCGTTCCACAACACGAAAATGCCGACCCCGGCCACCCAGAACCCGCGCCGCTGCTCGAGCGGATCGGACTGGCCCGTACTCGTGGCGAGCGATTCGTCGATCGTCACGTGCGCGGCGGCGAATCGGCGCCAGCCCCGCGGGTGGAGCAGCGCGTTCAGCTGCATCCCGTAGATGGCATTGCGGATGCCGAGCAGTGCGGCCGCGCTCGCCGCGGCAACCGGGGTTCCGCCTCCCGCGATCACCCCGATGAAGGCGAATTGCGATCCACCGGAGAACAGCAACAGGCTCAGCGCCGCGGTCTGCCAGATGTCGAGCCCGGATGCCACCGACAGGGCGCCGAAGGAGATGCCATAGAGCCCCGTTGCGATCGCGATCGAGAGCCCGACCCTGGCCCCGGGGGAGTCGCGAAGACGCGTCGGCATCCGCCCATGCTATGTGCCGCCGCGCCTAGAATTGGACGAGTCTTCACGACACGACGGGACGACGGGGATGGCGCAGCGACAACGCTCACAGCTGGTTCGAACCGGGGGGACCAGATGAGCGTGCCCAACGCCGGGTTCGAGGTCGGCCTGCGCAGCCTTCGGCGGCTCTCCTCCGTCGCCGGCTTCCTGATGCTGCTCCAGGGGATGCTGCTCGTCGGCATCCTGTCGTCGACGGCCGACCGCGTGCTCGTGCCCGTCAGCGTCGACTTCCCCGGCGACACCGGCGAGAGGGTCGAGCTGTTACCGGTCGATGTCGGGCTCGCCGTCGTGGTGCTCTGCGTGCTCGTGGCCGCGGCCCGGCTGGGCGCGGTCATCCCGGCTGGCTTCACACGCCTGTCTGGGCGGCTTCGCTCGAACGACCATGCCGCGCGGTGGACCGAGTTTGCGTTCACCTCCTCGATCACGGTGTTCCTCGTCGCGCAGCTCAACGGGATCTCGGATATCGGCGCGCTCGTGGCGATCTATGCGCTCACGAGCGGCATGACCCTGTTCAGCGTGCTGCAGGAGCGGACCACCGTGCGTTCCGGGCATCCGCTGCTCCCGCTCGCCTTCGGCGCGGCGGTCGGCATCGTTCCCTGGGGTGTCATCGCGTTCCACCAGGTCGGCGCGGGCGTTGTCGGCGAAGGACCGAGCGTGATCGTGCGGGTCATCACCCTGGCCATGCTCGCCGCGGCGTTCGCGTTTGCCGTCACGCAGTGGCGCGATTCGCGCTCGGCGTTGCGTGGGACGCACGGGGTGGGCGGCGAGCGGATGCACGTCGTCCTGAGCGTCGTGCAGGCCTCGCTGTTCGCCTGGCTGGTCGTGCTCGGCGTCGTGCTGCCGGCCGGGCCCGGCTAGACGGGTTTTCGGCCCGCCCGGTGATTCGGGTCAGGCACGTGACGAGCGACCCGCGCGGGTGTTGTTCGCTCGAGTGCATGCGATTACTGCAGCGCGCGTGAACAGCGGGCGCGCAGACGGCCGCCCGGGCGGTGGTGCGCGCCGACGGCGCCGCTGCCCGCGAGCGTGCCACACTGACACTCTCGCCCACCCGCGCCGACCAGAACGGCGAAGCGTTGGAGGAAACCTGACACCGACCGCGGCCCCAGTGCGGGGCGCGCCTAAGATTCGAGAGCCCGTTCGCGGGCACCGACGTCAACGAGGACCGAAGGGGTCAACACGCATGAGCACTGGTTTCGCCACGATGTCCGTCGCCGCAATTCTCGCCGAGAGCGCCACCCGCTTTCCCGACTCCGTCGCCGTCGTGGTCGGGCCGCAGCAGACGACCTACCGTGACCTCTGGCGCGAGGCACGCGAGTATGCGGGGGCGCTGAAGGCACGGGGTATCGGACCTGGCGACCCGGTCGCGGTGCTCATTCCCAACGTCGCCGACTTCCCGCGCGTCTACTACGCAGTGCTCGCGCTCGGCGGCATCGTCGTGCCGATCCACGCGCTGCTCAAGTCGGAGGAGATCGAGTACGTGCTGCGCGACAGCGGTGCGAAGCTCATCGTCTGCGCTGCGCCCCTCCTCGGCGAGGGTGCCAAGGGCGCCGCACTCGCGGCCGTCGAGCTCGTGTCGGTCCTGATCCCGGACGACAAGGTCGACGCCCTCCCATTCACGCGACTCGAGGATGAGGCCCGCCAGGCAACGGCCATCGAGACGTACGAGCCTCGGCATCCGTTCGACACCGCGACGATCCTCTACACGAGCGGCACGACGGGTCGGCCCAAGGGTGCCGAGGGATGCCACCTCGCCCTCGTCGAGCAGGTCAACGTGCTGCTGCTCAGCACCTTCGACCTGCGGCCGGAGGACCGGGTGCTCGGATGCCTGCCCCTGTTCCACACGTTCGGCCAGACGTGCGCGATGAACGCGACGTTCCGGGCCGGGGCCACGATCGTGATGGTGCCGCGGTTCGATGGCGACACCGCGCTGGGCGTGATGATCGAGCAGCAGTGCACGATCTTCATGGGCGTGCCGACGATGTACATCGGCCTGCTCGATGCGGCATCCCGCAACGTGGAACGCCCGCCGCTGCGCTACGCCGTCTCGGGCGGCGCGGCCATCCCGGTCGCGATGATCGACAAGTTCCGTGAGGCGTTCGGAGCCGACATCTTCGAGGGGTACGGCCTTACCGAGACCTCGCCGGTCGCGACGTTCAACCACGTCGGCAGGGTGCCGCGCCCCGGAACCGTGGGCCAGGCGCTGTGGGGGGTCGAGATTGGCATCGGCAACCCTGAACTGCAGGAGTCGGTCGAGCTGCTGCCGACGGGTGAGCTCGGCGAGGTGCTCATCCGCGGACACAACCTCATGAAGGGCTACCTCAACCGGCCGGAGGAGACCGCGAAGGCGATCGTCGACGGCTGGTTCCGCACCGGCGACCTCGGAACGCTCGACGACGACGGCTACCTCACGATCGTCGACCGCACGAAGGACATGATCCTGCGCAACGGCTACAACGTGTACCCGCGCGAGGTCGAGGAGGTGCTCGCGCGGCATCCGGATGTCGCCAATAGCGCCGTCTTCGGGATCTCGCACGAGACCCACGGGCAGGAGATCATGGCCGCGGTCATGCTCCGTCCGGGAGCCCAGACGAGCGGCCAGGACCTCATCGACTTCACGATGGAGCACATCGCGTCGTACAAGTACCCGCGGCATATCCAGATCGTCGAGGCGCTGCCGCTCGGTCCGAGCGGGAAGGTGCTCAAGCGCGAGCTGGTGGCGCAGTACGGGTAGGAAGTGCGGGCGCCGGGCTAACCGGCGGCGCCAGGCGAAGCCCATTCGCCAGCGGCGATCGCGTCGGCGTACGTGCGGATGTCGGGTCCCGGCTCGTAGTCGATGAAGCGATCCTTGAGGCGCGAGTTGAGATCGGCATAGATCGCGTCGGCATTCGTGCCCGGATCTGACCCCGCGATGTCGAGCACCGCTTCGCGCAGGACCCGGTCGGCATCGTCGAGGATCTTGGCACGGGCTTCGTCGTTCCAACGGATATCGGAGGGGTTCATCCGGCCACCGTAGTTTGTTCACCTGTGGATGTTCGAGACGCGCGCGCACCGGACGGACGGTGTTCGCGCAATTTCTTGACTTAGCAAAGTACTTTGCGTGACAAAAAAGACATGACAGAAGCGACGAACCGGCTCGCCGACGATGCTCCCGCCGATCCCGCTGCGATGCTGGGGCTGCTCACCGAACAACAGCGCAGTGTCGATCGTGCGCTGCTTGCTCCGGTGCCCTGGCTCTACTTCATCTGGGGAGTCTCCTGGCTCGTCGGCTATTTCCTGCTCCTGGTGGTCTCGTCGCTCGCCCCGTTCGCCGGGCAGCCGACCAACATTCTGGTTATGTCACTTGTGGGCGGCACGGTCCTCGTGGCCGGGGCCGCCTCCTCCGCCATCGAGTTGGCCCGGCCCGCCCGTGACTGACCTCGATCCGGTGATACACGCCGCCGCGCGCCTGCGCATCACCGCGAGCCTTGCAGTCATCCCCGCGGGCGACCGAATTGCGTTCCCCCGGTTGCAGCACCTGCTCGATATGACGGCGGGCAACCTGTCGACCCATCTTCGCAAACTCGAAGACGTGAGCTACGTCACCGTCACGAAGACCCATCATGGCCGCACCCCCGCCACCTACCTCGAGCTCAGTAAGACCGGGCGGCGTGCTTTCGAGGATTACGTGGACGCCCTCCGATCGGTACCGGGAGAGAACACATGACCACCCTCGCCACCCTCGACAGCCACGGTCACGCTCTGTGGCGGAAGTCCAGCGGATGCCCGCAACCGGATGCTGCTCGGAAGCACTCCGCAGGAGACCGCGCTTCCCGCCACCCTCCGCCTCGGCGAGGTGCTCGATTTCGTCGGCGCACATTTCGCCGACCGCGCTTCCACGGCAGAGCTCGCCGACGAGTTCGGCCTCGACCAGCTCCTTCGCCGCCAGACCGGCTCGCTCTCCGGCGGGCAGAAGCGCCGCCTCAGCGTCGCGCTCGCCTTCGTCGGCCGCCCGAAGCTTGTGCTGCTCGACGAACCCACCACCGGCCTCGACGTGGACGCGCGCCGCACACTGTGGGACGCCCTCCGCTCGCAGCACGAGCGCGGTGCGACGATCGTGGTGACGAGCCACTACCTCGAGGAGATCGAGGCGCTCGCGCAACGCGTCGTCGTGATGGGAGAGGGACGGGTGCTCGCCGACGACAGCCTCGCCGGCGTCCTCGACCGGGTCGGGCTCGCGAGGGCGCGGCTCGAGTCGGGGCAGCTCGATCGTGTCGCGACCCTGCCGGGTGTCGACAGGGTCGATCCGGGGAGCGGGACATCTGCGTCCTTCTTCGTGCGCTCCTCGGATGAGTTCGTCGTCTCCCTCGTGCGCTCGGGCATCGGGTTCCGCGGACTGAGCGTGCGTGGTGCGACGCTCGAGGAGGCGTTCCTGTCGCGCACCGGCGGTGCGCGCTCTGCGGCCGGTACCAGAGCGGCTGTGCGGACGACCTCGTCGTCCACAGGGGAGGAATCCTGATGTCCACCGCCCGCCTCACCTTCGTCCACGCGAAGTACACCCTGCTCGAGACCGCGCGGGTGCCGATCGCAATCATCGGCGGGCTGGTGTTTCCGGCACTCTCGCTGCTCTTCTTCGTCAGGGGTGCTCGGACTCGCGTCAATCCTCCCGGTGATCGTGATCGGGGCCCTCGCGACCGAGGCGACCGCCGATCCCTGGCGTATTCTCGTGGGGCTCGGGGCGCTCGCCGTCGCCTCGCTGCCGTTTATGTTCCTCGGCATTGCTATCGGTTACTCGATGCCCTCGAAGGCGGCCATCGCGGTCGTTCAGGTGGCGATGTTTGGGCTCGCGTTCGCCGGTGGGCTGTTCCTGCCGCCGTTCCTGTTCGCGGACTGGCTCAACGCCCTGTCCCGGTTCCTGCCGTCGCGCCAGGCTCGCGAGTTCGTCATCTGGGCGGTGCAGGGCGGCGGGCTCGAGTCGTGGGTCTGGATGGGAATCCTCCTCTGGACCGCCGGGTCGCTTGCGCTCGCGCTGGTGCTGTTCCGGCGGGACGAGGGGCGCCGGTACCTCTGACCTGCGGGTCAGGCCCCGGAGTCCAGGTGCACGTCGCGCGCCTCGCCCTTTCGAGCCCTGGGCGAGGCGATGCGGATGCTCGCAGCGGCGACCAGCCCGCTCCACAGCATCCAGGCGATGGAGCCGACGGCATCGATGACCGCCAGTGACTGCGCGCCCTCCCACCCGCCGATGAAGCTCATCGCCGAGCCCGGGAGGGCGCCGATCAGCACGAACAGCCCAGAGACGAGCAGGCCGCAGATGAAGCCGGTCACGGGGATGCGGGGGAGAAGGGCGAATACGGCCGCGATGAGTATGCCGTAGAGCGCGGCGAGGGGCGCAAGGAAGTAGAAACCGGTGAGCAGCGCGCGGGGCGCGGCGATCACCGCTTCGGTCAGAGAGAAGCCTTCGCCCGCGACGAGCAGCTGCACGATGTTCACGCCCCACCCGCCGAGGAGCGACCCCACGGTCACGACGCTCGCATACACCAGGAGCCTGACGGATCCGGTTCTCATGATGCCAGCTTGACACAGCCGCTCCCCATTGCGGAGACGCGCGGGCGTCGTTGATGTGAGCGCCACCCCAGACCACGACCTCAGACGGCGGCCGACGCCACCGTCGCCGCGATGATGTCGATGGCTGCGGGGTCATCGATCGTCGGAGGCACGACGTAGTCCTCGCCGTTCACGATCTGCCGCATCGTCTTGCGGAGGATCTTGCCCGACCGCGTCTTCGGCAGAGCCTGGATCACCACGGCGTCCCGGAAGGCGGCGACCGCGCCGATCTGCTCGCGCATCATCGCGACGAGCTCGGCAGCGAGCTGCTCCTCGGCAATCGTCACCCCGTGCTTGAGCACGACATAGCCGACGGGCTTCTGCCCCTTGATCTCGTCGTGCACCCCGATAACGGCGCACTCCGCTACGGCCGGATGCTGCGAGAGCACCTGCTCCATCGATCCGGTCGACAGCCGGTGGCCGGCCACATTGATGATGTCGTCGGTGCGGCCCATCACGTAGAGGTAGCCTTCGCGGTCGAAGTAGCCCGAATCGCCGGTGAGGTAGTAGCCGGGGAATGCTGACAGGTAGGTCGCTACATACCGCTCGTCGCCGTTCCACAGCGTCGCGAGGGTTCCGGGCGGCAGCGGCAGCTTGATCACGATGTTGCCCTCGGCCAGGTGCGGCAGGGGAGTGCCGTGTTCGTCGACGATCCCGACCTGGAAGCCGGGCACCGGGAACGACGGGGAGCCCGCCCGCAGCGGCAGCTTCTCCAGCCCGCGCGGGCTCGCGCAAATCGCCCACCCGGTTTCGGTCTGCCACCAGTGGTCGACGACGGGCTTCTCGAGCAGCGCGGTCGCCCACGTCCAGGTGTCCGGGTCGAGGCGCTCGCCGGCGAGGAATAGCGCGTCGAGGCAGCCGAGATCGTACTTCTCGGCGAGTGTCGCGTGCGGGTCGGCCTTGCGGATCGCGCGCAGCGCGGTCGGGGCGGTGAACAGCACCTTGACCCTGTGCTCAGAGACGACGCGCCAGAACGCACCGGCATCCGGGGTGCCCACGGGCTTCCCCTCGTACAGCACGGTCGTCGCGCCCGCGATGAGCGGCCCATAGACGATGTAGGAGTGGCCGACGACCCAGCCGACGTCGCTCGCCGTCCACATCACGTCTCCCGGGTGGATGTCGTAGATGTTCTCCATCGACCAGGCCATCGCGACCGCGTGCCCGCCGTTGTCCCGCACGACGCCCTTCGGTGCTCCCGTCGTGCCCGACGTGTAGAGGATGTACAGCGGGTCGGTCGCGGCGACTCCGACGGGCGGATGCGGGGCGGCGAAGGGCGACCGCTCGTCCCAGTCCCACCACTGAGTTCCGGGGAAGCTGAACTCCGCGGCCGAGCCCGGCACCTCGGTGCGGTTCTTGACGATGACGGTGGCGACCGAGCCGGTGCTGAGGGCGAGGGCGTCGACAATCGTCGGCAGGTACTCGACGACCCGGCTCGGTTCGATGCCGCCGGATGCCGTGACGATGACTTTCGGCTGGGCGTCGTCGAGCCGGGCCGCGAGCTCCTTCGCCGCGAAGCCGCCGAAGACGACGGAGTGCACGGCGCCGAGCCTGGCGCAGGCGAGCATCGCGGTGACGGCCTGCGGCATCATCGGCATGTAGATGACGACGCGGTCGCCCTTGACGACCCCGGCGTCGGCAAGCACCCCGGCGAACCGCGCGACCTTGTCGAGCAGTGTTGCGTAGCTGTAGCTCTTCTTCTTCCCGACCACGGGAGAGTCGTAGATGAGCGCGGCGGTCTCGCCGCGGCCCGCGAGCACGTGCCGGTCGAGCGCGTTGAAGCACGTGTTCATGACGCCGTCGGGGAACCACCGGTAGAGCGGGGCCTCCGTGTCATCGAGCGCGACCGTCGGCGGGGTGTCCCACTCAATGCCGCCCGCCGCGTCGAGCCAGAAGCGCCCCGGCTCACTCTCGCTACGGGCCACGCTCTGCCGGTATGCTCCGGACGCGTGCGGGCCGCTGCTGCTGTTTTCCATCGAAATTCTCCCCATCGAGACTCGCCGAACCCAAGTGTGTATACAGAAAGTTGCTAAAGTATGGCACATTTCAGTGATTTTGCCGATAAGGTCGGAAGACTGTATACATTTGTTCCTGTTGGAGGTAAGCATGGCGGTGCCTGCACGAGCCAGTGATCGGGCCTACCTTGCCCTGCGCGGCGAGATCATCGACTGGGAGCTTCCGCCCGGCAGCATTCTCGGCGAGGTCGATCAGGCGGCGCGGCTCGGGGTCTCGCGCACTCCGGTGCGCGAGGCCCTCGCGCGGCTCACCGCCGACGGCCTCGTCGCGGCCCAGGCGGGCAGAGGGCTCGTCGTCACGGACATCTCGATCGACAACATCCGTGAGCTCTTCGAGGTACGAGAGGCGCTCGAAATGCAGGCCGCCAGGCTCGCCGCAAGCCGGGGCGAAACAGCGGTGTTCGCCGCCCTGGAGCGGGAGTTCGTCGCGGTGCCCGACCTGCTCGAGCGCGACGATCCGGCCCGGCACGCCTACTACGGCCTCGTGCAGCGTTTCGACGAGGCGATGGATGACGCCGTCGCCAACGCCTACCTCGTCGCAGCCCTGCGCAGCCTGCGCACCCATCTCGTGCGCGTGCGCCGGCTCGCGAAGGACAACCCGGCGCGGCTCTCGACCGCGGCATCCGAGCACCTCCTCATCGTGCAGGCCGTCGTCGCCGGCGACGCCGACCTGGCAGCCCACGCCACCCACGTGCACCTCCACCACGCCCTCGCGAGCGCACTCGCGTCGACCAAGCCCGCCCCCTGACACACGCGCGACCCGCCCCACGTCTTTACCGAAAGGAACCACCGTGCAGCTCCACCACGTTCGAGTCCACCGCAGCGACGAGAATCTTGCCCGAGAGGACCAGCTCGCCTGGAAGATCGCCGAGGTCGCCGTCGACCCGGTCGAGGTCACGCCCGAGGTGACCGAGATGGTCATCAACCGCTTCATCGACAACGCCGCCGTCGTGACGGCCTCGCTCACCCGCGGCCCTGTGGTGGCCGCACGCAGCCAGGCCGCGGCGCATCCGGTATCGACCGGCGGAGCGGGATCGAGCGTCTTCGGACTCGGCGAACGCCACAGCCCCGAGTGGGCTGCCTGGGCCAACGGCGTCGCCGTGCGCGAGCTCGACTACCACGACACCTTCCTCGCGGCCGAGTACTCGCACCCCGGCGACAACATTCCGCCGATCCTCGCCGTCGCCCAGCACCTCGGCTGCGACGGCCTGGCGCTCCTGCGCGGCGTCGTCACCGGCTACGAGGTGCAGGTCGACCTCGTCAAGGCGATCAGCCTGCACAAGCACAAGATCGACCACGTCGCCCACCTCGGCCCGAGCGCCGCCGCCGGAATCGGCACGATGCTCGGCCTGCCGGCCGAGACGATCTTCCAGGCCATCGGCCAGGCGTTGCACACGACGACCGCCACGCGCCAGTCGCGCAAGGGTGAGATCTCCAGCTGGAAGGCGCACGCCCCGGCCTTCGCAGGAAAGATGGCCGTCGAGGCCGTCGACCGGGCGATGCGCGGCCAGACGAGCCCCACCCCGATCTACGAGGGGGAGGACGGCGTGATCGCGTGGCTCCTCGACGGGCCGGATGCCGCCTACGAGGTGCCGCTGCCCGCGCGCGGCGAGGCCAAAGCCGGCATCCTCGACACCTACACAAAGGAGCACTCGGCCGAATACCAGGCCCAGGCGCTCATCGACCTCGCCCGGCGCTTCCACGAGAACCACCCCGAGCTGCGCGACGGGCGCCGGATCGACGCCGTCGTGATCCACACCTCGCACCACACCCACAACGTGATCGGCTCCGGCGCGAACGACCCGCAGAAGTACGACCCGACCGCGAGCCGTGAGACTCTCGACCACTCCATCCCCTACATCTTCACCGTCGCCCTCCAGGACGGCGAGTGGCACCACGAGCGCTCCTACGCCCCCGAGCGTGCGGGGCGCCCGGACACAGTGGCCCTCTGGCAGCGGGTGACGACCGCTGAGGATGCCGAGTGGACGCGCCGTTACCACTCCACTGACCCGGCCGAGAAGGCGTTCGGCGGGCGGGTCGAGATCACCCTCGACGACGGCACCCGGATCGTCGACGAGATCGCCGTCGCGGACGCGCATCCGCTCGGCGCCCGGCCATTCGCCCGTGAGCAGTACCTGACCAAATTCCGCACCCTCGCCGACGGCGTGCTCGAGCAGGCCGAGACCGAGCGGTTCCTCGAGCTCGTGCAGCGACTTCCGCAGCTGACCCCGGCCGAGCTCGGCGGGCTCAGTCTGATGCCGCGTGTGGGCCTGTTCGACTCGATCACCGCCCCGAAGGGACTCTTCTGATGCTCTACGCCACCACGACCCCGGCCGCCAAGCGCGCCGCTTTCCGCGAGCGTCTCGCGACGGGAGAGCTGCTGAGCTTGCCCGGTGCGTTCAACCCGCTGAGCGCCCGGCTCATCCAAGACAAGGGCTTCGACGGCGTCTACATCTCCGGTGCGGTGATCAGCGCGGACCTCGGCCTGCCCGATATTGGTCTCACGACCCTCACCGAGGTCGCCACGCGGGCGCGTCAGATCGCGCGCATGACCGACCTGCCGGCAATCGTCGACGCCGACACCGGATTCGGTGAGCCGATGAACGTCGCGCGCACGGTGCAGGAGCTGGAGGATGCCGGGGTCGCCGGCCTGCACATCGAAGACCAGATCAACCCGAAGCGGTGCGGCCACCTCGATGGCAAGGCCGTCGTCGATGAGGCCACCGCCATCAAGCGCATCCGCGCAGCCGTCTCCGGGCGCCGCGACCCGAACCTGCTCATCATGGCGCGCACCGACATCCGCGCGATCGACGGGATGACCGCCGCGACCGACCGGGCGAAGGCCCTCGTGGATGCCGGTGCCGACGCGATCTTCCCCGAGGCGATGGCCGACCTCGCCGAGTTCGAGGCGATGCGGGCCGCGGTCGACGTGCCGATCCTCGCGAACATGACCGAGTTCGGCAAGAGCGAGCTGTTCACCACCCGCCAGCTCGCCGACATCGGGGTGAATATCGTCATCTACCCCGTCTCACTGCTGCGGATCGCGATGGGGGCCGCGGAGCGCGGACTCGACGTTCTCCGCAGCGAGGGCACCCTCGAGCCGGTCGTCGCCGAGATGCAACACCGCGCGAGGCTCTACGAACTGCTTGACTACGAGGGCTACAACGCGTTCGACTCGAGCGTGTTCAATTTCACGGTCGCGCGATGACCTCGCCGACCGCAGCCGCCCAGAAAAGGAGCGAACCGATGACTGAACCAGAAATCCGCAAGGGCCTGAGCGGTGTCGTCGTCGACTACACCGCCGTCTCGAAGGTCAACCCCGACACCAACTCCCTGCTCTATCGCGGCTACCCCGTTCAGGAGCTCGCGGCATCCTGCATCTTCGAGGAGGTCGCCTACCTGCTCTGGCACGGCGAGCTCCCGACGCCGGACCAGCTGCTCGAGTTCGAGACGCTCGAGCGGTCGATGCGCCACCTCGACCACGCCGTCAAGCGCGTGATCGACGAACTTCCGCTCACCTGCCACCCGATGGACGTCGTGCGTACCGCCGTCAGCGTGATCGGCGCACGCGACCCGCGAGCGGAGGACTCCTCGCCGGAGGAGAACCTCGCCAAGTCGATCCGCCTCATGGCCGCGCTTCCCGCGATCATCGCCTACGACCAGCGCCGACGCCGCGACCTGCACCTCGTCGAGCCGCGCGACGACCTGGCCTACTCGGCCAACTTCCTGCACATGACCTTCGGGGAGGTGCCGGAGCTCGCCGTCGTCAGCGCCTTCGACGTCTCGATGATCCTCTACGCCGAACACTCCTTCAACGCGTCGACCTTCGCCGCTCGCGTGATCACCTCGACCCTGTCCGACCTGTACTCGGCGGTGACCGGCGCGATCGGCGCCCTCAAGGGCGCGCTGCACGGCGGCGCCAACGAAGCGGTCATGCACGTCTTCGACGAAATCGGCTCCGCAGACCGCGCCGAGGAGTGGCTCGACACCGCGCTCGCCGAGAAGCGCAAGATCATGGGCTTCGGACACCGCGTCTACAAGAACGGCGACTCCCGGGTGCCGACGATGAAGGCGGCACTAGACACCCTCATCGAGCACTACGACCGCCCCGACCTCGCCGACCTCTACGACCAGCTCGAGGCGACGATGGGCGCGCGCAAGGCGATCAAGCCGAACCTCGACTACCCGAGCGGGCCCGCGTACCACCTCATTGGCTTCGACACCGCGATGTTCACGCCCCTGTTCGTGGCGAGCCGCATCACCGGGTGGACGGCGCACATTCGGGAGCAGGCGGCATCCAACGCCCTGATTCGCCCGCTGAGCCTCTACAACGGGCCGGAGGAACGCCACATTGGCTGACGATGCGCCCGCGGCGCCCTCGGCGTGAAAGCATTGGGACATGACAGTTCCCACGATCACCCTCAATGACGGCCACGAAATCCCCCAGCTCGGCTTCGGCGTCTTCCTTGTCGAACCAGCCGACACCGAGCGGATCGTTCTCGACGCGCTCGAAATCGGCTACCGCCACATCGACACCGCCGCGATCTACCGCAACGAGGAGGGCGTCGGGCGCGCGATCGCCGCATCCGGCATCCCCCGTGACGAGCTCTTCATCACGACCAAGCTGTGGAACGCCGACCAGGGCATGGAGGCGGCGCACAACGCCATCGACGTGAGCCTCGACAAGCTCGGCCTCGAGCAGGTCGACCTGTATCTCATCCACTGGCCCACACCGAAGCGCGACCTCTACGTCGAGAGCTGGAAGGCGCTCGAGCAGATCAAGGCCGCCGGCAAGACCAAGTCGATCGGTGTGAGCAACTTCCTCGTCGAACACCTCGAAAGGGTGCAGGCGGCGAGCGACACCATCCCCGCGGTCAACCAAATCGAACTCCACCCGTACCACCAGCGTCTCGCCGAGACCTCCTACGGACACGACCACGGCATCGCCATCGAGGCGTGGGGCCCTCTCGGCCAGGGCAAGTACCCGCTGTTCGAGCTGCCGGAGATCACCTCCGCGGCGGCGGCTCACGACCGCACGCCCGCCCAGGTGGTGCTGCGCTGGCACATCCAGCAGCGCCACGTGATCTTCCCGAAGTCGAACAACCGCCAGCGGATCGCCGAGAACTTCGACCTGTTCGACTTCGAGCTCACGTCCGCAGAGCAGGCTGCGATCACCGGCCTCGAGCGCGGCGGACGTGTCGGCGGCGACCCCAACGAGGTGAACTAGACCCCGCCAGGGTCGGGGGCACTATCGACAACCAGCGACGCGAGAGGGAGTGCACGTGGCCTGGGTCGTATTAATCGCATCGGGCGTGCTCGAGTCCGTCTGGGCATCCGCGCTGGGCGCATCCGACAACTTCACGCGACCCAAGCCGACGGTACTCTTTGCCGTGTCGTTGGTACTGAGCATGGCCGGTCTCGCTTATGCGATGACCGACATCTCCGTCGGCACCGCCTACGCCGTCTGGGTCGGCATCGGCGCGGTCCTCACCGTCGTGATCGCTGTCGCCCGCAAGAAGGAGACCCTCTCCCTCGGCCGTTCGGCACTCCTCGTCGTCCTCATCGGCTGCATCATCGGGCTCAAGGTGGTGAGCTAGTGGCCTGGGTCGTCCTGTTCATCAGCGCCGCGCTCGAGGCGGTCTGGGCCACCGCGCTCGGCGCGAGCGACGGCCTCAGCGAGATCGTGCCGACGATCGTTTTCGGCGTCGCGCTCACCAGCAGCATGGCCACGCTGGCCTACGCCGCCACACAGATCCCGATCAGCACCGCCTACGCGGTGTGGGCAGGAACCGGCGCGGCACTGACCGTCTCCTACGGCATGCTCACCGGTCAGGAGGTCGTCACCGTGCTGCGCGTGCTCTTTCTGATCGGGATCGTGGGGAGCGTCATCGGCCTCAAGTTGCTCAAGAGCGCGCCGCCCGGTTCGCTCCAGGGGCGCGCCGGGCTGGGCGCTCGCTCAGCCGAACAGCGCTGAACCGGTCAGCAGGCGTCAGAGCTCGACGCGCACTGCGCGCGGGGTACTCACGAGCAGCCCGCTGCCCGTGAAGGCGGCCTCCAGGTCGTCGCCAGTCTCGGTGAAGTGCTCCCAGTCGTCGGTGTGCAGGCCGACGACGCGGGAGGCGCCGAGGAGGCGCGCCGCCGCGACGGCCTCGGTGGAGGTGAGGGTCAACGGAGCGGCGATGCCGGGAACCCGCGCCGCCCCGGCGGACAGCAGTGCGATGTCGATATCGGGGAAGCGCTCGGCGATCTGCTGCACGAGAGGCAGTGAGGCGTTGTCGCCGCTCACGTAGACGGTCGGTTCGCCCGGCGCCTCAAGCACGAAGCCCACGACCGGGCCGACCCGCGCCTCGGAGCCGGGCGGACCGTGCAGGGCGGGCACCACCGTGACGGTCACCGGTCCGGTCTCGTACGACTCCCAGTCGTCGAAGCCGATGACGCTGCCGCCCCACAGGTCGCCGGCTGCCCTCATGGTGCTCAGCGTCACCGGGCCCTGGGCGATCAGCTCGAGCCCCTCCCAGTCGAGATTGTCTTTATGCCCGTGGTGGGAGAGCAGCACGACGTCGACGGGCCAGACCGCAGCGCGTGACACGGCCGGTCCCCGCGTCTTCACGAGTGTCGTCGACCCGGGTTCGGAGTAGCGCTGCGGCTCGTCGAAGGTGGGGTCGGTCACGAACCGCAACCCCGCGTATTCGAGGAGCACAGTCGGTCCGCCGATAAAAGTGATGGCTGTCGTAGACACAGCTCGAGCCTACGCTGGAGTCATGGTCAATTCTCTGGTCAACGCCGTGAGTCCGTACCTCCGATCGCACGCCGACAACCCGGTGGACTGGCGAGAATGGGGGCCGGACGCGTTCGCGGAAGCCGCGAGGCGAGATGTTCCCGTGATGGTCTCGATCGGGTACTCCACCTGCCACTGGTGCCACGTGATGGCGCGGGAGAGCTTCAGCGACCCCGAGATCGCGAGCCACCTCAACGAGAACCTCGTTGCGATCAAGGTCGACCGCGAGGAGTATCCCGACGTCGACTCGAGCTACCTCGCTGCGGCCGGCGCGTTCACCGGCCAGCTCGGCTGGCCGCTCAACGTCTTCGTGACGCCGGCGGGGCGGGCTTTTTACGCCGGAACGTACTGGCCGCCGAAGCCGGCCCACGGGCATCCGGCATTCCGTCAAGTGCTCGACGCCGTGATCGATGCGTGGCAGAACCGCCGCGACGAGGTCGAATCGAACGCGACGATGATCGCCGCGACCCTCGCCGAGCAGTCCATTCCGCTGGCAGGCAACCTGCCGACGCCCGATGCGTGGGCGGGCGTCGTGAGCGAGCTCGTCGACTACGAGGACACCCAATTCGGCGGCTTCGGCGGCGCCCCGAAGTTTCCGGTTGCGCCCGTTCTCGCGTTCCTGCTCGATCGCGGGTCGGTCGGCGCACCGGAGAGTGCGGATGCCGCCGCGCTTGCCGTGCGGAGCCTTACGGCCATGGCCGCCTCGGCACTGCGCGACCGCGTCGAGGGCGGTTTCTTCCGCTATTCGACGATGCGCGACTGGGTCGACCCGCACTACGAGCGCATGCTCTACGACAATGCCGTGCTCCTGGGTGCCTACTCACGGATGCCCGGCGGGCTGCCGATCGCCGAGGGCATCGCGCAATTCCTCGGCTCGGTCATGCGGGTTGAGGGCGGCGGGTTCGCCTCGGCCCAGGACAGCGAGAGCACCGTCGACGGCGAGCGCGTGGAGGGCGGCTACTACCGGCTGGACGCCATCGGGCGCGCCGGCCAGACGCCGCCCGCCCTCGACGCCAAGGTGCTCACGGGCTGGAACGGTCTGGCGATCGAGGCGCTCGCCGACGCTGGCGCCCGGCACGACCGCGTCGACTGGCTCGCGCTCGCCCGCGGCGCCGCGGATTACCTGATCGAGCGCCACATCCGCGACGACGGAACCCTCGTGCGCGCCTCGATTGGCAACCGGATCTCGCCGGCCAAGGCCACCCTCGAGGACTACGGCATGTTCGCCTCCGCCCTCCTGCGGCTCGCGGCCGCGACGGGCCAGGTCTCCTATGCGATTGTGGCGCGCGACCTCGTCGACGCATCGATGAGCTCGGATGCCGCAGCGGGGCTCGGCGCGGACGACCTCGGCGCGAACGACCGGGCCGCCGCCGATCTCGCGATCGTCTTCCACGTTCCCGGCGGCGCCGACCCGGTGCTCGAGGCGCAGGGGCTCACCCTCGAGGTCGATCCGTCCGAGGGCGCCTACCCCTCCGGCCTCAGCGCGATGGCCACCGCCGCCCACACCCTGCACCTCCTCACCGCGGACGAGCGGTACCTGCGCGCGGCCAACGCCGCCATGGAGCTGTTCGCGCCCCTCGCCGTACCGCGCCCGATCTCGTTCGGGGCCTCGCTGGGCGTCATGACGCGGCTGCAGGCGCCCGGCAGGCAACTGGTGGTCGTGCGGGGGACGGATGCCGGTGCCGCACCGATCGAGGCCATCGCCCGGCGCTGGGACCAGGCCGGCGGTATCGTCGCGATCGTGACGACCGAGCAGGCGGGGGCCTTCGCGGAGGCAGGATTCGAGTTGTTCGACGGACGGGTCGCTCGCGATGGGCTGGCCACCGCCTACCTGTGCCGGGACTTCGTCTGCAGCCTCCCGGTCGTCGAGGCCGCGGAGCTCGAGCGGCAGCTGGCCGACGCCGGCTGAGTATCCGGGGCACCGGCTACCCCATGGCAGCCTCCGTTGGCGCGACATAGCCTTCTCCTATGGGCACACCGAAGAGAATCAGGCAGCTCCGCATCGTGGTGGAGGCCGAGGACTACGACGAGGAGGCGACGATAGCCAGCGCCGAACTCGTCGCCGACCGACGATGACCCCCTGGCGCTCGCTCAACTCCCGAATGAACGGGCCGGCGGGCCTGCAGATCACCCTGTTTCAGGAGCTCGAGGCACAGAACTAGCGCAGGTCACGGCGCGCGGGTCGGCTCGTGCGCATCCACCGGGACGGGAACGCGGGTCACGGCGAGGGCGAGCAGCGCGAACCCCGCGGCGAGAAGGCCCATCGACGCGGTTCCGATCGGGAAGTAGATGTGTCCCGGGTAGACCAGGTACGCACCGAGGGCGGCAAGCACGAAACCGGGAACGGCGGCCATCCGCGCCTGCAGGAACGCCGCGACCCCGGCCACGACGACGGCGGCGATGAGCGACCAGACGCCGATCCGCGCGAGAACGCGGGCGATCTCGTAGACCGGACCGGTCGCATCGGTCTCCCCGCCGAGCACGAGAGCGCCGGCGGCCACCCCGGCGAGCACGTCCAGCGCGGTGTAGAGGGTGGCGAATCCGTAGCCGCCGAGCGCCGCGATCCAGCCGAGCCGGCGATCAACGCGGCGTGCGATCAGCCAGGGGGCGAGGCCGATGAGGGGGAAAAGGAAGATGAGCCCGATGTGCATGTTCTGCCAGTACAGCGCGGTGTCTGCCGTGAGGCGCGTCGGGTGTGTGAGGCCGACGAGCGCGCAAGCGAGAGCGGGCGCGGTCACGCCGAGGAGCAGGAGCAGGCGGGATCGGGGCATCCATCGATGCTATCCGCGCTCCGCTGGGCGTACGAACAGGGTTCACAGTGGGTCAGCGCCACGTGCCCATCGTGCGCCGGGGGCACGTCGGCGCGAGACGGGGTGCTCGGGTCAGCGCACCGACTTGCGTGAAGTGATGACGCCCGTGTCGAAGCCGAGCAGGTGAAGCCCGCCGTGGAAGCGCGCGTGCTCGACCTTGATACAGCGGTCCATCACGACCGTGAGGCCCTGGCTCTCACCGAACACCGCGGCATCCTCGTTCCAGATTCCCAGCTGCACCCAGACCGTCGTCGCGCCGATCGCGAGGGCGTCGTCGATGACCGACGGGATGTCGCTCGCCTTGCGGAACACGTCGACGATGTCAGGCACCTCGGGCAGCGAGGCGAGGTCGGGGTAGGCCTTGTGGCCGAGGATGGTGTCGGCGTTGGGGTTCACGAAGTAGACCCGATAGTCGCTGGACTGCAGCAGGTAGGTTCCGACGAAGTAGCTCGAGCGGGCGGGGTTCGGCGAGGCGCCGACGATGGCGATCGACTTGGCGCGCCGCAAAATCGCGAGGCGTTCCTTCGCATTCGGGCCGACCCAGCTGCGCTGCGACGTGAGCAGCTTCGCGAGTGGGCTGTTCGCCGGCATCGAGCAGGTGAGACCGTTGACGAGCTGCGTCGTGACGACGTCCTCGCTGGCCTCGCCTGTCGAAACCGCGTCGGACCTGCCTGTTGAAACCTCGTTGGCCGAGCCTGTCGAAACCATCACTTGCCCTTCGTCGCGATCGTGAGCGCCTGGTCAAGGTCGTAAACAATGTCGTCGGGATCTTCTATTCCCACGCTGATCCGAACGAGCCCAGGGGCGACGCCGCCGTCGATGAGCTGCTGCTCCGTGAGCTGAGCGTGCGTCGTCGACGCGGGATGGATGACAAGAGTCTTCGCGTCGCCGATGTTCGCGAGGTGGCTGGCGAGGTTGACCGACTCGATGAACTTCTGGCCGACCTCGCGGCCGCCGCGTACCCCGAAGCTGAAGACGCTTCCAGCGCCCTTGGGCAGGTACTTGTTCGCGCGAGCGTGGTGCGGATGCGCTGGCAGCCCGGCCCAGTTCACGAACTCGATGCGCGGGTCGGCGTCGAGCCATTCAGCGACGATCCGAGCGTTGTCGACGTGCGCCTGGATCCGGAATGGCAGCGTCTCGACACCCTGCGCGAGCAGGAACGCGGAGTGCGGGGCGAGCGCCGGCCCGATGTCGCGCAGCTGCTCGGCGCGGAGCCTCGTGAGGAACGCGTATTCGCCGAAGTTGCCCTGCCAGTTGAGTCCGCCGTAGCTGGGCACGGGCTGGTCGAACAGGGGGAAGTGCTCGGTGGCCCAGTCGAACCGGCCGCTCTCGACGACCACGCCGCCGAGGGTCGTGCCGTGCCCGCCGAGGAACTTGGTGGCGGAGTGAACGACAACGTCGGCGCCCCACTCGATCGGACGGTTGAGGTACGGCGTCGCGATCGTCGAATCGATGATGAGCGGGATGTTGCGGGCGTGCGCGACCTCGGCGAGGCCCTCGATGTCGGCGATGTCGCCGGAGGGGTTCGCGACGGTCTCAGCGAAGACGAGCTTGGTCTTGTCGGTGATTGCTGCGGCGTAGTCCTCCGGGTCGGCCCCGTGCACGAACGTCGTCTCGACGCCGAACCGGCGCAGGGTGACGTCGAGCTGGGTGATCGAGCCGCCGTAGAGGTTCGCCGAGGCGACGATGTGGTCGCCCGCGCCGGCGAGGGCGGCGAAGGTGATGAATTGTGCGGAGAGGCCGGATGCCGTGGCGACGGCACCGAGGCCCCCCTCGAGGCTCGCGACGCGCTCCTCGAACGCGGCGACCGTGGGGTTGCTCACCCGGGAGTAGATGTTGCCGTACTTCTGCAGGGCGAACCGAGCGGCGGCATCCGCGGTGTCGTCGAACACGAACGCGGAGGTCTGGTAGATCGGCAGGGCGCGGCTACCGGTGACGGCATCCGGGATGTTGCCGGCGTGGATCGCGCGGGTTCTGAAGCCCCACTCGCGGTCGACCGTGCCGTGATCGGCCGTACCGCCTTCGGTCGTACCGCCGTCGGCTGTACCGCCGTCGATCGGGGTGGCCTCGATCGTGTTGTCTGTCGTGTTGTCGGTCGTACTGCTGCCGCTATCTGCCATGCGGCCACGCTACCTGAGCGGCGCCGTGCGCCCGGTGCGCGGGCGTAACGCAAGGTAGCCTGCGGCAGTCGTCGCGGACGCGGACGCGGTCGCGGATGCGGACGGCGTTCGCGCGGTCGTTGTTCGCTCGAGCTAGTGCGATATCGGCCGCGGGAGTGAACAACGACCGCGTACGCGTGCGCGACCGGGCTCAGCGCCAGCCCGGGAGCCAGTAGTGCAGTTGCTGATACACGCCGGAGACCTGGATGCCCTGCCAGGCCGAGAGGAAGAACACGCTCGTCGCCACCACGATGCCGAGCGCCACGGTGACGGCGACCACCGCCCGGGTGTGCCTGGCGTCGGCAGCCGCCGCTAGCCGGGGCGCCGGGCCGCCGGCATCCGCGGGCGCCGGGCCGCTGGCATCCGCGGGCCTGCCGAGCAGGAGCCCGACGACGTACACGAGCGCGAGGATCAGATAGGGCAGAAAGACGATTGTGTAGAACTGAAACACGGTGCGCTCGGTGTAGAGCAGCCAGGGCAGGTAGCCGGCCACGACACCGGTGAGGATCAGCCCGATCCGCCAGTCCGGCCAGCGGATCTGGCGGTAGACGAGGTAGACGATCGCGGCGACACCGAGCCACCAGAGGATCGGGTTCGCGATCGAGGTGATGAACTCGGCGCAGGTGTTGCGGTCGCATCCGTTCTCGCCCGCCGCGCTGCCGCGGTAGTAGAACGCGGTCGGCCGCAGCATGAGCAGCCAGCCCAGTGGGTTCGCTTGGTAGGCGTGAGGGGTGTCCTGACCGAGGTTCGTCGAGTAGATCGACACCTGGTAGTGCCAGAAGCTCTGCAGCGCCTGTGGCAGCCACGAGACTGTCTCATTCTGGCTCGCCCAGTCGCGGTAGTAGCCCCCGGTCGTGGCGAACCAGCCGGTCCAGGACGCGAGGTAGGCGAGCGCGGCGACCGGCACCGTCAGCAGGAAGCTCGTCGGAGCCTGGCGGAAAACCGTGGAGCTGGCCCAGAAGGCGATTCCGGCGCGGCGGCGGGCGAGCGCGTCGACGACGAGCGTGTACACGGCGAAGACGGCGAGGAAGTAGAGGCCGCTCCACTTCACGGCCGACGCGAGCCCGAACATCAGGCCGGCGGTCACCAGCCACGGCCGCCACCAGAGCGTCGGGCCCCAGTCGGTGGACTTGGCGGCATCCGCCCGTGCGGCGATCCACCGCACAAGCCTCTCGGCGCTCTGTCGCCGGTCGAGCACCACCGCGCCGAACCCGAGCAGCGTGAAGAGCATCAGTGAGTTGTCGAGCAGCGCCGTGCGCGACATCACGATCGCGAGGCCGTCGATCGCGAGGAGGCCGCCAGCGAGGGTGGCGAGGGCCGACGACCTGAACAGCGCGAAGGCCACGGCGCAGAGCAGGGCGACGGCGATCACGCCGACGATCGCGGTGCTGATGCGCCAGCCGACCGGGTCCTCCGCGCCGAAGGCCTGCAGTCCGAGCGCGATGATCCATTTGCCGAGCGGTGGATGCGCGATGTACGCGGCCTCGGATGTGAAGACGTCGACGCTGCCGGCATTGAATAGAGCGTCGGCACCCTCGGGCCACTGGCCCTCGTAGCCGAGGGTCAGTAGCGTGTAGGCGTCCTTGACGTAGTAGGTCTCGTCGAAGACAAGCTCCCGTGGGCTGCCGAGGTTGACGAGCCGCAGCACCGCCGCGAGCAGCGTCACGCCGATCGGACCGGCCCACACCCAGAAGCGCCGGCGGACACTGAACCAGTCTGTGAGGTGCGCGACCGCCCGGCCGGTGCCGCTCGCGCCAGCCCGGTCGGTGCCGCTTGCCACCGCGTCGAGGTTGGAGGAGCGCGTCACAGGGCAATGCTAATCGCGGGTGCAGCGTCACCGGGGCGACCCGAGCATGGCGGCTCAGGCGCCAGCATCCGTCCCCGGTGCGAGAATGGGCGGGTGATCATCCTCGCGGCGACGCCCATCGGCAATCTCGGGGACGCCTCCCGCCGGCTCATCGAGGCGCTCACGAACACCGAGGTGATCGCATCCGAGGACACCCGCGTGACGATCCACCTCATGCGTGCGCTGGGCATCGAGAACCGGCCCCGGCTGATCGCCCTGCACGAGCACAACGAGCAGGCGAAGGCTGCCGAGATCGTCGAGCTGGCGCGCGAGTCGGACGTGCTTGTGCTGACGGATGCCGGGATGCCGGCGATCTCGGACCCCGGCTTTCCCCTTGTCGCGGCGGCGGCCGCTGCGGGGGTCACGGTGACCGCACTGCCGGGGCCGTCCGCGGTCATCACCGCGCTCGCGCTGTCGGGGCTGCCGACCGACCGGTTCAGCTTCGAGGGGTTCGTGCCGCGCAAGGGCCGACTCGGCGCGCTGCACCTGGTCGCCCGCGAGGAGCGCACGATGGTGTTCTTCGAGTCGCCGCACCGGCTGGCCGAGTCGCTCGCCGACATGGCCCGTGCGTTCGGCGAGAATCGTCGGCTGGCCGTCTGCCGGGAGCTGACGAAGATGTTCGAGGAGGTCAAGCGCGGCACCGCTGCGGAGTTGGCCGCCTGGGCCGCATCCGGGGTCAAGGGTGAGATCTGCATCGTGGTGCAGGGGGCGCCGCCGCGCGAGGCCGACCTCGGGTCGGGCGTGGCGCAGGTGCTCGCGCTCGTCGCCTCCGGATCGCGACTCAAAGAGGCCTCGACCGAGGTGGCCGAGGCCACGGGACTCGGCCGCCGCGACCTGTACGAGGGCGCGCTCGCCGCGAAGTCCGCCGCGAAGGCTGCGCCGCCGGCCTGAGCTCTGCGGGCCTGAGCCGCAGTCGGGCTTTCATCATTCAGGAGTTGACGGGCAGATAGCAGGAGTTTCTGGCCGGGAACGCAGCGACGGGGCCGGAGTTCCGGTGATGTGTGTCTCACCGGGCCGATCCGGCCCCGCCTATCTCCTGAATGATGAAAGCTGGTTACTCGACGGCGTCGAGGTCCGTCTCGAGCAGCGCGACGAGCTCGGCGAGCGCCGCCTCGGCGCCGTCGCCCTCAGCCGCGAGGGTCACGACGTCGCCGTGGGCGGCTCCGAGGCTCATGATCGAGAGGATGCTCGCAGCGTTGATGGGCGCGCTGCCGTCCTTGCTGATCGTCACGGTCACGGACTGCTTGTTGACAGCGGCGATGAACAGTCCGGCGGGACGGGCGTGGAGCCCCACGCTGCTGGCGATGGTGGCGTTGCGTTCTGCCATGGTGTTCTCCTTCTGGTGGGGGGGGGGTGGGGGAGGGTCAGGCGGCGACGGGACCCCGGGCGGGTTCGACGGCGGCGACCGGGGTCTTCGTCGTCCAGCGCTTGAGGGCGATCACGGTGAGGGCCGAGATGACCATACCGACCAGGATGGCGACAACGAACATCGTCAGGTTGCCGATTGCGAAGAAGACGAACAGGCCCCCGTGGGGCGCCTGCGACGTGACGTCGGCGGCCATGATGATCGCTCCCGTCGTTGCTCCACCGAGGATGCCGGCGGGGATGACGCGCAGCGGGTCCGCCGCGGCGAACGGGATGGCGCCCTCAGAGATGAACGCGGCCCCGAGCAGCCAGGCGGCCTTGCCGTTCTCCCGCTCGATCGGGCTGAACAGCTTGCGGTCGAGCACCGTGGCCAGGGCCATCGCGAGCGGCGGGACCATTCCGGCGGCCATGACCGCGGCCATGATGTTCCAGGGGGCCTGGTTGTCGATCGATCCGGCGGCGAGCCCGGCGACGGCGAAGGCGTAGGCGACCTTGTTCACCGGACCGCCGAGGTCGAGGCACATCATGGTGCCGAGGATCACGCCGAGCAGGATCGCCGAGACGCCGGTGAGGCCCGACAGCCAGTCGTTGAGGCCGCCCATAAGCGTCGCGATCGGTCCGCCGAGCAGCACGATCATCAGACCGGATGCGCCGATCGACGCGAATAGCGGGATGATCACGACAGGCATGAGGCTGCGAAGCCAGCGCGGAACGTCGATGCGACCGATCCAGTAGGCGATCGCGCCAGCGAGCAGGCCGCCGACGAGTCCGCCGATGAAGCCGGCGTTCATGAGCAGCGCCACGGCGCCGGCGACGAAACCGGGTGCGATCCCGGGCCGGTCGGCGATCGCGTAGGCGATGTAGCCGGCGAGGGCCGGAACGAGGAAGCCCATCGACGCCGCACCGATCATGAAGAACACGGCGCCGAAGTAGGTGGCGGCTCCGCCCGCGGGCAGGTTCCAGAGGGTGTTGTTGACGATGATGTCTGCGGCGTTGTCGGTGATGTCATAGCCGCCGAGCAGGAAGCCCAGCGCGATGAGCAGTCCGCCGCCGGCGACGAACGGGATCATGTAGCTGACGCCGGTGAGCAGCCAGCGCTTGAGCTTCAGGCCGATGTGCTCGTCCACGCCTCCACCTGCGCTCGCCGATGCCTGACCGGTGTCGGCCACGCGCGCTGCATTGGGGTTGGATGCTGCGGCGATCGCCTCGGCGATCATCGTGTCGGGGGCGTCGATGCCGCGCTTGACGGGCGACTGCACGACGGGCTTTCCCGCGAACCGTCCCTTGTCGCGCACGTCGACGTCGACGGCGAAGATGACTGCGGATGCTGCGGCGATGAGCGCCGGGTCGAGTGGCTTGGCGCCGGAGGAGCCCTGCGTCTCCACGTGCAGAGTGACGCCGGCGCGGTCGGCCGCGGCAACGAGGGCGTCGGCGGCCATGTAGGTGTGCGCGATACCGGTCGGGCAGGCTGTGACGGCGACGAGCACCGGGCGGTCGGCATGCGCGGCGGGCGCCGCGACGGGCGCTGCGGCGGATGCCACGGTGGATGCCGCGCCAGCTGTCGGTGCGGCGGGCCCATCGGCGACGGCCTCGTCGACGAGGCGCACGATGTCGTCCGGCGTCTTCGCCGAGCGGAGGGCACCGACGAACTCGGGCTTGATGAGCGAGCGCGCGAGCTTCGACAGCAGCGTGAGGTGGGCCTGGTCGGCGCCATCCGGTGCGGCGATGAAGAAGATCAGGTCGGCGGGGCCGTCCGGGGCGCCGAAGTCGACCGCGGGTGCCGGTCGTGCCATCGCGAGGGTCGGCTCGGTCACGGCCGACGAGCGGCAGTGGGGGATGGCGATGCCGCCGGGGATCCCGGTGTCGGTCTGGGACTCGCGCTTCCACGCGTCGGCGAACAGCGCCTCGACGTCGGTCGCGCGGCCCGATTCGACGACGCGGCTGGCGAGGTACCGGATGACACCGGCACGATCGGTGCCGAGGTCCGTATCCAGGCTCACGAGCCCGGGTGTGATGAGTGACGACAATGTATTCTCCTGACTAATTTCTCTGGGGTTTAGTGATCTGCGGTGATCGGGGTGAGGTTTTCGACCAGGGCCGTTTCGGGGTGTGTCTGGTCGAGCGATGGCATGGTGCTTCCCGAAAGTGAGGCGGCGGCGGTGCCGTGGGCGACCGCCTGGGCGAGGCGCAGCCCGGGCGAGTCGCCGCGGCGGTCGGCGAGCAGGTACCCCGCGAGCGAGGAGTCGCCGGCGCCGACGGTGCTGCGCACATCGATCGGCGGCATCCGCGCGAACCAGCCGCCGGCCTCGGTGACGAGCACGGCGCCCTTTCCACCGAGGGTGGCGAGAACCGCGCGGCATCCGCGGGCGAGGAGCAGCTGTGCGGCGGCCAACGCCTGCATCGGGTCCGCCTCGAGGCTGTGCTCATCGCCGTAGCCGGTGAGCTCGGCGAGCTCCTCGGCGTTGGGCTTCACGAGGTCGATGCCCACCCCGGAGTCGAGGAGCGCGGCGAACGGAGCGCCGGAGGAGTCGACCGCGATGCGGGGAGTGCTGCCGTTGCCGGCTGCGCGCACCGCGCGGACGACCCGCGCGTAGAAGTCGACGGGAAGGCCGGGCGGCAGCGATCCGGCGAGGATGAGCCACTCGGCCTGGCGCGACTGCGATACGACGACGTCGATGAGCGCCGTCTCGTCCGCCACGGTGAGCGTCGGGCCGGGCTCGTTGATCTTCGTCGTCGTGCCATCGGGTTCGGTGAGTGTGATGTTCGAGCGGATGCGCTCCGCGATGCCGAAGCTCACGGTGGGGATCCGCTCACCGCGCAACGCGACGAGCATCGGGTCGGCGGCGTCTCCGGGAAGCACGGCGATCGTGTCGATGCCCGAGGCGATGAGTGCCCTCGAGACGTTGACGCCCTTGCCGCCGGGCTGCTCGCGGGTGGCCGATGCGCGCTGCACGTCGCCGCGGGCGAGTCTGCCGATCAGCTCGATTGTGCGGTCGAGGCTCGGGTTGGCGGTGAGGGTGACGATCATGCGACCATCACCTCCACTCCGGCGTCGTCGAGCGCGGCGGACAGGTCGCGCGCGGGGGAGCCGTCGGTAATGAGCATGTCGAGGTCGGCGAGGCCGGCGAACCGGACGAGCGTCTCCTCGCCGAGCTTCGTGGCATCGACGAGCCCGACCGCTCGCCGGGCGCCCAGGGTGAATGCGGTCTTCACGGCTGACTCCTCTTCGTCGGGGGTGCTGAGCCCGAATTCGGCGTGCACCCCGTTGGCGCCGATGAAGGCGATGTCAGGGCGCAAGCGGGCGAGCTGCGCGATGGTGGTCGATCCGACGGCCGCACTCGTGATGCCGCGGAGGCGTCCGCCGAGCAGATTCACCTCGATGTCGGGGTTGTCGGCGACGGTGAGCGCGATGCGCACCGAGTTGGTGATGACGACGAGCGACTGGTGCGGGGCATCCGGCTTCCAGTGCGCGATGTGCTCAGCGAGCCGGCCCGTCGTGGTGCCGGCGTCAATCGCGATCGCGCCGCTGAAGGATGCCGGGATGAGCGTCATGGCCGTTGCGGCAATGCGCTCCTTCGCGTCGGCGTTGCGGCTCAGCCGCGACGGGACGCTCTCCTCGAGCCGACTGGTCAGGGAGGCCGCGACGGCGCCGCCGTGGACGCGACGCAGCACGCCGCGCGTCTCGAGCTGGGCGAGGTCGCGGCGTACGGTCTCGCTCGTCACGTCGAACTCGCGGGCCAGGTCGACGACGGCGACGCGTCCCGTCTCGGTCACGCGGCGTTCGACCAGGTCCTGTCGCTCTTCTGCGTACACGTGTTGTCTCCTTTGACTGAGCGCCCGCGAAGCGCTTTCTGCGTTTGTGTGAGATTAGCGACATAAACCAACTAAAGCAACACATTCACACAGAAAACAACAAACAGATTTTGGCTCTGCTTTCATCATTCAGGAGGTGGGGTGGTCGGCGGGATCGGTGACCCTGTCACTATTCAGGAGCGGGCCGGAGTCAGCGGAGGGCCGGGCACACGAAAACTCCTGATCACGCGAAAATTGTGCGCTGAAGGCCGGTTGACGCGCAACATGCAGCATCCGCGCCGCAGTGTCCGCCGCCGCCCCGTCAGCACTCCTGAATGATGAGAGCAGCCGTGGCGCCTCCGCGGCCGAGCCCGCCTCATCACTCCTGAATGATGAAAGAGACGTGATGAACGAGACGGGGCCGACAGGTTAAGTGCTGAGTCGGGCGATCTGGTCGGCGGTCAGCACGAGGTCAGCGGCACGGGCCGAATCGCGGATGCTGGCCGGCCGGCGCGCCCCCGGAATCGCGATCATCGTGTGCTGCAACGCGAGCTCCCAGGCCAGAATGACCCGCTGCGGGCTCACGCTGAGCTCCGCCGCGATCTCGGCCGCCACCGGGAACGCGTCGGCGATCTCGCCCGCGCGGGACGCGCCGCCGAGCGGACCCCAGGCGAGGAACGCGATCTCGTGCTCGGCGCAGTAGTCGAGCTCGTTCTCGCTCGAGCGGTAGGAGGGCGAGAACTGGTTCTGCACCGACGCGAGCCGGCCGCCGAGCACGTGGTCGGCTGACCGGATCTGCGCGGTCGTTGCGTTCGAGACGCCGGCGAGGCGGATGACCCCCTCCTCCTGCAGCTCACGCAGGGCGCCGACCGACTCCTCCCACGGCACGCCGGGGTCGGGGCGGTGCAGCTGGTAGAGCCCGATCGCGTCGACGCCGAGTCGCTTCGCCGAGGCGCGCGCCGCCGCCTTGAGGTGCTCCGGGGTGCCGTTGCGGTCCGATGGACCGCCGGCACGGTAGACGAGCCCGCCCTTCGTCGCGACAAGCACCTCCTCGCCCCGGCCGGCCAGCGCCGACGCGACGAGCTCCTCGTTGTGTCCTTGCGCATCCGAGGTGTACGCATCGGCGGTGTCGATCAGTGTGACGCCAGCGTCGAGCGCGGCGTGGATCGTGGCGATCGCGGCATCGCGATCCGGGCGCCCGGGAATGGACAGGGGCATCGCGCCCAGCCCGATCGCGCTGACCTTGACGTCTCCGATGCGGCGATATCTCATTGTGCGAGCCTAGGCGAGCCTCCGCGTGGCGCCGGGCCAAGGCCGCCCGATCACTCGATCGTGATCGGCGTGCCCAGCGGCAGAACCTGCGCAAGGGCGGTGATGATGTCGTTCGAGAGCCGGATGCATCCGTTGCTTGCCGCGGTGCCGATGCTCGCGGCGTCTTCGGTGCCGTGCAGCCCGATCTGGCCCGGACCACCCCCGAAGCTTGTGAGCACGTCGGAGAAGGCCGACAGGCCGAAAGCGAACGGCCCGTAGCCGGCGTTGGTCGGCTCGAGAAGCTCGGTCAGATAGAAGGATCCGAGCGGCGTCGGGGTGCCACCGGTGCCGGTTGCCGCCGGGTAGGCCTCGACGAGCTCGTCGTTGCGAAACACCGACAGTGTGTTCTCTGCGGTCGACACGACGAGGCTGTACTCAAGCCGGGTCAGGCCCACCTCGCTGGCGCGGATCCAGCCCGTGCTGCCGTTAGGGCGCTGCGCCAGGGCGACCTGCAGCCAGTCGCCGCGGTCCTCCACGAGCAGGAAGGTCAGTGGGGCACCCGAAGAGATCGGGCTCGGGAGAGCGTCGACGAGCTCGCCGTCCGGAGCCGAGTGCACGGCGACGCTGGCGCCGTCGGCAGTGGCCGCGATGCCGACCGGAGCGGGAGTCGGTGAGGGCGATGGGGCGGGCGAGCCGGGCGCGGATGCCGGAGCGGATGGTGCCGGCCGGGCGGGTTCGGTGCTCGCGCACCCCACAAGGAGCGCGGCGCCGAGCATGGCGGAGACCGCCGCCGCGATCATCCCAGCGGGCCGCGCCCCTCGGATCATCCGGTGAACGTCGCGCGGCCCTGGACCGGCACGGCCGGAGGCGCTACGGGGGTGTCGTCGACCACAGTGGTGTCGCCGGCGCAGTCGGTGGGAACGGTAATGACGTTGGCGTCGAGCGTGACGGCACCGTTGCGGGCGAGAAGTCGGCCCTCGACCGTGGCGGCGGACTCGGCCGCGATAGAGGTCAGCGCGAGGACCGTTCCAACGAACTCCGAGCCGCTACCGAGTGTCGCGGAGCTGCCGACCTGCCAGAACACGTTGCAGGGGTTGATGTCACCCTGCAGGGCGACACGGCTGCCGGACCCGGTGATCAGGGTGCTGGCGGCCTGGAAGATGAACACCGAGCTGGAGTCGCCGACGAGGGTGACGGTGCCGGTGAGCCCGAGAGCTCCGCCCGAGTAGACGCCCGACACGAGCTCGCGTCCGGTGAGGTCGATGATTCCGCTCTCGACCGGCAGGCGGCCGGCCGCGTCGTCAAACGCGATCGTGAGGTCGGCGTGCGCGCCGGCGGCGACGGCATCCGCGGAATGGATCTCGCCGTTGTTCACCAGTCCCGGCGGGAAGCCGGTCACGGCGGCGTCCGGACTGACGCCGACGTCGCCGCTGATGACAGTCGGGGTATCGGTGTTAGTGACGGTCGTGCCGGCGAGAATGGCGAAGCTCTCGGCGGTCCCGAGCCCGATGGGCGCCTCCGCGGCGAACGCGGGTCGCGCGGACGGAGCGGTGGACAGGCCGACGGTGACCGCGACCGCGAGTGCGAGTGCGGTCAGGCGACGCGCCGACACCTTGGACGAGAAGTTCTTCACGGTGGATCCCCCGAATTTTCTAGCGCGGGTGTGCGCCGCTGTGGGACGCAACATCGCGCACCCCTGTTAATCGCACAGCACACCACGTTCCGAGCCGCACCCACTAGCGTTCGGCCCGCCCCGACCCCCTCGTCCATAACACCGGGCTCACGCCGAATAGGATGGAGCGCATGGCCGCTGGAGACTCTTTCTATATCGCGACCCCCATCTTCTACGTCAACGACGTTCCGCACATCGGGCACGCGTATACCGAGGTGGCGGCGGACGTTCTGGCCAGGTGGCACCGGCAGAGCGGTGACGACACTTGGCTGCTGACGGGAACCGACGAGCACGGGCAGAAGATTCTGCGCACCGCCGTCGCGAACGACTCGACCCCGCAGGCCTGGGCCGACAAGCTCGTCAACGAGTCGTGGCTGCCGCTGCTGCAGACGATCAACATCGACAACGACGACTTCATCCGCACGACCGACGAGCGGCACGAGTCCGCGGTCAAGATCTTTCTGCAGAAGCTCTACGACGACGGCTTCATCTACTCGGGCGAGTACGAGGGCTACTACTGCGTCGGCTGCGAGGAGTACAAGCAGCTCGACGACCTCCTCGAGGCCGAGTCCGGCGACTACGCCGGCCAACTCGTGTGCAAGATCCACACCCGCCCGGTGGAGGTGCTCAAGGAGCGCAACTACTTCTTCAGGATGAGCGACTTCCAGCAGAAGCTGCTCGATCTCTACGAGTCCCGCCCGGACTTCCTCCAGCCCGACAGCGTGCGCAACGAGATCATCCAGTTCGTGAAGTCGGGACTGCAGGACCTCTCGATCTCCCGCTCGAGCTTCGACTGGGGAATCAAGATCCCGTGGGACGACAGCCACGTGCTCTACGTCTGGTTCGACGCGCTGCTCAACTACATCACCGCGATCGGCTACGGCTCCGACGACGACAACTTCCGCCGCCGCTGGCCCGCCACGCAGCTCGTCGGCAAGGACATCGCCCGCTTCCACGCCGTCATCTGGCCCGCCATGCTGATGGCCGCCGGCCTCGAGGTGCCCACGCGCGTCTTCGGCCACGGCTGGCTGCTCGTCGGCGGCGAGAAGATGTCGAAGTCGAAGCTCACCGGTATCGCGCCGAGCCAGATCACCGAGACCTTCGGCGTCGACGCGTTCCGTTACTACTTCATGAGCGCGATCAACTTCGGGCAAGACGGCTCGTTCAGCTGGGAAGACCTCGCGGCACGCTACCAGTCCGAACTCGCCAACGGCTTCGGCAACCTCGCCTCCCGCGTCATCGCGATGGTCAATAAGTACTTCGACGGTGCCATCCCGAGCCCGGCCGACTACACCGAAGCCGACCTGGGCATCCAGTGGGTTGTGAAGCAGGCTGCGGAGAAGGCGGATGCCGCAATCCAGCGCCTCGCCATCCACGAGGCCATCGCGGCCGTGTGGACGATCGTCGACGAGCTGAACGGCTACATCACCCTCCAGGAGCCGTGGGCACTCGCCAAAGACGAGGCCAACCGCCCCCGCCTCGGCACCGTGCTCTACACCGCCGCCGAGGGGCTGCGCGCGCTCGCCGTGCTGCTGTCGCCCGTCATGCCCGACTCGACCCACAAGCTATGGAGCGCGATCGGCGCGGCCCCCGAGCTCGGGCACCTCACCGACCAGGTGATCGTGGATGCCGGGCACTGGGGCCAGCTGCCGCCCGCGAGCCGGGTGCACTCGATCGACGCGCTGTTCCCGCGCATCGAATCTCCGGAACCGGCGGGAGTATGAGCGAGCACATGGGCGATCCATCGAACTACATCCGCAAGCGCGAGTCCCGCGCCGAGCACGGCCAGACCCGCGACCTCAGCTATCCACCGCTGCCGCCGTCGCTTGTCGTGCCCTGCTACGACAATCACACGCATCTCGAGATCGCCGACGGCGACGACCCGCTCGACTACCTGCAGCAGCTCGATATGGCCTCGAGCGTCGGCATCCGCGGCGTCGTGCAGGTCGGCGGAGACCTCGAGACATCCCGCTGGTCTGCCGAGATGGCGGCCCGTGAACCGCGGATGCTGGCGGCCGTCGCCATCCATCCGAACGAGGCACCGGCCTACGAGGCCGCCGGCACGCTCGACGCCGCGCTCGCCGAGATCGACGAGCTCGCCGCCCGCCCGCGGGTGCGCGCGATCGGCGAGACCGGACTCGACTACTTCCGCACCGGCGAGGAGGGCCGCCCCGCCCAGCACCGCTCGTTCGAGGCGCACATCGCCATCGCGAAAAAGCACGACCTCGCGATGCAGATCCACGACCGCGAGGCGCATGACGACGTCATCGAGACGCTCCTGCGCGTCGGTGCCCCCGAACGCACGGTCTTCCACTGCTTCTCGGGCGACGCCGAGATGGCCAGGCTCTGCGCCGACAACGGCTGGTACGTGTCGTTCGCCGGCAACATCACGTTCAAGAACGCGTCGAACCTGCGCGAGGCGCTCGAGGTTATCCCGCGCGACCGCATCCTGGTCGAGACGGATGCCCCGTTCCTCACCCCACTGCCGCACCGCGGCCGCCCGAACTCCCCGTACCTGATCCCCGTGACGCTGCGGTTCATGGCGGAGCACCTCGGCACCGACGTCGCAATGCTCGCGGCGCAGGTCTCCTCGAACACCGAGCTCGTCTACGGCAGTTGGGACGCGGAGCCCGTCTCGAACGGCGGCGCCTCGCCGTGGGACGAGGCCATCGACCCGTCCGAACTCGCCTGATGGCGCTTCTGGGGCCGGCCGAGATCCGCGACCTCGCTGAGCTGCTCGGCATCCAGCCCACGAAGAAGCTCGGGCAGAACTTCGTCATCGACGCCAACACGGTGCGCCGCATCGTCAAGGCCGCCGGCGTGACGGCGACCGACACAGTCGTCGAGATCGGTCCCGGACTTGGATCGCTCACCCTCGGGCTGCTCGAGACCGGGGCATCGGTCATCGCCGTCGAGATCGACAAGCGTCTCGCGGCCCAGCTGCCGCTCACGGTCGAACAGCATCTACCTCGGTCGCAGGCTCCCTCGGCGCTGGGGTCGCACGATCGCTCGCACGATCGCCCTGGCTCCACCGCGCTGGCGGTCGTCACGCACGACGCCATGCGCGTCACCGAGCTGCCAGGCGACCCCGGCATTCTCGTCGCGAACCTGCCGTACAACATCTCGGTGCCCGTGCTGCTGCACTTCCTCGAGACGTTCCGCGGCATCCGCTCCGGACTCGTCATGGTTCAGGCCGAGGTCGGCCAGCGCCTCGCGGCGCCGCCCGGGTCGAAGATCTACGGCAGCCCGAGCGTCAAGGCCGCCTGGTTCGGTCACTGGAAGACCTCCGGTTCGGTGAGCAGGCAGGTGTTCTGGCCGGTGCCGAACGTCGACTCGATTCTCGTGTCGTTCGCGCTGCGGGAGACGCCGATCGGCACGGAGGAGGAGCGTCTTGCGACCTTCGCGATCGTGGATGCCGCGTTCCAGCAGCGCCGGAAGATGCTGCGGCAGGCGCTCGCTGACCTGTTCGGATCGTCCGCCGCGGCGTCCGCCACGATGGAACGGGCCGGAATCGACCCCACCACACGCGGCGAGCAGCTCACTGGCGACGACTTCCTGGCGATCGCCCGCGCCAAGGGTTGAGCGGCGCGCGGCCCGCTGGCGCAGGCGCCCTGCGGCAGTCATGACAGACTAGTTGGAGTGACCAGTACAACGCAGTCCCTGTCCGAACGCATCACCGCACCCGCCGAGGTCCGCTTTCCGCAGCCGCTCGCCGGCGTCACATGGCGGCCAATGACCGTCGAGGACGTCAAACCGGTCTTCGAACTCCGCAGGCTCGTCGGCCGGGTCGATCACCCGAGCTACTCGCTCAGCCTCGAGGAAATCGAGCACGAGATCACAGCTGACGAACTCGACCGCGCCCACGACACCGTGATCGGAATCGACGCTGACGGGCGCGCGGTCGCCTACGGAATCGTCGTGCTGCAGCCGAGCCAGGCCACCCTCGTGCGCTCGGCCTTCGAGGGCCACGTGCACCCCGACCACCGCGGCGAAGGGCTCGACGAGGTGCTGCTCGACTGGCTCGAGGACCGTGGGCTGCAGCAGCTCGCCTCCTCCGACAAGACGCTCCCCGGCTGGTTCGTCACCGCCGTCCCCCGTCAGGCCGAGGAGATGCTCGAGCTGCTCCGGGGCCGCGGGTTCGACTTCCGCCGCAATTGGTTCGAACTTGTGCGCGACGTGACCGAGCCGATCCCCGACATCCCGTTCCCGGCTGGCGCGCGCGTCGAGACGTACGGCCCGCAGTGGGCCGAGCAGACGCGCATCGCGCGCAACGACGCCTTCCGCGACCACTTCGCCTCGCAACCGCTCACGAGCGAGGAGTGGCTGTCGCACGACAGCCTGCCCATCGCCCGCGCCGACCTCTCCTACGTCGTGCTCATGCCCGACGAGACCGGCGAGGAGCAGGTCGTTGCCTTCGCGATGACCGACATCAACGAGCACGACTGGGACCAGCTCGGCTTCAGGTTCGGCTATATCCCGTACGTGGGCGTGCGGCGCGACTGGCGCGGGATGAAGCTTGCGCCAGCCGTGCTGTCGCACCTGCTGAACGCCTACCGCGACGCCGGTCTGGTGAAGGCCGTGCTTGACGTCGATGCCGACAGTCCGACCGGGGCCGTCGAACTGTACGAGCGGATCGGCTTCGAGAAGACGAGCCGCTCGGTGAGCGTGCTCAAGGAGTACTAGCGCGCGGAGGGACTGCTGGGCGAGGATGAAACCATGCCGGTAGCCGACCACCAATCGACCCTGAGTGATGCGGCGATGGCGGCCGCGACGGGCAAGCATCCGGGGGACTGGTTCGAGGTGCTCGACGCGCACGACGCCACGAGTTGGACCCACCCGGCGATCGCGCGCTGGCTCGTCCAGCACGAGGGCGTCGATGGCTGGTGGGCGCAGTCGATCACGGTGAGATTCGAGCAGGCGAGGGGGATGCGGGCGCCCGGGCAGATGGCGGACGGCACCTTCACGGTCGGCGCGAGCAAGAGCGTCCCGGGCGACCAGCAGCAGGCTCTCGACCGCGCGATCGCGGTGTTCTCCGCTCATCTCGGCGCCGAGCCGGCATCGGTCAACCGCACCGCGAAATACCCGACGGCACGGTGGAAGCTCGCCGACGGCGAGTCGATGCTCGTGACCGCAAGCCCGACGAAGAACGCCAGAACGAGCATCTCCGCCGCGCACTCGAAGATCAGCGACGCCGACCGGGCCGGCATCGCCAAGGGCGAGCTGGCCCCGGTGGTGAACGGGCTCGCCCCCTCGCTCGACTAGGTTGGAGCAATGACCTTATCGGCGGCCACCACTGTGGTGCACGCCCGGGCCCCGGGCAAGATCAACGTCTTCCTCAAGGTGGGCTCCCTGCTCGAGGACGGTTACCACGACGTCGCCTCGGCCTATCAGGCTGTCTCGCTGTCCGAAGACGTGCGGGCCTACCCCGCGGACGACTTCTCCGTCTCGTTCACCAGTGCGAGCAGTGTCGACACCTCCGGACTGCCGCTCGACGCCTCCAACCTCGCGATCAAGGCCGCGACCCTGCTGGCCCGGCGGGCCGGATACCGCGGTGGCGTGCGCCTCGAGATCGAGAAGCACGTTCCGATCGCGGGCGGCATGGGCGGCGGGTCGGCCGATGCCGCGGCAACGCTTCTCGCCTGCGACACGCTCTGGGGCACCGACCTCGGCCGGGAGGACCTCATGGAGCTCGCCGGAGAGCTCGGCGCCGATGTTCCGTTCGCCTTCATCGGTGGCACCGCGATCGGCACCGGCCGGGGCGACCAGCTGAGCCCCGCGCTGGCCAAGGGGCACTTCCAGTGGGTCTTCGCCCTCGCCGACTTCGGCATGTCGACGCCCGAGGTGTACCGCGAACTCGACCGTCACCGCGACCGCCACGCGCAGGACATCTTCCCCGCGGTGGTGGCCCCCCACGTGGATGCGAACGTGCTGCAGGCGTTGCGCGCCGGCGACCCGCACATGCTCGCCGAGGTGCTGCACAACGACCTCCAGGCCCCGGCTCTGCAGATGGAGCCGAAGCTCGCCTCGGTGATCGAACTGGGCGAGGAGAACGGCGCGCTCGCCGGCATGATCTCCGGCTCCGGCCCCACCGTCGCGTTCCTCGCCGCCGACCTCGACAACGCGCTCGAGTTGCAGATCGCGCTGAGCGCCGCGCGGCTGAACGTCGTGCGCGCCACAGGGCCGGTGCACGGGGCTCGTATCCTCAGCTCGTAGCCGCGAGGTGTCTGCTCCCGTTTGTGGCAATTGCGCCTGCTCGGCCGGGGCGGATGCGACGGGCGGGCGCACTCGCATGAGGGACTCGCGCGGAAGGGCCCCGCGACTCAGTCGCGCTCGAAGCGCACCACGTTGGTGTCGCCGAGGTTCCACTCGTCGGTCGGACTCCACCCGACGGTAGCGAGGGTCTGGGCCGTCGACTCGCGACGGTCCTGCTTGACGCTCGTGACGAGGTAGGCCGCATCGGAGCCGGCCAGTCGGTCGAGTGACTCGTCGAGACGGTTGCGCGTCTCCCATAGCTGGCCGGTCTTGGCGGCCGGCGTGTCGATCGTGACGTCGATGGTGCCCTCGAAGGCGTCCGGGTAGGTGTACGCGATGACCCGGGATGTCGCAGTCGCGTGGTAGCGCACCGGCCCGTAGATGATCGCGGTCGTTCCCGGGCCGTCTTCGGCACGCTGCTCCTCGATGAGCGCGGCGACCTCCTTCCAGGTGGATGCCTGCTTCGCATCCGGCTGCCGCTGTTCCACGATCGACGGGATGGCGAGCAGCACGAGGCTCGCGAGGGTGAGGGCCGCGAGGGGCCTCGTCGGCACCGCGGCGATCGCCGCACCGATGATCAGGGCCACGAAGGGCAGGCACATCGTGAGGTAGCGCGGCGTGTAGAGCGGCGAGTACAGCTCCGTGGCGACAAGCAGCGCTGCGGTCGGCACCACGAGAGCGGGCAGCAGCACGGCGGCCGCCGAGAAGCCCCTGGCCGTTCGGAGCAGCGCGATCGCGCCGAACACGATGAGGATCCACCCGGCGACCGCGAACCGACCGTCGAACAGGAACCACTGCGTACGCAGCACCTGGCGTGGTGTGTCGGGGCCGAGGTCGAGAATCCACGACACCTGGGCGTTCTGCCCGATCACGGCAAGCGCGAACGGCAGCAGGGCGACCGCGGCGGCGGCGCTCGCCAGTAACCACCGGCGCACGGTCGGAACGGTGGCCTGTCGTCTGCTCGCGAGCCACCACGCCAGGGAGACCCCGTGGGCGACGATGACGAGTGCGAGGTAGATGAAGAAGTAGCACGACACCACCGTGAGCACGGCGTAGACGAGCCACCAGCGCCGCCGATTGCTCCGCTGCGCATGCAGCAACACGAGCGTGAGCAGCACCGCGAGGGCGGTGCTCAGCGCGTACGACCGGGCCTCGGTTCCCATCCAGGTCGCGCGGGGGAGCAGGCAGAAGACCAGCCCGCCGACAACGGCAGCGCGGCCGAGGCCGAGCTGCCGGCCGAGCACCACAGTGAGGGCCGCAGCGGCACCGACTGCGATCGCGCTCGGCATCCGCAGAAGAAGAGGGGAGTACCCGAACAGGTCGACGAGCACATGCATGACCACGTAGTAGGCGCCGTGCACCGCGTCGACGTTTCCCAGCATCCGCCACAGCTCGGGCCAGTCGCGCATAACGGCTGTGACCGTGGCTGCCTCGTCGTACCAGAGGGACGGGATGCCGATGCCGATGAGTGAGATCGTGAGGCCGAGCAGCCCGACCAGGGCGGGTGCGAGCGCGGGGTGGCTCCGGATGCGCGTCGATAGACTGGGAGACCCGCCGCGAGTGCGGCCGTGGGCAGTGAGGAGGTCAGTCATGTCGACTCTGCCTCCCCTCGTCGAGCTCGGGGCCGAGCTGACTCCCGAGCAGATCGCGCGCGGATCGCGTCACCTCATGCTGCCGGGCTTCGGGCTGTCGGGTCAACGCCGTCTGGCCGCCGCGAAAGTGCTCGTGATCGGCGCCGGCGGGCTCGGATCGCCCGTGCTGCAGTACCTCGCTGCGGCGGGGGTCGGAACGATCGGCATCGTCGATTTCGACACCGTGGACCTCTCCAACCTGCAGCGGCAGGTCATCCACCGCACCGCGAGCATCGGAGAGCCGAAGACGGCGAGCGCGGCCCGCGCGATCGCCGAGCTGAACCCGCTCGTGACGGTGGTGGAGCACGCCGTGCGGCTCGGCGCCGGCAACGCCGTGCAGGTCTTCTCCGGCTACGACCTCGTGATCGACGGCAGCGACAATTTCGCCACCCGCTACCTCGCGAACGACGCGGCCGCCATTCTCGGAAAGCCCTATGTGTGGGGGTCGGTGTTTCGATTCGACGGCCAGGTCACTGTGTTCTGGGAGTCGGCACCCGACGGCCGCTCGCTCGACTACCGCGACCTGCACCCCGTGCCGCCGGCGCCCGGCGAGGTGCTGTCGTGCGATGAGGCCGGCGTGCTTGGAGCGGTCTGCGCGAGCATCGGCTCGATGATGGCGACCGAGGCGATCAAGCTCATCACCGGCATCGGTGAGCCGCTGCTCGGCCGCATCCAGATTCTCGACGCGCTCGCCGGTGGCTGGCGCGAGGTTCGCCTGTCCCGCAGGCCCGGACGGATGCCGGTGACCGGGCTCATCGACTACGAGCTGTTCTGCGGGATGCGGCCGCCGGCGGGCGGCGGTGCGGCGAGCGGGCTCGGCGGCCCGGAGCTCAGCGCCGAGGATCTCATTGCGGAGCACATGCCGAATCTCATCGATGTGCGGGAGCCGTTCGAGCACGAGCTTGTGCACATCGACGGTGCCCGGCTCGTGCCGCTCGCCCAGCTGCTCGACGACCCGGCCGCCCTCGGGGAGGGTCCGTTCGTCGTCTACTGCAAGACCGGCATCCGTTCGCAGCGGGCCGCCGACGCTCTGCGCGCCGCCGGTGCCGATGCCGTGTCGTTGCGCGGCGGCATCCAGGCCTGGCTCGACCTCACCGACCCCGGCGGGATGCGCTACTAGCCTGGCGCTGGCGGTGCTGCTGCGGGTGCTCGTGGGCACCCTCAGCCGCCGGCGAATGGCGGCATGACGTCGATGACGTCGCCGTCGGAGAGCTTCGTCGCGCGATCCGTCGTCGAGACGGCGTTGACGAGGAAGGAGCAGCGGGAGAGCACCTGCTCCAGGGGCTCGCCGGGCGCCGCCGTCAGCTGCTGCAGCGCGTCGGCGATGGATGCCCCCGCGGGGACCGCCAGTCGCAGCTCGCCCACACCGGTGGCTGCTCGGGCCGAAGCGAACAAGCGCACGGTCACGTGCTGGCTGACCTGCGTGCCGGGGGAGGAGCTCATCATTCAAGGCTAATCGACGGGGCGGGCATGCGCCCGCCCGTGCACCGTTCGACATCGGGGAAACCTTCCGAGATAGTGCGGAAAAGGCTGAGGACAGCGAAAAGGCCCGCCACGCTTTCGCGTGACGGGCCTTTTCGCTGTGATTCGGGGAGTTACGCGGCAGCCTTGGCCGTGATCTTGGCGATACCCACGACGAGCTCGTCGGTGACGGCGTCGGTTCCGAAGGTGTCGTTCAGGAGGCCGGCGGCATCCGGGCTGATGAGAACCGTCGTGCCCTCAAGAACTGCGTTGCCATCGGCGTCGGTCTCGAGCGGGTTCAGCGTGGTGCCGTCGAGGGTGAAGATGAAGATGTCCTGTCCAACCTCTTCACCGTTGGCGGTGACGGTTCCGAACAGCTGCGAGGTTCCCGGGTCGATGCGGAAGTCGGTCAGCTCGACGACAGTGTCGCCGGCGGTGAGGGAGATTCCGGATCCATCGTGCTCAACCGAGCCCTGGACGTAGGGACGGTAGTCCTCCTCGGGGTCGTAGTAGTCGACGTTGCCACCGGTGATCGGGAAGGCGAGGACTCCGTCGGTCAGCGTTGCGCCGCCGATCACTCCGGGGGTGAGGCCGAGCGAGCCGAGGGCGTCAACGAAGCCCTGGTCGAGCGTGACCTGCGTGTCGACGCCGTCGAGGGCGGGGATCGAGGCGAGAGGCTCGGGGTCGGCCATGACCTCTTCTTCGGAGCTGGTGTCGTCGGCGACCGGGGCCTCGGCCTCCGCGGTGGAGCACGCCGCGAGGCTGCCGACGAGGAGTGCTGCTGCTGCGATACCGATCGTGCTCTTGTAGAACTTGCGCATGGGATGTCCTTCGTGAAGTGTGTTTGCGGTTGGTGTTGACAGGAGTTCGGCCCCGATCGGGAATCGGTTTGGAATCGGCCTCGTCCGTGACCTTTCCGTTACCAAACCCAGCAAACGTCCAGACTTCTGAGGGTGAAAAGCCCGGAATCGCGGGGTTTGTGCGATCGGTGCTCGTTCGCACCGCAGCTCAGGCGACGAACGGAAGGGTCGCCCAGAGCGAATCGCCGATGCGGATCGCCGTGCGCGGCAGGTCGCGCGGGGCGAGATCGGCCGCGAACCGGTGCCCGTCGGCGACACTCTCGAGCAGCACCCTCGAGCGCCCGCCGAGTTCCTCCACGCCGCGCACACGGCACTGCCAGATCGTGTGGGAGACAGCATCCGCCGGTCGCTCGACCGACACCAGCACCTCGGTGGGCGACAGCACGACGCTGCGGACTGGGGACAGGCGCACGAGGTCGAGTCCGACGAGCGTTGCGACATACTCATTCGCGGGATTGCGCGCGACGTCGACGGGCGTGCCCCGCTGCACGACGCCGCCGTGCTCGACCACGACGATCTCGTCGGCGAGCACGATCGCGTCGACGGGGTCGTGGGTGACGACGACGGCCGAGCCGCCGAACGCACGCAACTGGTCGGCGAGCTCCGCTCGCACCTCGAGCCGGGTGCCGGCATCCAACGCCGCGAGCGGCTCGTCGAGCAGCAGCAGGGCCGGCTCGAGCACGAGGGCGCGGGCCAGGGCGACCCGCTGGGCCTGGCCTCCCGACAGGGACGAGGGGCGGATGCCGGCGAGCCCACCGATCCCGAGCCGGTCGAGCCACTCGCCCGCGCTGGCGGCGGCATCCCGTCGGGGAACGCCGCGCGCGAGCAGGCCGAAGGCGACGTTGTCGAGCGCGCTCAGGTGCGGGAAGAGCAGGTAGTCCTGGAAGACGACGCCGATGCCGCGGCCGGCGGAGGGCACCCGCCGAGAGGATGCCGCGTCATCGAGCATTCGTCCGTCGAGCACGATCCGTCCGCCGGTCGGACGCAGCAGGCCCGCGATCGCGCGCAGCACGGTCGTCTTGCCGGCGCCGTTGGGCCCGACGAGCGCAGTGACCGTGCCGGGAGGCACGACGAGCTCGACATCGAGTCGGAAGTCGCCACGGTCGACGACCACCCGGGCCTCGAGGCCGGATCCGCTCACGCGCTGACCCCGCTTACCCAGCGGTCCCGCAGGCTCACGAGCACTCCGATCGACACGATCAGCAGCACGAGCGAGATGACGTAGGCCGCCTCGGGATTGGTCTGCAGGGCGAGGTAGGCCGAGATCGGCATCGTCTGCGTCACACCGGGGAAGTTGCCCGCGAAGGTGATCGTCGCGCCGAACTCGCCGAGGGCACGCGCAAAGCACAGCACAGCGCCGGCCGCGACGCCCGGCGCGATGAGGGGCAGCGTGATGCGCCGGAAGATGAGCCACGGCGAGGCGCCGAGCGTGGAGGCGGCATCCTCGAAGCGGCGGTCCGCGCCGCGCAGCGCCCCCTCGACCGAGAGCACGAGGAACGGCATCGCGACGAAGGCCTGCGCGATGACGACAGCGGGCAGGGTAAACGGCAGCTGGATGTCGAACCAGGAGTCGAGGTACTGTCCGAGAGCCCCGCGGCGGCCGAGCAGCAGGAGAAGGGCGATCCCGCCGACGACGGGCGGCAGGACGAGAGGCACGGTCACGATCGCGCGGAGCAGCCGACGCGGCACGACCGGCCAGGCCCCGGACCGGGCGAGCACCCAGGCGAGCGGGATGCCGAGCACGAGGCTCGCGGCGGTCGCGAGCGACGCACTCACGAGGGAGAGGCTGAGCGAGGTACCGATCTCCGGCGCTGCGAGGATCTCGAGCAGGTCGGGCCACGGCACGCGGGACACCAATGCCACGAGCGGCAGGGCGAGGAATGCGACCGCGATCGCGGCGGGCGCCCAGAGCACCCAGGGCACGCCGCTCGGGCGACCATCGCGGTCCGCCGGCATCCGCGGCGTCACGGCGCTCCGCGGGTCGGCGCCCGCGGTACGCCGCAGGTCGGCGCCCGCATCCGGCCCTCTGCCCGTCGTCCGGCCCACGTCAGTCGACCGTGATTCCCGCAGCGGGCGTGATTCCCGCAGCGGGCGTGAATCCCGCAGCGGCGAGGATGCGCTGCGCGGAGCCACCCAGCACGAACGCGGTGAAGGCGCTCGCCGTGGGGGAGTTGGGGGCTCTGGACAGCGCGACGACAGAGTAGACGGCCGGCGCCTCGGAGGCCTCGGCGATGTCGATGCCCTGCACCGCGTCGCCGGCGACGAGCACGTCGGTGCGATAGACGAGCGCGGCATCCACCGCCCCCAGCTCGACCTTGGTGAGCGCCGACCGCACGTCCTGCTCGAGAGTGTCCGGTGCCGGGGTGATGCCGGCGATGTCGAAGACGCGCGCGGATGCCGACCCGCATGGCACCTCCGGCGCGCAGAGGGCGATCGTGCGGTCGGGGTCGGCGAAGTCGGCGAGTCCCGTCACGTTTCCCGGGTTGCCGGCCGGCACCGCGATCTGCAGCTCGGTGCGCGCGAAGACCTCCGGGGAGCTCGCGAGTCCCGCGCCGGTGATCCTCGCCATCGTCTCGGCATTGGCCGCGGCGTACACGTCGACGGGCGCACCGGATTCGATGCCGGCGGCGAGCGCGGAGCTGCCGCCGTGACTGAGCGTCACCGTGGTGCCCGGGTTCTCGGCCTCGAAGGCATCCGCGATCTGCGCGAACGACTCGGTCAGGGAGGCGGCTGCGAACACGACGATGGGTCCGGCGACCGCGACGTCGGAGGTGGCAGGTGCAGGTGTCACGGGAGCGCACCCCACGAGCAGGGCCGCCCCGAGCGGGACGAGGATGAGCGCCGCGACGAGTCGTCGACGCGATCGATGCCGCGATCGATGCCGCGTCACGAGGGCCCGATCACGGGAGCGAGATCCCGACGGAGGTCGCCTTGACGCTCGCCGCGGCGATGGTGCCGACCTCGAGCCCGAGCTCATCGAGGGCCTCGCGGCTGATTAGGGACACGATGCGGAACGGCCCGGCCTGCAGCTCGACCTGCGCCATGACGGTGTCCTTGGTGATCCGGGTGACGATCCCGGTAAGCCGGTTGCGTGTGGAGGCTTTCGACGTGGGTGCGAGCGGCGACTCGGTCGCGAGCTCGCGCACGAGGGCGGCGAGCTCGGCACCATCGACGACGAGACGCCCGTTGTCTGCCTTGGTGAGCTGCAGCCGGCCGGCATCCGCCCAACGGCGGATGGTGTCGTCACTCACGCCGACGAGGGCGGCCGCTTCGCTCACGCGCAAGGGAGTCACGGTCATGCGGCCCAGTTTATGCCGTGAATGCGGCATTAAGTATCTTTTTGTTCCGCTTTCGCGGCAAATGGATGCCGAAGCCAGACCAGCAGCGCGCGCCCAGACCCCGGGCCGGCGCGACGGAACGACATCCAGACGATGAGCACGATCGCCAGCGCGATCGCCACCCGCGCGACATCGGTCGAGGGCACAAGCAGTCGGGCCGTGAGGGCGATCGGCACCGCGAGCCACTCCCAGCGCCCCGTCATGGCGATGATCGGTACGAGCAGCAGCGCGTACCAGGGGTAGCGCGGCGAGACGATCAGCAGGGTCGCGCCGATCATCACGAGTTGGCCGAGCCAGGGATCATCCGGATTCGTCTTCCACCACACCAGAGCGGCCGTGACCGCGAGGAGCACGGCTGCGACCACCAGCGAAGACGCCCCGGGGAAGACGAGCGAGAGCAGCACGAACCGCTCGCCGCTCGAGTAGCCCTCCTCGGTGAGGTAGCCGGGCAGGTAGCCGAGAACCCCGATGCCACTCGCGAGGATGTAGGGCACATAGAGCACGGCGAAGGTCGCGATGGAGCCCACGATGACCTTCCACGGCTGGCGGCGCAGCAGGGCTGGCGCCGCGATCACGGGGATGAGCTTCACCGCGATCGCCGCCCCCAGCGCGATGCCGCCGCCCCAGCGCCGGCCGTTCGAGACGAGCAGGGTGGCCACGAGCACGAGCAGCCCGGCGAGGATGTCGATGTGCGAGTTGGTGACCCCCTCGGTCGCCGCGAGCGGGCTCCAGCCCCAGAGCGCCGCCCAGCGCGGGTCCCTCCCGCGGGTGTGCAGGGCGCGGAGCAGGATGCCGGTGATGCCGAGGCTCATGAGCAGGCCGGCAAGCTGCATCGGCCAGTACTGCGGCTCGGGTCCGGTCAGAAACCGCACGCCTGCGAAGAGAAGCTCGCTCGTCGGCGGGTAGATCGTCGGCACCTTCGCCCGGTTGATCGCGGTGCAGACGATCTGGTCGCTGCCGGGCTCGTTGCTCGTGAGGATGCGTTCGCCGACGCACTCGGGCTCGCCGCCGTCTCCGATTACCGGCGCCGGGAACAGCCACTCGGTGCGCAGGCCGCGCAGCGCCGGGTCGGCCGGCACATAGTCGTAGGGGGAAATGCCGGCGTTCTGCACGATTCCGTCCCACGCGTACCGGGCGGAGTCGGTGCTCGTGTTGGGCGGTCCGGCCAGTGCCGCGCCGCCGATCGCGACCGATCCCACGATCACGAGCACGACAGCTGCGCGCAGCGGCACCCGGCGCAGGGCGAGCACCGACAGGGCGAACAGCGCCCACAGCACCGCGGTGAGCATCACGAGCGGCGACCGCCAGCTCTTCTCGTCGTAGAACGGCAGCGCGATCACCGACACGGCCGTGGTGACCGTGCTGGCGGCGAGCAGCAACGACGTGAGAAGAATACGCACGGGTCCATCCTGTCCGATTCGCGGTCGGCTCCGAACACACAGCGTGAACACGACTCCGCATCCGCCCGCGCACCGCTTCGCGTGGTGGAATGGCGGCGTGCACCGAATGCTCAACGGCCTGAGCCGTTCCCTCGCCTCGCCCTCGCGCAACCCGCGGATGGCGACCGTGCTCGGCCGTCTGCTCGGAATCGCGTTCATCGTGACGTTCGGCACGGGGCTGTACAGCCACTTTCTGCAGGACCCGCTGCCGTGGATGGTGTTCCCGACCCGGCCGACGTTCCTGTACCAGCTGAGCCAGGGCATCCACATCACGGCGGGAATCGCGTGCGTGCCGCTGATTCTCGGCAAGCTCTACGTTGTCTTCCCCGAGTTGTTCCAGACTCCGCCGGTGCGGTCATTTTCGCACTTCCTCGAGCGCGCGTCGATCGCCCTGTTCGTCGCCGCGTCGCTCGTCGAGATCACGATCGGGCTGCTCAACACGTTCCAGTTCTACTCGCTGTTCCCGTTCCCGTTCAAGCAGACGCACTTCGCGCTGTCGTTTGTCATCATCGGCTCGCTCGCCATCCACATCGGGGTGAAGCTCGACGTGATCGCGAAGTACTGGCGCAAGAAGGACAGCTACGACGCCGACGGCAATGTGGCCGACTTCGCGCTCCCCGAATCGCCGAAAGTACGGGTTTCGGCTGCTCCCCAGGATGCTGAGCAGCCAGAACGCGTACTCTCGGCGACGGCATCCGCTGCAGGGGCCACAGGGGCCACAGCCGCTGCAGGGGCCACAGAGGCCACAGGGGCTGGCGGACAGCCGGCAGCCGCTACCGGAGTCACCGGACGACTCTTCGCCTGGATCGACGCGACCCCGCAACCATCACCGACCACGAGCCGCCGCGGATTTGTCGCCACGATCGCCGTCGCGACCGCGGCCGTTGTGGCCTTCACCGCGGGGCAGTCGTTCCGCCCGCTCGACGGCGTCAACCTGTTCGCGCCGCGCAAGGCCGGGATCGGCCCGAACGCGCTGCCCGTCAACCGCACCGCGCGCGCCGCCGGAGTGCTCGAGAGTGCGGTCGCGCCGGACTGGGTCCTCACCGTGGTCAACGGCGACACCTCACGGAGCTTCACCCTCGCCGAACTCGCGGAACTGCCGCAGCGCGACGTCGACCTGCCCATTGCCTGCGTCGAGGGCTGGAGCCAGAACGCGTCGTGGCGCGGGCCTCGGCTTCTCGACCTGCTCGACACGGTCGGTGCGGATGCCGGGGTGTCGATCCGGGCCACGAGCCTCGAGGAGAAGGGCGGATTCCGCCTGATGGACATGGGCCCGGAGTTCGTGCGCGACGACCTCACCCTCGTCGCGCTCGAGGTCAACGGCCAGGTGCTCGACATCGACCACGGCTACCCCGCCCGGATCATCGCCCCCGCGAGACCCGGCGTCAGACAGACCAAGTGGCTGAGCATGATCGAGGTGATCTAGTGAGAATCTGGCGGATCGCCCTCGTTGTCCTCGGCGTCGCCCTTCTGGTCGTCGGTGGGCTGGTGCTGCTCCAGGACGTCGCACCCAAGCGATACGGCGGCATTCTGCTCTGGTTCGCCGGCGCCCTTGTCATCCACGATGGAATCATTGCGGGGCTCGTGATCGCGGTGAACCTGACGCTGCGGAAGGCGGGCAGGAGGGTGCCGTTCGGCGTGCTCGTCATCATCCAGGGCGCGATCGTGGTGGGCGCGATCATGGCGCTCATTGTCTTCCCGCAGATCGTGAAGCAGGGAATCGGCACGCTCAACCCGACGATCCTGCCGCTCGACTACGCCGCCAATCTCGTGCTGTTCTACGGGGTGTTGGCGGCGGCCACCGCGGTCACTATCGCGGTGTACCTGCGGGCCAGACCACAGAGCCGGCGCCGGCGCACGAATAATGATGCGATCAATCGGGCGCGCGACTGATCACCCGCGTGACTGCCCTAGTCGCGAGCCTTCTTCGGACGCACCACCAGCACCGGGCACTCGGCATGCCGCACACACCGCTCGCTGACCGAGCCGAGGAGGACGCTGCGGAAGCCGCCGAGTCCGCGGGAGCCGACCACGAGCATCCGCGCCTCGCCCGACAGCGCCAGGAGAATCTCGGCGGGGTGGCCGAACGCGGACCGGTAGGCGACCCCGACCGACGGATGCTTCTCGGCAGCAGCCTTCGACTCCGCCTCGAGCAGAGCGCACACCTTGTCGGAAACCTGAGCGAACGACGACACGATGCCGAAGTCGACGAGGGTGCCGTGGGGTGCCGTGTCGATGCTCCAGGTGCGCACGACGCACAGGGGAGCGCCGAGCTTGTCGGCCAACTCGAACGCATGCTCGAGCGAGCGCTGGGCGTCGACGGAGCCGTCGTGCCCGACGACGATGCTGCCGCTCGCGATGGGCTCGAGTTGAGCGGTGTCTGGTGCGGACTTCGTCGACATGGGTGCCCCGTTCAGCGATCGTGGGAGGCCGTCCCGGTCGGACGCCTTCCGTAGCTGAGCCTACGAGGCGTTCAGGGGATTCGGATGCTGCTCGCGCGCGAGGCGACAGAATGTGCGGCCGTCGACCTGCCAGACCCGGCGCGACGCGAGCCCGATGGCCGCAGCCAGGGCAATGAGTGAGTCGACGCCGATCTCGGCCCAGGGAAACGGGTCACTCTTCCCGCCGTGTGTGTCAACGAGGCGTCCGGTATAGGTGTGGTCCCGCGCGGCATCCGGATGCGTCTCCACCACGATCTCCCCGTCGGCCGCGAGCAGTTCGTCGCAGCGGGCGAGCATCGCCGTGACATCGCCGCCGATGCCGATGTTGCCGTCGACGAGCAGGGCGGTCTGCCACTGCCCCTCGAGCGGCAGCTCCTCGAAGACCGAACCGAGCAGCACGCTGAGGCCTGACTCGGTCGCGACCTCGATGGCGGTCGGGGAGACATCGATGCCGAGCGCCTCGATGCCGAGGTCCGTGGCCGCGCGCACCATCCGGCCGGGACCGCAGCCGATGTCGAGCACGGGACCCGTCACGCTGCGTAGCAGGCTCAGGTCGGCGGCATCCGCGTCGGCGTGCCAGCGCGACACGTCCATCGGGGCCGCCCCACCATTGTCGCCGCCGGTCTGGCTGGAGTCGGTCGCGCCGTCATCGGCCTCGTGCAGGTAGAGCACGTTGGAGTGGGAGCGGCGCAGGGCCGCGGCGTAGGGTTCCGAGCCACCGGCGCCGAATGTCGCGCCCTCGTCGAGGTCGTCGGTTCCGCCGGTGAGCGTGCGGCTCACGACTGGGCCGTCTCGGTTGACGGGGCGTGGCGGGCGAGAGGGATGTGGCGGGCGAGAACGGTCGCGAAACGGGTGAGGGGGGCGGCGCGGGCGACCGTGATCGCGTCGTCGATCGTGTCGACATCGGTGAGCTGGGGGAGTTCGCGCACTGTGAGCCCGGCATCCCGCAGCCGCTGGAGCTGGATGCTGCCGGTATCGTCCCGCGACATCGGCACTCCCCGCACGAGGTCGCCGTTGGGGTTGGCGAGGGCGAGTGCCCAGAATCCGCCGTCGTTCGCTGGACCGAACCAGGCATCGACGCCCGGCGGCCACGGTTCGAACATCGGGGCGAGCATCTCGGCCGTGATCTGGGGGGTGTCCATACCGATGAGCACCGTCGGGCCGTCGCACTCATCGAACATCGCACCCAGCCGCACATCGAGTTCCCCAGAGACCTGGTTCATCACGTCATACCCCTCGGAGCCGGGTGGCACGTTCACGCCATCGAAAAGCAGAACGCGTCGCGTCGCGGGAACCACGGCGATCGCGGCGAGTGTGTCGGCGATCGCGGCGGCGGCGAGCTCGGCGGCGGCCTCGAGGCTCAATGGCGGATGCAGCCGGGTCTTGACCTTGCCGGGCAAGGTCTCCTTGGCGATGAGAACGATGGAGGTCACTGGGGTCGTTCGGAGCCGCGGTCCGATTGGGTTGGTCGGCGGCGCTCCGCGGCGAGCAAGCGCGACATGTCCTTGATCGCGGTGAACGTGCCGCGCACGGTGCCGGTGACCTTCGACCGGCCGACCCGAGGCGAGTAGGGCGTGTCGACCTCGCGGATGCGCCATCCGGTCGCCGACGCCCGCAGCACCATCTCGAGCGGGTAGCCGCTGCGCCGGTCGGCCAACTCGAGGGCAAGGAGGGCGGGGCGCCCGGCCGCGCGCATCGGTCCCAGGTCGTGCAGATTGACGCCGGTCGCGTCGCGCATCATCTGCGCGAGGGCCCAATTCGCGACGCGCGCGTGCGCCGGCCATGCGGATCTCGTCGTCGGGCGGCGCCGCCCGAGTACGAGCTCGACCGCGCCCGCGGCGACGGGATCGACGACGAGGGGGAGGTCGGCGGGATCCATTGAGGCATCCGCATCACAGAAGGCGACGATCGGCGCGGTCGCGGAGAGCAGTCCGGCGTGGGCGGCGGAGCCGAAGCCCCGGCGGGGTTCGTGGATGACGGTCGCTCCGAGCTCGCGGGCGACCTCGGCCGATCGGTCCGTCGAGCCGTTGTCGACGACGATCGCGTGATAGCCGTCTGGCAGCCGCGAGAGGACCCAGGGCAGGGCGCCCTCCTCATTGAGGCAGGGTAAGACGACGTCGACGCGGGGTTCTGGCACCTGAGAACCTTATGAGGTCGAGGCTGAGTGCTGGCACCGGCTTGCGCTCGGGGGGAAACTCAGGCACTCCTCTTAGGGTGATTGGGTGACTTCGCCTTCCACCCCCGACCCGATCCTCGGGGATCGCGCTACGGCCGCATCCGGCACCCCGGGGATGACCGAACGCCGACGCACCCTCTGGGCCGCACTCGTCGGCGGCGTCACGGCGATCACCACACTCGCGACGGCCGAGGTGGTGTCGCTGTTCCTCGGCGGGATCGGCAATCCGATCCTCGCGGTCGGGTCGGCCATCGTCGATCTCGTACCGCCCGCGTTCAAGACCCTCGTGATCGATCTGTTCGACACCGCCGACAAGCTCGTCCTGTTCATTTCCCTCGGACTCGTCGTGCTCGTGTTCGCCGTTGTGGCCGGGATCGTGCAGTCGAGGAGAGGGCGCTGGGGCGAGGCCGTGATCGGACTCGTCGCCGTCATCGCGATCGCCGCGGCCGTCACGCGGGCCGGCGCGACCCCGCTGCACGCCATCCCCACCCTCGCCGGGGCCGCCCTCGGCATCCTGACGCTCCGGGCTCTCACCGCCCGACTCGAGCTGTGGCGCGGCGCACCACCGGCCGCGGTGGATCCATCCGGGTCCCGCCCGGCCGACGCGCGGGCGACCTTGCCGTCGTCGGTGCGCCCTGGCGTCGAGCGCCGCCGCTTCCTCCGTCTCGCAATCACGATCGGAGTCGTGAGCGCAGTGGTCGGCGCCGGTGCACGGATTGCGACAGCGGCGGCAACCGCGGTCGGCGACCTGCGCGCAGCCATCCGTCTGCCCAGGGCAGCGGCCCCGGCACCCGCGATTCCCGCCGACGCGACCCTCGACGTCGAGGGAATCAGCCCGTTCGTCACCTCGAACGACGCGTTCTATCGCATCGACACCGCGCTGCAGGTTCCGTCGGTCGACCCGCGCGAGTGGACGCTGCGCATCACCGGCATGGTCGAAAACGACGTCACGATCGACTTCGATGAGCTGCTCGCGCTGCCGATGCAGGAGAGTCTGATCACCCTCGCCTGCGTCTCGAACCAGGTCGGCGGTGGCCTCATCGGCAACGCCATGTGGCTCGGCTATCCGATTCGCGAACTGCTCGCTCGCGCCCGCCCGATGCCCGGGGCCGACATGGTGCTCTCGACGAGCATCGACGGATTCACCGCCTCGACGCCGCTCGAGGTGCTGCTCGATGAGAGCCGGGATGCCCTGCTCGCGGTGGGCATGAACGGGGAGCCCCTGCCGCTGCAGCACGGATTCCCGGTGCGGATGGTCGTGCCCGGCCTCTATGGCTACGTCTCGGCGACGAAGTGGGTCGTCTCGCTCGAGGTCACGAGGTTCTCCGACCGCGTCGCCTACTGGACCCCCCGGGGCTGGTCGGAGCGGGGGCCGATCAAGCTGTCCTCGCGCATCGACACGCCGACTGCCCGCGCCAGCCTGCGCGCCGGCACGGTCGTGGTGGCAGGAATGGCATGGGCACAGCACATCGGCATCGAACGCGTCGAGGTGCGCATTGATGGTGGCGAGTGGCGAGACGCGCAGCTGGCCCGCACGGTGTCCGTCGACACCTGGGTGCAGTGGGCGTACGAGTGGGATGCCGATGCGGGCGACCACGTGATCGAGGTGCGCGCCACCGACAGCAACGGGCTCGTGCAGACGGAGGAGAAGGCGCCGGTTGCCCCGGACGGTGCGACCGGGCTGGACAGCCTGACAGTCAACGTGAGCTGAGCCGCGTCAAGCGCTCCGCTCAACCGGCCGATGCCTCGCCGACCGCGGCCCGCAGCGGAGCAGTGGCGAACTCGCGCATCCCCTCCTCGAACGTGATCGAGGGAGCCCAGCCGAGCTCCGACCCGAGCCGCTGCGACGACGCGGTGATGTGCCGAACGTCGCCGAGCCGGTACTCCCCGGTGACGACCGGCTCCGGGCCACCCGCGTGCTGCGCGAGCTGCTGCGCCATCTCGCCGATCGTGTGCACGACACCGCTGCCGACGTTGAACGGCCGGAATGTGCCGGGGTCCGCGCCGAGCGTCCAGTCGATCGCGGCGAGGTTGGCGGATGCGACGTCGCGCACGTGCACGAAGTCCCGGCGCTGTGCGCCGTCCTCGAAGACACGGGGGGCCTCTCCCAGCTCGAGCGCCGACCGGAACAGCGATGCGACGCCCGCGTACGGGGTGTTCTGCGGCATCCCCGGTCCGTAGACGTTGTGGTACCTCAGCGCCACGGCGACCCCTCCGGTGCTGCGCGCCCATGAGGTAGCGAGGTGCTCCTGCGCGAGCTTCGACGCGGCGTAGACATTGCGCGGGTCGAGGGGCGCGTCCTCGGTTATGAGCTCGGGGGAGAGCAGGTCGCCATTGTCGTCCCGCGGGTCGAAGCGGCCCGCGTCGAGGTCGTCGACGCGGCGAGCCGCCGGACGGGTGATGCCCGCGGGCCCGCGGTAGCTGCCCTCGCCGTAGACGACCATCGAGCTCGCGACGACGAGACGACGGATGCCCGCCGCCGCCATCGCGGACAGCAGCACCGCGGTGCCGAGGTCGTTCGAGCCCACATAGTCGGGGGCATCCGAAAAGTCGACGCCGAGGCCGACCTTCGCGGCCTGGTGGCAGACAACCTCGACTCCCTCGAGAGCGCCGGCGACCGTCGCCGGATCGCGCACGTCGCCTCGCACGAACTCGACCCGCGGATCGACGACAGGGTCGGGCCCGTGCACGTCGGCGCGCAGCGAGTCGAGCACCCGCACCGCATGGCCGGCGGCGATCGCGGCGTCGACGACGGCCCCTCCGATGAATCCGGCCCCGCCGGTGATCAGGATGGTCACGACGTGACCCCGGCCGGAGCGACCTCAGCGGTCGTGTCGCCGGAGAGCGGCACGCCCCTCGATAGCACGTCGCGCGACAGCACCGCCGCGACCTCCGCCGACGCCACGAGCTCGCGCGGGGAATAGTCCGACGGGAGCGCACGGATGATCGTCTCAATCGCCGCGATGATGCGTGGCTGGGCCGCCGCGAGGCGCGCGAAGACGAGTCCGGCGCTGAGCTCCTCGTCGGGCTCCTCGGTATCCGCAGCCCCGCCCACCTGTGCGACGGGCGCGAGCCCGGCGTCGCCGTCGGTCACGAACGAGAGGTTGACCGTGCCGATGTTGAGCTCCGCGGCAAGCGGAACCTCCGGGTACAGCGTCATGTTCACGGTGTGTGCGCCGGCCGCCCGGAACCAGAGCGACTCCGCCCGGGTCGAGAACCGCGGGCCCTGGATGACGACGACCGTGCCGCTCGAGGCGACGCTCTCACCGGCGGCGTCGAGGGCTGCGGCGGCGACCGCGTGCAGGGTCGGGCAGAACGGGTCGGCAGCGGCGAGGTGCTGCACCGAGCCACGGTCGTAGAACGTGTCGGCACGTCCGTAGGTCCGGTCGATGAACTGGTCGGTGAGCACGAGGGTGCCGGGCGGGAAGTCCGGGTGCACGCCGCCGACGGCGGCGCTCGAGAGGATCGCGGTGACCCCGAGGGAGGCGAGCGCCCAGATGTTGGCACGGTAGTTGATCAGGTGCGGGGCGACCGAGTGGTCGGTCCCGTGCCGGGTGAGGAACGCGACGGTGCGTCCGCCGAGCTCGCCGATCGTGACCTCCGCCGATCCGTAGGGCGTCTCGACGCGCTGCACCGTCGACGTCTCGGGGTCGAACAGGCGGTACAGGCCGGAGCCGCCGATGACGGCGACGGAGGCGGTGATCGGTTTCATGCCGCCAGTCTTCCAGTCCCGCGTGGGGATTCCCTGCCGGGTGGGTGATGATGGACGGATGCGTACCGTGGCCGAACATCAGGATGCGGTTCGCGCGCTGCTCGCCCCGCTCGCTCATCGCGGCACTGTCGATGTCGTGGCCGTGAACGCGGCCGCCCTCGCCGGGTCCCGCGACGTCGACCGGGTGCTCGCCGCGGACGTGGCCTCACCGATCGATCATCCGCCGTTCGACAATTCGCAAATGGACGGCTACGCGGTCCGCTCGGTCGAGGCCGTGCCCGGCCGGGTGTTCGCCGTCGCAGCGCGGATCGCGGCCGGCGACCCCGTGTGCACGCTCGAGCCCGGCACCGCCGCGCCGATCATGACGGGTGCGGCCGTGCCCGTCGGGGCGGATGCGATCGTGCCGATCGAAGCGTCGATTCCCGACTCGTTCCCTCCCGAGGAGGGCGAACACACGGTGGAGTTTTCCGCCCCCGCGATCCCCGGCGCGTTCGTGCGCCCGCGCGGCAGCGACCTCGAGGGCGGGCGGATGCTGTTGCCGGCCGGCACGAGGCTGGGCGCCGCCCAGTGGGGCGTGCTCGCGGCATCCGGAATCCGAGAGGTGCGCGTGCGACGCCGGCTCAAAGTGCTGGTGCTCTCGACCGGCGACGAGCTGCGCGGGGCCGGCGACGAGCTCGAATCCGGGCAGATCTACGACGCGAACAGCGCCACGATGGCGATCGGCGTCACCGAGTGCGGGGCCACCGTCGCCGACGTGCGCACGGTGACCGACGACGCGGCCGCTTTGAGCGCCTACCTCGCGAGCCACGGCCGGTCCGCCGACCTGATCCTCACGACCGGCGGCGTCAGCAAGGGCGCCTACGAGGTCGTGCGCGACGTCTTCGAGCCGGCCGGGGTGAGCTTCAGCTCGGTCGCGATGCAGCCGGGCGGACCGCAGGGACTCGGGCTCGCGACCCTCACCGACGACGCCGGCGTGCAGTTCGAGCGGCCCGTTGTCGCGTTCCCCGGCAACCCGGTGAGCGCGCTCGTGTCATTCGAAATGTTCCTGCGGCCGGTGCTGCGCGAGCTCGACGGGCTCGCGCCGAGGCGTGCGTCGTCGCTCGCCTACCTCGCCGAGCCGCTCGTTTCCCCGGGCGGCAAGCACCAGGTGCGGCGCGGCCGCTTCGATGCCGCCGGCGCCGTCGAACTGGTCGGCGGGCCCAGCTCGCACCTGCTGCACGGCTACGCGACATCCACTCTTCTTGTCCATGTTCCGCTCGGGGTATCCCACCTCGACGCGGGAGCCCCCGTCGAAACCTGGAGCATCGATTGAGCGACCCCGAGCTGACCCACCTGCGCGTCGACGGCTCCGCCCACATGGTGGATGTCGGCAGCAAGTCCGAGACCCAGCGCCGTGCCGTCGCCCAGGCGGTGCTCGTCACCCGCGCCGACGTCGTCGACGCGGTGCTCACCGGCGACCTGCCCAAGGGCGAGGCGATCGGCACCGCCCGCATCGCCGGAATCATGGCAGCTAAGCAGACCGCGTCGCTCATCCCGCTGTGTCACCCGCTGCCGCTCACCCGGATCACCGTCGACATTGTCGGGTCGGTCGACCGGCTCACTGTGACCGCGACCGTGGCGACGAGGGCCGTGACCGGGGTCGAGATGGAGGCGCTCACGGCTGCATCCGTCGCCGCCCTCACCCTCTACGACATGATCAAGGCCGTCGACAAGACCGCGGTGATCACCGACATCCGCGTTCTGGAGAAGCAGGGCGGCAAGTCGGGCGACTGGCGGGCCGAGGCGTGACGCGCCGTGCCGCGGTCGTCGCCGCGTCAACGCGTGCCGCCATGGGCATCTACGAGGACCGCACCGGCCCCGTCATCCGCGACTGGCTGATCGCGCGCGGATTCGAGGTCGACGGCCCCGTCGTGGTGCCCGATGGGCCAGAGGTCGCCGTCGCGTTGCGCGCCGCGATCGACTCGGGGGTAGACGTACTCGTCACGACCGGCGGCACCGGCATTTCGCCCCGGGACGGGACTCCCGAGGCGACGGCACCGCTGCTGACGGTGACCCTGTCGGGCTTCCACGAGGAGCTGCGCCGGCGCGGGTCGGCGAGCACCCCCTTCGCGCTCATGAGCCGCGGCCTGGCGGGCATCGCCGGCAACACCTTCGTCGTGAACCTGCCCGGATCGACCGGGGGAGTGCGCGACGGGTTGGCGCTGCTCGGCGAAGTCGTCGATCATGTTCTCGACCAACTCGCGGGAGGACACCACGATGACTGATGCTCTGGATGCCGAGCGGATGGACTCTGCTGGGCCGGCGGACCCTGCTGGCCGGGTCGGCTCTGCTCGGGCGGTGGACTCAGCCGGGGTCGCCCGCGTCGCCTTCGCGCGCATCAGCGACGAGCCGATCACCGTCGAGGAGTGCGACCTCGCCGTCGCGACCGCGTCCGCCGGCGCGCTCGTCTCCTTCGCGGGGGTCGTGCGCAACCACGACGAGGGACGCGGCGTGCTCACTCTCGACTACACCGCGCATCCGTCGGCGGGCGACGTGATCGCCTCGGTCGCAGATTCCGTCGCCGCCGAGTTCCCGGGTGTCAACCTCGCCGTGGTGCACCGGATCGGCGCCCTGCAGATCGGCGATATCGCCATTGCCTGTGCCGCAGCATCCGCCCACCGGGCCGAGGCCTTCGCGGCCTGCGCGCGACTCGTCGACGCGGTGAAGGAGTCTGTGCCGATCTGGAAGGAACAGGCGTTCGCCGACGGCACCACCGAGTGGGTGGCGTCGCTGGGCTGAGTGCCGCACGGGGCGGGCCCACGAGGGCGCCCGAAGTTCGCGAAATTCACGAAATTCGCGTCGAGTACGCAGTAGTGGTCGTTGAGGCCGCCCGAGCAGCAGCCATTGGTCCGTACTCGGCGTGGTTCCGGTACACGCGACCGATGGCATCCGCGGCATCCGCGACCGACGGCATCCGCTTCGGCCCGACAAGCACCCCTGTGGACGGTTGGGACGCGTGTGCCGCACGGGGGCGATCATTGGCGGATGCCGAACGTTGAGCCACTTCCCGCAAGGTTCCGTGGCCGGCCGTTTCTGGTTGGCGACGCGGCTGCTGCCGGGCTGAGCCGCAGTCGTCTGCGCAGTAGCGATCTCGCCGCGCCGTTCCGGGGGGTACGGGGCGATCCGCTCGCTCTCGACCTGGTTGGCCGGTGTCGAGCTCTTCAGCTCGTGTCGCCTCGCGCGTTTTTCAGCCACAGCACGGCCGCACGCCTGTTCGAGTTGCCGCTCCCGCTCAGGCTCGGTAACGAGGGTCTGCTCCATATCTCCGTTTTCGAGCCAGTTCGCGCCGCGTCGATCGCGGGCGTCAGAAGCCACCAGCTGCGACCGACAGAGGTCGTAGTCGGTGAGGTGATTGCGCCTGGCACGAGGCACGGGTCGCTGCGCAACTGGACCGGGATCAGTATCTCCTCGCCTGCGCTGACGTGGTGCCTGCTCGCTGAGCAGGTCGGCGTGCCGGACCTGGTGGCTGCTGCCGATTTCCTCGTCTCGGGCACCCATCCGTTCTGCTCGATCACCGAGTTGGAGGAGGCCGTCGCTGCGCGAGCTGGCCAGCGCCACGTGCGAGCGCTCCAGCGGGCGATTGGGCTTGTACGGGTCGGTCCCCGGTCGAGGAGGGAGTCGCACGCTCGCCTGCTGTTCGGTGCGGCCGGTCTTCCCGAGCCAGAGCTCAACACGAAGATCTTCACCGAGGATGGAAGGTTCCTCGCGATGTCGGACCTGGTCTGGCGAGCTTTTCGCGTCGCGGGCGAATACGAGGGGGAGTACCACCAAGAGAGAGGGCAGTTTCGCAAGGACATCCTGCGGCGCGAGCGGGTCGAGGACAACAATTGGCGCCTGTTTCGCTTCACCGGCGATGACCTGCGCCTGCGACCGCGCGAAACGATCCTGAGGGTGAGCAACAGGCTCGGTCTGCGAGTGTCGGCGGCACGGATGCGTGCGGCGCTCGCGCTCGCTGCCGAGATCGCGCTGTAAAGGCGGCGGAGGTGCCCCTCGTCGGGCGGATGCTGGCCTGGTCGGTTTCGGTCGGGCATCCGGCCTCGGAGGCGTGCGATGTGTGCTGAGTACGCAGTAGTGGTCGTTGAAGCGGCTGCGGCAGCAGCCACTACTCCGTACTCGGCGTGGTCACGGGGTGGGTGGGTTCGCGCCACCCTTGTGGTGTGGCGGACTGTGCTGGTGTGGCGGACTGTGCTGGTGTGGCGGACTGTGCTGGTGTGGCGGACTGTCCTTTCGGGCATCCGGCCTCGGAGGCGCGCGATGTGTGCTGAGTACGCAGTAGTGGTCGTTGAGGCGGCTGCGGCAGCAGCCACTACTCCGTACTCGGCGCAGTTCCTGGCAGAGAGGGCACTCGGCACGCACCGAGACGTGAACGCAACCTAGTTGGCCATTGCGGGCGTAGCCATCGAGCTGAGCGCATGTCCGCAAGCTGAGTGACTGCCGTGAGACCCCGAATCGGGGGAATTCGCGGAATGACAACCCTCCAGTCATTGTTGAGGTTGAACAGCGGCGGGTCGAATCTCTTGTTCACATCGAACTAACGATCCGCCTGGATCACGGAGGTGGCACATGGCCAGGATTTGGGAAGAGGTAGAGACCGACTCCGGCGAGGTGTCACGGTACCGCCGGCACGGCAACGGCCGCGGGTTCGTGGCCCCCGGAGCTATGGTCGACGCGACGGCGTTCCTCGATGAACGCAGCTACGTGGAGAAGGGTGCCCGGGTCGGCGCCCGCGCGTTCATCGGCGCAGGCAGTTGGATCGAGAGCGGCGCGACGGTCGGCGTCGGCGCGTTCATCGGCGCGAACGTTCGAGTTGGAGCGGATGCGCGGATCGGCGCAGGAGCCCGGCTCGGCAGCCACTCGCGGATCGGCTCCGACGTGACAATCTCCCCGGGGATGCGCGTACCGAGCGACGAGCGCATTGCCAGCGGCTCGGTCGTGAGGCACCCGCACGAGCACCCCACAGCCGCGTAGGAGTGATGCTCGTCAGGCGCCGCGGATGCCGTGCCGCGGCCCCTCGGCATTCATCCTGCCCCGGCGCCGCGTAGTCTCGTACGGTGGCACATCTTCTCGGGGCGGAATCCCTGCATCTCGAATATCCAACCAGGGTCGTCTTCGACAAGGTCACGATCGGCCTCAACGAGGGTGATCGGATCGGCGTGGTCGGTCGTAATGGCGACGGCAAGTCGACCCTGCTGAACCTCCTTGCGAGCCGCATCGAGCCTGACTCCGGCCGCGTCACCGTGCGCCGCGGCGTCACGCTCGGCATGCTCGACCAGTCCGACGTGCTGCCGGACGACCTCGTCGTTTCCGAGGCGATCGTCGGGCACCTCGACGAGCACGAGTGGGCCGGCGACGCGAAGGTTCGCGACGTCATCGACGGGCTGCTCTCCGACCTGCCCTGGTCGGCGAAGATGGGGGAGCTCTCCGGCGGCCAGCGCCGCCGCGTCGGCCTCGCCAAGCTGCTGATCGGCGACTGGGACGTCATCTTTCTCGATGAGCCCACCAACCACCTCGACGTCGAGGGCATCGCCTGGCTCGCCCAGCACCTCAAGAAGCGCTGGCCCGCCAGCCAGGGCGGACTCATCGTCGTCACTCACGACAGGTGGTTCCTCGACGAGGTGTGCACCGACACGTGGGAGGTCCACGACCGCATCATCGAGCCCTTCGAGGGCGGCTACGCGGCCTACATCCTGCAGCGCGTCGAGCGCGACATGATGGCCGCGACCATGGAGTCGAAGCGCCAGAACCTCGCCCGCAAGGAGCTCGCCTGGCTGCGCCGCGGCGCCCCCGCCCGCACCACAAAGCCCAAGTTCCGCATCGACGCCGCGAACGAGCTCATCGCCAACGAGCCGCCGCCACGCAACACCGTTGCCCTCAGCCAGCTCGCCACCGCACGTCTCGGCAAGGATGTCGTGGACCTGCTCGACGTGGGCGTCTCGTATCCGGCGACCGACCCACACCAGAGCCCCCGCGAGGTGCTCCACGACATCGAGTGGCGCATCGCACCGGGCGAGCGCACCGGCATCCTCGGGGTCAACGGCGCCGGCAAGAGCACGCTGCTTTCGCTCATCGCCGGAACCCAGCAGCCCACCGTCGGCCGCGTCAAGCGCGGCAAGACCGTGCGCGTGGCGATCCTGAGCCAGCAGCTCGACGAGCTCGCCGACATTCTCGACACCCGCGTGATGGACGTCATCGCCAACCAGAAGAGCTCCTACGTTTCCGGTGGCAAGGAGCTCACCCCGGGGCAGCTCCTCGAGCGCATGGGGTTCATGAGCGAGCAGCTCTCCACCCCGGTGAAGGACCTCAGCGGTGGGCAGCGCCGCCGCCTGCAGCTGCTGCTCATCCTGCTCGGCGAGCCGAACGTGCTCATCCTCGACGAGCCCACCAACGACCTCGACACAGACATCCTCGCCGCGATCGAGGACCTCCTCGACTCCTGGCCGGGCACGCTCATCGTCGTCAGCCACGACCGGTACCTGCTTGAGCGCGTCACCGACAACCAGTACGCGATCCTCAAGGGACGGATGCGCCACCTGCCCGGCGGCGTCGACGAGTACCTCGCCCTGCGCGCGGTCGAGCGGGGCGGCGGCGCGGCAAAAGCCACTTCGAAGGCCGTGACCTCCACGTCGTCCGGCAAGCCCTCGCTCGGTGGCGCCGAGCTGCGCAACGCGCAGAAGGAGTTCGCGGCGGCCGGCCGCAAGCTCGAGAAGTACGCCCACCAGGTGACCGAGCTGCACAACAGATTCGCGGCTCACGACCAGAGCGACTATGACGGGCTCGGCACGCTCCAGGCGGAGCTTGCGGCGGTCGAGAAAGCGCAGGCGGAGCTCGAATTCCGCTGGCTCGAACTCACGGAGCTGCTCGGCGCCTGAGTCGGCTGAGGCGCCTGAGTCGGCTGAGGCGCCTGAGTCAGCTGGCTGCGGCCGGATGCTGCGCGGTGGGTTCTCGGCGTCCTGTACTGCGGGGTGGCCGGTGAGCCCGCCCCTCAGTCGAAGTCGAGGCTGAGCTTGCGCAGCAGACCGGCGAGGCGCTCCTGCTCGGTCGGCGACAGGTTGTCGAGCACCTCGGCCTCTGACGTCAGCAGTGTGCTGATCGCGGCATCCACCCGCGCCAGGCCCTCGATGGTCAGCACCACGAGGATCCCGCGGCCATCGTGAGGGTCGGTGCGTCGCTCGACGAGCTCGCGGTGGACGAGCCGGTCGATGCGGTTGGTCATCGTGCCGCTCGACACGAGCGTCTGCAGTAACAGCGCCTTCGGGCTCAGCTGGTACGGCTCGCCCGCCCGGCGCAGCGCCGACAGCACATCGAACTCCCAATAGTCGAGTCCGGATGCCTCGAAGGCCGTGCGACGGGCCCGGTCGAGGTGCTTGGCGAGCCGGCCGACGCGGCTGAGCACCTGCATCGGAGCGAAGTCGAGGTCGGGACGCTCGCGGGACCACGCGCCGACGATACGGTCGACTTCATCGCTTCCGGGCATCCGACCATTATGCGTCCCGACGGGGGCGGCCCGCGCCGATCCCGGCGGTGAACTCGTACTGGGGCGCCGGCGGCCGATCGATCTGGCAGACTTGACGCGCGCCCGGTGGCGCGATCCGCCTTAGTGTAACGGCAGCACGACAGCCTTTGGAGCTGTTCGGTCCAGGTTCGAATCCTGGAGGCGGAGCCCCTGACGTTCGATCGAATCCCCTCGGAAAGAGCCACAGCCATGACCTCAGAGAACCTCGCCGTCGTCATCCTCGCCGCAGGCCAGGGCACGCGGATGAAGTCGACCACGCCGAAGGTTCTGCACGACCTGGCCGGGATGCCGCTCGTCTGCCACGTTCTCGCGACGGCCGACCGCCTCGGCGCCGCGCACATCGTCGCCGTCGTGCGGCACGAGCGCGACACGGTCGCCGCGGCCATCACCGCGCAGTCGCCCCACGTGATCATCGCCGACCAGGACGACCTGCCCGGCACCGGCCGGGCCGTCGAGGTCGCGCTCGGTCACCTCCCGGAGGACTTCACTGGCCAGGTCGTCGTGTTGAGCGCTGACGTTCCGCTGCTCGATTCCGAGACCCTGGTTTCGCTCATCGCCGCGCACCGGGAGGCGGGCAACAGCCTCACCCTGCTCAGCGCGATCCTCGACGACCCGACCGGCAACGGCCGGATCCTCCGCGACGCCGGCGGCACGTTCACCGCGATTGTCGAGCAGAAGGACGGCTCGCTCGCCGAGCTCGACGTGCGCGAGGTCAACGCCGGCGTCTACATCTTCGATGTGCCAGCGCTGCGCACGGTGCTCGCGAGCATCGGCACCGACAACGCGCAGCGGGAGAAGTACCTCACGGATGCCGCATCCGGCATCCAGCGTGCCGGCGGAACGATCGCCGCGGTTCCCGTGACCGACCACTGGCTGGTCGCCGGGATCAACGACCGGGTGCAGCTGGGCAACGCCGCCCTCGAGCTCAATGCCCGCATCGTGCGCGGCTGGCAGCTCGCTGGGGTGACCGTCGTCGACCCCGTCTCCACCTGGATCGATGTCACGGCCACGCTCGCGGAGGACGTGGAACTGTTGCCGGGCACCCAGATCAAGGGCGCGACCCAGATCGAGCGCGGCGCGAAAATCGGGCCCGACACCACCCTTCTCGACTGCGAGGTGGGGGAGGGCGCCACGGTGAAGCGCACCGACGCGACGCTCGCGGTGATCGGCGCCGGCGCATCCGTCGGTCCGTTCGCGTACCTCCGCCCCGGCACGATCCTCGGTGCCGACGCCAAGATCGGCACCTTCGTCGAGACGAAGAATTCGACCATCGGCGCCTCGAGCAAGGTGCCCCACCTGAGCTACATCGGCGACACGACGGTCGGCATCGGATCGAACGTGGGCGCGGGAACAATCACCGCGAACTACGACGGCGTGAACAAGCACAAGACCGTCGTGGGGTCGCACGTGCGCACCGGGTCGCACAACGTGTTCGTTGCGCCCGTTAGAATCGGTGACGGAGCCTACACGGGCGCCGGCACGGTCGTCCGCAAGGACGTTCCCGCCGGGGCACTCGCGATCAATGTGGCTCCACAGAGGAACATGGCCGGTTGGGTCGGGACGAATCGTCCGGGCAGCACTGCAGCGGTTGCCGCAGCGACGGCCGGTGAAAGCGTCACCGAATAGGTCACCACAGTCGGTTTTACCGGCAGAGAGCGGGAATTTTTTGTCCGACATCACCATCAACGGACAGAAGCGGCTCGTTCTGGTTTCCGGTCGCGCCTATCCGCAACTCGCCGAGGATATCGCGTCGAACCTCGACTCGGCCCTCGTGCACACAGACGCGCGCACCTTCGCCAACGGCGAGATTTATGCGAGATACGACGAGAGCGTGCGCGGCTGCGACGCCTTCGTGATCCAGTCGCACTCGTCTCCCATCAACGAGGCGCTCATGGAGCAGCTCATCATGGTCGACGCTCTCAAGCGCGCCTCGGCCAAGCGCATCACCGTTGTCGCGCCGTTCTACCCCTACGCCCGCCAGGACAAGAAGGGCCGCGGCCGCGAGCCGATCAGCGCCCGGCTCGTCGCCGACCTGTTCAAGGCGGCCGGCGCTGACCGCATCATGAGCGTCGACCTGCACGCCGCCCAGATCCAGGGCTTCTTCGACGGCCCCGTCGACCACCTCTTCGCGATGCCGGTGCTGCTCGAGCACTTCAAGCCCATACTCGACCCGACGAGCCTCACCGTCGTCTCGCCCGACATGGGACGGGTGCGTGTCGCCGACATCTGGAGCGACAAGCTCGGCGCCCCGCTCGCAATCATCCACAAGCGCCGCGACCCGCGCGTGCACAACCAGGTTGAGGTTCGCGAGATCGTCGGCGAGGTGGAGGGGCGTACCTGCCTCATTGTCGACGACATGATCGACACGGGCCGCACGATCGCCAAGGCCGCCGAAGCGCTCAAGGCGCAGGGCGCGACCCGGGTGATCGTCGCCGCGACCCACGCCGTGTTCTCGCCGCCGGCGCGTGAGCTGCTGCAGAGCGAGTTCATCGACTCCGTTGTCGTCACCGATACCCTGCCGATCCCCGAGGAGAAGCGGTTCCCCACGCTCACCGTGCTGCCGATCGCACCCCTCATTGCCCGCGCGATCAGCGCCGTGTTCAACGACGGGTCTGTCACGTCGATGTTCGACGGCGCCGCCTAGGGAGGGACCGCGGATGCCGGTGCCCTTCGTAACGGAATTCCAAGCCGCCCTCGGTGGCCCGCCCGACGCTGTCGCTCGCCTCTCCGTTTCCGGAGCGGGCGACCTGCTCTCCGCCTACCGGGTGACCGACCTCGCCGTCGCGAGCATCGGCGTCGCGGGGCTGGCGGCCGCCGAGCTCGTCGAGTCGGTCACCGGCGAGGCGCGACCGGTCACCGTCGACCGCGCGCTCGCGTCGGCCTGGTTCGGCTCCGCGGTCGCGCCGGTCGGCTGGACCCTGCCGTCGGTCTGGGATCCGCTCGCTCGCAACTACCGGGCGAAGAACGGCTGGATCCGCCTGCACACCAACGCGCCTCCGCACCGGGCGGCCGCCTTGGCGGTGCTCGGAGCGCTGGCCGACCCGAGCGACGTGGGCCGAGCTGTCAGGCGCTGGGATGCGGTCGAGCTCGAGACCGCGGTCGTTGCCGCGGGAGGGTGCGCCGCAGTGATGCATTCGCGGCAGGAGTGGCTCGCGCACCCGCAGGGTGCAGCGGTGCAGCGGGAGCCACTGCTCGACTGGCGCGACGGATCGGCGAGCACCGAGGGCGACCGGTTGGAGATCACCCCGGAGCGGCCGCTCGCGGGGCTCCGCGTGCTCGACCTCACCCGAGTGATCGCCGGCCCCGTCGCCACCCGATTTCTTGCCGGCCTTGGCGCCGAGGTGCTGCGGGTAGACCCTCCCGGCTGGAACGAAGCGGCCATCGTGCCGAACATGACGCTCGGCAAACGTGCTGCGCGCCTCGACGCGAAAACCCCCGAGGGCCGGGAGCGTCTGCGCGAGCTCATCAGCACCGCGGATGTTCTCGTGCATGGCTACCGTTTGGGTGCCCTCGACGACCTCGGACTGGATGCGCAGACGCGTCAGGCCCTGCGCCCCGGCCTCATCGACGTGTCACTGAACGCCTACGGGTTCACCGGGCCGTGGGCACGCAGGCGCGGTTTCGACAGCCTCGTACAGATGAGCAACGGCATCGCGCACCGCGGTGTGGCGTGGGCAGCATCCGACGCCCCGACCCCGCTCCCGGTGCAGGCCCTCGACCACGCCACGGGCTACCTCCTCGCCGCGGCGACGCTCCGGGCTGTCCTCCTGCGCCGCACCGACGGCACCGGCCGCGTCATTCGCACCTCACTCGCTCGTGTCGGCGCGGCCCTCGCCGCCGGCGGCGACCTGCCGCCAGGGGGAGAACTCGTCTCCAGACCCGAGCCGACGGAGACGCTCGAAACCCCGTGGGGGGACGCTCGGATGCTTCGCCCGCCGTTCGAGATCGCCGGCGTGGAGTTCGGCTTCACGAGGCCCCCTCGCGACCTCGGCGCCGACGACGCCCGCTGGGCCTGAACCGCTAGGAACCGATCGTCGGAATCGGCAGGCGCGCCCCGCTCGGGATGATGCCGAGGGAGGCCACCAGCTGGTCGTTGCCGAAGCCGCCGATCGAGTAGCACTGCCAGCCGACGCCGCCGGGCCCGAAGAACTCGAAGCGCGCGGACGATTCCGTCGCGTCCGGGCGCGCGAACGCGACCCACTGGGCGCAGGACCGGTCGGCGGTGTTCCCACCGACAGAGAAAATCGTGATGATGCCGGGCAGCACAAGCGCGATGATCCCGACGATCACGACGACCCGCATGGCGAGCACGAGGCGCGGGCCGCGCAGCGGACGTCCGTCGCCAGGCTCGTAGCCGCTCAGTTCGGGATGCTCGTCGGTCATGGCAGCCCAGTCTTCCACGGAAGAGCTCCCAGAGTGAATCGACGGCCGTCCGATATCATCAAAATAATGTCCACACCCTCCCCGCAGCCCGCTCAGGCGGCAACGCCGGCTCCGCTCGCCCGACATGGGCAGTTGAAAGCCGGAAATCCTGCTGCAGGCGTGCTCAAGTTCGTGGCTGCGTCGCTCGCCGTTCTGCTCGTGAGCACCGTGAGCATCGCCGCCATCGCGGTCCACAACATCGCCTCAGAGATCAAGCCCGGCGTGGCGCTGCCCGGTGAGGAGGATGGGCCGAAGATCGGCGCGATCGAGGGCGCGGTCAACCTGCTCCTCGTCGGGAGTGACAGCGGCGAGGGTAACCTCGCCTACGGCGCGCGGGAGGCCACCCTCAACGATGTGACGATGCTGCTGCACATCTCGGAAGATCACAAGCGGGCCACCGTCGTGAGCTTCCCGCGCGACATGTTCGTCGATATGCCCGTGTGCCCGAACCCGGACGGCGCCAGCTACCCCGCAGTATCCAGTCAGAAGATCAACCAGTCGCTCTCTCGCGGCGGCCTCGCCTGCCCCGTGCTCACGGTGGAGAACCTGACCGGGTTGGATATCCCGTATGCCGCAAAGATCGAGTTCGACGGCGTCATCGAGATGTCCAACGCCGTCGGAGGTGTCGAGGTGTGCGTCGCAAGCCCGATCGACGACCGCAATATTCCCTTCAAGCTGGATGCCGGAATGCACACACTCTCCGGGGTAGACGCTCTGCAGTTCCTCCGCACGCGCTACGGAGTCGGCGACGGGAGCGACCTGACCAGAATCAGCAACCAGCAGCAGTTCCTCTCGTCGCTCGTGCGCACCCTCAAGAGCTCTGAGACGCTCTCGAACCCGGTGAAGCTCTACGGCATCGCGAGTGCCGCCTCGCGGAACCTCGAATTCTCCAACAGCCTGCGCAATGTCGACACCATGGTTTCGATCGCGGGCGCCCTCAAAGACATCCCCCTCGACGAGGTCGTGTTCGTGAGGTACCCGATTGCCGACGCCACTATTGGTGGCCAGTCCGGCGTGGTGCCGATCGCGGATGCCGCGGCAGAGCTGTTCGCCGCGCTCGAGGCCGACCTGCCGATCGGGCTCACCGGCGGCACGGGTGGCGGTACGGTCGCCGACCCGAATGCGCCCGAGCCGAGCCCCGAGCCGAGCCCCACGGCGACCGCGGATCCGGTTGACCCGACTGCGCCGGTGGCCAGCGGCTCGCCCGCCCCGGACGCACCGCCCACTCGGGTCGAGCTGCCGGAGACCATTCAGGGCACGACCGCTGGCGACGTCACCTGCAGCGCCGGGCAGACCGCTGGGCATCCCGGCGGATAGCAGCCGGCGCGGCTGGCGTCGGCTAGTGCGAGCTGCCCTCTGACTCGACCTCGGTGCGGTCCCCGCTCCACAGCGTGTGGAAGGTGCCCACCATGTCGACGCGCTTGTAGGTGTGCGCACCGAAGAAGTCTCGCTGGCCCTGCACGAGGGCGGCGGGCAGGCGCTTCGAGCGCAGGCTGTCGTAGTAGGCGAGCGACGAGGAGAACGCCGGGGTCGGGATGCCCGAGAGGGCGGATCCGGCGACCACGCGGCGCCAGGAGTCCTGGGTGCCGGCGAGGGCCTCGGTGAAGTACGGCGCGGTCACGAGGGAGACGAGGCCCGGGTTCTCGGCGTAGGCCTCGGTGATGCGGTTGAGGAATACCGCGCGGATGATGCATCCGCCACGCCAGATCTTTGCGACATCGCCCTTCTTGATGTCCCAGCCGTACTGCTCGGCGCCCGCGACGATCGCGTCGAAGCCCTGGCTGTAGGCGATGATCTTCGACGCGTAGAGGGCGCGGCGCACGTCTTCGATGAACGCGTCGTTGTCTTCGACGTGCCACTGTGCCGACGGACCAGGCAGAGCGGATGCCGCGGCCCGCTGCGCGCGCTTCGACGACACCGCGCGGGCGAAGACGGCCTCCGCGATTCCCGAAACCGGAACTCCGAGGTCGAGGGCGGTCTGCACTGTCCACACTCCGGTGCCCTTGGAGCCGGCCTGGTCGAGCACGATGTCGACGAAGGGCTCGCCCGTGGTCGCATCGACCTGGCGAAGTACCTCGGCGGTGATCTCGATGAGGTACGACTCGAGCTCGCCCGTGTTCCATTCGGTGAAGACGTCCGCTATTTCGGCGGGAGTGAGGCCAACGGCCGTTCGCAGCAGGTCGTAGGCCTCGGCGATCAGCTGCATGTCGGCGTACTCGATGCCGTTGTGGATCATCTTGACGAAGTGGCCGGCGCCGTCGGTGCCGATGTGGGTCACGCATGGCTCTCCGTCGACGACCGCGGCGATGGAGGAGAGGATCGGGCCGAGAGTCTTGTAGGCCTCGACGGATCCGCCCGGCATGATCGAGGGGCCGAGCAGTGCGCCCTCCTCGCCTCCGGAGATGCCGGCGCCGACGAAGTTGATTCCGGTCTCGCGCACGGCCTTCTCGCGGCGGATGGTGTCGGTGAAGAGCGCGTTGCCGCCGTCGACAATGATGTCGCCTGGCTCGAATGCCGCGGTGAGCTGCTCGATGACGGCATCCGTTCCCCTGCCGGCCTGCACCATGATGATCGCGGTGCGCGGCTTCTGGAGCGATGCGGCGAAGTCGGCGATCGACTTCGAGGCGACGAAGCCAGCCTCGGGGTGCTCGGTCGTGAGCAGGTCGGTGCGCTCGGGGGAGCGGTTGTAGACGGCTACCGTGTTGCCCTCGCGGCTGGCGAGGTTTCGGGCGAGGTTGGAGCCCATCACCGCCAGGCCGACCACTCCGATGTTTGCCGTTGCGTTGTGTGTTTCGGCCATGAATTTCTCCTCAGTGGGGTGGACGTCCAGTTGGGTTGATGACCGCTCAGGCTGTGTGCCGTGGCGGTGAAAGCGAAGGGGATGCTGCGGTGCTGGCGCTCGGAGCGCCCGATCGGTGGCATCTACGACCACGCTAGCAAATTGGGCATGTCGCGGGCGTCACCTGGCGCTGCACGGGCGGTGAGGTCGGCGCCAGAGGTCGCAGGAGCTCGCGATTCGGTAACCTGACTTCGGGCGCTGTCGGCTCCTCGCGGCGTCCCGGAGAGGCAGGGCAGTGAGCGACAAGGATCCGCCCATCGTCGTGATGGGCGTGGCCGGCTGCGGCAAGTCCACCGTCGGCCGCGACATCGCGCTCGCGCTCGGGCGTGCGTTCATCGATGCCGACGACCTGCATCCGGTCGCCAACAAGGCGAAGATGGCTGCGGGGCAGCCGCTCGACGACGACGAGCGCTGGCCCTGGCTCGACCTGGTGGGCGAGGCCCTCGCTCGAAGGGATGAGAACGGTGTGCCTCCCGTCGTCGCGTGCTCGGCGCTCAAACGGCTGCACCGGGACCGGCTGCGCACGAAAGCCGCAGATACAGTCTTCGTGCTTCTGGACGGGTCGCGCGAGCTGTTGCGGTCCCGCATCGGGCCGCGGGTGCACGAGTTCATGCCTGCGGCCCTGCTCGACTCGCAACTGGCAACTCTCGAGGCGCTGGAGACCGACGAGGCGGGTGTTCTCGTCGACATCGCGCCGCCGCCGCGTGAGGTCACGGCGAACGCGCTGGCGGGAATCCGGCGTTTGCAGTCGGTTCGGTAGCGCGCTCCGCTCCGCTCCGCTGCCGACACGTATTCATAATTGTGCCCACTCGTGGCAGACGCGCCCGGTCGACCGGGTGCAGACGTCACAAACGGGCACAATCACTCTGTGGGCCGCGCGACCTGCTCAACTGGCGGCGGTGTCGTGCCCCTGGTCCCACAGCTCCCCGAGCTCGTCGATGGTGCGCGCCATGATGCCGAGCATGGCGGCGCCGGCGGCATCCGCGTTGCCGCTCTGGATGGCGTTGGCGACATCCACGTGCAGCTGGAGAGCCTCGTCGTGTGGGTACTTCGGCATGAGCCCGTAGTGGGTGCGTCCGGTGAGCACCTCGGAGACGAGGCTGTTGAGCCGCGAGAACATCTCGTTGCCGCTCATCTCCATGACGAGCGCGTGGAACTCGATGTCGATCTCGAGAAACTGTTCCTGGTTTCCGCTGCGCCCGGCCGCCCAGAGGCGCCCGGCGAGGCCCATGAGGTCGCTGGCCTGACTGAGCTCCCCGCGAGTCGCAGCGAGCTTCGCCGCCTGCGGCTCGATCGCGGTGCGCAGCTCGTTGAGCGAGCGGAGCTGGTCGATTCGCCCGTGGCCCGCGAGGCGCCACCTGATCACGCTGAGATCGTAGACGTTCCATTCGCTCATCGGCAGGATGCGGTTGCCCACCTTGCGCTTGGACGTCACCATTCCCATCGCCTCGAGCGCGCGCAGGCTCTCCCTGATCACAGATCGCGACACCTGGTAGCGGTTCTCCAGCTCTTCGGCGGTGAAGGTCAGGCCCTCCGGCATCCGCCCCTCGCAAATGGCCTGACCCAGTTCGTCGAGAATCTGGTTGTGCAGCCCGGGTGCCTGGTGGGTTCGTGCCGCCACGAATCCCGGCCGCGCGGGAGGTTGGGCGTCATCGGCCATGGCATTCACATTCAGATCATATCCATGCAAACCTCTGAGTTGCATAAGTCTGACTTATTGCGATCAAAACATATCCGTCTGATGTTGGTGGTTGTAAAGATCAGACTATTGAGGTTACTCTCGAGGACTAAGGCAGATGTAACGATGCATTTGCGTTGAGTTCGCGCACTGATGCGTCGGCTCAGGAATGGAGACGAACGTGAAGAATCCAAGAGTTCTGCGCGTCGCCGGAATCACCACAGCAGCGATTCTCGCCGTGGGAACCCTGGCGTCATGCAGCAGCGAAAGCGGCGGCGGCAGCGAAGAACGATCCGATGTTCTCAACATCACCCTCGCTAACCACGTCTGGACCGACGCCATAAAGGAGTCGCTCCCGGAGTTCGAGGAACAGAGCGGCATCACCGTCAACCTCACGCAGCTCGGTGAAGACCAGCTCTCCGACCAGTACAACGTGAAGCTCAACGCTGGCACGGACGAAATCGACGTCATGATGTACCGCCCACTCCAGGAGGGCAAGCTCTTCGCACAGAACAACTGGATCGCGGACATCACCGACCAGGTTACTTCGGCCGAGGACTGGAACTGGGACGACTTCCAGGAGGGTCCGGTCGGAGCGACGACATTCGACGACGCTGTGGTCGGCGTGCCGATCATCACCGAGCGCGAAGTGCTCTACTACCGCACCGACCTGCTCGAGGCAGCGGGGCTCGAAGTTCCGACCACGCTCGAGGAGCTCGAAGAGGCAGCAGCGAAGATCGCCTCGGAGAACCCTGGGGTCGCCGGCTTTGTGGCGCGCACCGCTGCATCAGCTGCGGTCACCCAGTTCAGCAGCTTTCTCTACAGCGAGGGCGGCGCCTGGATCGACGAAGACGGCAACGCGAACCTCGACACGGATGCAGCCAAGGAAGCGTACGAGCTCTACGGCACGCTGATCCGCGAGCACGGCCCGGAGAACGTGTCGACCGACATGAGCTGGCCAGAGGCGATGGCGATCTTCACGCAGGGCAACGCGGCGTTCTACACCGAGGCGGACAGCCTCTACAAGAACGCGACGGACCCGGCCAGCTCCACGATCTCGGACAGGGTCGGATTCGCACAGTTCCCCGCCGGCGCTGAGGGATCGCATCCCTACAACGTGCCCTCCTGGGCGCTCGGAATCGCCGCCGAATCGGAGAACTCCGAGAACGCGTGGGAGTTCATCCAGTGGGCGACGAGCCAGGAGAAGATGCTCGAGATCCAGCAGGCTGGCGTTCCCGGTTCGCGCATCTCGGTCTGGGAAGACCCCTCGGCCACCGAGGACTACCCGGCTGACCTCGTTGAGGCGATCAACGCGAGCTTTGAAGGCGGCGTCGGTTTCGACCGGCCGCAGGTGATCTCGGTCGCCGAAGCCCGTGAAATTGTCGGACTGCCGATTGTCGTTTCCATCACCGGTGGCGACGTCGACGGAGCCATTGAGGATGCGCAGGCGCAGTTCCAGGAGTTCCTGGACGACGAGGAGTAACACCACTCGGTGACGGGCCGCCAGCCGCAATGGCAGGCGGCCCGTCACACCGTGAGCAATTCCGTAACAACGACGCCCGGCCCCGCCTCCCGGTGGTGCAGCGGAAAGAGGTAACTGGTGAGCATCGTCGCTAACCGCAAGAGCAGCCCCGTAGCTGTGGCCAATTCTCAGAAAAACGGCCGGAAGAAGGGCCCTCTTGATGGGTTCTCGCGCTGGGCCAATAAGCACCGCAAGTGGGTCCTCGCCGCTCCGGCCATGGTCTTCACGGCGCTGCTCATCGCGTTCCCGCTCGGCTGGACGCTCTACCTGAGCCTCACTGATTCCTCGGGTTCCGTGCGGTCCGATTCTGAGTTCATCGGCCTCCAGAACTACGGCGAGGTGCTCACCGACTTCGACCGGTTCTGGCCAGCTGTCGGTCGCACCGTCTACTTCACGGGTGGCGCGCTCGCCTTCGAGATGGCGCTCGGAATGGCGATCGCCCTGCTGCTCTGGCGGCCGTTCCGCGGCGAGAAGTGGGTACGCGTCGCAATCCTGCTGCCCCTCGTCGCAACCCCGGTCGCGGTGGGCATGATGTGGAGCCTCATCCTCGACCCCAACATCGGCTTCGCCAACCAGGCTCTGTCCTGGTTCGGTATTCCGGCCCAGCCCTGGCTCGCCGGTCAGGACACCGCGCTCACGACCCTCATGTTCGTCGACATCTGGCAGTGGACGCCCATGGTTGTGCTCATCCTGCTCGCCGGCCTCACCTCGCTCTCTGACGAGCCGGATGAAGCGGCTCGCGTCGATGGCGCAAGTGCCTGGCAGCGCTTCTGGTACGTCACCTTCCCGCTCGTCATGCCCGTGTTCATCACCGCGATCCTGTTGCGCGGCATCGACGCACTGAAGACCTTCGACATCCTCTACGCCACCAAAGGCAAGGGTGGAGGATCGTTCCACGAGGTCGAGACCCTGAACGTCTACGCCTACGGCTTGAGCTTCGATTACAACGACTACGGGATGTCTTCGGCCGTCCTGATCATCTTCTTCATGATGATCGTCGGCTGCATCTGGCTCCTGACCGCTCGCAAGAAGAGGAGCAACCGATGAGTTCTGTCGTCGACAAGAAAGCAACCCTGCCGGAGGAGACGAGGCTGGCGCTGTCATTCACGAAGCGGCCCAAGCATCCTGCAACGCGGGCCTATGGCATCTTCCGCGTCGCGGCGCTCGTCGCCATCGTCCTGACCTTCCTCGCGCCGCTCGTGTGGATGGTGCTGTCGTCTCTCAAGACCACCGTCGATATTTATGACCCGTCGGCAGCGTTCGTATTCTCGCCGACGCTGCAGAACTACGAGACGGTGTTCGGGCAGGCGTCGTACCTGCAGTACATCTTCAACAGTTTCTGGATCGGCGTCTGGTCGACCGTCCTGTCGATGATCCTCGGGGTGCCTGCCGCGTACTCGATGAGCCGTTTCGTCATGAAGAAGTCCGCAGCCCTTGTGCTCATGGCGCGAATCATCCCGGGCGTCAGCCTGCTCGTGCCGTGGTACTTCGTCTTCTCGAACCTCGGCCTCGTTGGCGGCTACGGCGTGCTGATCCTCTCGCACATGTTCGTATTGATGCCGCTGTTCGTCTTCATCATGATCTCGTTCTTCGATTCGCTGCCGCTCGAGCTCGAGGAGCAGGGCCAGGTCGACGGACTCACGCCGATCGGAGCCTTCTTCAGGATCGCGCTGCCGCTGTCGGTGCCCGGCGTCGCGACCGCGAGCATCCTGTCGTTCATCTTCTCCTGGAACAACTTCATGTTCGCTCTCGTGCTCTCCGGCTCGAGCACCAAGACGCTGCCGGTTGCGATCTTCGACTTTGTGGCCTACGCGAGCATCGACTGGGGCGGGCTGATGGCCGCGGCGGTCGTAATCACGGTGCCCATCATGGTCATCGCCCTGTTCACACAGAAGTACATCGTGTCGGGCCTCACCGCCGGCGCCACGAAGGGCTAACGGCATGGTGAACCGTATTCCGCCCATCGTTGTGATGGGCGTGCAGGGATCGGGCAAGTCCACGATCGGCTCGCTGCTCGCGGAGCGCCTCGGTATCGCCTTTCTCGACGGCGACAGCCTGCATTCCGAAGACAACGTGCTCTCGATGGCCGCGGGCAACGCATTGAGCGACGAGCAGCGGATGCCGTGGCTCAGGGAGGTGGGGAACGCCCTGGCCCGCGGGCGGAACGACGGCATCGTCGTCGCCTGCTCCGCGCTCAAGCGAAGCTACCGTGACCTCTTGCGCGAATCGGCCGCCGACCTGTTCGTCGTCGATCCTGAAGGTTCGATGGAGCTCGTCGCCGCGCGCATCAGTGCCCGCCAGCACGAGTACATGCCGCCGGCGCTCCTGCAGTCCCAGTACGACACCCTCGAACCGCTCGAGGCGGACGAGAGCGGTGTCATCGTCGACATCGCCTTCCCGCCGCCCGAGATCCTCGACGCGATCGACGACGCGCTCGGTCTCGAGGCGCTCAAGAGGGTCTCATTCGCGCCGCATGCCGTCCCGAGAGGATCATCCGTTGCTGATTAGCCGCGTTGAGACCTTCGCCGTCGCGCCCCGCTGGCTCTTCGTGCGCATCGAGACCGACGCGGGCATCGTTGGCTGGGGGGAGGGGTCGCTCGAGGGCAACTCCGATATCGTGCGAGCCGCGATCGAGCAGTTCGCCGGCTACCTCGTCGGCCGCGATCCGTCGCGTATCGAGGACCACTGGCAGGTACTCACCAAGGGAGGGTTCTACCGGGGAGGCGCGGTACTCGCCAGTGCCGTGTCCGGCATCGACCAGGCCCTGTGGGACATCGCGGGGAAGAGCCTCGGCGTTCCGGTCCACCGGCTGCTCGGCGGCGCCGTGCGCGACCGCATCCGCGCCTACGGCTGGGTCGGCGGCGACGACCCCAGTGAGGTGGGCGACCACATCGCAGCGCAGATGGCGGTGGGCCTCACCGCCGTGAAGATGAACGCGAGCGGCAAAATGAGCCGCATCGGCAGCGTGCGCGAACTCGATGGGGTCGTGAATCGCGTCGCCGCCGCCCGGGCGGTTCTCGGGCCGGACCGCGACGTCGCGGTCGACTTTCACGGGAGGTTCACCCTGGCGAACGCGCGTCGGGTCGCGCCGCTGCTCGAGGAGTTCCACCCGTTCTTTCTCGAAGAGCCCGTCGTGCCGGAGAACTCGCATCTCATTGGCGAGTTCGCGCGCTCGACGACGATTCCAGTCGCGACCGGCGAGCGCCTCTACAACCGGCAGGACTTCCTCCCGGTGCTGCAGGCAGGTATCGCGGTAGCCCAGCCGGATCTGTCGCACGCCGGCGGCATCTCCGAGGTGCGCCGCATCGCTGCGATGGCCGAGGTCTTCGACGTTCAACTCGCCCCGCATTGCCCGCTGGGTCCGATCGCTCTTGCCGCCTGCCTGCAGGTGGGGTTCGCGACGCCCAACTTCCTGATCCAGGAGCAGAGCATCGGCATCCACTACAACACGGGGGCAGAGGTGCTCGACTATGTCGTCGACACCGAGCCGCTCAAATTCGTCGAGGGAAACTTCGAGCTTCTCACCGGGCCCGGACTCGGCATTACCGTCGACGAGGGCGCGGTGCGGGAAGCCGACCGCCTCGGCAACAGCTGGCGCACGCCCGTCTGGCGCCACCCCGACGGCTCATTCGCAGAATGGTAGGAAGCAGCATGCCCACTGAATTTGTTGACCACCTCACGGCAACCCGGCTGCTGGCCATCATCCGTGGAGCGGATGCCGAGGCCTCGGTCGCGGCGGCGCTCGCGCTCCTTGACGAGGGTTTTCAGCTGCTCGAGATCTCGCTCAACACCGCGAACGCCCTCGAGGTCATCGCGCGAGTCGTGCGTGAGGGGCCGGAGGGCGCACGAATCGGCGCCGGAACCGTGCTGACCATCGATGATGTGAAGCGGGTCCGCGACGCCGGCGGATCGTTCGCGGTCACTCCGGCCGTTGCGCAGAGTGTCGCCGAGTCGGCGCGCCTCGGCTTTCCAGTCGTCGCGGGCGCGCCCACCCCCACCGAGTGCGTGAGCGCGATGGAGCAGGGAGCGGCGGCGATCAAGCTGTTCCCGGCGTCAATCGGCGGCCCGCCCTACCTCAAGGCACTGCGTGACCCGCTCCCGAGTATTCCCTTCGTCGCCGTCGGCGGGGTCGGGGTGAAGGAGATGGTCGAGTACTTCGAGGTCGGGGCCATTGCTGCCGGACTCGGTAGCCCGCTGCTCGGGGATGCCGCGGCCGGCGGGAGCCTGACCGCGCTGCGCGATCGGGCGCGGCGATTCCATGAGGCGGCGGCGCCCTGGGTCGAAGGCTGAGCGTGACGGGCGTGGACGTCGTCACCTTCGGCGAGACAATGGGATCGCTGCGTGCCGCAGGATTGATCCGCATGGGCGGTGCGATGTCGATGACGCTCGGCGGCGCGGAGTCCAACGTCGCGATCGGCCTCGCCCGCCTCGGTCATGCCGTGTGCTGGGCGGGGCGGCTCGGGGCAGATGAGGTGGGCGACTTCGCCCTCCGAACTCTCCGCGCCGAGGGAGTGGACACGCGCCTCGTCGCCCGCGACGCCGACCGGACCACCGGCCTCCTCCTGATCGAGAAGCGGATCGCGGACATCTCGTGTGTCGCCTACTACCGAGCAGGGTCGGCCGGGTCGGCGCTCGATGCCGGTGATCTGCGACACCTCTTCGATCAGGCCCCGTCGGTTATGCACGTGACTGGAATCACCCCCGCGTTGTCACCGACCGCCGCTGCGGCGACCCTCTGGGCCGTCGACGCGGCACGGGAGCGGGGCGTCACCGTGTCGTTCGACATCAACTTCCGCGGCAAGCTGTGGGGGAGGGACGAAGCCGCTGGCGTACTTGCGACGATCGCACGCAAGGCTCAGGTCGTGTTCGCCTCCGACGACGAGCTGTCGCTCGTCGCGCCGGGAGGCGAGTCTGCCGCGGTGGCAGAGCTCATCGATGCCGGCGTCACCGAAGTCGTCGTGAAGCGGGGAGCGCTCGGCGCAACCGCGTGGGTCGACGGACTTGAGGCATCCGTCCCGGCGCATGTCGTGCCGGTTGTCGACACGATCGGCGCAGGCGACGCGTTCACAGCCGGCTACCTCTCCGCACGGCTCGACGGTCTTGGCCTCGAGGAACGTCTCGAACGAGGCGCGGTGCTCGGGGCCTTCGCCGTGAGCGCCGCCGGCGATTGGGAGTCTCTCCCCACGCGAGACGAGCTCGAGTTGCTCGCCGGGACCGCCGGTTCCACCATCCGTTAAACCGCACGAGCACCGAAAAGGGCAGACTCCTCATGAAGATCGACAAGGCCGAAGTTATCGTCACCAGCCCGGACCGCAATTTCGTGACGCTGAAACTCACAACGGTGGACGGGATCACCGGCCTGGGGGACGCGACCCTCAACGGCCGCGAACTCGCCGTCGTGGCGTATCTGAAGGAGCATGTCGCCCCGCTGCTGATCGGGCGCGACGCCCACAACATCGAGGACACCTGGCAGTTCTTGTACCGGAGTGCGTATTGGCGTCGCGGCCCGGTGACGATGGCCGCGATCGCGGCGGTGGATGTTGCGCTCTGGGATATCAAGGCGAAGACGGCCGGGATGCCGTTGTACCAGCTGCTGGGTGGGGCATCGCGGACGGGCCTGCTGGCCTATGGGCACGCATCGGGGAAGTCCAACGAGGAGCTGTTCGACAGTGTGCGCGAGCACCAGGAGGAGGGCTACAAGGCGATCCGCATCCAGACCGGGGTGCCCGGACTGAAGTCGATCTACGGGATCGCGTCGAACGCCACGTTCGAGGCCAACACCGGTGTGCGGTACGACCACGAGCCGGCCCAGCGGGGTGCGTTCCCGGCCGAGGAGGACTGGGACACCCGCAGCTACCTTCGGCACGTGCCGACGGTGTTCGAGGCGGTGCGCAACGAATTCGGTCCGGAGGTTCCGTTGCTGCATGACGGGCACCACCGGATGACCCCGATCCAGGCGGCTCAGCTGGGCAAATCGCTGGAGCCGTACGACCTGTTCTGGCTCGAGGACTGCACCCCGGCGGAAAATCCTGAGGCACTGCGACTCGTGCGTCAGCACACCACGACTCCGCTCGCGATCGGGGAGATCTTCAACACGGTGTGGGACTACCAGCAGATCATCCGGGAGCAGCTCATTGACTACGTGCGCAGTGCCGTGACCCACACCGGTGGGATCACCCACCTGCGCAAGGTGCTCGACTATGCCTCGCAGTACCAGATCAAGTCGGGCATGCATGGGCCCACCGACATCTCCCCGGTCGGCATGGCGGCCGCGATGCACCTCGGAATGGCGATCCACAACTTCGGAATTCAGGAGTACATGGCGCACGGAGAGAAGACCAACCAGGTCTTCGAGCAGTCATTCACCTGGAACGATGGCATGCTACACCCGGGCAACAAGCCCGGTCTCGGTGTCGAGCTCAATCTCGACGAGGCCGGCAAGTACCCATACGAGACGGCGTACCTGCCCTACAACCGGCTCGCCGACGGCACGGTGCACGACTGGTGAGTGCCGCCGGTCGAGCTACGCGACCTGCTCAACGAGCAACTCGGATAGCATCGTCACCCATGACCAACCCCATCGTCGTCACCGCCGTATTCTTCCCCGCCCCCGGCCAGCACGACGCCGTCGTCGCGGCGATTTCGCCGGCGATCGCCGCGGTTCACGCGGAGCCCGGATGCCTGCTCTACGCCCTCCACAATGCGCAGGACGGCTCGATCGTCATGGTCGAAAAATGGGAGTCGGCCGAGCTCCTAGATGCGCACGGGGCCGGTGACGCCGTCGCGAACCTCACCGCGTCGCTCGCCGGAATGCTCGAGCGGCCCGTCGACGTGACCCGCCTCGTTCCCATCCCCGCGGGCACGGCCGAGCAGGGACAGCTGTAGCGCGAATTGACGCGGGTGTCGAAACCCAAGTCGGGATCAGAGATCGCGGCGTGTAAGCTTCATGCTGTACTTCGGCGAGGGATCGCTTTCGCGTGTCGGGAAACCGACCGCAGGCAGCATCCGTAATCGACGCGGTGGTTGGGCTCAGCCTTTGCAGGCACACGTCTTTCCTCACGCTGACATGCGTTCGAGTTGACCGCCCCCTTTGGGGCACAGATCGTGGGCCCACGCCTGCATAGGAGAAAACAATGGCTGAGAAGAAAATCGACACCACCATCGTCGCCGAAGTGCGCGAATCGTTCGGCAAGGGCGCGGCCCGCAAGATGCGCGTGCTGGGTAAGATCCCGGCTGTCGTCTATGGACACGGCACCGAGCCGCAGCACCTTGCGCTTCCCGGCCACCAGGTCGCCCTTCTGCTCCGCAGGAAGAACGCCGTGCTTGAAATCAAGGTCAACGGCAAGACCCAACTCGCGCTCGTCAAGGACGTGCAGAAGGACCCGGTCAAGGCGATCATCGAGCACATCGACCTCATCGTCATCCGCAAGGGTGAGAAGGTCATCGTCGACATCTCCGTGCACGTCGAGGGCGAGTCTTACCCGGGCACGATCGCGAACCTCGAGTCTGCCACGATCTCGGTCGAGGCCGAGGCGACCCACATCCCCGAGAGCGTCGTCGTGAACATCGAAGGCTTCGAGGACGGCACCCAGATTCACGCGAGCGACCTCGAGCTGCCCGCCGGCTCGACTCTCGTGACCGACCCCGAGACGCTCGTCATCAACATCGTCATCCCTGCCGAGGTCGACCTCGGCGAGGACGAGGACGAGGTCGAGGCTGCCGAGGGCGACGAGGCGACCGAGTCCACCGAGGCTGCGGAGTAATCACGGCCCTCTTCAGGCGGTCTGAGCCACTGGACAATGCCCAGTGGCTCGTAGTCGGGCTCGGTAACCCCGGGCCCGACTACGCCGCCAACCGACACAACGTGGGACAGATGGCGCTCGCGGAACTCGCCCACCGAGCATCCGCGACGTTCAAGAACCACAAGGCGGGCGCGGCGGTCGCCGAGGGGCGCACTGCTCCGGGCGCACCGCGGCTCATTCTCGCCAAGCCCAATAGCTTCATGAATACGTCAGGCGGGCCTGTTGCGGGCCTGCTGCGGTTCTACAAGATCGACCCGTCCAGGCTGATTGTGCTGCACGACGAGCTCGACATTCCCTTCGATAGCGTGCGCCTCAAGCTGGGCGGTGGCCACGGCGGCCACAACGGCCTGCGGGATATCATCGCCGCGACCGGCACCCCGGACTTCATCCGTGTGCGCATCGGAATCGGGCGCCCGCCGGGACGCCAGCCTGCCGCCGACTTCGTGCTGAAGGACTTCGGTTCGGCCGAGCGTGCGACGCTGCCCAATGTGCTCGAGGATGCCACGGATGCTGTGGAGCTGGTCGTCACCGAGGGCCTCGTCGCCGCGCAGTTGAAGTTTCATACCGCTTCTTAGAGGCCTGTGGCGGGGACCCGCGGAGTGCGGCCTGTCGCGCTCTTCCTAGTGCTGTGTCTTCTCCTGCACGGGGTCTTCTCCTGCACAGCCTCTTCTCCTGCGCAGGCCTTGTGGGAAGATTCTTATCCCCATCAGGCCTTTCCCCTTTCGAAAGTGTGTTCGAAGTGGGAGAATTGTGGCATGGAACAGCTCCCGAACACCCTCCGCGACACGGCCGACACCGTCGCCGGCCTTGGGGCGTGCGCGGGGGAGTTCACGGCCCTGGATGATGCGTCCCTGTTCGCCGCGCAACGCTCGGTCACCGCGCTGCGTCGTGCGGTGGACACCTACGCGGCGTGGATCGCGGCGGCGATCGCGAAGCACTCCGACCGGGCCCTGGGCCATGCCGGGATGGCGATCAGTGCCGGGTTCGTCAGCGCGGAGGCGTTGATCCAATCGATCTCCGGCGGCACCAGGGCCGAGGCCGCGAAACTGGTCCAGATCGGCACCCTGCTCGCCGAGACCGAAGCCGCCGAAGCCCTCGCCGCCGCCGATCCCACCGCCACCGCCACCGGCGGCACGCCCACCGCTGGTGCGCCGACCGCTGGTGCGCCGACCGCTGGTGCGCCGACCGCTGGTGCGCCGGTGTCCGATCCGGGCTCCCCGGCCAGCCCGGGGCCAGCCACCGACCCTGCCGAGCCGCGTTTCCCGGTCGGGATGCCGGTATGGCAGGCGCCAATCGCGCGGGCGGTCACCGCGGGGCTCCTCTCCCTCGATGGAGCCGAAGCGATCCGGCGCGGGTTGGGAGGGATCGATGACGCCGTCACCGCCGAGCAGCTCACCGCCGCCGCGGAACACCTCATCACCGCCATCAACCCCAGCAACCCTAGTAACCCCGGTAACCCCGGTAACCCCGGTAGTGCCGGCGCCGGTCGGGTGTTGGGTGCGGACGAGGTGCAACGCCTCGCGCGGCGGTTGCGGGACGAGCTCGACAGCGAGGGCATCCGCCGGCGGGAGAAGGAGCAGTACGACCTGCGCGCGGTGCGGAAGTGGCGCACCGCTGACGGCATGCACCATGGCATCTGGCACCTGCACCCCGAAGACGGCGCCCTGCTCGACTCGGCCCTGTCCACGATCCTGTCCCCGCGACGCGGCGGACCCCGATTCATCGATCCGGAAGAGAAAGCCAAAGCCCAGAAACTGGTCGAGGACCCCCGCACCGACGAGCAGATCCTCGCCGACGCCCTGATCGGCATGATCCGCATCGCCACCGACGCCGACCCCGGCACCATGTTCGGCTCCCGCCGCCCCGCCGTCCGAGTCATCATCACCAAAAAAGACCTCACCACCAACACCACACCCACCACTGGCACAAGCACCGACGCGAGCACCGGCACCGGCTTCATCGCCGCCACCCGCGTCAGCACGCCGACCAGCACCAGCACCGGCACCGGAGTGGCGACCGAAACCGGCACCAATGCCAGCACCAGCACCAGCACCAGCACCGCGAGCGTCCCCGGCGACCGCACCCCAGATGGTGTCCCACTCGCGACCCTCGGCCGCCCGGCACCGCCGGCCCCCACGCCACAGCCATCTCAATCCCTGCAACCACTCCCACCCCAGCCACCCCCGCCACCGGTGCTGCCGCTGCTGCCCGGGATCAGCGCCGACCACGGATGGATCGAGGGAACCCTCGACCCGATCTCAATCGAGACCATCCAGCGCAACCTCTGCGACACCGGACACATCCCCGTCCTATTCGACGACGACGGCCAATGCCTCAACGTCGGCCACACAAGGCGCCACTTCACCGCCCGCCAACGCATCGCCCTCGCCACCCGCGACGGAGGCTGCATGTTCCCCTCCTGCGACCGACCCCCCTCCTGGTGCGAAGCCCACCACATCAAACACTGGGACAGAGACAACGGACCCACCAACATCGACAACGGGATCCTCCTCTGCCGCAGACACCACCTCCTCCTCCACGACAACCACTGGGAAATCATCAACACCAACAACAACTACTGGCTCCAACCACCCACAACCATCGACCCCACCCAAACCCTCATCCTGCTCCCCAGCAAAACACCCACCATCACCAAAAGAAGCGCCAGCTCACCATGAAACGCCCGCCCGCTCGCCCGGCCGGCCGGCCGGAATTTGTCAAGTCAAGTGAGACATGTGCTTTCTAGACTGTTTGCGTGGTTTGGTCGTTGATCGGGAGGGCCTCTTTCTGGGGTTCGTTGATCCAGACCTCGGTGCGGATCTGTGGCGGGCGGGGTCGTCGGGTGAAGCGTTCGGGGTGCTCGTTGAAGGCCCGGTTCAGGGTGACCGAGCGTTGCTGGTCGATGTCCTGGTAGGTGCCGAAATGCACGGATGCTGGGGTGTGCCAGCCGATCCCGGAGTGATGGTGGATGTGGTTGTAGTCGGTGAAGAATCCGTCGCAGAATTGCTTCGCCTCGGCCAGCGAGTAGAAGTGGTGCGGGAAGTCGGGAACGTATTTCAGGGTCTTGAATTGCGCCTCGGAGTACGGGTTGTCGTTGGACACCCTCGGGCGCGAGTGCGTGCGGGTGATCCCGAGATCGGCCAGCAGTGCGGAGACGGGTTTCGAGGTCATCGAGGTGCCCCGGTCTGCGTGGACGGTGTGCGGGGCGGTGCCGTTGCGGCCGATCGCGTCGTCGATGAAGTCGCGGGCGACGACCGAGTCCTCGGCAGCGCAGACGACATGGCTGGGCGAGTACCTCGAGTAGATATCGATCAGGGCGTAGAGGTGATACCAGACGCCCTTGCGCGGGCCGCGGAGCTTGGTGATGTCCCACGACCACACCTGCGACGGGCCCAAAGCGACCAGCTCGGGCTTGACCTTCGCCGGATGCGTCGCCAGACGCCGCCGTTCCCGCGTCTGCCCGGCAGCCCTGGCGATGCGATACATCGACGACATCGAGCAGTGGTACCGGTCCTCGTCCAACTCCCGTGCCCAGATCTGACAGATCGACAGGTCCTGGTAGGCGGGAGAGTTGATGACCGCGAGGACTTGTCCGCGTTCCGTTTCGGACAGGGTCGATGGCGGCTTGGCCCGTGCTGCCTGCGGGATCGGATCGATCTTCCGGACCGGCGGGGAGATCCGCCGGTAGTGGGTCGCCCGCGACCGGCCGGTCAACGCGCACGCGGCCACGACCGTGACCGCCAATCCGATCAGCGCAGTGAACGCGTCATCGAGGACCGTTCCCGCAGTCACTTGTCCTGCCCCGTCCCGGGCTGGCTCGAGGGGCTGCTGTCCGAGAGCAGCTCCAAGAGCCTGTGCGCTTTTCCCATCACGTCCAACGCTGCCTCGGTCTGCGCCAGCCGGCGATGCAGACGAGCGTTCTCGGCCTCCAACTTCACCGCCCGGGCAGCCGCCGAGGACTCCTTCGATCGCGGGGCGCGATCCCGCCGATACGTGGTCCCAGCCGCTTCCGCGTCTCGGGCTTTCGCCCACTCCGCTACCAGGGTCTGATAGATCCCCTCGCGTCGAAGGACCGCGGACTTCGACCCGCGGGGGCCGCCTCATACTCTGCCAGCACGCGAGCGCGGTATTCGGCCGGGTAAGTCCTCCGGACCGGCTTCTGAGCCGGGTCAATATGCGGGGCCGGTGGCCCTGATTCTTCCAACATGATTACGTCCGTTCCCCGCCCTCTCCCAAGACACCCCGCATAACCCGGGATGTCTCACACCAGCCTGACAGAGAGGGGGCCGGCCGGAAGGCATAGGCACAGGTACATGCAGTCGAAGCTCAGCACCAGCACCAGCACCAGCACCAGCACCAGCACCAGCACCAGCACCAGCACCAGCACCTGCACCTGCACCTGCACCTGCACCACCACCATCAGCACCAGCTGCAGCTGCAGCACGCAATATCTCGATGGGCCGGTGCTCGGACAGGAGCGCCGGGCAAGCTGGATGCCGCACTCCTACCAGACCGCAGCGGTCCGCCGCGATGCGAACCTCCTGACTTGAGGGTCTTGTAGGCCTTCCCGGGCCTTCCCGGGCCTTCCCGGGTCTTCGCAGGCCTTCCGGGTCTTGCGGGTCTTCGCGGGTCTTACGGGTCTTTCGGGAGCCACATTGCGATTCTGCGATCCGGCTGATTCTGACCATCCAGAGCCTGGCCAAACGCGCGCGGAGTTTGCCATTGCCGCCGGGAGTAAGCCGATAGCGCCCCGGCACGATTCGCAGCCGCAACCCCACCACCGTTGGGCTTACACCCGACCTCACCACGCCGCAGGAGAGTGCCAGCGAGCGAGCGTAGACTCTCCCGGTGATTCTTCAGGGCCTAATTCCGGCGCTTTCGCGCGCCCAGACGTTCGATGCTGCCCTGAAATACGCGCGCAGAAGCGCCGATTTCTCTCTCGTCGACGGTCTCCGGGCCCCTCTCATCGCCGGACTGCTCGATGCACGTGAAGGTCCCCAGTCGCTCTTCGCGATCGTGGCAACCGGGCGCGACTCCGAGTCCCTCCGATCGGCTCTCCCGAGTGTCATGCCGGATGCCGAGATCATCGAGTTCCCCGCGTGGGAGACCCTCCCTCACGAACGACTCAGCCCCAGCGCGGAGACGGTCGGCAAGCGCATCCACGCTCTTCGCCGCCTCCAGGCCTGGCAAGCGCAGGTCGACGCTTGCGGACAGGCGCGCGACATCATCGTCGTCGCGAGCGTGCGCGCGGCCCTTCAGCCCCTCTCCGACAACCTCACAAGTCTCGAACCGCTGCGCCTCGTCGCCGGTGGCCGTGGCTACAACCTTGCAGCGCTGTCCTCCCAGCTCGTCGACCTGGCCTATTCGCGGGTCGACATGGTCACCCGCCGCGGAGAGTTCGCCGTGCGCGGCGGCATCCTCGACGTCTTCGCCCCCGACGCCGAGCACCCGGTGCGCGCGGAGTTCTTCGGCGACGAGATCGAGCACATCCGCCCGTTCTCGGTTGCCGACCAGCGATCGCTGTCCGAGCAGCTCGCCGATGCGGAACTGCCCGCGAGCCGCGAGATGCTTCTCGGCCCCGAGGTGCGTCAGCGGGCGCGCGAGATGCAGCACGAGTTCCCGAGCCTCGCGCAGATGCTCGCCAAGATCGCCGAGGGCATCCCTGTCGACGGCATGGAGTCGCTCGCGCCAGCCCTCGTCGACCGGCTCGTGCCGATCACGCACTACCTTCCCGCGAGCACCTCGATCGCCGTGCTCGCCCCCGAGCGCGTAGCCTCCCGCGCCCTGAGCCTCGTCGAGACCAACCGTGAATTCCTCAGTGCCGCGTGGAATGCGGCCACGGCGGGTGCCGAGGCGCCCATCGACCTCGACGCGGGTGACTTCCTCACCCTCCCCGCGCTGAGAGATGCCTCCGGCGCGCGTCCTTGGTGGACCTTCAGCGGATTCAACACCGGCGCCGCCGAGCCCGTTGCACCGGTGGTCCGCAGTGCGGTCCGTGGTGGTGCGACCGCGGGTGGTGCGTCAGCAGGTGGTCCGACCGCGGGTCGCACGACGGCAGGGGGCGCGACACCCAGCGGTGCCACCGACGGCACGGCTGCCGCCCGCCCGTCGGCGGTCGACACCGCAGCATCCGCCGCCATCAGCGCCCTGGTCGAGGATGCCGGCGAGTACGTGCGCATTGCCGCGGACACCGTGCCGAGCTTCGCTGGCCGGGTCGACGGAGCGATCGACCACCTGGCCGCACGCCTGGCCGACGGCTGGACAGTGCTCGTCGTCGCCCAGGGCTCCGGACTTGTCGAGCGCGCCGCCGAAGCGCTCGGCGAACACGGCCTGGCCGGTCGGATCGTGGAGGACTTCCCCGTGGATGCCGAACCCGGGGTCGCCTATCTCGTGAAGGCATCCGTCGAGCACGGTTTCGAGCTGCCCGAGTCCAAACTCGCGGTCGTGAGTGAGAGCGAGTTCTACGGCCGCAGCGCCGGATTCGACTCCCGGCAGGTCAAGAAGCTCGCCAGCCGCCGCAAGAACGTCGTCGACCCGCTGCAGCTCAAGACCGGCGACATCGTCGTGCACAACACGCACGGCATCGGCCGGTTCCTCGAACTGGTGCAACGCGAGGTCTCCACCGGTGGCCGCAACCCGGTCAAGAACAGCCGCGAGTACCTCGCGATCGAGTACGCACCCTCAAAGCGCGGCTACCCCGGCGACAAGCTCTACGTGCCCACCGACCAGCTCGACCTGCTCACCCGCTACGTCGGGGGAGAGGCTCCCAGCCTCAGCAAGATGGGCGGCAGCGACTGGTCCGCGGCCAAGGGCAAGGCCCGCAAGGCCGTGCGCGACATCGCCGTCGAACTCGTCAAGCTCTACTCCGCGCGAATGGCGAGCAAGGGCCACGCGTTCCCGCCCGACACCCCCTGGCAGCGTGAGCTCGAGGAGGCGTTCCCGTTCGCCGAGACACCCGACCAGCTGACAACGATCGACGAGGTGAAGGCCGACATGGAGCGGCCGATTCCGATGGACCGCCTCATCTCGGGCGACGTCGGCTACGGCAAGACCGAGATCGCGATCCGCGCGGCGTTCAAGGCGGTGCAAGACGGCAAACAGGTCATCATGCTCGTCCCGACGACGCTGCTGGTGCGCCAGCACATGGAGACGTTCGCCGAGCGATTCGCCGGATTCCCGGTTCATTTGCGCGCGCTCAGCCGGTTCCAGACCGAGAAGGAGTCGAAGGAGGCCATCGACGGGCTCGCCGACGGCACCGTGGACATCGTCATCGGCACCCACCGCCTCCTGTCGAAGGGGATCGTGATCAAAGACCTCGGCCTCGTGATCATCGACGAGGAGCAGCGGTTCGGCGTCGAGCACAAGGATGCCCTCAAGAAGCTGAAGACCAACGTCGACATCCTCGCGATGAGCGCCACGCCGATCCCGCGAACCCTCGAGATGGCGGTGACCGGCATCCGGGAGATGTCCACCCTCGCGACCCCGCCGGAAGACCGGCATCCGATCCTCACCTTTGTCGGCCCCTACAGCGAGAAGCAGGTGAGCGCCGCGATCCGTCGTGAGCTGCTGCGCGAGGGACAGGTGTTCTTCGTGCACAACCGCGTGTCGAGTATCAACCGGATCGCCTCGCAACTGGCCGAGCTCGTGCCGGAGGCGCGAATCGCCGTGGCCCACGGGCAGCTGCCGGAGCACATGCTCGAGCAGGTCATGGTCGACTTCTGGGAGCGCAAGTTCGACATCCTCGTGTCGACGACGATCATCGAGACCGGCCTCGACATCGCCAACGCCAACACCCTCATCATCGACCGGGCAGACAAGTACGGGCTCAGCCAGCTTCACCAGCTGCGCGGGCGCGTCGGCCGTGGGCGTGAGCGCGCCTACGCCTACTTCCTCTACGACGCCGAGAAGCCTCTCGGTGAGGTCGCACACGACCGCCTGTCGACGATCGCCGCGAACAACGACCTCGGCGCCGGCATGCAGATCGCTCTCAAGGATCTCGAGATTCGCGGCGCCGGAAACCTCCTCGGCGGGGAACAGTCGGGACATATCGCCGGCGTCGGATTCGACCTCTACCTGCGGATGATCGGCGAAGCAGTGAGCGCCTTTCGCGGCGACGTCGCCGAGGGCCAGACCGAGCTGCGGCTCGAACTGCCCGTCGACGCGCACGTGCCTGAGGAATACGTCGAGAGCGAGCGGCTGCGCCTTGAGGCGTACCAGAAGCTCTCGGCCGCGAGTGGACTCACCTCGGCCGATGGTGCGATCGACCAGGTGCTCGACGAGCTCACCGACCGCTACGGCGAGCCGCCGCAGCAGGTGCACAACCTGATCGCCGTCTCGCGCCTGCGCCGCATGGCGCAGAAAGCGGGCCTGAGCGAGGTGGTCACGATGGGTGGAAACCTGCGCGTCGCGAGCGCCGAGCTCGCCGATTCGATCCAGATTCGCCTGCAGCGCCTTTACCCGGGCGCGCGCTATTTCGCGCAGACGAAGTCGGTCTCGGTTCCACTGCCCCGGATCGACGGGCAGGGCCCCGACGACGCGACCCTGATTGCGTGGACGAGCGG